>NZ_JAPDNC010000013.1:0-140169 GCF_025947915.1 Erwinia sp. INIA01
GTGCGTTTGAACTCAGTCATCATCACGTTCTCCGTATTTAAGTCGGGAACGTGTCAACGCTATTCAGGACGGGTCAAGGCCATTAAAAAAGGCGCTTCCCATGCCGAGGAGCGCCTTTTATCAAACACATAACTGATTAGTATCAGTTCATGCCGTATTTTTTCAGTTTCTTACGCAGTGTTCCGCGGTTGATACCCATCATCAGGGCTGCACGGGTCTGGTTGCCACGGGTGTATTGCATCACCATGTCCAACAGAGGCTGTTCTACTTCAGCCAGTACCAGCTCATACAGGTCATTCACATCCTGACCATTCAGTTGAGCAAAATAGTTCTTCAGTGCCTGCTTGACCGAATCACGAAGTGGCTTTTGGGTCACCTGATCCTGTGAGTTCACGGTAGATACGGTCAGTACGTCAGAATTTACGCGTTGTTCGAACATAGTTCTGTCAGCTCTTTATTTCTAATTACGCAAGATTTTCGAAGTATGCCTCCAACGCCTCCAGCTGTTCGCTGGCATCCTCAATGGCGTTGAATGTGCGCCGAAACTGGTCGTTTGGGGCATGCTCCTGGAGATACCAGGAGACGTGCTTTCGGGCAATACGGTATCCTTTGCGGTGACCATAAAAGTCGTGCAGTTCCCGTAAGTGCTCGATGAGCAAGCGCTTTACTTCAGCCAGTGGCATCGGTGCCAGCAGCTCCCCAGTGTCCAGATAATGCTGGATTTCCCGGAAGATCCACGGTCTTCCCTGAGCCGCGCGTCCTATCATCAGGGCATCAGCCCCCGTATAGTCAAGCACAGCTCTGGCTTTATGCGGGTCAGTAATGTCTCCATTCGCGATAATCGGAATGGATACGTTCTGCTTAACTGTCCGAATGCTGTCGTACTCAGCTTCGCCGTTGAACAAACAGGCGCGTGTGCGTCCATGAATTGTCAGGGCCTGAATACCGCAGCGTTCAGCCAATTGGGCAATCTCTACGCAGTTGCGGTTGTCGCTGTCCCAGCCGGTGCGAATCTTTAATGTTACCGGTACGTCAACTGCATTGACCACCGCCGAGAGGATAGACTTCACCAGCTCAGGGTGCTGCAGCAGTGCCGAACCTGCCATTTTCCGATTCACTTTTTTGGCCGGACATCCCATGTTGATGTCAATGACCTGCGCACCTGATGCTGCATTGATACGCGCGGCTTGTGCCATCTCTTCCGGGTCACAACCTGCAATTTGCACGGTACGAATACCTGGCTCATCACTGTGTACCATACGCAACCGTGATTTATCGCTGGCCCAAACTTCAGGGTTAGACGACAACATCTCGGATACGGTCATTCCAGCGCCCATTGAATAGCAAAGGGTCCTGAACGGCCTGTCGGTGATCCCGGCCATCGGGGCTGCAATCAATCGATTACGAAGCTGGTGATTTCCTATGCGCATGAAAAAAAAGTGACCATAGTGTGTCCGCAAGGCGGCGTATATTACGCATTTTTTCAGGAAGATGAAAGGCCAAACTTTGAACAATCTAACGCTAGCGGTCAATGTCGTGCGTAGCTCAGCTCATGTTGTATATTTTAATTCATATAAAACAATAAATTAAAAAAATATGCTGAAATTGTGTACAAAGATTTTTCTTTTTTTGTGACCAATATAACAACATTTTTCACGTCAGATTGGGTGTTATTTGGCACATGTGACGCAAAGAACGCGCTGGCACAGTTCTAATGACCTGTACCAGCGAAATTTTAGTGGCGGATACCGGTAATACGGCACCACTCCTCTTTCTCGGCGACCGGGTCGAGAGTAAAGGTGTCTGCGTAGGCTTCACAGACGCTTTCTGCCTGGCTCGCCAGTACGCCGGAAAGCCCCAAATGACCACCGCTTTTTGGTAACACGCTAATCAGCGGTGCCAGCTCGCGCAGCGGGCCTGCAAGAATATTGGCGACCACCACATCGGCACTCAGGTTGTCCGGCTGCTGGTGGGGCAGGTACAGCGACAGGCGTTCAGAAACACCGTTACGTTCAGCGTTGTCACGGCTTGCCTGAATAGCCTGAGGATCGATATCAATGCCAATCGCCTGTGCTGCACCCAGCTTCAGCGCCGCAATGGCCAGAATGCCGGAGCCGCAGCCAAAATCGATTACTGTTTTACCCACCAGGTCCAGGCCATCCAGCCATGCGAGGCAGAGCGCTGTGGTGGGATGGGTGCCGGTGCCAAAGGCGAGCCCCGGATCGAGCATCACGTTAACCGCCTCAGGATCGGGCACATCGCGCCAGCTTGGGCAGATCCACAGACGCTGACCAAAACGCATCGGGTGGAAATTGTCCATCCACTCACGTTCCCAGTCCTTATCTTCGATCTGCTCGATCTTGTGGTGGAAGCCCGATCCCAGCAGCGGATGCTGTTCCAGTCCGGCGATCACGTCCGGCATCTCGGTTTCGGCGTCAAACAGGCCGATCACATCGGTGTCGCCCCACAGGCGGGTTTCGCCCGGCAGCGGTTCGAAAACCGGATTATCGTGCGTATCCTGGAAGGTCACCGATACCGCGCCGTTTTCAATCAGTGCGTCACCGAGTTCTTCAGCCTGAGCGCCGGTCGTATTAATCTTCATCTGTATCCAGGGCATAGCAATTCTCTTATTCAAACAGGGTGGAGGTCTTCTGCGGTTCAGCGGCAGAGTGACCAAAACGGTTACCGGCAATAAATGCCAGCAGGCTGAGCAGCAGCGCGGGCACAATCGGGTGGAAACCCATCGGTTCAACGTGCAGGCTGGCCAGCAGTGTGTAGCAGGCAGCACCGGTAATCATGCTGCTCAGAGCACCGGCGGCATTCGCCTTTTCCCAGTACAGCCCCAGCACCAGCGGCCAGAGGAACACGGCTTCAAGCCCCCCGAAGGCCAGCAAATTAAGCCAGATGATCATATCGGGCGGATTCCACGCCGCCAGCAGCAGCAGCAAACCCAACACCAGCGTTACCAGACTGGAGAAGCGTTTAAGCAGGCGCTCGTTCGCCATATGCTCAGGCCGCACGCGCAGGTAGAGATCTTTCACGATCGTTGCCGATGATTGTAGCAGCTGGGCATTGATCGTTGACATGATCGCCGCCATCGGAGCGGCAAGGAAGATCCCTGCAGCCAGCGGCGGTAATACCTGGATCATCAGCGTTGGGATCACCTGATCGGGGATCGCCAGATCCGGCAGCACTGCGCGGCCAAGTGCACCGGCCAGATGCATACCCAGCATCAGCACAACGACCACGATAGTACCGAGAACGATCGCCATATGTACCGCTTTGCTGTCTTTATAGGAGATACAGCGCACGGCGGTATGCGGCAGGCCAATCACCCCGAAGCAGACCAGGACCGAGAAAGAGGCGAGGAACGTTGGCGTCAGAATATTATCCACACCGGAAGGCGTAATCAGCCGGGGATCGATCGCTTCCAGTTTGGCAACGGCGCTGTGCATTCCACCTGCCGCGTGGATCACCGCATACAGCAGCAAAAACGTTCCCAGCAGCATCACCAGGCCCTGCATCGCATCGTTCAGCACGCTGGCGCGGAAGCCGCCAAAGGCGGTATATAGCGCAATACTGCCGCCGAAAATCAGCAGGCCGGTATCGTAAGGGATACCCGCTGCCGTCTCCAGCAGGCGCGCACCGCCGATAAACTGCACTGTCATCGCGCCGATAAAAGCAACCAGCAGGCTAAGACTCGCCAGCCATACCAGCAGCGGGCTGCGGTAGCGGGCATACAGCATATCGTTGAGCGTGACGGCGTTATAGCGACGGGCAAGAATCGCGAACTTTTTCCCCAGTACGCCCAGCGCCAGCCAGACAGCGGGAACCTGTACCATCGACAGCAGCACCCAGCCGAGGCCGTATTTATAGGCGGCACCTGGCCCACCAATAAAGGAACTGGCGCTGATATAAGTGGTTGTCAGGGTCATCGCCAGTACAAAGCCGCCCATGGAACGGCTGCCAAGGAAATACTCGGTGAGGAAGCTGCCTTCGCGGCGCTTGCGCATGGCAAACACCGACAGACCGGCGACCAGCAGTAAATAACCAATCAGCGGTAAAATAATCTCAAGCTTCACTGTCATCCTCCAGGGGAATATCGCGGAAAATCACGCGAACCATCAGCCAGCAGAGAAAAATAAACAGGCCGGGCACCAGCAGGCAGGAGAGTTCAAACCAGTGCGGCAGCCCGGTGATGCCGGCGCGTTCGTCCCACAGCCAGGCCGTCAGCACCCAGCAGGCAAGATAGGCTACAGCCAGCCAGAACGACCAGCGGGCCTCTTTATTTGCCTGTAGAAAACGCGTATCCATCCGTATCTCCTCAGAGTGACGGCAAAGGTTGTTTCATGCTGGGATAGCAGAGTTAAGGCTCATGACCCGGCAATACCTTTAGAAGTGACTTACGGGGAAGGAGAATGGGCCTGACGATGCAGGCCCACGAGCAGGCAGGATTACTTCTCTTGCAGGCCGAGTTTTTTCTCCAGGTAGTGGATGTTGGTTCCACCGTGCTGGAAGTTCTCGTCTGACATGATTTTCATCTGCAGTTCGATATTGGTTTTGATCCCGTCAATAATCAGCTCCGCCAGCGCATTTTTCATGCGGGAGATCGCAACATCGCGGGTTTCACCGTAGGTGATCAGCTTACCAATCATTGAATCATAATACGGCGGCACGCTGTAACCGGCGTAGATATGTGATTCCCAGCGCACGCCAAAACCACCAGGCGCATGGAAGCGGGTGATCTTGCCAGGGCTTGGCAGGAAGGTGTTCGGGTCTTCGGCGTTAATACGGCATTCCACCGCATGGCCGCGAACGGTCACTTCTTCCTGTTTGATTGACAGCGGTTGACCGGCAGCGATACGCAGCTGCTCTTTGATCAGATCAACGCCGGTGATCATTTCAGTAACCGGGTGCTCAACCTGAATACGGGTGTTCATTTCAATGAAGTAGAACTCACCGTTTTCAAACAGGAACTCGAAAGTACCCGCACCGCGATAGCCGATATCCACACAGGCTTTAGAGCAACGCTCGCCGATATAGCGACGCAGTTCTTCAGTAATGCCCGGTGCTGGCGCTTCTTCCACCACTTTCTGGTGACGACGCTGCATGGAACAGTCGCGCTCGGCCAGATAGATAGCGTTGCCCTGACCATCGGCCATAACCTGGATTTCGATGTGGCGTGGATTTTCCAGGTACTTCTCCATGTACACCATGTCGTTGTTGAAAGCCGCTTTGGCTTCCGCTTTCGTCATGGTGATGGATTGCTCCAGATCTTTGTCGCTGCGCACAACGCGCATACCGCGACCACCGCCGCCGCCGGAGGCTTTGATAATCACCGGATAACCAATGCGTTTTGCAAAGGCACGGTTTTTATCCATGTCCTCGGTCAGTGGACCGTCTGAACCTGGAACGGTAGGCACACCGGCTTTCTTCATCGCGGTGATAGCGGAAACTTTATCGCCCATCAGACGGATAGTATCCGCTTTTGGTCCGATAAAGATAAAGCCAGAACGCTCAACCTGCTCGGCAAAGTCCGCGTTCTCGGACAGGAATCCGTAACCCGGGTGGATAGCCACCGCACCGGTGATTTCCGCCGCGGAGATCAGCGCCGGAATATTCAGATAGCTTTTTACCGACTGAGCCGGGCCGATGCAGACGGTTTCGTCTGCCAGCAGCACGTGCTTCAGGTCGCGATCCGCAGTGGAGTGCACGGCAACGGTTTTGATGCCCAGCTCTTTACAGGCACGCAGAATACGCAGCGCAATCTCACCACGGTTAGCAATTACAATTTTATCAAGCATGGTTCGCCTCGTTATTCGATGACTACCAGCGGCTCGTCAAATTCAACTGGCTGACCGCTTTCGGCCAGGATCGCTTTCACTACGCCGGATTTATCGGCTTCGATCTGGTTCATCATTTTCATCGCTTCAACGATGCACAGAGTGTCGCCGGCGTTAACTTTCTGGCCAATTTCAATGAAGGCTTTCGCATCCGGGCTAGGAGTGCGGTAGAAGGTGCCTACCATTGGAGAGCGCACGATGTGGCCGCTGATCTCAGCTGCCGCTGGTGCTTCCATAGCCGGTGCAGTGGCAGGAGCCACGGCGGCGGCCAGAGCGGGCTGCGGCTGCTGCATCATTGGTGCAGCGTAAGCCTGCTGCATCATTGGATAGCCAACGTTAGCCGGGGAACGGCTGATACGAACTGACTCTTCGCCTTCAGAGATTTCCAGTTCAGCGATACCTGATTCTTCAACCAGTTCGATCAGTTTTTTAATCTTACGAATATCCATAAGTGTGGTTCCGTACTCTGTTTAATTAGATGGTGACAGGCGTTTTACCGCTGTCTGTAAAGCCCAGGAATAACCGTCGACGCCAAGTCCACAGATCACGCCGGCAGAAATATCAGAAAGATATGAATGATGGCGAAAAGGCTCACGGGCATGCACATTTGACAGATGAACTTCGATAAACGGGATGCTAACTGCCAGCAGCGCATCACGCAGTGCTACGCTGGTATGGGTGAATGCCGCCGGGTTGATGACGATATAATCGACATTGCCTTTTGCCTCATGTATGCGATCAATCAACGCATGTTCCGCATTGGACTGGAGATGACTCAGGGTAACGTTCAGCGCTGCGGCCTGTGCCGTCAGATCGCTGACAATCTCGCCCAGCGTCGTGTGGCCATACTTTTCCGGCTCACGCGTACCCAGCAGATTCAGGTTGGGACCGTTCAAAAGGAGTACATGAAACTTATCCGTCATCTTGCTGCTATCTCCTGCGATAATTGAGGCATCGCACAAAATACATCGCCAAAGCCGGTTTGTCACCTCATTCAGATGAAATTTGATGTCGGCTGGCAAACGAAGTCGGGCATTATAACGATATCAACGCAATTAGCAGCTAAATACTGGTCTTATCAGCGAAGATAATCCACAGCGCCCGTGAAAAAGACGCCGAAGATTTACCCCGTTGTGACAGAGAACACGCTATCTGCGGGGGCAGAACCGGTTACCACGGCCACCACTTGCGGAATGTTTTATAACGGAATGCCAGCAGGATCGCGGCAAGTAACGCATAAATCCACGGCTGTGGCGAAAGCACTTTCACCGACCAAAGATAGTGAATGGGTGCCAGAATTGCCACCAGATAGACGGTGTAATGCAGCGTTTGCCAGCGTTTTCCTAATCGACGCTGGGCTTTCTGGAAGGAGGTTGCGGCCAGCAGCAGCAGGATAACCCAGCTGATCAAGCCGAAGGTCAGATACGGCCGGTAAATCAGTTCCGAACCCAGAAGCCCAATATTGTCGAGGCCCAGCTCCAGCAGCGAATAGCTGAGCAGATGCAGGGTCGCCCAGGCAAAGCACCAGAGCCCCAGCAATCGGCGTACGCGGATCAGCAGGGGCTGCTTTCCATAGCGAGCAACAGGTGTGACGGCCAGGCTGGCCAGCAGAAACTTCAGCGCCATTCTGCCGGTAAAATGCTGGATATCCTTCGCCGGATCGGCGCTGAACCAGCCCTGATCGATAGAGAGCAGCAGCCAGAGGAACGGCAGGAAGCCAGCCAGATGCAGCAGAACCTTCAGGACGGTTATTTGTTTCGCATTCAGGCGCATCACTTAAAAATTTTCCCGTAAATCAAGGCCACGGTAGAGCGAAGCCACCTGTTCGGCATAGCCGTTATACAACAGCGTCGGCTGGCGCTTAACATCAAGAATACCGCCTGATCCAATCACGCGCTCGCTGGCCTGCGACCAGCGTGGGTGATCGACGTGTGGATTCACGTTGGCATAGAACCCGTATTCGTTGGGTGCCAGCTGGTTCCAGGTTGTGGGCGGCATATCTTTGACCAGACTGATTTTTACGATGGATTTAATCCCTTTAAAGCCGTATTTCCAGGGTACGGTCAAACGGATCGGCGCGCCGTTTTGCGGCGGCAGCGCTTTGCCATAAACGCCGGTGGTCAGCAGGGTCAGGGGATGCATGGCTTCATCCAGCCGTAATCCTTCTACATAGGGATAATCCAGCCCGCCGCCGATAAAACGATCCTGCTGACCGGGCATTTCATCCGGGGCATAGACCGTCTGGAAGGCGACATAGCGTGCATTGCTGGTGGGTTCAGCGGCTTTTAGCAATTTACCCAGTTCGAAGCCAATCCACGGCACCACCATGGACCAGGCTTCAACGCAGCGCATGCGGTAGATTCGCTGCTCCAGTGGAAAGCGCTTAAAGATATCATCCATATCTAAAGTCAGTGGTTTCGCCACTTCACCGTCGATGGTGATTTTCCAGTCGGTGGTTTTTAGCGTGCCCGCATTGGCGGCAGGATCGGCTTTATCCAGCCCGAATTCGTAGAAGTTATTGTAACCGGTGACCTTATCTTCCGGCGTTAGCGGTAAATCGGCCTGGTACTGCGCGGGTTTACTGAATTCCAGTGCCTTACCCGGCATCGCTTTTGGGCGATCGTTGCCTTTAAACCATGAAAGCACATCGGCTCTGGCAGCAACGGGCAGGGTGAAAGCCGCAGCCCCAAGTCCTAAGGTTTTTAACAGCGTGCGCCGGCGGGTATTAAACACGCTCTCCGGCGTGACGTCGTTTTCAGACAGTGTGTTTACGGTTTTCATGGGGAATTCTCGACAAAGACTGTGGATATTAGAGCATGGCCTGGCGAAGAAGTTTCAGCGAGCATTCAGGTAAAATGGAGCATTTGCGGTTAAATCAGCCCCGGCAAATAAACCGGGGCGAAAGGATTAGCGAACCCGTACCAGCGTCCGGCCGGTTATCTGATTATTTAACAATTTTTCTGCGGCTTCAGGGGCCTGTGACAGCGAAATCTCCGTCGTGGCCTGTTGATAGAACGAGGCAGGTAAAACTTTGACCAGGCGTTTCCAGGCGGCAATACGTCGTGCGGTTGGGGCCATCACGGAATCGACCCCTTGCAGGCGCACATTACGTAAAATAAACGGCATCACGCTGGTGGGCAGATCGAAGCCACCGGCAAGGCCACAGGCGGCTACCACGCCGCCCCAGGAGGTTTGCGCCAGTACGCTGGCCAGTACCTGGCCACCTGCGGCATCGATTGCTCCTGCCCAGCGCTGTTTTTCCAGCGGGCGGGAGGCTTCGCTGAACTCGCTGCGTGGCAAAATGTGGGTGGCGCCCAGCTGCTGTAAATAGTCGTGGGTAGATTCACGTCCGCTGACGGCGGTCACTCGGTAACCCAGCGCGTGCAGCAGGGCAATTGCCGTGCTGCCCACGCCGCCGCTGGCTGCTGTTACCAGTACCTCTCCGCTTTCCGGAGTCACTCCACCTTCTTCAAGCGCCATGACGCAAAGCATGGCAGTCAGCCCGGCGGTGCCGATAATCATTGCCTGGCGAGCCTCCAAGCCTTCAGGTAGCGCAACCAGCCAGTCCGCTTTCACCCGCGCCTGTTCAGCCAGTCCGCCCCAGTGGTTCTCGCCAACGCCCCAGCCGGTGAGTACCACCGACTGGCCGCTGTGAAAGCGCGGATCGCTGCTGGTGTGTACTATTCCCGCAAAATCAATGCCGGGAACCATCGGGAACTGGCGAATAATCTTTCCCTTACCGGTAATCGCCAGCGCGTCCTTATAGTTAATGCCTGACCACTCAATATCCACCGTAACGTCGCCGGGAGGGAGATCGCTGCTGTCAACCTGCTGGATGGATGCCAGTGTCTTGCCGTCTGCCTGTTCGAGAACCAGTGCCTGCATGTGAATCTCCTGAAATCGCGTGTTCAATGAAAAAAGTACCTGGTACGACTATACTCGCAGAAACCTCTGATTATCTGACACCAGACAAGCAAACGGCATCCGGGTTATGGTATTTTTCCATTCCGTGTTACTCAGGCTAGGGTGCCTGCTTTCCACCTGCCATTAATCTACGAGCGTACATTACCGTTAATGGCGTATCTGTCACCGCAGTTGAATGGGCACAAGGATGCGATTAACCACCAAACTTTCTGCGATTATCACACTGCTCTGCACATTAGGAATGTTGCTAATGCTGGTGGGCTGTGTGCTGAGCTTCTTCTATATTAGCAACCAGAGAGCAGAATTTCGGGTTGAACGGATGGCTGACGATGTCGATCTCGCCTTGTTAACCCAGTCTCCGCAGCAGATCTCTCCCTGGCTCCATCAGGTCATGAACCCCTTACAGATTGAGCGCATTGAGCTGAATGACGGCAACAACACCCTGTTGCAGGTCACCCGCCATCAGCAGTCACTGCTTGATGATGAACCGAACCGCTTTCGTCAGACCGATATTCATCTTCGCCAGCATCCGCATTTAACTCTGCGCATTATGTGGATCGATCCGACCAAAACGTGGTTCAGCTCGATGATTGGAGCCTCAACGCTACTGGCTATCGTTGCCGTGGTGGCGATCATGACATTTTTGCTGGTGCAGGCCCACCGCTGGCTTTACCGGCAGTTGAAAGGCCTGGAAAAGCTGGAGGTGCGTGCAGAAGCCATCATCAAAGGTGAACGCGCCAGCGTACGCCCGGGGTCGATACATGAATGGCCGGCAAAAGCGAGTAGCGCAATTGATTTGCTGCTGGCGGATCTGAAAGAGGCGGGAGAGCAGCATTACCGCGTCGACACGCTGATCCGCACCTTCGCCGCTCAGGACCCGCGTACCGGATTAAATAATCGCCTGTTCTTTGATAATCAATTGACCACGTTACTGGAAGATCCTGAGGCGGTTGGCACGCACGGGATGGTAATGATGATCCGCCTGCCGGATTTTGACACGCTGCGCGAGCGCTGGGGGCATACCGAGGTTCAGGACTATCTGTTTGCGCTAGTCAATCTGCTGTCGACCTTCGTTTTACGCTACCCCGGCGCGCTGCTGGCGCGTTACTTCCGCAGCGACTTTGCCGTGCTGTTGCCGCACCGCAGCGTCAAAGATGCCGATGGCATTGCGTCACAGCTGATTAAGGCGGTGGATACGCTGCCGCCAACGCGCATGCTGGATCGGGAGGATATGATCCATATCGGTATCAGCGGCTGGCGCAGCGGGCAGACTACGCAGCAGGTAATGGAGAATGCCGAGCTGGCCACTCGTCAGGCAACGTTACAAGGTGGAAACGGCTGGTCGGTCGGTGAAGGTGCACTTCAGGATCTGGGGCGGGGCAGCGTGAAATGGCGCACGCTACTGGAAAATACCGTTAATCGTGGCGGCCCTCGCCTGTATCAGAAACCGGCGGTAACCAGCGAAGGCAAGGTTCATCACCGTGAGATGATGCCGCGCATATTTGACGGTGAAAAAGAGCTGCTGGCGGCGGAATACCTGCCGTTGGCGCAGCAGCTTGGACTGGCGGAGCGCTACGACCGCCAGATGGTGACGCGGATCTTGACGCTGGTCGACCTGTGGCCCGAAGAGACGCTGGCGATTCCCCTGACTCTGGACTCCCTGCTGCAGCGCAGTTTCCTCAACTGGCTGCGCGATAGTTTGCTGCAATGCACTAAATCACAAAGAAAACGTATTTTATTTGAACTTGCAGAAGCGGATGTGTGTCAACACTTCAACCGATTAGACCCGGTGTTTCGTTTGATCTATGGTTTTGGCTGCCGCGTGGCCATCAACCAGGCAGGGTTAACCGTGGTTAGCACCGCTTATATACGGCAGTTTCAGGTGGAGCTGATTAAGCTGCATCCGGGGCTGGTGCGTAATATCGAGCGGCGTACGGAAAATCAGCTGTTTGTACAGAGCCTGATTGAGAGCTGCAAGCACACATCAACACGGGTTTTTGCCGCCGGAGTGCGTTTTAAAGAGGAGTGGCAAACTCTGGTTGAGCTGGGCGTTACCGGTGGTCAGGGGGACTTTTTTGCATCCTCTCAGCCGGTCAACAGCAACGTGAAAAAATATTCGCAAAGATATCGAGTTTAGCCTGCCGTTAGCCGGGTTTTCACGTAGAATAGCCGCGCGGTGTGGTTCGAAGCGGCTTCCTTGCCAGCCGAAGCGAAACTAAAATGTTAAATATTATGTATGTTATGTCCGCTTTATCCGTCTAAACCCCAGGGCAGGATGCCGCGTTATCAGCATTTTTTGCAGAAGATGCTGCTGAAGGTTGTGACACCGGCGCGAGATAGCATGATTTTTCACCGAAGTAGACTGTTTTTGCGCCTTGTCGCTGCTTCGTGTGGTTGGTAAAGTAAGCGGATTTTATTATCCGCCCCCAGCTTGCAGGATTATCCTTTAGTATGTTTAAAAAATTTCGTGGCATGTTTTCCAACGACTTGTCCATCGACCTGGGTACAGCCAATACCCTGATCTACGTGAAAGGACAGGGCATCGTTCTTAATGAGCCCTCCGTCGTTGCTATTCGTCAGGATCGTGCCGGTTCTCCTAAGAGCGTGGCGGCAGTAGGTCATGATGCAAAACAAATGCTGGGCCGTACGCCTGGCAATATCGCGGCTATTCGTCCAATGAAAGACGGCGTTATCGCTGACTTCTTCGTGACCGAAAAAATGCTGCAACACTTTATTAAACAGGTACACAGCAACAGCTTTATGCGCCCAAGTCCGCGCGTGCTGGTTTGTGTTCCTGTGGGCGCAACGCAGGTTGAACGTCGTGCTATCCGTGAATCTGCCCAGGGGGCAGGCGCGCGTGAAGTGTTCCTGATTGAGGAACCAATGGCGGCGGCAATCGGTGCTGGTCTGCCGGTATCTGAAGCGACCGGTTCGATGGTGGTGGATATCGGTGGCGGTACAACAGAAGTTGCCGTGATTTCCCTCAACGGCGTGGTTTATTCCTCTTCCGTACGTATTGGTGGTGACCGCTTCGATGAAGCCATCATTAATTATGTGCGTCGTAACTACGGTTCACTGATCGGTGAAGCAACCGCAGAACGCATCAAGCACGGTATCGGCTCGGCGTACCCGGGTGATGAAGTGCATGAAATGGAAGTGCGTGGCCGTAACCTGGCTGAAGGGGTTCCACGTGGTTTCACGCTGAACTCAAACGAGATCCTGGAAGCGCTGCAGGAGCCTTTGACCGGTATCGTGAGCGCCGTTATGGTTGCACTGGAACAGTGCCCACCAGAGCTGGCATCTGACATCTCCGAACGCGGCATGGTACTGACCGGTGGTGGTGCGCTGCTGCGTAACCTGGACCGCCTGCTTATGGAAGAGACCGGCATTCCGGTAGTCGTTGCAGAAGATCCGCTGACCTGCGTAGCACGCGGTGGTGGTAAAGCGTTGGAAATGATTGACATGCACGGCGGCGATTTGTTCAGCGAAGAATAATTTGCCTGAAGGGAGTGGCGGGGCGCTGCCCGCACTCCTTTTTCATGTTGTCGAGGAAAACGCCGATTTTATGAAGCCGATGTTCAGCAGGGGGCCTTCCCTGCAGTTACGCTTATTTTTAGCGGTTATAGTGGCAATAGGCGTTATTGTTGCCGATAGTCGTATGGGGGCTTTCACCCAAATACGCACCTATATGGATACCGCCGTTAGTCCATTCTACTTTCTGGCCAATGGGCCGCGTCAAATTCTGGACGATGTTTCTGAAACATTGGCCTCCCGCCAGCAGGTCGAGCTGGAAAATAAAGCCTTACGTCGTGAACTGATCCTGAAGAACAGCGAGCTGCTGATGCTGGGACAATTCAAACAGGAAAATGCCCGCCTGCGCGAACTGCTGGGTTCGCCGCTGCGTCAGGATGAACACAAGATGGTGACCCAGGTCATCTCTACTGGCAGCGATCCTTATACCGATCAGGTAGTGATTGATAAAGGCAGCGTAAACGGGGTTTACGAAGGGCAGCCTGTTATCAGCGATAAGGGCGTCGTCGGACAGGTGGTTGCCGTCGGTAAAATCACCAGCCGCGTGCTGCTGATTTGCGATGCTTCCCATGCACTGCCGATCCAGGTGCTGCGCAACGATATCCGCGTGATCGCGGCGGGCAACGGCTGCACGGAAGATTTGCAGCTTGAGCATCTGCCGGGCAATACCGATATTCGGGTTGGTGACGTGCTAGTAACGTCGGGCCTCGGTGGACGTTTCCCTGAAGGCTATCCCGTCGGCGTTGTGTCGTCGGTGAAAGTGGATACGCAGCGTGCCTATACGGTGATTCAGGCTCGTCCAACCGCCGGACTGCAGCGTCTGCGCTATCTGCTGCTGCTGTGGGGGGCCGATCGTAACGGCACTATGCCAATGGCGCCTGATGAAGTTCACCGCGTGGCAAACGAACGTCTGATGCAGATGATGCCTCAGGTACTGCCGCCGGTAAGCGAGATGGGGCCTCCGGCTCCGCCTGCTGTTAGTGACAGTGGTAGCACCGCGCCCGGCACGGCTGCCGTGACGGAACCCGCGCCAGCTCAGGCTGCGCCGGTTCGCCGCCAGTCACCGGTGCGTGGAGGTCAGCCTTGAGTAGCTATCGCAGTCATGGCCGCTGGGTCATCTGGCTCTCATTCCTCGTCGCGTTGGTATTGCAAATCATGCCCTGGCCGGAACAGATTTATATGTTCCGGCCATCCTGGCTGCTGCTGATCTTAATTTACTGGGTGCTGGCGCTGCCGCATCGGGTAAATGTCGGTACGGGATTCGTGATGGGATCTATAATGGACCTCATCTCTGGTTCAACGCTGGGCGTACGCGCGCTGGCATTGAGCATTATCGCGTATCTGGTGGCGTTTAAATTCCAGCTGTTCCGCAATCTGGCGCTGTGGCAGCAGGCACTGATGGTGATGGTGCTGTCGCTGGCGATGGATGTGATCGTCTTCTGGGCCGAATTCCTGGTAATCAACGTTTCGTTCAGACCAGAAATTTTCTGGAGCAGCGTCATCGACGGCATACTCTGGCCCTGGTTGTTCTTACTGATGAGAAAAATTCGCCGCCAGTTTGCCGTACAATAAAGGACAATTATGGTATCCCTGTATCTGGCTTCTGGTTCTCCCCGTCGTCGTGAACTACTGACTCAGCTTGGTTTATCATTTGAGCGCATCTCTACTGAGGTAGAAGAGCAGCGCCGCGATGGTGAACAGGCCGAACACTACGTCCGTCGGCTGGCGCTGGAAAAAGCGCAGGCCGGCGTGGCCGTTGCCCGCCAGGATCTGCCCGTACTTGGGGCCGATACCATAGCCGTATTACATAATGAAGTGCTGGAAAAACCAGCCGATAAAGATGCCGCAGCCGCGATGCTGGCAAAGCTCTCCGGCCAGACCCATCAGGTGATGACTGCCGTAGCGTTTGCCGACAGCCAGCGGTCGCTTGATTGCCTTGTTGTCACCGATGTGACGTTTCGCTCACTGACACCAGATGATATCAGGAACTATATCGCCAGCGGCGAGCCGATGGACAAAGCCGGTGCGTATGGTATTCAGGGACTGGGTGGAAACTTTGTCAGAAAAATTAACGGAAGTTATTACGCAGTGGTGGGATTGCCTCTGGTTGAAACAGCCGAGCTGTTCAGCAGCTTCCTGGCGCTGCGTGAAGTGAGAGGACAAGATGACAGCTGAACTGCTGGTTAATATTACGCCGTCGGAAACCCGCGTAGCCTACATCGATGGCGGCATTTTGCAGGAAATTCATATCGAGCGCGAAGCGCGCCGTGGCATCGTCGGTAATATTTATAAAGGCCGCGTCAGCCGGGTACTGCCTGGGATGCAGGCGGCGTTTGTGGATATCGGTCTGGAGAAAGCCGCTTTTCTTCATGCTTCAGACATCATGCCGCACACCGAATGCGTCGCGGGCGATGAACAGAAAAACTTCTCGGTGCGGGATATCTCCGAGCTGGTTCGTCAGGGGCAGGATCTGATGGTGCAGGTGGTGAAAGATCCGCTGGGCACCAAAGGCGCACGTCTGACCACCGACATTACGCTGCCATCACGCTATCTGGTGTTTATGCCGGGTGCCTCCCACGTCGGCGTTTCACAGCGCATTGACAGCGAAGCCGAACGCGACCGCCTGAAAGCGGTGGTCTCCGGCTACTGCGATGAGCTGGGCGGCTATATTATCCGCACCGCGGCGGAAGGCGTGGGTGAAGAAGAGCTGGCCTCGGATGCTGCGTTCCTCAAGCGTCTGTGGACCAAGGTGATTGAGCGCAAGAAGCGCAATCAAACCCGCTACCGTCTGTACGGCGAGGTGGCGCTTTCACAGCGTATTCTGCGCGACTTTGCCGGCGCGGCGCTGGATCGCATTCGTATCGACTCACGTCAAACTTTCGAACACCTGGTGGAATTCACCAGCGAGTACATCCCGGAAATGACCGCGAAGCTGGAGCTGTATACCGGCAAGCAGCCGATATTCGACCTGTTCGACGTGGAAAATGAAATTCAGCGCTCGCTGGACCGTAAGGTTGAGCTGAAATCCGGTGGTTACCTGATTATTGATCAGACCGAGGCGATGACCACCATCGACATCAATACCGGTGCGTTCGTTGGCCATCGTAATCTTGAAGAAACCATCTTCAATACGAATATCGAGGCCACACAGGCCATCGCCCGGCAGCTGCGGCTGCGTAATCTCGGCGGCATTATTATTATCGACTTTATCGATATGAGTAATGAAGATCACCGCCGCCGGGTGCTGCACTCGCTGGAGCAGGCGCTGAGCAAAGATCGGGTGAAGACCGGCATTAACGGTTTCTCTCAGCTCGGCCTGGTGGAAATGACGCGCAAGCGCACCCGCGAAAGTATTGAGCACGTGCTGTGTCAGGACTGCCCGGTATGTAAAGGCCGCGGCACGCTGAAAACGGTAGAAACCGTGTGTTATGAAATTATGCGTGAGATCGTTCGTGTGCATCATGCCTATGACTCCGATCGCTTCCTTGTCTACGCTTCCCCGGCGGTCGGTGAGGCGCTGAAAAGCGATGAATCGCATGCGCTGGCAGAAGTGGAAATCTTCGTCGGCAAGCAGGTTAAAGTACAGATTGAGCCGCTCTATACGCAGGAACAGTTTGACGTAGTGATGATGTAGAGTAAAAACTGTTACCCCGGAACGAAACAAGGAGAGGCATGTGAGGCAACTGCCGAGGATTTTGCTACTGACTGGCGCAACGTTAGTTGTGGTTATTGCGCTGCTGGTTAGTGGCTTACGCCTGGTGATGCCGCATATGAATACCTGGCGCGAGCCGATTCTTGAGCGCGTATCTGCCGCGGCAGGCGGTAAGGTAACGGCCAGTTCGCTGTCTGGAAATTGGGAATCTTTCGGTCCGCGCCTGGAAATTAAGGATATTCAGGCGGCGCTGTCTGACGGCGGCAGCGTCAGCATTCAGCGCGTCACGCTGGCACTGGATGTCTGGCAGTCACTGCTGCATCTGCGCTGGCAGTTTCGCGATCTGACCTTCTGGCAGCTTAATCTGGTCACCAACACCCCGCTAACCGGCGGCGGCGGTCAAACCGATTTACAGGCCGATCGCCTCAACAACCTGTTCCTGCGGCAGTTCGATCACTTCGACCTGCGCGACAGTGAAATCAGCTTCGTTACCCCTTCCGGGCAACGTGCCCAACTGGCAATTCCTCAGCTCACCTGGCTTAACGAAAGTAACCGCCACCGGGCAGAGGGGCTGGTCAGCCTTTCCAGCTTTACCGGCCAGCACGGCGAGGTGCAGGTTCGCCTCGATCTGAGTGACAGCAACGGTTATCTCGATACCGGCCGCGTGTGGATGCAGGCCGATGATGTGGATGTGAAGCCGTGGCTGGGGCAGTGGATGCGCGATAATACCAGCCTGGAAAGCGCAAAATTCAGCCTTGCCGCATGGATGGAAGTGAAAAACGGTGAGGTCTGGGGTGGCGATGTCTGGCTGAAGCGAGGCGGAGCAAAGTGGGAGGGGGCCGATCGGCCGCACCACCTTCGCGTGGATAACCTGACTGCGCATATCAGCCGCTTTAACCGCGGCTGGCTGCTTAATATCCCGCAAACGCGCTTTATCACTGACGACAATCCGTGGCCAAAGGGTCAGCTTTCCATGCTCTGGCTGCCGCAAAGCAGCGACCTGCCGGGGCCGGATAAGCAGGCTGAACTGCGCGTGCGTGCCACGCATCTGGATTTAGGTTCGCTTGACCCGCTGGTTCCGCTATTTGCCAAACTTTCGCCGGAACTGCTGGAAAACTGGCGCGCGCTGCAGCCGCGCGGCGAGATACAGTCGCTGGCCGCCGATGTGCCGCTGAACCAGCCCGAACTGACCCGTTTCCAGGCACGCTGGCAAAACCTCAGCTGGCAGCAGTGGAAGCTGCTGCCGGGCATGGAGCACCTTAACGGTTCGCTTTCCGGCAGCGCGGCGGACGGTCAGCTGGCGTTTGCCGTACAGCAGGCGACACTACCCTACGGCGATATGTTCCGCGCTCCGCTGGAAATCAGCCGGGCTTCGGGTGCGCTGAACTGGCAGCATAATGCCGACGGACTGACGCTGTCCGGCGAGCAGCTTGACGTACAGGCCCGTTCGCTCTGGTCCCGCGGTGATTTCCATTACCAACAGCAGAAAGGTCAGTCCCCGCGCCTGGACATCCTGGCCGGTATCAAGCTGACGGATGCCGCCGATGCCTGGCGCTACTTCCCTGAACCGCTAATGGGCACGTCACTGACCAACTACCTCAGCGGTGCGCTAAAAGGCGGGCAGGTGGATAACGCCACGCTGATCTTCGCCGGTGACCCGCATCAGTTCCCGTTTAAACATAACGAAGGCATGTTTGAGGTGGCGGTACCGCTGCGAAAAGCCACCTACGAATTCGAACCCGGCTGGCCGCTGCTGGAAAACCTGGCTATCGATCTCGATTTTGTGAATAACGGCCTGTGGATGAAGGCTGAAGAAACAAAGCTGGGTGAGGTGCAGGGGCGTAACATCTCGGCGGTCATTCCTGATTATCTGGAAGAGAAACTGCTGATTGACGGTGAAATTAGCGGCGGCGGTGACCAGGTTCGCGACTATTTCAACGATTCGCCGTTGAAGTCATCGCTGGGTGCTGCGCTTGATGAACTACAGGTTGGCGGCAATGTGAGTGGTAACTTACATATTGATATCCCGCTGGATGGCAGGCAGGTCCGCGCGACCGGTGACGTTAACTTTAAAAACAACTCTCTGCATATCAAACCGCTGGAAACCACGTTTGAGCAGCTTTCCGGGCGACTCACCTATGATAACGGCGATTTGAAAAGCGACCAGATGCATGCCCGCTGGTTCGGTCAGCCGCTGGCGGTCAGTTTTAGTACGCTGGAAGGTGAGAAAGATTATCAGATTGGTGTAGATCTGCAGGCAGACTGGCAGCCCGGTGAGGTCAATGTTATACCGGCAGCGGTAAGGTCGCAGCTGGCGGGGAATCTGCCATGGCAGGGTAAAGTTCAAATCACGCTACCGCACGGCGGCGGTGCAAATTATCAGGTTGATATCGACAGCGATCTGAAAAATGTAAGTAGTCACTTACCTGCACCGTTGGATCTCAGTAAGCCTGCAAATACGCCAGTCAAACTGACAGCGAAAGGTAATCTTAATAGCTTCGATCTCAGTGGCTCGGTCGGCAGTCGTCATCGTTTTAACAGCCGCTGGCTGCTGGGCAAACAGCTGCGCATCGATCGTGGCATCTGGGAGAATGATGCGAAACGCACGCCGCCGCTGCCGGAGACTCAGGGTATGGTGCTGAATCTGCCGCCGCTTGATGGTAGCGCGTGGATGGGGCTTATGGCCGCTGCCGGTTCTGAGAACGAAAAGGCGGGCAGCAGCACGTTACCGGGCGATATCCGGCTGCATACGCCCGCTCTGACGCTGGCGGGGCAGCGATGGCAGGATCTCAACGTCACGCTAAGCCAGGATGTTGCTGGCGACACGACGGTCGCGGCGAAGGGGAAAGAAGTGGAGGGGACGCTGATGATGAAGCGCTCGGCCCCCTGGATCGCTCAGCTCAAATATCTCTATTACAACCCGCAGTGGCAGACCTCGGGCGGCGGTGCTCCGCTGCCGGCCGATGCTTCCAGCATCGACTTCAGCCGCTGGCCAGCACTGAATCTGAACTGCGCCGAGTGCTGGCTGCGCGGGCAAAAATTTGGCCGCATGCAGGCTTCTCTGACGCCGACGGGCGACACGCTGAAGCTGGAGAACGGGCTGATTGACAGCGGTAATGCACGCCTGACGGTTAACGGTGAGTGGGTAAATCGTCCTGATGGTCAGCGCACCTCATTGAAAGGTGTCCTGAGCGGCAAAAAAATCAACGAGGCGACCAACTGGTTCGGCATTAGCAGCCCGTTGCGCGATGCGCCGTTTAACGTCGACTACGATCTGCACTGGCGTTCTGCGCCGTGGCAGCCTTCGGAAGAAACGTTGAGCGGGGTGCTGAAATCGCACCTTGGCGCGGGGCAGATTACCGACGTCTCAACCGGGCGTGCCGGTCAGCTGCTGCGGCTGGTCAGCTTCGATGCGCTGATCCGCAAGCTGCGTTTTGATTTCAGCGACACCTTTGGTCAGGGCTTCTGGTTTGATTCGATCAACGGCACCGCGTGGATAGAAAATGGCGTGATGCACACGGATAACCTGCTGGTGGATGGGCTGGAAGCGGACATTGCCATGAAGGGTAAAATGGATCTCGTAAGACGGCAGATTGATATGGAAGCAGTGGTCGCGCCGGAGATTTCTACGACGGTCGGGGTTGGTGTGGCCTTTGCCGTTAACCCGGTTGTGGGTGCTGCCGTGTTTGCCGCCAGCAAGGTGCTGGGGCCGCTGTGGAATAAAATTTCAGTACTGCGCTATCACATCACCGGGCCAATTGATAAGCCTGAAATCAATGAGGTACTGCGCAAGCCGCGAGAAAACGACGATAAGTGAATTTGACGTGGCTATGGAATTGCCTCACGCTGTAAACATAGCGAACCTAAATGAATATTGAGGGCCAGTCGCATCTGGCTCATCCATACTGAGTGAGAATTCATGAGTCTGAATTTGGTGAGTGAGCAGCTACTGGCTGCCAATAATATTAGTCATAACGATCTGTTTGCCATTCTCGGCCAGCTCTCCGAGCGTAAGCTGGATTACGCCGATCTCTATTTCCAGTCCAGCTATCATGAATCCTGGGTGCTGGAAGACCGCATCATTAAAGATGGCTCCTACAATATCGATCAGGGTGTGGGCGTGCGCGCGGTAAGCGGCGAGAAAACCGGTTTTGCCTATGCCGATCAGATCACCTTGAATGCGCTGCACCAGAGCGCAACGGCGGCCAGAAGCATCGTGCGTGAACAGGGCAACGGTCAGTCGCACACCTTAGGTGCGGTGCTGCATCGCCCGCTGTATCCGGCTCTCGATCCGCTGCAAAGCCTGACCCGCGAAGAAAAAATTGCCCTGCTGCACCGTGTTGACAGTGCCGCGCGTGCTGCAGATAAGCGCGTTCAGGAAGTTTCTGCCAGCCTGACCGGCGTCTACGAACTGGTGCTGGTGGCGGCCACGGATGGAACGCTAGCGGCGGATGTCCGTCCGCTGGTTCGTCTGTCCGTCAGCGTACAGGTTGAGGATAACGGCAAGCGCGAGCGTGGTTCCAGCGGCGGCGGTGGTCGTCATGGTTATGAGTTCTTCCTTGCGAATGAAGACGGTGAAGTTCGTGCCGACGCCTGGGCGCGTGAGGCGGTCCGTATGGCGCTGGTGAATCTGAACGCCGTAGCGGCCCCGGCAGGCTCCGTACCTGTGGTACTGGGCGCAGGCTGGCCGGGCGTGCTGCTGCATGAAGCGGTGGGTCACGGCCTGGAAGGCGACTTCAACCGTCGTGGTACTTCGGTATTCAGCGGTCAGATGGGGGAGCTGGTGGCTTCTGAACTCTGTACCGTAGTGGATGACGGCACCATTGAAGGGCTACGTGGTTCGCTGGCCGTTGATGATGAAGGTGTTCCGGGACAGTACAACGTACTGATTGAAAACGGTATTCTGAAAGGCTACATGCAGGATAAGCTCAATGCGCGTCTGATGGGCGTTAAGCCAACCGGTAACGGCCGCCGTGAGTCCTACGCGCACCTGCCGATGCCACGGATGACCAACACCTATATGCTGGCCGGTAAATCGACGCCGTCAGACATTATTGCCAGCGTTGAATATGGCCTGTACGCGCCGAACTTCGGCGGTGGTCAGGTGGATATCACCTCCGGTAAGTTTGTGTTCTCAACCTCAGAAGCCTATCTGATTGAGAACGGCAAAGTGACTAAACCGGTGAAGGGGGCAACCCTGATCGGTTCCGGCATTGAGGCGATGCAGCAGATTTCGATGGTCGGTAACGATCTGGCGCTGGATAAAGGCGTTGGCGTCTGCGGTAAAGAAGGGCAAAGTCTGCCGGTCGGCGTCGGCCAGCCAACGCTGAAGCTGGATAAAATCACGGTAGGCGGCACGGCGTAATTCAACGCTGGTTTTCTCGCAACGTTCAGTTATTTAAATCGGGCGATCGCACAGGCGGCCGCCCGATTTTTTATTTCCCCGCTACACCTTTCGGAATTCCCGGTAGATTTCATCGACCTTATCGAAGTAACTGATAAGGTAGTTAATACATACCTGAACTTTGAGCGGCAGCTTGTCTTTTTGCGTATAGAGCGCATAGACCGGGCGCGGCATCGAATGATAGTGGGTAAACAGGATCTCAACCTCACCGGCGTTAATCTCTTCAATCACCCACATCAGCGGCACGTAGGCGATACCGGTCCCGGCTTTCAGCCAGCGAATTAACGTCTGAGCATCATTGGTGGCAAAACGCCCCTGCGGCGATAAGCGAACAGATTTACCTTCCGGTGAAGTCAGTTCAAAATCATTGTCAGTGCGCACGCTGTATTCAAGCCATGAAAAGTTACTGATATCCTCTGGATTTTCCGGCGTACCGTGCTGTGCCAGATAGCTTTTTGCTGCACAGACCACCATCGGCATCGATCCCAGGCGTTTGGAAAACAGACCGGAATCCTGAAGAGCACCCACACGCAGGACCAGATCCAGACCATCGGCGATCAGGTCAGGGGCCGGAATACCGGTGACCAGATTAATTGTCAGGCCGGGATATTCTTTCAGCATCTCCACCGTCATCGGGGCCAGCAGGTTTTGCGACATGGTGGAAGAGCTGCCGATGCGCAGCGTACCGATGGGCGTATTATTAAATGCCCACAGCTGTTCATGAACCTGCTGAACTTCAGACAGCATTCTCCGACAGCCCTGAAAATAGATCTTCCCTGCTTCGGTCAGCCCGATACTGCGCGTACTACGATTAAGCAATTTAACCTGCAGCTCATCTTCCAGCCGGGCGACAATCTGGCTGACCGCAGAAACGCTGAGCTGTAGCTGCTGTGCTGCGGCGGTGAACGAGCCCAGTTCCACCACTTTGGCGAAAACGGACATGCCTTTCAGTCTTTCCATTATTAACCCTGGCTTAAAAGTGATTTAGATCACATTTGGTAGATAACTTATAGTCAAGCGCGTTACTATAGCAGTGCCGGACTACCGTTCTGAAGTCCTACTCCCTATTTTAAAGCTCACTTTATAAGCTACTATTCTGTGAGTATCGGTTGTGATCCGGGCCCGACTTCGTGGCCATCATCAGCCTGAACTTTAAACTGCCCTGAAACAGGTGGGAGATCGTTATTGCGTCTTCGTATTCCGGCACTGTTTTTACAAGGATAAGAGATGAGTGTGCTTCCTGTTATCGTGGTTTTCGGGCTTTCTTTTCCGCCCATTTTCTTTGAAATCGTCGTGTCATTGATGCTGTTCTGGCTGGTTCGTCGCCTGCTTATGCCGACCGGACTCTATGACAGGGTCTGGCATCCAGCGCTGTTTAACACCGCGCTTTACTGCTGTCTGTTCTACCTTGTATCCCGCTTGTTCGTCTGAGGTCATCGTGAAAGCACTAATAAGAAAAATTTCCCGTTTCGCCATCACCCTGATTTTGGTGGCGATCGCGGTGGTTCTGATTTTCCGCGTTTGGGTGTTTTACACCGAATCCCCGTGGACCCGCGATGCAAAGTTTACCGCCGATGTGGTCGCGATTGCACCCGATGTGAGTGGCCTGATAACCGATGTGCGTGTGCGTGATAACCAGCTGGTTGAGAAAGGCCAGGTGCTGTTCGTGATTGACCAGCCGCGCTATCAAAAAGCGCTGGACGAGGCTAATGCCGACGTTGCCTACTACCAGGCCATTCTGGATGAGAAGCGTCGCGAAGCGTCTCGTCGCAACCGGCTGGGCGTTTCCGCCATGTCGCGTGAGGCTATCGATCAAGCCAACAATGATTACCAGACCACGGAGCATCAGCTGGCGAAATCCATCGCCACGCGCGATCTGGCGAAACTGGATCTGGAACGTACCGTAGTGAAGGCACCCTCGGCCGGGTGGATCACCAACCTGAACGTCTATGCCGGTGAGTTTATTACCCGGGGTTCCACGTCGGTGGCGCTGGTCAAACAGAATTCGTTCTATGTACTGGCCTTTATGGAAGAGACTAAGCTGGATGGTATTCGTCCTGGCTATCGTGTTGAGATCACGCCGCTTGGCAGCAACCAGGTCATTCTTGGCACCGTTGACAGCATGGCCGCCGGGGTGACGAACAGCAGCAGTACCGTTGACAGCAAAGGCATGGCGACCGTCGATTCGAATCTGGAGTGGGTACGTCTGGCACAACGTGTGCCTGTGCGTATTCGCCTGGACAAGCAGCCGGGTAACCTGTTCCCGTCAGGCACCACGGCGACCGTTGTGGTCACCGGTGCGCAGGATCGCCAGGAAAAAGACATCTCCCCGCTGATGAAACTGATGCATCGCCTGCGCGAGTTTGGCTAAGGTGGAGTAAATGATGCAGTGGTATCGTCTGCGATTTCCCATCAAGCTGACTTTTGCCATCATTCTGGCGCTGTTTGTGGGCTTTGAATTCAATCTTGAAACTCCGCGCTGGTCGGTGATGACCGCCGCGATTGTTGCCGGCGGTACGGCCTTTGCCGCCGGGGGCGATCCCTTCTCCGGGGCGTTGCGCTACCGCGGTATGCTGCGTATTGTCGGGACCTTTATCGGCTGTATCGCGGCACTGACCATCATGATTGCCACCATCCGCGCGCCGCTGCTGATGCTGCTGCTGTGCTGCCTGTGGGCCGGCGTGTGCGTGTGGCTGTCATCGCTGATCAAGCTTGAGAACTCCTATGCCTTAGGCCTGGCCGGTTATACCGCGTTGATTATCGTGGTCAGCGTTGATTCCAGCGGTTCGCTGCTGCTTGCGCCGCAGTTCGCCGTAGAGCGCTGTAGCGAAATCATTATTGGTATTGTTTGCGCCATTCTCGCCGATATGCTGTTTTCGCCACGATCCATCAAGCAGGATATCGACCGCGAGGCCGATGCACTTCTGCTGGAGCAGTATCGGCTGATGCAGCTTTGCGTTGCCCATGCCGACAAGGATGAAGTGGATAAAACCTGGGCTGGACTGGTTCGTCGAACCACCGCTCTGAAGGGAATGCGTTCGCTGTTGATGATGGAATCGGGCGGCTGGCCGAAGGTGGAGCGCCGAATGGCGGTGCTGAACACGCTTTCACTGACGCTGATTACCCAGGCCTGTGAAACGTTCCTGATCCAGAACTCCCGCCCGGAATATGTGCCGCCACAGTTTCTGCTGCTGTTTGAAAAGCCGGTTGAAAGCACGGCAGACATCCATAAGCGGATGAAAATCATGCGCCGGATTATCACCGTCAGCGGCAGCAAAAATACACCGGCAACGATTCGCAGCTGGGTCGCTGCGGCCAGCCGCTATTTGCTGTTGCTGAAGGGTATCCACACCAACAGCAGCATCAGCCGTATCGAAGAAGAGGTGCTGAATGCCGAGCCGGTCGTCAGAATGCGTTCGGCAGAATCCCGGCACGCTATTATCAACGGTGTTCGTACTTTCGTTGCCACGGCCGTGGGTTCTATATTCTGGCTGTGGACCGGCTGGGCCTCCGGCAGCGGGGCGATGATTATGCTGGCGGTCATTACCGCTCTGGCTATGCGTATGCCAAACCCGTTGATGATGGCCAAGGATTTCCTCTACGGGATGATTTTTGCCGTTCCGCTTGGTGCGCTGTATTACATGGTGATCATGCCCGCGACGCAGCAAAGTATGCTGCTGCTGTGTATTGCTCTTGGCGTGATGGCATTTGTGGCCGGTATCTTTATTCAGCGGCGTCAGATCGGCACGCTGGGCGCGCTGGTTGGCACAATTAACATTTTGACGCTGGATAACCCGATGACCTTCCACGTCAGTACTTTCCTTGACGGTGCGCTGGGGCAGGCCATTGGCTGTTTTGTGGCACTGTTGGTGATTCTGCTTATTCGCGACAGCTCTAAGGCGCGTATAGGTCGCACGCTGCTGAATCGCTTTATGTATGCGGCGGTGTCAGCGATGACCACCAATACGGCCAGGCGGCGGGAAAACCATCTGCCTGCGCTGTATCAGCAGCTGTTCATGCTGCTGAATATCTTCCCGGGCGATATTGATAAATTCCGCCTGGCGCTGACGCTGATTATTGGCCATCAACGGCTGCGCGATGCGGATATTCCGATTAATGACGACCTGTCTGCCTTCCATAAACAGCTGCGCCACACCGCTGACCGGGTTATTTCGGCGAGTAGTGATGCGAAGCGGCGTCACTATTTCACCCGTCTGCTGTCCGAGTTTGATATTTACCAGCAAAAGCTGGCGCTGTATGAGGCACCGATCAGCGTGACTGAACCGGTTGCCCGGCTTGCCCAAATGCTGAAAAAATACCAGAACACCCTGATCCAGATTTGATCCTTTCGCCGGTAGTGCAGACTACCGGCATCTTCGCCGTACTTTTTCCCATCACGATGCCACACCGTCACAAAACAGCATGGTTTTGCCATCTATACTTGTTCATATAACCGTAATTGAACCGGGACCGGCCAAAAAAGATCTCCTTTTTTAAGGAAAAGTGGCCTGTACAGCCGGGATACTTTGCTGCGGAAAGAGATGTAAACCCGCGTGTTGGGAATGCCATCCGGCACCTTCCATAGGCCTAAAACGTTTTATCTGTGGAGTAAAAGGTCGATGCCTGGCCTGCATATTGGTGGACTGTAACCCGGCGGGCGGCACACCGTCGTCCGGCAGTTTTTTCAGCGGAGCAGCCTTAATGAGAAAAGAGATTTTTGACTTTAACGAGATTGTCGATCGCGCGCATTTTTACCGCCAGTTCAGCGAGCGCTTCGCTCTGGAGCCACACGGTATTACCGATCTCGACAGTTTATGGGATGTGCTGATCGCGGTGAAGATGCCGCTACCGCTGGAAATTGAGTTTATCAATCTGGGGAGTGGGCAGAAGCGGCGCTATGGAGCGCTGATCCTGCTATTTGATGAAGCTGAAGAGGAGCTGGAGGGCCAGCTCCACTTCAATGTCAGATAGTCTTTATCAAAAAGGGCCCCGGCGAACGGGGCCAAAGAGTTCGTCATAGGCGGCTATTAATGGATAGCCTCGACGAGGAATTACTTGTAAATCTCAGCGGTCACGTGCCAGTTGTCCTGATTGCGGTCTTCTACCACGCGATAGGCGCTGGCACCCTGCATATCTGCTTTCTGTGACAGCTGCTGGTGAATATCCGAGGGTACTCCGGCCACACCGCTTAGCGTAATTGTCCCCGCAGATTGCAAGTTCTCTGCCTGTTGGCTATTGACCAGTTCGGCGGCAGAAGCGCCGAAACCGATCATTGACAAAAGACTCAATGCAGCGATGGTTGTTTTGATTTTCATAGATTATCTCCCATTTGCAATCAACAACCTACGGGCTACGTCATAATGACCAGGTCGTCGATACCACCACCGGATGCCGGGCATCCGGTGCGATGACTTATTTGTACAGTTCAGCAGTCGCGTGGTAGTTGCCATCATTATGCGCTTCGATCACGCGATAAGAGGTTGCACCTTGCTGGTCAGCTTTATCTGACAATTGCTGGCGGATATCACTTGGCGCCGCATCGATGCCGCTAACGCTGATGGTGCCGACAGATTGCAGATTCTGTTGAGCAACCTGATCGTTAGTCACCAGTTGTGCAGCGCTGGCACCGAATGAAAGAACAGAAGCAAGACCTAAGGCAGCGATAGTAAATGTAGTTTTCATGATATTGACTCCAGATAAGGTTTTTCGGTAACCGAAAGGGCTAAAAAGCATTTATTATTCTTGGGGTTACCGTACTAATTTTTTGACACTGAATAACTTTTTTAAACCGGTATTATTTGTAAATCTCGGCGGTGGCATGCCAGTTACCGTTCTGATAACTCTCGATAACGCGGTATGCACTGGCACCTTTCTCCGTCGCTTTGCTATCCAGCGCCTGGCGGATATCCATTGGTGAACCGGCGACGCCGCTGACGCTGACCACACCGATTGACTGGAGATTCTGCGCCTGAGTGGCGTTAACAGATTCGGCGGCAAATGTACCGAATGACAGAGCAGAGAGTACGCTTAGAGCGGCAATGGTAGTTTTTACGTTCATGATTTTATTCCTCGTCAACTGTTTTTATCTTTTTAGTTACTGTGATTCTCATCACGGAAATAAGTATAGATCTGATAACGGAAAATATTAATAGCAGGCTAATAATATTTTTCTGGGATTTATTGCAACTGTGTGCGGTTTTAATAACCACTAGTTATAAGAAGTGCTTATATTTTGCTCTGGCTTTGTTAAATTCACGTAAAAACATCAACCTGGATGACTTTAACTATTTGTGCGGTTATTTGCGGGCGATCACACAGGTGAAATAAATAGTGCTTTGCCAGACAGGCTGTTTTCTCGCGAAAAGCCAGTGATATGTGCTAATAGACGGGGGCGGTGGCTCGACAACTGAGGTAAGAGCTGCCTTGCGACAGCTCATAAATGCCCCGGTAACAGGTGTTAGCACGAGGTTAAGCAATGGGGCATAACAAGACTGCTTATAACTCTTTCCTTTAAAGCTCCTGCTCGAACAGGACCAGGATTGCATCATGCAGTTGCTTGACGGTAAAGGCGCGGGCAGGGGTAATAAAGATGGTATCGTCCCCGGCGATAGTACCAAGGATACCTTCGGCTTTTCCCAGTGAGTCGAGCAGGCGGGCAATCAGCTGAGCGGCTCCCGGACTGGTATGGATCACCACCAGGGCATCATTGAAGTCGACATCCAGCACCAGGTTTTTCAGCGGGCTGGTGGTGGTGGGAACGCCAAGTTCAGCCGGCAGGCAGTACACCATTTCCATTTTCGCATTACGGGTGCGAACCGCGCCAAACTTAGTCAGCATCCGCGAGACTTTTGACTGATTGATATTCTCGAAGCCTTCTTCCTGCAGTGCATTGACGATTTCGCCCTGCGAGCTGAATTTTTCTTCTTTCAGTAAGGCCTTGAACGCCTTAATCAGTTCTTCTTGCTTTGATGGGTTACGCATAGGTTACCGATAAAAAGGAAGTGAATGGGGGAACCCCAAGCGGGATAGTACATTATTATGCAATTAAATGAATTTTTATGCAAACTTGAATTGTGGTGCGAGGTGAAAGCCTGGCAGGGAGCCGAAGTCTAACAAACTTTGGCACTGAAAAGAAATCTAACGGGCCGGTACTACTTTGCACAATAAGTGAACAATTTGTTATAAAATTGATGTTGTTCGGATAAGTGCTATAGGTGTAAGGTACGCCGGATCACGATGTCTGCATGTTGCAACGACTGGCGACCAGCGATAACAGGATGCAATGCGGGCATATCTTCAGCATTTGCTGCTTTTTAGTGCTTAAGCACGCAAAACCGTAAACCCGCTATCGTCATTATCCCGCAGGTCGTCTAAGGTCGTAAGCAGATGGATTTCCCGGCATAACATGCTCAAAATAATAAGGAGTTTAGGATGAAAGTTGCAGTTCTCGGTGCAGCGGGTGGTATCGGTCAGGCTCTGGCCCTCCTACTGAAAACCCAGCTTCCGGCTGGTTCAGAACTCTCTCTCTATGATATCGCCCCCGTCACTCCGGGTGTTGCGGTAGACCTTAGCCATATCCCTACAGCAGTCAAAATTGAAGGCTTCAGTGGTGAAGATGCGACCCCGGCTTTGCAGGGCGCTGATGTGGTTCTGATTTCCGCTGGCGTAGCGCGTAAACCGGGTATGGACCGTTCCGACCTGTTTAACGTCAATGCCGGCATTGTACGCAACCTGATTGAACAGGTTGCTGCGACCGCGCCGAAAGCGCTGATTGGCATCATTACTAACCCGGTTAATACCACAGTCGCCATTGCGGCTGAAGTACTGAAAAAAGCCGGTGTGTATGACAAAAACAAACTGTTCGGCGTGACCACGCTGGATATTATTCGCGCCAACACCTTTGTGGCTGCGCTGAAAGGCAAACAGCCGCAGGATCTGAACGTTCCGGTAGTGGGCGGTCACTCTGGTGTTACCATCCTGCCTCTGTTGTCGCAGATTGAAGGCGTCAGCTTTACCGAGCAGGAGGCGGCGGATCTGACTAAACGCATTCAAAATGCCGGTACTGAGGTTGTTGAAGCGAAGGCGGGTGGCGGGTCGGCGACGCTCTCAATGGGCCAGGCTGCGGCGCGTTTCGGACTGTCGCTGGTTCGCGCCCTGAAAGGGGAAAGCAATGTTGTCGAATGTGCCTATGTTGAAGGCAGCGGCGAATACGCCCGTTTCTTCTCACAGCCGCTGCTGTTGGGCAAAAACGGTATTGTTGAACGCCGTCCGATTGGTAAACTGAGCGCGTTTGAGCAGCAGTCGCTTGATCAGATGCTGGACACGCTGAAAAAAGATATCGCTTTGGGCGAAGATTTTATTAAGTAAGTCCGCATTTCGCCCCGTCTCCAGACGGGGCGATACAGCCACTTTTCCCTACTGACTTTTGTTCTCTTCCGGGTATTCCAGTACCGTGACCGGTAGCGTCATCTTCTTATCGTTACGCAGGATCTCAACCTCTATGACTGTCCCAGGACGGATCTCCGCGACCTGATCCATGGTTTCCATTGCGGAAACGGCGGGAACATTATTCACCCGCGTAATCACATCGTGGATCTGCAAGCCGGCTGTTTGCGCCGGGCCGGTAGGGTTCATACCGGTGATGACAATGCCCTGCGGATGCTCCAGCGTGGTATTCTGGCCGGTAAAGCGCGGGATTTCTTCCCCGGTGATACCGATATATCCGCGGATCACTCGTCCGTCGCGGATCAGCTTATCCATAATTTTGGTGGCCAGCCGTGTCGGGATAGCAAAACCCAGCCCTTCCGGCGTTTCGCCATCGCTGCTCTTATCGAATGAAAGCGTGTTAATCCCCATCAGTTCGCCCAGCGAGTTAATTAGCGCGCCGCCGGAGTTACCGCGGTTAATCGAGGCGTCCGTTTGCAGGAAGTCCTGATGGCGTGATGGGCTCAGCCCCACGCGGCCGGTTGCACCAATAATGCCCTGAGTGACCGTCTGACCGATGTTATAAGGATTACCAATTGCCATCACCAGATCGCCGATATGCGCCACGCGTTTCGGGTTGATCGGGATGACCGGCAGATTCGATGCGGTAATTTTCAGTACGGCAAGATCTGTCAGCGAATCTGACCCCACCAGCATTGCTTCAAAGTAACGGCCATCCTGCAGGCGCACGATAATCTGGTTGGCATCGTTGATGACGTGCTTGTTCGTCAAAATATAGCCGCGAGGGTCCATGATGACGCCGGAACCCAGGACATCAGAAGAGTTGCTGGCGCTGCGGTTATAAACGTAAACCACCGCCGGTGCCGCACGCCGCACGGCATCGTTGTAGCTGACCGGTTCCTGATCGGCGTTGTTGCCAGGCTGGGACAGCAGATCGCCGCCGAACTTAAGGCCCGGAACGGCTACCAGAAGAATACCCGCCACAATCAGGCCGAATATCACGGAACGTAAAAGTTTAAGAAACATGGTTTTAAGCGGTGAATGAATGAACTAAATGCAGGATAACATGAGTTGCGCGGGCACAGTAGCCTGTGCCCGCGAAGGGGACTACTGAAGCAGTAAATAGATGCTGTCGCTACCGCGAATAATATTCAGCGCCAGTAGCGGAGGTTTGCCCTCCAGCAGCTTGCGCAGTTCAGCCAGATTCTGAACCGGGGTGCGATTCAGGCCGACAATGACATCATCTTTCTGCAGGCCCGCGAGCGCCGCAGGAGTGCCTTTCTCAACATTATCCACTTTGATACCTTTGGTGCCATCGGCAGCCGCTCCGTCGCTGAGTGTTGAGCCCTGAAGGGCCGGAGCCAGCTGTTCTGCACTCACGGTGCTCTGGCTGCTGTTATCCAACTTGACGCTGACAGTCGCCGGTTTTCCTTCGTGCAGCAGGCCAACTTTTACCTCCTGTCCCGGTGCGGTGGTGCCGATTTTTACCCGCAGCTCGGCAAAGTTATTAACCGGTTTGCCGTCCACGCTGATGATAATGTCACCGGCTTTGATGCCCGCTTTTGCCGCTGCCGAACCTGCCAGCACTTCGTTGACGAAGGCCCCACGCTGGACGTCAACGTTAAAGGCTTTGGCCATATCGGCGGTCATTTCCGTGCCTTTAATGCCGAGCTGTCCACGTTTTACTTCGCCAAATTTAATCAGCTGCTGGGCCAGATCCATCGCCATATTGCTCGGAATCGCGAAACCGATGCCGATGTTGCCGCCCGCGGAGGAGAGAATTGCGGTATTCAGGCCAATCAGCTCACCGTTCAGGTTAACCAGCGCGCCGCCGGAATTACCGCGGTTAATCGCCGCATCGGTCTGGATAAAGTTTTCCAGACCTTCCAGATTCAGGCCGCTGCGCCCCAGGGCTGAGACAATACCGGAGGTTGCCGTCTGACCCAGGCCAAACGGATTCCCGATGGCGACGGTAAAGTCACCGACTTTTAGCTGGTCCGAGTCGGCAATGCTGACCTGGGTCAGCTTCGTGGCACCGTTCAGTTGAATAAGCGCCACGTCAGTTTGCTCATCGTCACCAATCAGTTTGGCGTCAAATTCACGCCCGTCGCTGAGCTGGACTTTAATTTTGTCTGCGCCGTTCACCACATGGTAGTTGGTCAGCACATAGCCTTTCGCCGCATCGATGATGACACCGGAGGCCAGGCCTTCAAAAGGCTGCTTTGGTCCGTCATCCTGTTCGCCGTCCTGGCCCAGAAAACGTTTCAACTGTTCTGGGATCTGCTGTTCCTGCTTCTGTGTGCCTTCCACGTAGACACTGACCACGGCTGGTAACACTTTTTCCAGCATAGGGGCCAGGCTGGGCAACGGTTGCCCTTCAACTTGCGAAGGGAGAGAAGCCTGGGCCGAAGGAGTCATCATAGCCAGATTAAGGCCGAGACTGAGTGCTAATGCGCTTAACAGAAATGACGTTTTTTTCATCGTTACGACGCTCACGCTACCGGAGAAGTGATATGAATACCCTGCACATGCAGGCTCTGAGATGTGACTGACAGCGATACTTGCAACGAAACGGGGTGCCAGGCACCCCATAAGAATGGCTTATTTTCCTGCGGGGCGTTCACCACGCAGCAGGCCGGAAGCGCTGTCCGGGTAGTCCCGCGGCATCTGTACCGGGGCCTGGTCGTTATCGGCTTCTGACTCAGTTAGCTGATAAGCAAAGGGATTTTTCTCTCCCGGCAGGTTCGGTAACAGGTCATTAGACCCTTTTGCCATATGTTGGTACAGCTGGCGATAATCGCGGGCCATATTGTCCAGCAGCTCAGCGCTGTGGGCAAAATGGTTGGTCAGCTCTTCACGGTATTCCGCCAGCTCAGCTTTGCTTTTTTCCAGTTCATACTGCAACGAGCGCTGCTCACGCAGTTTCTTGTTGCCAAAACGCATTGCAACCGCGCCGATAATAATCCCAACAACTAACCCAATGAGCGCGTATTCCCAGGTCATAATAACTCCCGTTTTGTCTTCGTTGTTCCGTAGGGTCTTTCCATTCACTACTAGCCACTATAACCGCTAATGTTATGGAAGTGGAATCCTGTGGCCGCTTCGCTTAGTGTAGAACGACTTTTTTTTCGACGATCAACCCCCCGGCACGGCCATTTTTTCAGGGAATGTGACTAAATTATGCAAAAGATGTCCCCTCTGGCGCTCTATGAGCAGGCGCTGGAAAACGGCGAGTATCAGCCTGATGAAGTACAGCGCGCAGCAATCACCCAGCTTGACGGCATATGGCAGGCGTTAAGCGGTTCTCGTCCCGCTCCCGCCGCGAGCAGCGGTGGGTTGTTTGGTAAATTAAATAAGCTGTTAGGCAAAGGGAAAACCGACCCTCAGCCCCCGGCGCGTGGCCTGTATATGTGGGGTGGCGTTGGGCGTGGAAAGACCTGGCTGATGGACATGTTTTTTCAGGCAATTCCTGGTGAGCGCAAACAGCGTCTGCATTTTCATCGTTTTATGCTGCGCGTGCATGAAGAGCTGACCGAGCTGCAGGGGAAAAGCGACCCGCTGCAAACCGTCGCCGACCGCTTCAAGGCAGAGACGGATCTACTGTGTTTTGATGAATTTTTTGTCTCCGATATCACTGATGCAATGTTACTGGGCACGCTGATGGAAGCGCTGTTCAGCCGTGGCATTACCCTGGTTGCAACGTCTAACATTCCCCCGGACGATCTCTATCGTAACGGTTTGCAACGCGCACGTTTTTTGCCAGCAATCGAAATGATTAAGCAGCATTGCGACATTATGAACGTTGATGCCGGGATTGATTATCGCCTGCGCACGCTGACTTCTGCCCATTTATGGATGACGCCGCTGGACGCCTCCACTTCAAAAGAGATGGAACGGATGTTTGTCGCGCTGGCCGGTAAACCCCGTGAAGCGCATGCACCGTTGGAAATCAACCATCGGCAGCTCCCTACGCTCGGCATGGCGGAAGGCGTACTCGCAATGAGTTTCCTCACCCTGTGTGGTGAAGGGCGAAGCCAGCACGACTATATTGAGCTATCTCGCCGTTTTCACAGCGTATTGCTGTATGATGTGCCGGTGATGATTTACAAAACCGAAGATCAGGCCCGGCGTTTTCTGGCGCTGGTGGATGAGTTTTACGAGCGTCACGTGAAGCTGGTGGTTTCGGCGGAAACATCACTGTATGAAATTTATCAGGGCACGCGGCTGAAGTTTGAGTATCAGCGCTGTGTTTCCCGCTTGCAGGAAATGCAGAGTGAAGAATACCTGCGCCTGCAGCATCTGCCCTGAGTAAAAAAGGGCGTGGCGGAACGGCAATTTTATCGTAGAAAGTGTTCGATTTTTATGGGCGACTTCTCTATAATCTTGCGACCCCACGTTACAACAAAGGTTTTTTTCCCAAAACTCTTTGTGTTCCAGTAACTCTATCCGAAGGGGTGGGCTTACTGGTCAAGATGGTCGTGTGAGCTCCAACCGTTTATTCAAGCGTTTGGGATTTCACCAACGTGTAACTTAATTTGGGTAAGCTTTTAGATGAAAACTTTTACAGCTAAACCAGAAACCGTCCAACGTGACTGGTATGTTGTTGACGCAACAGGCAAAACTTTAGGTCGTTTAGCGACTGAACTTGCTCGTCGTCTGCGCGGTAAGCACAAAGCGGAATACACTCCGCACGTAGATACTGGTGATTACATTATCGTTCTGAACGCTGAGAAAGTTGCCGTAACTGGTAACAAGCGTACCGATAAAGTGTATTACCATCACACCGGCCACATCGGTGGTATCAAGCAAGCGACCTTCGAAGAGATGATTGCTCGCCGTCCTGAGCGTGTGATTGAAATCGCGGTTAAAGGCATGCTGCCAAAGGGCCCGCTGGGTCGTGCTATGTACCGTAAACTGAAAGTTTACGCGGGCAACGAGCACAACCATGCGGCACAGCAACCGCAAGTTCTTGACATTTAATCGGGATTACAGGCAATGGCTGAGAATCAAAACTACGGCACTGGTCGCCGCAAAAGCTCTACCGCTCGCGTATTTATCAAGCCGGGCAGTGGTAACATCGTAATCAACCAGCGTTCTCTGGAACAGTACTTCGGTCGTGAAACTGCCCGCATGGTAGTTCGTCAGCCGCTGGAACTGCTGGACATGGTTGGTAAATTCGATCTGTACATCACCGTTAAAGGTGGTGGTATCTCTGGTCAGGCTGGTGCGATCCGTCACGGTATCACCCGCGCTCTGATGGAGTTCGATGAGTCTCTGCGTGGCGAACTGCGTAAAGCAGGCTTCGTTACTCGTGATGCTCGTCAGGTTGAACGTAAGAAAGTCGGCCTGCGTAAAGCACGTCGTCGTCCACAGTTCTCCAAACGTTAATTTATTCTGCTTCGGCAGAGTCAGTTATCGAAAACCCGGTGCTCAGCGCCGGGTTTTTTATTTTCTGCTGGTGCAAAAAGCGCGAAAGTTATCTTGCTTTATCACTTTTCCCTCGTAAATCGGCATTCGTCTCCGCACAAGCTGACTAAAATCTGGTAGACTATGTGTCACTTTGTGCCCATTGGCCAGTCAACAATGACGTGCAGCTCCCGCTTACGGCTGGAGTGGCCAATCATCGGGCTAATGGCAATAACGAGTCGCCGCGTGGATGGCTATTCGCAGTAATTTTCTGGATAAACTTGGAGGTTTACATGGCTGTCGCTGCCAACAAACGTTCGGTAATGACGCTGTTTTCTGGTCCGACTGACATTTTTAGCCATCAGGTTCGTATCGTACTGGCTGAGAAAGGTGTAAGCGTCGAGATCGAGCAGGTTGAAACGGATAATCTGCCCCAGGATCTGATCGACCTCAACCCGTACCGTACCGTGCCGACACTCGTTGATCGTGAGCTGACGCTGTATGAATCTCGTATCATCATGGAGTATCTGGATGAGCGTTTCCCGCATCCTCCATTGATGCCGGTGTATCCGGTCGCACGTGGTGAAAGTCGTCTGATGATGCACCGCGTTGAGCAAGACTGGTACAGCCTGATGCGTAAAGTTGAGAACGGCACGGCGCAGGAAGCCGAAGCGGCTCGCAAACAGCTGCGTGAAGAGCTGCTGGCGATTGCCCCACTGTTCTCTCGCACGCCGTTCTTTATGAGCGAAGAATTCAGCCTGGTTGACTGCTATCTGGCTCCGCTGCTGTGGCGTCTGCCGCAGCTGGGTATTGATCTGAACGGTGCCGGTTCGAAAGAGCTGAAGGGCTATATGACTCGCGTCTTTGAGCGTGATTCATTCCTTGCTTCCCTGACCGAAGCCGAGCGTGAAATGCGCCTGCAAACGCGGGGCTGATTACGATGGAAATGTCGCAACTTACCGCACGTCGTCCTTATCTGTTGCGCGCTTTCTATGAGTGGTTGCTTGAGAACCAGCTCACCCCGCATCTGGTCGTCGATATCAATTTGCCGGGTGTGATGGTCCCTCTGGAATATGCGCGGGATGGTCAGATCGTACTGAATATCGCGCCGCGTGCCGTGGGGAATCTGGAGCTGGGCAATGATGAAGTTCGTTTCAATGCTCGCTTTGGTGGCGTTCCGCGTCAGGTGAACGTGCCGCTGGCAGCGGTGCTGGCGATCTACGCCAGGGAAAACGGCGCCGGTACAATGTTCGAACCGGAGCCAGCCTACGACGGTGCCGGGGAGTTTGATGCTTCAACCGAACAGGATGAAGCACCGGAAACCCTGATGTCGGTGATCGATGGCGATCGTCCGGATGATGAAAATGACGATCACACGCCAGACGATGAGCCGCCGCCGCGCGGTGGCCGCCCGGCATTACGCGTTGTGAAGTAAGCCATTAATAAGCAGCATAGAAAAACGGGCCAATTGGCCCGTTTTTTTTAACTGCATATCGTCAATGGATGCGGGCTGGCCGCATCCAAAGGATGATTAATATACGTCGCGCAGGTAGCGTTTCTCTTTCTTCAACTGATCGATGTAGTCAGCTGCGCGTTCGGCAGACATACCGCCAAACTGAGAAACGATTTCATACAGTGCTTTATCCACGTCTTTCGCCATGCGTGATGCATCGCCGCACACGTAGAAGTAAGCCCCTTCCTGCAGCCACGCAAACAGTTCAGCGCCCTGTTCCAGCATACGGTTCTGCACGTAAATCTTTTTCGACTGATCGCGTGAGAAGGCCAGATCCAGATGAGTCAGCAGACCGCTTTCCTGCCAGCCGTTAAGCTCATCCTGGTAAATAAAGTCGTGTTCCTGGTGCTGATCGCCGAAGAACAGCCAGTTTTTACCGCTGGCGCCGGTTGCCTGACGCTCCTGAAGGAAGGCGCGGAACGGTGCAATACCGGTGCCCGGGCCGATCATGATCAGCGGTGCGTTACCGTTTGACGGTACGCGGAAAGCTTTGTTAGGCGAAATAAAGATTGCCGGCTTGCCGCCGCGACCAACGCGTTCTGCCAGATAGGTTGAGCAAACGCCGTTACGCGCACGTCCCGCGCTGTGATAGCGCACGGAAGCAATAGTCAGGTGTACCTGATTTGGGTGCGCCTTCGAGCTGGACGAGATGGAGTAAGCGCGGTGCTGCAACGGACGCAGCAGCGTAACAAACTCAGCGGTAGTCAACGTGCGGGTCAGATCCAGCTGCAGCAGATCCAGGGTGTCTTTACCCCACAACCAGACGCCAAGCGCATCTTTATCGTCGTGCTGAAGCACGTGACGCAGCTCCTGGTTAGTGGTGTTCTGGCCTACCCATTCGATCAGCTTGCGTGAAGGCTCGGAGATTTCGAACTGATAGGTCAGCAGATCGCCCAGGCTGCGGTCAAAGCCAGGAACCGGGCTCTGATAATCGGATTTGAGCTGCGTCAGCAGCAGATCGACCAGGACCGGATCGTTGACCGGGATCACCCCGAGCGCATCGCCAGCTTCATATTTCAGACCGCTGTCGGTCAGATCGAATTCAAAGTGGCGAATGTCTTTACCGGACGCTTCGCCGGACAGGCGCTTGTTGGTCACCAGGGCGGCGGCATACGGGTTGTTTTTGTTGCTGCCTGGGATCACCGGCGCTTCCGGCAGGTTCTCCAGCGCTGCGCCGGTGCTGCCCGCACTGGCGGCGAACTGCGGCATTGAGTTAGCAATCCACTCACCGGCAGGTTCTTCGTAATCAATGTCACAGTCAATGCGGTCGAATACGCGCTTCGCACCCAACTGCTCAAGACGCATATCGAAGAATTTACCCGCCTGGCAGAAACCGTCGTAGCCGGTGTCACCGATGGCGAGGATAGCAAAGTGCATCTGCTCCAGACGCGGTGCGGTGCTGGCGGAAAGCGCCTGCCAGAACAGCTCGGCGTTATCCGGCATTTCACCTTCACCGTAGGTAGAGGTGATAATCAGCACGTGGCGCATGGTGGCGAATACATCGATATCGACTTCACCCAGCCCCTGAACTACCGGTACCAGACCTTTGGCACGTGCGGCTTTCGCGGCGCTCTGCGCTAACGCCTCAGCGTTACCGGTCTGTGAACCAAACAGGATATGCAGCTGGGTGGTGGTTGCCGCGCCCGCGCTTGCTCCCGCCTGCGGTTTGTCTTCCAGCACCAGCAGACGTGAATGTAACCCGGCGAGGAAGCCTGCCAGCCAGAATTTCTGCTCACCATTAAATGGTGCATCTTCAGGAATATAAGGAATTTTCATGGGTTTTCTATACTCAATCCCGTTTCGTCATGTTCAGTAACCTGCATTCCGGCGCGGCATCCCGTGGGATATCGCGCCGGTTAACGCGGTTGATTCAGGCTGTTATCAGGCCAGTTTGCCTACCGCAGCGGCTAACTCCGGCAGCGCGGCGCGGGCAAACAGTTCCTCAAAGTCAGGCAATCCACCCAGCACCTGACGGTTGCTGGCATCCTGATAGATGATCCAGCCGTAGGTCGCCAGACTATCCATTGAGCGGATGTTACGCTGAGTCAGCGCTGCCTTGTAGTCCGCCATACGTTTGGCAGCGATCAGGCAGGACAGCTCTTCGTCGTTGTAGTTCTCAATTGCTGCGCGAGCGTGACGCTGCAGCTTAGAGATCAGGGAAAAGTCTTCTGTCATCAGCAGGTTACGTACCGCTTTTTCAACGGCGGCATCATCTACCGCAGTGCCTTTCGGCAGGCGGGAGAGTGCTAACTGCTGGGCAGAACTCAGTACGGTGTAGTTATTCAACAACACCAGCATTTCCGGCGTATCGGTGGCACCGTAGGCCGGTACTGCACCGTTAGCGATCGGCTTACCTTCACGCCATGCAGCTTTGAATTTCGCTACCTGATGGCCGGCCAGAGCGGTAGACAGCTCTTCCAGCAGATCCTTACGGGTTTTCGCTTTCAGGATCTCAGCGCTGTCCTGATACAGCAGCAGGGAGCGCGGCATCACGTAGACAAAGTTCTGGCACTCGGTTTCCCAGTGGTCCAGCAGCCAGGCGGCGCGAGGTGAGTTCGTTGCCTCCAGATGCCAGGTCAGCATGGTGAACACCGCCTGTTTGTGTACGCGGGCCATTTCATTGTCTTCGGCGATAGAGCCGAACAGCACGGAATCACCGGCAGCATGGCTGGCGAGCGATCCGTACGGATCGTACTGGTAGGCAAAGCCGCCGCTCATCCCGTTACCGAAACCTTTACCGAACGTACCGAGGTTCAGAACGGCACCGTTGGTCATATATTCGCAGCAGAAATCACCGACGCCTTCCACAACGGCGGTCGCACCGGAGTTACGTACCGCGAAGCGGTCACCGGCCTGGCCCTGAACGAACAGACGGCCACCGGTGGCACCGAACAGCGCGAAGTTACCGATCAGCACGTTGCCTTCAGCATCTTCAGAGCCGCCGCCAGGTGAAACAACGATAATCTCGCCGCCGCACTGGCCTTTACCCACACCGTCGTTACAGGTGCCGGAATGCGTCATCTGCATCCCGTCGTTACAGAATACGCCATAAGACTGACCGGCAGATCCAGAGGTGAAGATGTTCACCGTGCCCGGCGCCAGGTAGCGGCGGCCGCGATCGTCGAGCAGCGCAGCCGGGATATCTGCCAGCTGTTCAGCGTTCAGCGTGTGGTTCAGCATACGCTCGATATCGATGGCCAGCTGGCCGCCGACGCTCTTGTTACGGTTGTTCAGCGTGATGCCGTTGCCCAGACGGATATCAGTGCTTCCCTGAACCACCAGTGCATCGTTCAGCAGTTCCACCCAGTCGTTATCGAGGGCGAAGTCTTTTTCCAGATAAACCGGCTTGGCGATCTTCACTTCCGGTACCACGGTGAGCATGGCACGCAAATCGAGTTTGCCGACTTCAAGCGGGTGATCCATCAGGTGCAGCAGGTCAGAGCGCCCGCGCGCTTCGCGCAGAGAGCGTAATCCCAGGCGAGACAGCATCTCACGTACTTCATGCGCAACGTTGATGAAATACTGTGCCAGCTGGCGCGGATCGCCATCAAAGGCTTCGGCATTGGTGGTCAGACCGGCCGGGCACTTCACGTTACAGTTTTTCGCCATCACACACTTCAGCATCATCAGCGCAGTAGTACCAAATTCGAAGCTGTCGCCGCCGAGTAGGGCCGATTTCACCACGTCGCTGCCGGTCTGCTGTGCGCCGGAGCAGCGCAGCAGTACTTTTTCACGCAGGCCGTTGGCGCAGAGCGCCTGGTGCACTTCGGCAATACCGATTTCGGCAACGCGACCGGTGTATTTCAGACTGGTCACCGATGCTGCACCGGTTCCGCCCGTGTTACCCGCCACGTTGATCACATCGGCACCGGCTTTCGCCACGCCGACGGCGATAGTGCCGATCCCTTCAGAAGATACCAGCTTAACGATGACGCGAACGCGTGCGGCCTTACAGTCGTGGATCAGCTGTGCCAGATCCTCGATGGAGTAGGTATCGTGGTGCGGAGGAGGGGATACCAGCTCCACGCCCGGCGTACCGCCACGAGCAGCGGCGATCTCAACCGTCACTTTCGGCGCAGGCAGCTGACCGCCTTCACCCGGTTTTGCACCCTGACCGATTTTGATTTCCAGCTCTTCCAGCATCGGATCGGCCAGATAAGCCGCCCAGACGCCAAAACGACCGGATGCCAGCTGTTTAATGCGAGAGGCACGGATGGTGCCGTGGCGCGAATAGTGCTCGCCGCCTTCACCGCAGTTGCTCATGCCGCCAACCATGTTGGTGCCGTGGGCCACCGCTTCGTGAGCCGGAGCAACCAGCGCACCGTGGCTCATCGCACCGGAGGCGAACGTGCGGGTGATCTCGCAGGCCGGCTGTACTTCGCTCAGCGGCAGGGAAGGCTGAGTGGCGAAAATACGTGACAGATAGTCAGCCGCTTTGCCCTGTGCGGTGATCTGCAGGCCGTCAGCGGTAATTTCAGTGTGCTCAATTTCATCCAGGAAGCGGTTTTTCAGCGCAGTTGCCAGCACCAGCAGACGCTCATGTTCCGGCTTCAGGCCTTCAATCGCATCGGTCAGTCGCAGGGTAAACTGGCCTGCGCTTCCGGCTTCACAGGTCAGCCCGCGCACGGCGAAGCTGTTGTTGACCAGCGAATAACGTCCCAGCTTACGGCTGAATTCAGCCAGGCTGTCAACGTGGGTCAGATCGCACGGGAAGGCGAGGATATCGCGCAGCGCGGCCGGGCGACGTTTGCGCTCTTCGTGCATCAGGCTGGAGAACTGACGGTAATCCGGCGTGATAGTAAAGGCGTTAATGACGTCATCAGGGATGCGCTCAAAGCTGCTGTCAGCAAAGGACTTCGCTTTGATATTGAAAGCGTTGTCCAGTTTGGCCAGCGTCAGCAGGCGAATAAACTGATCTTCTTCACGCTGCTTATCTGCGAAGCGGATAGGCTGCTCGGTCATGTCGATAAAGGTACGTACGGCGATGGTTCCGTAAGAGTGACCGGCACCTTCTGCACGTTCTTTAAACAGGCCCAGCAGCGGAACTTCAGCTTCTCCCTGAATTTTCAGGGCGCTCTGATGCCAGTCCACCGCCATTTGCGCGATAGAGGCAAAGCCTGCGCCACCCACCGGGGTTTTAATGTTCGGGAAATATTTCTTCAGCACGCGATCTTCCGTATCGAGGAAGTTTGGCTCGAAGAATTCACCGCAGCTGTAGCTTTCGACGGTACACAGGCCCACTTTGCCCATGGTTTTCATCAGCGCTTTTTCTGCGGCCTTGGCATAGCGCTTAAAGGCTTTATTGCCTTCTTCGCCTTCACCATATTTCTCTTCGGCACGCATCTGCACGCCCAGCGGATAGATTGCTGAGGCACCAAAGCCCAGCGCAGCGGCAATGTGGTGCGAAGAAATACTCTGACCGCTTTCAACCACCAGCGAAACATCAAGACGCAGACCTTCCTGAACGAGGCGCTGGTTGATGGCGGACACCACCAGCAGCATCGGTATCGCGGCTTGAGTCGAGGAGATGTGGCGGTCGGTCAGTACTGCGATTCCGCCCTGTTCACGGGCAAAATCAACCACCTGCTGAGCAAGATCGTCAATCGCCTGCTCCAGCGCATCGGCATTTTTCTGGCGGCTTTCTGCATCGCTACCCAGCACCGGTGCATAGAGCATCTCAAAACGGGCATACGGTGCCACATCCTGCTCGCGCAGCTGTAGCATATCCAGGTGGGTCAGGATCGGCGTTGGCACGATGATCTGGCGACCTTTACTGCGGCCCAGATGCGGCTTAGCGCCCAGCGCCACGCGCAGCGTCATGCCGTCAACTTCACGAATGGAGTCTAACGGTGGGTTCGTCACCTGCGCGAAGCGCTGGGAGAAGTAGTGCGCCATACCGCCTTCATGATCGGATAAGGCGTTGATCGCGTTGCCATAACCCATGGCTGAAATTTTTTCTGCCCCGGTGCTCAGCATCGGGTCCATCATGAATTTGAAGCTTTCCTGGTTGTAATAGTAAGCCACAAATCGCTGATAGGTTTTCAGGTCGCCGCTGTAACGCAGCGGGGAGCCCTGTTTTTCTGCCGGGATCACCGGCAGTTCTTGCAGAGTAATACGAGCCTGGGCAACCAGCGCCGGGTAGTCTTTCTCCGCAGCGAGTTTTTCCAGCGCTTCTACGGTGGTGTAGCTGCGTTTTTCGCTGTGATCGTAGTACAGCATTCCGCCCGCTTCGATACGGCCGCGGCGCAGCACGCTTTCCGGTGGGAAGGCGATCTGGCCAGCTTCGGACATTGCACCGATGTATTCCGCGGTTTCCACTGAGCGCAGCGGACGCAGGCCCAGACGGTCAAGGCGGGCACCGATGATTTCACCGTTACCAAAGATCAGTGCTGCCGGGCCGTCATTCTTCTCTTCATAAAGGGAGAAGTATTCGAGCATGGCGCGAACGTTATCGGAAAGAGAATCATCGTTTTCCCAGGCCGGTGGCATCATGGAAACTACGGCGTTAATCAGGTCGAGGTTATCTTCCATCAGGCGGCTGTGGATGCTCTGGTCCAGACGCGAGCTGTCCGACTGCCCTTTAGGACGCACGATTTTCTTGCCGCGAGCCGAAGCCAGCGCGGATTCCGCAATGCGGTTTTTACGGTCGGTATTCAGCTCACCGTTGTGCGCCATCAAACGGAACGGCTGCGCCATCGTCGTATGCGGATCGGTGTTGGTTGAAAAACGGGTATGGAAGAACAGACCGCGAACGCGATGATCGGGATCGGTCAGATCTTTGAAGTAAGGGATCACTTCATTGGAATTCAGGCGCGCTTTAAATACCTGGGTGCGCGAGGAGAGTGACAGCGGGTAGAGGCCGCCAAACTCACTTTCAGTAAAGGCGCGGGCTTCGATATCCAGCAGGGCACGATAGATGCGTTTTTCGAAATCGTTTTGATTATCGATATCCTGAGGAATAGTGAAGATCCACTGTGCGATAGGCAGCTGTGAGACAATGGCTGCCGGACGCAGTACGTCAGTGTCCAGCGGCATATCACGTTTTAAAATCACCGACAGGCCGTAAGCCGCAAGGGTTTCCTCAACCAGACGCTCGGCATTTGCGCGCAGCGCACTGTCTTTCGGTACAAAGAAATTGCCTACGCCAAAACGACCCGATTCAAGCTGTTGACCGGTAATTTTGCGGAAGAAATGCAGAGAGATGTCGACGTTGACGCCCGCGCCGTCGCCCACGCCTTCAGCGGACATACCGCCGCGATGAGGAACGGTACACAGGGCACTGTGTGCCATCTGGAGGACCTCATGAGTTTGCTCGCCGTCCTTACGTGTAATGAAACCCACGCCACAGCTATCACTCTCTTTTGTTGGATCATACAAGCCATAGGGATAAGGTTTTGAGTCAGACATCGAGGGCCTCCTTAACTTCTTTTGTACATTACCTATATTGTTCAGGCACAGAACGCAGCTGAGCGGTCACCTCAGGGTCTGTATCAATTTTCTTTGCCGCTAAAACGCGGACACCATGACTCCGAGCATTCCATCCTGAGACATAAGCGCATCGTCCGTGAATGAAAAACTCTCTAGATTCCTGGTCTCATTAAATGGAGATATCCGGTATCACGAGGGAGTCGTCTAACTGCATATGTATGCCGAGACACTGGCCCGTAAGCAAAGCTTCCAGCGGATTCCCAACTTATCGGGAAAGCGTACAGAGGTCAAATACCGATCTTTCTTATGCCTTTTTATGAGTTTTCATTGTTAAGGTGATGATAAATAATGAAATATTGTCATATTTTACCCCTATGGATGGGGGGGCGTCGTGTAAAGAAGTGTGAGCTGTCTCACTATAGTGCAGCGAGCAAATCGCTGCACCATGCTGGAATCATGTCTGGTTGCAGCATAATATGCTGAATGAGGGGTAATACCCACATCAACGCACTGTTTTTAATCAGTGGGGATATTTGAATTAAACAGGGGGGGTTATTAGCAAAATTAATCACCCAGGGTATGACTAGAATTTCGGATTTTATGAATGATTATTCGTTTGGATGTAACCAAGGAATAGTGAGCGATCTGCATCATCACTATGAATTATATTGGCGAAGCGGGTTGCTCTGGATTTTGAGCGGCTTTATAGATTATGCAGTTATAAAATTTAGTCAATATATACGACGACAACTTTTTGCTCTGAAGGCAAAATAATTAAAATTTCTCGCAAAGGCCGCGCCAGTACAGGCTGTAAGGCGAATCTCAGCGGCAGAATCTAAACTTCATCAGGCGATGAAAATTCCATAATAATACCTTTCAAGATATAGAGTGTGCTGCACTAATATCGTGCAATAGTTTCATTAATAAAAAACAAATGAACTATAACTGTGCAATGTATGTATTGATTAACATTTAATGAACTATAACTGTGCAAATACCCTGATCTTCATTGTGCGTTGCACTATTTTTGTGCATTTTCCTCATCGCGTTAACCTGTGGGACTTTTATCCGATTCCGGTATGATTGTGTGATTCAGACCGGAAAGGACCCTACATGAAACAAATTCGATTATTAGCCCAGTACTACGTTGATTTGATGGTTAAGCTGGGGCTTGTGCGCTTCTCTTTGCTACTGGCCTCCGCCCTGGTGGTACTGGCAATGATTGTCCAGATGGCCGTGACCATGGTGCTGCGCGGGCATGTGGAAAGCATCGACGTGGTGCGTTCGGTGTTTTTCGGCCTGCTGATTACGCCCTGGGCGGTATATTTCCTTTCGGTCGTTGTTGAGCAGCTGGAAGAGTCACGCCAGAGACTGGCGCGGCTGGTCGATAAGCTTGAGGAGATGCGCAATCGCGACCTTGAGCTGAATCAGCAAATGAAGGAAAACATCACACAGCTCAATCAGGAAATTGCCGATCGTATTAAGGCGGAAGAAGCGCGTCTGCAGGTGATGACCCGGCTGAAAGAGGAAATGGCACGTCGTGAGCAGGCGCAAATCGAACTGGAGCAGCAGTCGACCTTTCTGCGCTCATTTCTGGATGCTTCGCCGGACCTGGTCTTCTATCGTAATGCCGATCAGCAGTTCTCCGGCTGTAATCGGGCTATGGAGCTGCTGACGGGGAAAAGCGAGAAGCAGCTTATAGGATTAACCCCGAATGACGTCTACGACGACGATGCGGCGCTAAAGGTGCTGGAAACGGATGAGAAAGTTTTCCGCCATAACGTTTCTCTGACCTACGAGCAGTGGCTACAGTATCCCGATGGCCGTAAAGCCTGTTTTGAGATCCGCAAGGTTCCTTATTACGATCGCGTGGGGAAACGCAGCGGCCTGATGGGCTTCGGACGCGATATAACGGAGCGTAAGCGTTACCAGGACGCGTTAGAGAATGCCAGTAGGGAAAAGACGACCTTTATCTCTACGATTAGCCACGAGCTTCGTACGCCGCTTAACGGCATTGTCGGACTAAGTCGCATTCTGCTGGACACCCATTTAAACCAGGAACAGCTCAAGTACCTTAAAACTATTCATGTCTCCGCCATCACTCTTGGCAATATCTTCAACGATGTGATTGAGATGGACAAAATCGAGCGCCGGAAGGTGCAGCTGGATAATCAGCCACTCGATTTCACCGGGCTGCTTGCCGATCTGGAAAACCTGTCTGGCCTGCTGGCTGAACCTAAAGGACTGAAATTTATTCTGCAGCCTGAGCTACCGCTGCCGCACAAAATTGTGGCGGACGGGACGCGGTTACGGCAGATCCTGTGGAATTTGATCGGCAACGCGGTGAAGTTCACCCAGCGTGGCGAGATAGTCGTCCGGGTAGGTTACCGTGGTGAAGACCATCTCTATTTCGAAGTGGAAGATTCTGGAATGGGCATCCCGCAGGATGAACAGGATAAAATCTTTGCCATGTACTATCAGGTTAAAGATCAGCGCGGAGGTAAGCCGGCAACCGGCACTGGCATCGGACTGGCGGTTTCTCGTCGCCTGGCGCAGGCCATGGGTGGGGATATCAGTGTGCGTAGCGCACAGGGGCAGGGTTCATGCTTTACGCTGACGCTGAGCGCGCCCCGGGTTGCGGAAGAGGTTGAGGATGAACAACCTGAAGACGACCTTCCTCTGCCTGCGCTGCATGTGCTATTGGTGGAAGATATTGAGCTTAACGTGGTGGTGGCGAGGTCGGTGCTGGAGAAGCTGGGTAACAGCGTCGAGGTGGCGATGACCGGGCAGGAAGCGTTGGATATGTTCGATCCGGATGAATTCGATCTGGTTCTGCTGGACATCCAACTGCCGGATATGACCGGACTGGATGTGGCACGTGGCATTCATCAGCGCCACGCAGGGAAACAGTTACCGCCTCTGGTGGCATTAACGGCCAACGTGCTGAAGGATAAACGGGAATATCTGGATGCGGGAATGGATGATGTGTTGAGCAAACCTCTTGCAGTGCCCGCTCTCACAGCGATGATTAAGAAGTACTGGAACTACCAAAGCGAGGAACAGGTGATGCCTGCGCAGGAGATCAATATGGATGAGAAAAAACTGGCACTGCTGGATGTGGTGATGCTGGAGCAGTATATCGAACTGGTTGGGCCGAAGTTGATTCATCAAAGTCTGGAAATGTTTGAACAGATGATGCCTGGGTATCTGGATGTTCTGGATTCCAACATGATGGCCCGCGACCAGAAAGGCATTGCGGAAGAAGGGCATAAGATCAAAGGCGCTGCAGGTTCGGTTGGGTTGGTACATTTGCAGCAGATCGCTAAACAGATCCAAAGCCCTGAACTACCCGCCTGGTGGGACAATGTACAAGAGTGGATTGATGAGCTTAAACAGGAATGGCGTAACGACGTGAATGTGTTGCGTGAATGGGTTAAGGCTTCTGAAAAAAAATGACCCCGACCTAGGCCGGGGTGCGCGAATACTGCGCCAACACCAGGGAAAATGGAAACCCACGCTATTCTGATATGAATCGTCGGGAGCGCAGGCCGGGTATTGGGTAGAACTCTCAGCCACTACCTTAGCAAATCTAACATCACATGTTACCAGATTCATTAAAATGTGTGATGTTGAGCAGTGTTTGTAAATAGAAGACATCAAATTACTTTCTCAGTCAAGCAGGTAATTCATTTTGCTTTTTTTATGATGGATTATTGTACGATTGTTGTATTTTATTCATGGAAATTCTTGACGGGTTACGTTGTCGGATTGGATTGTCCCGGCCCCGCAGCTGAAATGCGATTTCAGCATTTTTAATGCGTTTAATATACTGTTTGTACTGCTTTTTTTGTGGTTTTTGCTGAATTCTTCCGAAACGTTTTGGTTTCTGCTAGCACAAACAGGCTTCAGGGCGTCATTCGGCGAAAAAATGCTGACACAGTTCAGCAAGATAAATCTCACGATTTAATAGAAAACAGTGCCGACAAGATGTTATTTCGTTTCATTTATCGATGGTTTTCTATTTCGAGTTTTGTGATTTCGAAATGTACCCAGTGAAATTTATAAGCAATGTAAATCAATTTGAAAATGTTTTTTCGCCCTGAATAGTGGCACCCTAAAATGTATTAAACTATGGCGCGTTATGGAACCGATTCCTGGGAAAGCAGCTCATGGTAGGGACCTGACCAAAATAATTAGCTTTGTCTGAAGATGATGATAATGGAGTCGACGAATGAGCCGTAACCGACGTCCGGGATGGGTATGGATGAAAAAGGCCGTGTTGCGTTTGCTGATGGGGATTGTCGGCCTTTGGCTGCTCGGTATAGTGCTCTTCGCCTTTATCCCTGTACCTTTCTCCGCAGTTATGGTTGAAAGGCAGCTTGGCTCCTGGCTACAGGGTAATTTTAGCTATGTTGCCCATTCTGACTGGGTCGGGCGCGATGAAATATCTCCATGGATGGCGCTGGCCGTTATTGCTTCTGAAGATCAAAAATTCCCTACGCACTGGGGTTTTGATGTCGATGCCATTCAGTCTGTGCTTGATAGTAACGGCGAAAACTCTCGTATGCGCGGCGCTTCAACGTTGTCTCAGCAAACCGCTAAGAATTTGTTTCTCTGGGATGGGCGTAGTTGGGTGAGAAAAGGGCTGGAGGCCGGGCTGACCGTCGGTATTGAAACCGTGTGGACTAAACGGCGTATTCTTACCGTTTATCTTAATATCGCTGAGTTTGGTGACGGTGTGTTTGGTGTAGAAGAGGCGGCGCAGCGCTACTTTAATAAGCCTGCCAGCCGGTTAACCATGTCCGAAGCGGCGCTGCTGGCGGCCGTTTTGCCGAATCCAATACGTTTTAAAGCCGCAGCACCTTCAGGTTATGTTCGCCAGCGTCAGCAGTGGATAATGCGACAGATGCGTCAGTTGGGTGGTGAAACTTTTCTTTCCAGAAATCACCTTAACTAACTGGAAATTATCACAACCCTGGCCATTACTCTTCGTCAAATCCGGCATCGAACAGTTCAATCACTGCCGCCAGTGCTTCCGCTTCCTGTGGTCCGCTGGCCTCGATTTCTATATGACCACCCTTGGCGGAATCCAGCATCAGTAGCGCAATAACGCTGCTGGCTTCGGCCTCCGTACCACTTTCGTTTCTCAGCAGCACTTCAGCGTCAAAGCTCTGCACCAGTTCAAAAAGCTTCATTGCCGGACGAGCGTGCATGCCCAGCTTATTCCTGATTTCCACGGTTTGTTTAACGGTCATGATTTACGTTTTTCCAGCGTACGGTGACGGGACTGCACGTTTTTACCACGCGAACGGAAGTAGTCGGCTAATTGCTCAGCGATATATACCGAACGGTGTTTACCGCCGGTACAGCCAATCGCCACGGTCAGGTAGCTGCGATTGTTGGTTTCCAGCATCGGCAGCCACAGTTCCAGATAGCTGCGCGTCTGATAGATAAAATTATGCACTTCGGTATGGCGGTCGAGGAAGGCCGCTACCGGGCGATCGAGACCGGTCATCGGACGCAGTTTGGGGTCCCAGTGCGGGTTTGGTAGAAAGCGGACATCGAAGACATAATCGGCATCAATTGGGATTCCATGCTTAAAGCCGAATGACTCAAATACCATTGTCAGCTCGCGCTCGCGCTTGCCTAACAGCCGGGTCCTCAACATCTCGGCCAGCTCATGAACTGACATTTCCGAAGTGTCGATAATCAAATCGGCACGGGAACGCAGCGGCTCCAGCAGGTCGCTTTCTTCATCAATAGCGCTCTCCAGCGACAGGTTTTTGCTGGAGAGGGGATGCAGGCGACGAGTGTCACTGTAGCGACGGATTAACGTGTTGCGATCGGCATCCAGGAACAGAAGCTGCGGCGAAAAGCAGTCGGGCAGATTGTTGAGTGCGGTTTCGAAAACTTCGGGGGATTCCGGCATATTACGAACGTCAATGCTGACCGCCGCAGACATATTGCGTTCAGAGAGCGAATTAGCAAGATCGGGAAGCAGCACCACGGGGAGGTTGTCCACGCAGTAGAATCCCATATCCTCCAGCGCACGTAACGCCACGGATTTACCTGAACCGGAACGACCGCTGACGATCATCAGCACCATTAACTCTTCCCCCAATTTAACCTGTTACCACGGATGTCGTGGTGAATATACAACGGCTGGCTTAATCGTGATCTTCCGTGATGATCTCGTACAGCTCTTCATCGCTCTGGGCCGCGCGCAGACGTCGGCAAACGGTTTTATCTGCCAGACGTTTGGCTACCAGTGAAAGCGTATGCAGGTGAGTTTTACATTGGTCTGCCGGGACCAACAGGGCGAACAACAGATCCACTGGCTGATTATCAATGGCGTCAAAGGCAATCGGCTGATCCAGGTGGATAAATACACCAACCGCCCGCAGCGTATCTTCGAGTAATTTACCGTGCGGGATGGCGATCCCGTTACCGATACCCGTACTGCCCATTCTTTCGCGCGTCAGAATTGCTTCGAAAATAGTCTGATGCGGAAGGTTTAGCTGTTTGGCCGCCAGTTCGCTGATAATTTCCAGCGCCCGTTTTTTACTCTGGCAATGTACACCATTACGGGTGCAGGACAGGTTCAGGACCGAGCCCAGTTCCAGTTTTAGATCGTTGTTCATCATAGTTTCACTTACGTGTTCACATCCGCATGGCGATTAACTCAGGCCGTTTTAATAGCCGTCGTTGACCCCCTGATTGATTAGCGGCTCGTACCCTTATAAAGATACGAGCCGCCGCTGACTTTAGCTTAACCCGATGTGGGGTGCTGCAGAGACAATCAGCGCATGGTGAAATTTAGTGTTGTTTAAGCTTATCTTTGTGTTTATTTAACTGGCGAGCCAGCTTATCGACCAGGCCGTCAATCGCCGCGTACATATCTTTTTCTTCTGCGGTTGCATGCAACTCCCCGCCGTTCACATGCAGCGTCGCATCTGCAATTTGAGTCACTTTTTCCACCTTCAAAACAATATAGACCTGATTAATCCGGTCAAAATATTGTTCCAGTTTACCGAATTTCGCTGTCACAAATTCGCGCAGGGCTTCGGTAATTTCAACGTTTAGTCCAGTGATATTGAGTTGCATGATGTCTTCCTTCTCAGTTCTTTCAGACCAGCTGTTTGCGCTGGTTTGATGGCGGGATGGATAAAGACTCTCGATATTTTGCCACAGTACGGCGCGCGACCATAATCCCCTGCTCAGAAAGCAGAGAAGTCAGCTTGCTATCGCTCAGCGGCTTGGCGGGATTTTCCGCCGAAATTAATTTCTTAACCAATGCACGAATAGCAGTAGAAGAGGCTTCCCCCCCGCCTTCAGTACTCACGTGGCTGGAGAAAAAGTACTTCAGTTCAAATATACCGCGTGGGCTATGCAGATACTTCTGCGTTGTTACGCGCGATATAGTTGATTCATGCATATCGACTGCGCTGGCTATGTCTGCCAGTACCATCGGCCGCATATATTCCTCGCCCTGTTCAAAAAATGCCTGCTGTTGATCGACAATACAGCGGGTCACTTTTAGCAGCGTGTCGTTGCGGCTCTCAAGGCTTTTAATCAGCCATTTTGCTTCCTGCAAATTACTACGGATAAATTGTGAATCACTGTCGTTACGGGTTGAACCGCCGAGTGCAGCATAGTGCTGATTGATCTTTAAACGCGGAACGCTGTCGGCGTTAAGTTCAACCGTCCAGCGCGCACCGACTTTGCGTACCAGTACGTCAGGAATGACATATTCAGGTTCCTGCGTATTGATCGACTGTCCGGGACGTGGATCGAGGGACTGGATCAGCTGAACGGCACCCTTTAGAACCTCTTCTTTTAACTTTGTCAGGCGCATCAGGCTGCGGAAGTCATGATTTGCTAACAGATCGAGGTGATCGCTAACGATCAGCCGCGCTTCTTTCAACAGAGGAAGATCGTCAGAGAACTGAGAAAGCTGGACCAGCAGGCAGTCGCGCAGATCGCGGGCACATACGCCCACCGGATCGAATCGCTGTACGCGCTTCAGCACCGCTTCAACTTCATCCAGGCTGAGATCTTCATTCCCCATACTATCGAGGATATCGTCCAGCGAGATGGTCAGATAGCCGGTTTCATCCACGGCATCAACGATTGAAGTCGCGATCGCACGATCGGTGTCGGTAAAAGGCGTTAACTCCACCTGCCACATCAGATAATCCTGCAGTGACTGGGTGGTTTCCCCCTGATAAACCGGCAGTTCGTCGTCATGGTAGTCAGTACCGGTGCCGGAAGGTGTACCTGCGGTGTAAATCTCATCCCAGGTGGCATCCAGCGGCAGCTCTTCAGGCATATCCTTTTGTTCAAGCGCTTCCCGGGTATCCAGCGCTTCGGTTTCCTGATATTCGCGAGAGTCGATTTCCTCGTGAACATCGCTCTGCTCGAGCAACGGGTTGCTTTCCAGCGCCAGCTGAATTTCCTGCTGTAGTTCAAGCGTAGAGAGTTGCAGCAGCCGAATGGCCTGCTGTAACTGTGGCGTCATGGCAAGCTGTTGGCTCAGCCTGAGTTGTAAACCTTGCTTCATATTCAGGATAATAATTCCCTAAAAAACAAACCTTATGGCCACCTTATCAGAGTCTGAACTCTTCGCCCAGGTAGACGCGTTTCACCTGCTCATCGGCAAGGATTTCTTCAGGCGTACCGTGTGCGATAAGGTGCCCCTGGCTGACGATATAAGCGCGCTCACAGACCGCCAGCGTTTCACGAACGTTGTGGTCAGTAATCAGCACACCAAGTCCGCTATCACGAAGATGCTCGATAATCTTTTTAATATCAATAACGGAAATAGGGTCAACACCGGCAAAAGGCTCATCCAGCAGGATAAATTTGGGATTTGCAGCCAGCGCGCGGGCAATTTCAACCCTGCGACGTTCGCCGCCGGAAAGCGCCTGGCCCAGACTGTCGCGCAGATGTTCAATGTGGAACTCGGCCATCAGCTCATTGGCACGATCTTCACGCTGTTCGCTGGTCAGGTCTTCACGAATTTGCAGGACCGCCATCAGATTATCGTAAACGCTCAGACGGCGGAAAATGGAGGCTTCCTGAGGGAGATAACCAATCCCCCGGCGCGCGCGCGCGTGCAGGGGCAGGATACTGATATCTTCATCATCAATCACGATACGGCCTGCATCGCGCGGAACGATACCCACTACCATATAAAAGGTGGTGGTTTTGCCGGCCCCGTTTGGCCCCAGTAGTCCGACAATCTCACCGGATTTCACTTCCAGACTGACGTCTTCAACCACGCGGCGGCCTTTGTAGGCCTTCGCCAGGTTTTCCGCAATTAACGTTGCCATGTTAGTTAGTTACTCTTCTTCTGACCGTTAGACGTTGTGCTTTTATCCTGCAGCTGTGACGGTACAAGTACGGTTGTCACGCGTTTGCCGGTGCTGCCGTAAGCCTGCATTTTCTGCTCTTTGACCAGATAGGTAATGCGATCGCCTTTGACATTGCTGTCCAGCTGCTCCAGATAGGCATTACCAGTCAACTCAACAAAATCTTTGGCCAGTTCATAATGCATTTTCTGCGCGTGTCCCTGAACCGGTTTACCGTTGTCCTGCATCTGATAGAAGGTTGCGGGATTGCCATAGGCATCAACGATAGTTTTATTGCTGTCGCCACCGGGACGAGTCACTACCACTTTATCGGCAGTGATCTTGATCGATCCCTGGGTAACGATCACTTTACCGGTAAAGGTGGCCACGTTCCCCTGCATATCCAGTGCCTGATTCTCCGAGTCGACATTGACCGGTTTGTCGGAATCCCCGGTCAAGGCCAAAGCCGGAACGCTGGCAGCGAGGAACAGAGATGCCGTCAGGAACTTAAGGCTGTTTTTCATTTTGAATTTCATAAGATGTTTTGACCTTTTCAATCAACTCGGCAGTTTTCTTCCGTAAATTTCCGCGCATCTTCATTCCTGTGGAGTTAAAGCTGCGGCCATAAAGCGTAACTTGATCGTTAGAGGTGACATCCTGAGTTGTCAGGTTCACCAGCGCATTGTCGGTTGTAATTTTCTCCAACTGCGCATCTTTCGTCAGGCTTTTTACGACGACATTGCCGTACAGAAACAGCATACGATCGTTAGTCAGTTTGGCTTTATCGGCGCTTACTGACCAGGTAGCGACTTTGTTTTCATCGTAAGTCGTCATCTTCGGGTTGTCGAACCAGCTGATGGCGTCCGTTGAAAAGTAAGTCACCTTGTCTGAAATCAGTCTGTAGCTCAGCCCACCCTCGGGGTTGTAAACGACGGTATGTGAATTATCACTCAGATAGGTGGGTTCGCTATCGTTGTTGCTGACTGCACCGTCACCGTTATCAGAATCCGCCAGATTCCAGCCAATCAAGATGATGGCAATCAGCGTCAGTAAAAGTGTAATCCAGCGTCTTGTTTTACTCATACAGACTGCCCTATGGCCTTATCAAACGTACCCTGAGAAATTAAAATCAGGTCACAAAGTTCCCGAACGGCTCCGCGTCCCCCGGCAATACGGGTCACGTAGTCAGCTTTAGGCAGCAGTACCGGATGCGCATCGGCGACGGCCACGCTCAGGCCAACCTGGGCCATAACCGGCCAGTCAATCAGGTCATCACCAATGTAGGCAACCTGGCTGGCATTCAGCGCTAGTTTATCCAGAAGTTCGCGGAAGGCCAAAGTCTTATCAGACTGCCCCTGGTAAAGATGGGTAATACCCAGCGTGGTACAGCGATCTTCCAGCAGTTTTGCTTTGCGACCGGTAATAATCGCGACCTCCACATCCGAGGTCAGCAGGCAACGGATGCCGTAGCCGTCTCGAACATTAAATGCTTTCAGCTCTTCACCGTTGTTACCCTGATAGATCACGCCATCAGACATCACCCCATCCACATCACAGATCAGCAATTTAATTTGCTGTGCCTGCGCCATGACCTGCTGACTTACCGGGCCATAGCAGGTGTCAACGGTGGCTGCTGGATTACTCATTCTCGTTTTATTCCTTATCAAACAACGCCGGCACGCAGCATATCGTGCATATGTACCACGCCCAACAGATGGTCGCCGTCGGCCACCATCACGGAAGTAATGTTCTTGTTCTGCATCAGATTCAACGCATCTACCGCCAGCGTATTGGGACGGACGCGAATGCCACCAGGGGTCATCACGCTGGCAATGCTGGCGTGCTGTATATCGATGCCCATATCAAACACGCGACGCAAGTCACCATCGGTAAAGATACCTTCGATTTTCATCAGATCGTTACAGATGACCGTCATGCCCATATTTTTGCGGGTAATTTCCAACAGCGCATCGCGGAGTGATGCATCACTACTGATATGCGGCATTTCGTCACCAGAATGCATAATATCATCAACCCGCAGCAGCAACTTACGCCCCAACGCACCACCAGGATGCGACAGCGCGAAGTCTTCCGCGGTAAAGCCGCGAGCTTTAAGCAAAGCAACCGCTAAGGCGTCACCCATTACCAGTGTAGCCGTCGTGCTGGTTGTTGGTGCAAGGCCCAGCGGGCAGGCTTCCTGCGGCACTTTAACACACAGATGAATATCGGCAGCACGCCCCATTGCGCTATCGGGGCGGCTGGTCATGCAAATCAGGGAAACATGCAGGCGTTTCAGCACCGGTATCAGGGCCAAAATTTCGGAGGATTCTCCAGAATTAGAGATGGCGATAACCACATCATTGGGGCTGACCATCCCCAGATCGCCATGGCTGGCTTCACCCGGATGGACAAAAAAAGCGGGTGTCCCGGTGCTGGCAAAGGTGGCGGCGATTTTTTTGCCGATGTGCCCGGATTTACCCATCCCCATAACGACCACTTTGCCACGGCAGCGTGAAATCAGCGAACAGGCCTGGTTAAAATCACCGTTAATGTACTGATCGAGCTGTTCCAGTCCCTCTCGCTCGATCTGTAAAACCTCTTTTCCGGCCGTTATAAAGTCAAAATCAGAATCGGTAATGATATGCGCCATAACTCTTCAGTCCTTTTACCAGAAAGTCACTGAGGGGAAACCGTACAGCATGACCACCCAGAGGATAAATCCGCACAGCAGCAACGCACCGGCTATCCGGCCAATCCGGCGGTTGCGTTGCAAACAGATCAGCGTAAACAGGGCGCTGACGCCCAGCATGACCCAGTAATCTCGGGCAAATGCGCTGGCATCAAAGCTACCGGGATGAATCAGTGCCGGGATGCCCAGGACAATCACCATATTATAAATGTTAGACCCAATCAGGTTACCGATGGCGATATCATCTTCGCCTTTCAACGCGCCGGCGATCACTGTGGCCAGCTCCGGCAGGCTGGTGCCAACGGAAATAATCGTCAGTGCAATAACCAGCTCGCTGATGCCGAAGTAGTCGGCAATCACCGTGGCGTTATCAATCACCATACGGGTTGAAACAGGCAGTAATATCAGCGCAACGGCCAGCCACAGGAAAGCTACAGTGTTGCCGACATCATCACGCGGTAGTTCGGCCAGTTGCTCACGGGTCAGGGTGTCATTATTCTCTCGCTCTGCCCGGCGGGCGATTTTTATGGTGCACAGCAGCCAGCAGGCGGCGATGGCAATCAGCGCCAGCCCGTCATTCCGGCTAAGGTGATTATCAAAGAGTATGATGCCGCACAGCAGAGTCACCAGCAGCATCAGTGGCAGCTCGCGGCGTATCAGGTTGGAATGTACGGTGAGTGGATGCAGCAGTGCTGCACCGCCGAGAATGAGCAGGATATTGGTAATATTGGAACCAATTGCTGTCCCAACGGCGATATCCATCTGTCCGTGCGTTGCCGCTGAAAACGAAACAATCAGCTCGGGGAGGGAGGTGCCAATGCCTACCACGGTCATCCCGATGATCAGCGGCGGGATACCCAGCGATCGGCATAAAATAGCGGCGCTAAACACCAGACGATCGGCCCCATAAACCAGTAAGGCTAAACCGATAATCAATAGTGCTATAGCTACGAGCATGAAATGTCCTTTTATCGGATATAATCGTCGGTTGCTGCATGTGACGAAGCGTTTCTGGTTACGTTTTTTTAATGCCCGTGATTTTGACGGTCTAAAGCTAAAAAGTAAAACTTATGCCAGCTTTCGCGAAGTGATTGCAGTAAGTTTCTGTAAAAGTGTCCAGTCCGGCGGTTAATGCGTTACCATCGGAAGTATATTTAACGCCTGAATTGAGGATCGAGGTAACTATGGGCCAGACGGAAACGAATTTGGTAGATGTCCGGGATGTCTGTTTCTCCCGTGGCAACAGGCCTATTTTCGATAACATCTCGCTTACGGTGCCCAAAGGGAAAATTACCGCCATTATGGGACCCTCTGGCATTGGTAAAACAACGCTACTGCGCTTAATTGGGGGGCAGATACCGCCCGACAGTGGTGAAATCTGGTTCAACGGTGAAAATATCCCCACGCTTTCGCGTTCCCGCCTTTACGCCGCCCGCAAAAAAATGAGCATGCTGTTCCAGTCCGGCGCATTGTTTACCGACCTGAGCGTTTTCGATAACGTTGCCTGGCCGCTGCGCGAGCACACTCAGTTGCCTGCGGCGTTGCTGCACAGCACGGTGATGATGAAGCTGGAAGCGGTGGGGCTGCGGGGTGCGGCGAATCTTAAACCTTCCGAGCTGTCCGGGGGAATGGCGCGACGTGCTGCGCTGGCGCGAGCCATTGCGCTTGAACCCGATCTGATTATGTTCGATGAACCTTTTGTCGGTCAGGACCCCATCACGATGGGCGTACTGGTCAAGCTTATCGACGAACTAAATCATTCGCTGGGTGTCACTTGCATTGTAGTTTCCCACGATGTACCTGAAGTACTGAGTATTGCTGATTATGCGTATATCATTGCCGACCAGAAAGTTATCGCCCAGGGTACGGCACCTCAACTGAGAGAGAATAATGATGCTCGCGTGCGTCAGTTTATTGATGGTATTGCTGATGGGCCGGTGCCGTTTCGTTTCCCGGCGGGAGATTATCTTCACGATTTAGTCGGCTCAGGGAGTTAACATACTGATGTTTTTACGAGCGCTGGCGTCATTAGGACGTCAGGGAATTAATACCTGTGCCGCCTTTGGCCGTGCCGGATTGATGCTTTTCCATGCACTTATCGGCGTTCCCAGTTTTCGCAAACATGCGCCGCTGTTGGTAAAGCAGCTTTATAGCGTTGGCGTATTATCGCTATTGATTATCGTGGTTTCCGGATTGTTCATTGGTATGGTGTTGGGCCTGCAGGGCTATCTGGTGCTGAATACCTATGGTGCTGAAACCAGCCTCGGGATGCTGGTGGCACTGTCTCTGCTGCGCGAGCTGGGGCCGGTGGTCACCGCGTTGCTGTTTGCAGGACGGGCCGGTTCCGCGCTGACCGCTGAGATCGGTCTGATGAAAGCCACGGAACAGCTCTCCAGCATGGAAATGATGGCGGTTGATCCGCTGCGGCGTATTGTTTCACCGCGTTTTTGGGCTGGGGCGATCAGCATGCCTCTGCTGACGCTGATTTTTGTTGCCGTGGGGATACTCGGCGGTGCGATGGTTGGCGTGAGCTGGAAAGGGATCGACAGTGGCTTCTTCTGGTCAGCGATGCAGAATGCGGTCGATGTGCGTACTGATATTATCAACTGCGTGATTAAGAGCCTCGTGTTTGCCATTACTGTGACCTGGATTGCGCTGTTTAACGGCTACGACGCCATTCCGACGTCTGAAGGGATTAGTCGGGCAACAACGCGTACTGTGGTACATGCCTCTCTGGCTGTACTCGGTCTGGATTTTGTGCTTACGGCACTGATGTTTGGGAATTGATTCGATGCAAACGAAAAAAAGCGAAATTTGGGTAGGTGCCTTCTTATTGTTAGCGCTTTGCGCGATCGTTTTTCTGTGTCTGCGCGTTGCCGATCTGAAGTCTCTCGGCAATGAACCGACCTGGAAACTCTATGCTACCTTTGACAATATCGGCGGCTTAAAATCAGGATCGCCGGTAAAAGTGGGTGGCGTTGTGATTGGCCGCGTAACGGATATCACGCTTGACCCAAAAAACTACTCGCCGCGGGTCACTATGGATATTGATGAAAAGTATAACAATATCCCGGATACCAGCTCACTGGCGGTACGTACATCAGGCCTGTTGGGCGAACAGTTTCTGGCGATGAATATCGGTTTCGATGACCCGGAAATGGGTACCGCGATGCTGAAAGATGGCAGCACGCTGCAGGACACCAAGTCGGCAATGGTGCTGGAAGATCTGATCGGCCAGTTCCTCTACAAAAGCGGAAATGGCAACGATAAGAGCGCAGACAAAGCAGATGATAACGGTGCTTCTGAGCAACCGGCTGTGGCTAACACTCCAGGAGAGGATAAGTAATGTTTAAACGTTTACTGATGGTGGCAATGCTGATCGTTGCCCCGATTGCGGCTAACGCGGCGGCTGATAAAACTAACCCTTATTCGATGATGAATGAAGCGGCAGCAAAAACCTTCGATCGTTTGAAGAATGAGCAACCTAAGATCAAGCAGGACCCGAACTATCTGCGTCAGGTTGTTAAAGAAGAACTGCTGCCGTACGTGCAAATAAAATATGCCGGAGCGTTGGTGCTGGGCCGCTATTACAAAGAGGCCACTCCGGCACAGCGAGAAGCCTATTTTAGCGCATTTGGTGACTATCTGGCACAGGCCTACGGTCAGGCTCTGGCGCTTTACAACGGTCAGACATACCAGATAGCTCCCGAGCAGCCGCTGGGGAATGCCGATATCATTGCTATCCGCGTTACCATCATTGATAAAAATGGCCGCCCTCCGGTACGTCTGGATTTCCAGTGGCGTAAAAACAGTCGTACGGGCGAATGGCAGGCGTATGACATGATTGCCGAGGGGGTCAGTATGATCACTACCAAACAAAACGAATGGAGTGACATCCTGCGACAGAAAGGCATCGATGGTTTGACCGAGCGGCTAAAATCCTATGCGCAACAGCCAATCACGCTGGACAAACAGCAGTGAGCAACATGACGGCAGATTTGCTTAGCTGGACAGTCGACTCCGGCCTGCTGCGTCTTAGCGGTGAGCTTGAGCGCGAAACCCTGCTGCCGCTATGGCAGCAGCGGGATCAACTAATGCAGCAGGCTGAGGTTATTGATGTATCCAGCCTGGATCGCGTTGATTCTGCGGGGCTGGCATTACTGGTTCATCTGCGGCAAATCGCGTTACAAAAGGGCAAAACACCTCATTTCACCGGTATCCCCGATAAGCTCCGTTCTCTGATTACCCTGTATAATCTTCAGGAAATTATTGCCGATAATCGTTGATCCAGGACACGGCGGCTCAGGCCGCCGTACTCTTGCGGAACATATTGAGTTCGTTGATCTTTGCTTTCCTTTTCGTTCCCCCGATCCTCCAGGCCTGAGCGACGTATAGCGTTATTCATTCTCATTTAGCCTTTTTCTGACGATCCTGGCATTTATTGCTTGTTTAAGAGTAGGGCAGATTCCACTAATATGTGTGCCTGTTTATTATCAGGTGAATTTGAAAGCATCATGGAAAATAGTGAAATTCAGTCCGTGCTTATGAGCGCGTTACCGCTGCAGGAAGTCCACGTCACTGGCGATGGCAGCCATTTTCAGGTGATTGCCGTGGGTGAGTTATTCGGTGAACTGAGCCGCGTGAAGAAGCAGCAGACGGTCTATGCACCCCTGATGGCCTATATTGCGGACAACCGTATTCACGCCGTTTCAATCAAGACTTACACTCCTGAAGAGTGGGCGCGTGACCGTAAGTTAAACGGTTTCTAAGCGGCAGCTGTCCACCGCGCGATGATGTGCTGGCGGGCTGAGCCGCAGATTTTTGGTCTGACAACAGAGAGCAGTTGCAATGGATAAATTTCGTGTGCAGGGTCCAACCCGGCTGAGTGGTGAAGTCACAATTTCCGGGGCTAAAAATGCTGCCCTGCCGATCCTGTTCGCTGCTTTGCTGGCTGAAGAACCGGTAGAGATTCAGAATGTCCCGAAACTGAAGGACATCGATACCACCATGAAGCTGCTGGGCCAACTGGGTGTGAAGACCGAGCGTAACGGCTCGGTGCATATGGATGCCAGTAAGGTTGATGTTTACTGTGCCCCATACGATCTGGTGAAGACCATGCGTGCCTCTATCTGGGCGCTTGGCCCGCTGGTGGCGCGTTTTGGCCAGGGTCAGGTATCGCTTCCCGGCGGCTGCGCTATTGGCGCGCGTCCGGTCGATCTGCATATTACCGGCCTGGAACAGCTGGGTGCTGAGATCAAGCTGGAAGAGGGCTACGTTAAGGCCTCGGTCGATGGCCGCCTGAAGGGCGCGCATATCGTCATGGATAAGGTCAGCGTGGGTGCCACGGTAACCATCATGAGTGCCGCTACGCTGGCAACCGGCACAACGATTATCGAAAACGCCGCGCGCGAGCCGGAAATCGTTGATACCGCCAACTTCCTGAATACGCTGGGTGCAAAAATTACGGGCGCGGGCAGCGATCGCATTACCATCGAGGGCGTTGAGCGCCTGGGCGGTGGCGTGTACCGTGTGCTTCCCGATCGTATCGAAACCGGTACGTTCCTCGTCGCGGCTGCGATTTCCGGTGGTGCAGTGGTCTGCCGTGCTGCTCAGCCTGACACGCTGGATGCCGTATTGGCCAAACTGCGTGAGGCGGGGGCCGACATTGAAGTGGGCGAGGACTGGATAAGCCTTGATATGCACGGCAAGCGACCGAAAGCCGTGAACGTGCGCACCGCGCCGCATCCAGGATTCCCGACGGATATGCAGGCACAGTTCAGCCTGCTGAATCTGGTAGCAGAAGGCACTGGGGTGATCACTGAGACCATTTTCGAAAACCGCTTTATGCACGTACCGGAACTGGTACGTATGGGAGCGCACGGTGAAATTGAAAGCAACACGCTGATTTGCCACGGTGTAGAAAAGCTATCGGGTGCTCAGGTAATGGCGACCGATCTTCGCGCATCAGCCAGCCTGGTTCTGGCTGGCTGTATTGCGGAAGGTACAACGATCGTCGATCGTATTTATCATATCGATCGTGGCTATGAGCATATCGAAGACAAGCTTATGGCTCTGGGTGCCAATATCCAGCGGGTCAGCGGTGACGAATAAACGTTGCCTGTAGTCTTTTAGCAAGGGCCGGTCTTCAATACCGGCCCTTTTTATTTTCTGATCAGTTTTTTACGATCGATCAACTGCTTTGTCTTAGGATCGTAATAGCGGCTGGGCCAGATCTCTGCCGGGTGTATCTCCAGGGCGTCAGCAATCAGCCATTCCCCCTTCGGCCACGGCCGGCATAGCGTATTAGCCAGCGTTGATGAGCTTAAGCCTGCGCGGCGCGACTGTTCGGCGAGAGTGGTGCCTCTTTTACGCAGGGCGGCAATGATATCGGCAGGATGCCAGTCTTGAGAATTATAGGCCACGTGCTCTTTCTCCTTGTGCACTTGTGGAAACAACAGGAAATAATCTGCACAGGGAAAGTCTTTTCCTGCGCATCCGTATTTACCGTATTAACCCTGACGATAGTAACGGAATTTATAAGAGCTTTATATCAACTTGTTTCCTTTAATTTCCAGTAATTTTTATGCAAAGAGCCAGTTTTGCGTAGCTCTACGCAAAAGTGGAGACAAATGATGTAACGTTACATCGTGCAGTAATATCAGGACTGGCGGTGGGGGAATGGCTAAGATGAATCATGAAAAGCGCGGATTTCCGCGCATTTTCAATCAGAATTCGCGTTGTACAGACATATGAGCAAGTGCCTCAAGTGCGCTGCGCCATGGAGATTCAGGTAGTACTTGCAGGGCAGTAATGGCTTTGTCCGCTTCCTGCTCGGCAGCACGGCGCGTCCATTCCAGCGAGCCACACTGGTTCATGGTTTCCAAAACGGGTTCCAGTAAATGGCGGCCATTACCTTCCTCAATAGCCTTACGGATCATGCTGGCCTGCTCAGCAGTACCGTTGCGCATGGCGTGCAGCAACGGCAGCGTCGGTTTACCTTCGCTGAGATCGTCACCCACATTTTTACCAAGTGTTGCACCATCTGCGCTGTAATCCAGCAGATCGTCAATCAGCTGGAAAGCGGTGCCAATGTAGCGTCCATAATCCTGCAGAGCCTTTTCCTGCTCTGCGGTGGCACCTGCCAGTATCCCGGAAGACTGCGCGGCGGCTTCAAACAAGCGAGCAGTTTTGCTGTAAATCACCCGCATATAGCTTTCTTCAGTGATGTCCGGATCGTTACAGTTCATCAACTGTAACACTTCACCTTCGGCAATCACGTTAACCGCTTCAGACATCAGCGCCAGCACCCGCAGCGAGCCGAGGCTGGTCATCATCTGGAAGGCACGGGTATAAATAAAATCACCAACCAGTACGCTGGCCGCGTTGCCAAATGCCGCATTGGCCGTTGCTTTACCACGGCGCATATCCGATTCGTCGACCACATCGTCGTGCAGCAGCGTAGCGGTGTGGATAAATTCGATTAGTGCCGCCACGGCGATGTGCTGCTTGCCGTCGTAATTGTTGATAGCGCGTGCAGCAAGAACGGCGATCATTGGTCGGATACGTTTCCCACCGCCGCTAATAATGTAATGGCCCAGCTGATTGATAAGGGATACGTCCGAGTTCAGCTGGTCGAGTATTGTCGCGTTGACATCCGCCATATCCTGCGCGGTAAGTTCATTTATCTGTTCTAAGTTCATCAGTCTGTTCAGCTATCGCTCGCTCAGTTTGCTGGTATGATAAGCGCCTTTACGCGTGCCTGTGGCATGAAATGTATGACAGATTGTACTTGAAAAACACAACGGTGAAAGCGTCCCATGCACGTTGCGTTTTTTTTCTGCAATACAGCGTAACTGGCACTTGTCATTGGCAGCGAAGTTGCGTAGAATTCGCGCCCTATTGTGAATATTTATAGCGCAGCCTGATAATCAAAAAAAGGCAAGCGCGAGAGCGGAGTTTTATATGTACGCGGTTTTCCAAAGTGGTGGTAAACAACACCGAGTAAGCGAAGGTCAGACCGTTCGCCTGGAAAAGCTGGACATCGCAACCGGCGAAACTATTGAGTTCGACCAGGTTCTGATGATTGCCAACGGCGAAGACGTTAAAATCGGCGCGCCTTTAGTTTCAGGTGGCGTGATCAAAGCGGAAATCGTTGCTCACGGTCGTGGCGACAAGATCAAGATTGTTAAGTTCCGTCGTCGTAAGCATTACCGTAAGCAGCAGGGTCACCGTCAGTGGTTCACTGATGTGAAGATCACTGGCATCAGCGCCTAAGAGGAGATCTGACAAATGGCACATAAAAAGGCTGGTGGCTCGACTCGTAACGGTCGTGACTCCAATGCAAAACGTCTGGGCGTAAAACGTTTCGGCGGCGAATCAGTTCTGGCAGGTAGCATCATCGTTCGTCAGCGTGGTACTAAATTCCACGCCGGCACCAACGTTGGCTGCGGTCGTGACCACACCCTGTTTGCAACTGCAGACGGCAAGGTCAAATTCGAAGTTAAAGGCCCGAACAACCGTAAATACATCAGCATCGTTGCTGAGTAAGGTTTTAGAGCCGCAGAGTGATTTTTAAGTCACTTCTTGCTGCGAAATTAAAAGCCCCGCATCTCAGTGCGGGGCTTTTTACATTCTGCCCGTTAGGAATGCTACTGCGTCGACTGGCCTCGCAACAGATCCTGTTTTTGCTGTACACTTTATGTTCAGTGATGGTGCTGCTGTCGGTGACGGGTATTCCTTTCATCGAACGGGTGGTGCTGGTCAGCGAAAAAGAGACGCTGACGCCTTTACGCTGAAGTTTTCAGAATTATTATCGCCTGGCTGGTTCGAACGCTTTCCATTCCGCCTCTGAAGTTTCAGGGTTCAATCGGAGTGACTGGCGCCCGGCCAGGTGCCATATTTTCCGCAATGGGTCATCGCTTATGGCCACGGCGGAGCAATCCCGTTCCGGTGCAAAGACACTGGGCCACGGGCGAATGAGTGACGGAGAAGTAAAATGAAGTTTGTTGATGAAGCGACGATCCTGGCTGTAGCAGGTGACGGCGGCAATGGTTGCGTCAGTTTCCGTCGTGAGAAGTATATTCCTCGTGGTGGACCGGACGGCGGCGACGGCGGTGACGGCGGCGATGTTTACATGCAGGCCGACGAAAACCTGAATACCCTGATTGACTATCGTTTCGAAAAATCCTTCCGCGCTGAACGGGGTCAAAACGGCCAGAGCCGTGACTGTACCGGTAAACGTGGTAAAGATATCATCATCAAAGTTCCTGTCGGTACGCGTGTTATCGATCAGGGAACGGGTGAAACGCTGGGCGATATGACCCATCATCAGCAACTGCTGATGGTCGCGAAGGGTGGCTGGCACGGGCTGGGTAACACCCGCTTTAAGTCATCCGTTAACCGTACTCCACGCCAGAAAACAATGGGTACGCCGGGTGAGAAACGTGATCTGCAGCTGGAACTGATGCTGTTGGCTGACGTAGGTATGCTGGGCCTGCCTAACGCGGGTAAATCGACCTTCATCCGCGCCGTATCTGCTGCAAAACCAAAAGTTGCCGATTATCCCTTCACTACCCTGGTACCAAGCCTGGGCGTAGTGCGTATGGATAACGAGCAGAGCTTTGTGGTTGCCGATATTCCGGGCCTGATTGAGGGGGCTTCAGATGGTGCCGGTCTGGGAATTCGCTTCCTTAAGCACCTTGAGCGCTGCCGCGTTCTACTGCATACCATCGATCTGGCACCGATCGATGAAAGCGACCCGGTGGAAAATGCCCGTGTTATTTTGGGTGAGCTGGAAAAGTACAGCGAGAAGCTTTTCCAGAAACCGCGCTGGCTGGTGTTCAATAAGGTTGACCTGCTGGACAGCGAAGAAGCCGAAGCACGTGCTAAGGCGATTGCTGATGCGCTTGGCTGGACCGATAAATACTACCTGATTTCTGCTGCGAATCGTGTAGGCGTTAATGCATTATGCTGGGACATTATGTCCTTCATGAATGCCAACCCGAAACAAGCTGAACTGGAAGCGAAGCAGCCAGAGAAAGTGGAGTTTATGTGGGACGACTACCATCGTCAGCAGCTGGAAGAAGCACAGCCTGCCGTCGAAGAAGATGACGATTGGGATGATGACTGGGATGATGAAGACGACGAAGGCGTTGAAATTATCTATCAGCGCTAATCTGCGATGAAAACAGGGACGCCATGGCGTCCCTGTTTATTTTCATTAGCCGATAATGGCAGTGGTCAGGCGCGAAATGCAGCATAACCGATCGCGATCGTCAAAGATCTCAATCTGCCATACCTGACTGGTCGTCCCGGCGTGTAAAGCACGACAGACGCCGCGTACCGTGCCGCTGAATACGCCCCGCAGATGGCTGGCGCTGATTTCTGTACCTACCACGTTCTGCCCATGCTGCGAACATAGCCAGCCCGCCATCGATCCCAGTGACTCCGCTAAAGCCACCGACGCCCCGCCGTGCAGCAGGCCAAACGGTTGATGGGTACGTGAATCAACCGGCATGGTCGCTTCCAGACGATCCTCTGTCAGATGGGTAAAGTGGATCCCCAGCCCGGCGATCATATTGCCTTCGGCCATCTGGTTGAGTGCCTCCGTGCTGCTTTGGCGCTTCCACAGCAATTGCGGCTTACGCACCGAGCGTAGCCCCACCGTCAACCACGATATCCTGCATGATAATGTGGCTGGCGCTGTCGGAAGCCAGGAACATCACCGCGCTGGCAATGTCATCAGGGCGGGCAATTTTACCCAGTGGGATGCCCAGTTTGTACTGCTCCGGATAACCCGCAATCATCTGCTGTTCATCTGCCGGGGTTTGCCACAGGCTGCGCTGCATCGCGGTATCCGTTGAACCCGGCGAAACAATATTACAGCGCACGCCATAAGGTGCCATTTCGAGAGCGACGGTCATGCACAGGCTGCGCAGCGCGGCTTTTGAAGCACCGTATGCAGACATGCCGATACGCGGCGCATGAGCTGCGTTAGAAGCGACCGTGACTATCGCACCGGCACGCTGCTGACGAAATACCGGCAGAGTCTGTTGGAACAGGTTGAAAGCGCCTCCGGCATTAACCGCCAGGCAGACCTGCCAGTCTGCAAATGCCAGTTCCTCGGTGGAGCCGGTGCGTAAAATACCGGCAGCATTGACCAGCACGTCAAGATGTCGGGTATCGGAAAGTACTTTTTCGCAGACGCGCTTCACCTGCCATGGATCGGCGATATCGACGATCTCGCGCTGGAACGGATAATCGCTCTGCGAGAACTGTTTATCAAAGCCGACAACGGAAGCGCCAGCGGCAACAAAAGCCAGCGCGGTGTGGTAGCCGATGCCCTGGCCCGCGCCGGTAACCCAAACCTGCTTACCGGTAAAATCGAAACTGGCGGACATTATGCTGGCTCCCGTGACAGTAACTTCCACCAGCCATCGATACTCGGATCTTTGGCCAGAGAAATAAAATCGATATCGCTATGGATCTGGCGCCAGCGGGCGGCGAGCTCCATCATCCGCACGGAATCAAGACCGTAGTCCACCAGATTATCCGCATCATCCAGATCCTCTGCATCGTCATCCAGCAGCGGCAGCACCAGCGCGCGCAGCAGGGCTTTACTGGCTGGTGTTGTTGCCGGCAGCAGTTCAGAGGTCATCACCACCTTTCCGCTGCGCCCGGCGGTATAGTTCAGCGCCATCATATGTTCCTCGCGGCTGAAATCTGCCAGCGCGTCGGCAACCATAAACGGTTTAATGTCGCGCATAAATGCATCTGTCGCGGTGGTCAGGCAGCCAATGTGGGCGTAAACACCGCAAATAATCAGCTGATCTCGTCCGGTTTCTTTAAGGATTGACTCAAGCGGGGAGCGATGAAAAGCGCTGTAGCGCCATTTTACCAGTACCTGATCCTGTTCATCGGGTGCCAGCGCGCTGACCACTCGCTGCTGATCGGGATGCTTGTTGAGACCGGGGCCCCACATATCATTCAGCAGCGCGCGATCCTGGTCACTCTGCTGGTTGGGTTGGGCGGTGTAAAACACCGGGATGCCCTGAGATTTACAGAACTGACGCAGGCGAGCAACGTTCTCCACTACCTGATCGATCAACGGGCTGTCTTCTCCCCAAAAGTTGAGGAAATATTCCTGCATATCATGAATTAACAGCGCCGCACGTGCGGGGTTAAAATCCCACTTCACTTTGTTTACCGGCAGCTCTGCCTGCGTAGGTAGCAGATAGGACTGGAGTTTAGGGATAGCCATGGTCTCTCCTGAAAATTAGAGGCTCTGAGTATGGGCAAGCTGCTGGCGCAGGCGTTTTTTATCTACTTTGCCGACCGGTGTGAGGGGCAGTGAATCAACACATTCGATGCGATCCGGCAGTTTGAACTCCGCCACGCCCAGCTCACGTAGATGGCGGCGAAGCGCCACCGGCTTCAGCACCCCCTTTGTCACAATAAAGGCACAGCTTTTCTCGCCCATCAGACTGTCTTCCATCGAAACCAGCGCGGCGTGGATCACCTGAGCGTGGCGGAGCAGCAGGTTTTCGATCTCCTCTGCTGCGATCTTTTCACCACCGCGGTTGATCTGATCCTTTTCACGCCCCTGCACGGTGATATAACCATCGGGAGCGATGGAGATCAGATCGCCAGAGCAGTAAAACCCCTGACGATCGAAGCTGGCGGCATTATGTTCAGGGCTGTTGTAGTAGCCGCGAAACGTGTAGGGGCCACGGGTCATCAGACGTCCGGTTGTTCCGGCTGGGAGCGGATTACCGAACTCATCGGCTACCCAGACCTCGTCATCTTCAGAGATTGGCCTCCCCTGGGTGGTCAGAATATGCTGGCTGTCATCATCCAGACGGGTGTAATTAACCAGTCCTTCGGCCATACCGAACACCTGTTGCAGCTGGCAGCCGATTTCCGTGGGAATACGAGCAGCAAGTGACTCACTCAGCCTGGCCCCGCCAACCTGCAGCAGAGTCAGCGAAGCCAGGGCGCGATTGCTTCCCCACTCCTGGATAGCCTGTAGCCACAGGCTGACGGCGGGCGGAACCAGTGCGGCAACGTTGACCTGATGTTTTTCGATAAGAGGGAAACAGAGGTTAGCGCTGGGATCGTGTGCCAGCACTACACAGCCACCGGCGTAAAATACACCCAGTGCGCCCGGGGAGCTCATCGCATAGTTATGCGCAGCGGGCAGGGCGCAGAGATAGCGGGTGCTGCGGCTGAACTGACAAATATCAACGCTGCCACGAATGCTGTAGTAGTAATCATTGTGGGTTCGCGGGATGAGTTTCGGCGTACCCGTGCTGCCGCCGGAAAGCTGGAAGAAGGCCACCTCATCTGCCGCAGAAGGTGTTTCTGAGAAGCTTCCGGCTGCCTCATCGGCCATCCCCGCCAGGGACATCGCTACACCATGTTCATGACGTAAGGCGATCACGCTGAGTGCCGGAATAGCCTGTTTGAGCTGCTGCAGATAATCATCATTGCTGAAAAGCGGATGCTGTCGATCGGCAATGAGCAACGATGGCTGCAGCTGTGACGCGTAGGCGTCCAGCTCGTTACGCTGGTGACTGAACAGCGCATTAACCGGTGCCACCCCGATTTTAAGCAGGGCGAAAAACACCATGTAAAAATCCGCGACGTTACCGAGCTGAACCAGGGCGGTATCACCGCTTTTCAGTCCGCGTCGCTGAAGTGCCGCCGCCAGCCGAGCGGAAAGTTGTGCCAGCTGCTGATAGCTGTAATGCCGATCGCCTTCGATGACTGCGACAGAAGTATTTTCAGCCTGACTGTGCAGAATATCCGTCATCGGCCGATCGAGCCAGTAACCCTTCGCGCGATAGCGTGCGGCCAGCTCATCAGGCCAGTGAGTGTAGGGAATAGTCATGATTTACCTTTAATTGAGGCCAAATGCACGCAGCATGGTATTCAGTTTGACGCCGGTCTCACGCCATTCGGATTCAGGCGTTGAGTCAGGAACAATTCCCGCCCCGGCAAACAGACGAACCCGGTTTCCGGCAACTTTTCCGCAGCGGATAGTGACCACCCACTCGCCGTTGCCATGCTCATCGCACCAGCCGACAATGCCGCCGAATAAATCGCGCTCGAAGGGTTCAAGTTTGGCAATCATCTGCATCGCGCTGGCATGAGGATATCCGCTCAGCGCCGGAGTTGGATGCAGCAGGCAGGCCAGCGAAAGCGCGTTTTCCGCCGCATGACTGACTTCACCCTCTATCGGGGTGCCGAGATGCCAAAGCGTGCCGGTGGTCAGCAGCTCCGGTTCCGCAGGGATGGCGAGGCGCTTGCTGCGCGATTGCAGCACATGACGCAGAGCATCGATCACCAGCTGATGTTCATAGCGGTCTTTTTGCGACTTCATCAGTTGCTGACCGGCCGCGCGATCCCGTTCGCGATCGCTGTCCCGCTTTGCCGAGCCCGCCAGCGGGTGGGTGTAGTAGCGGCGATCGTGCATGCGCAGCAGCAGTTCCGGGCTGGCTCCCAGCAGCGACCCGCCTTGCGCAAGCGGTACGTGAAAATTGTAGCTAGTGGGGTTCTGCGCGATGAGCTGTTGCATCAGGCCAGCAACGTCGACAGGTTTTTCCGTGACGATGTCCATCAGGCGCGAGAGCACGACCTTATCCAACTGCGAGGAAGCCGTGGCCGCAATAGCTTCGCTGACCATTCGCATAAATTCAGGCTGCTCAGGCAGTGCAGTACGCCGCAGAATGTCGTTATGTGATGAGCCGTGTGTCTGTACCTGCCGCTGAAAGCTGCTGCGGTCAAAAAAGTGGCTGGTTTCAGGGATAAACAGAGCTGAAGGCTGGCGGACATCAAAAGGGATTGCCCCCACAACGACCGGATGACGTATTCCCTGCCGTTTTGCTTCTGACAGATGATGCCGGATATCGTGTTGAAAACGACCCGTCAGCATTTCACCTTCATATGCCGGCGTATTGATAGTGGTAAAGCAACCTTTCGCTGCGAGACTGCGCCAGGGAGACATAAAGAAAAAGCCACTGGCGGCAGCATCTGCGGCAAATTGCAGCGTGCTTTCTGAGGTTAACAATTCCATTCTACGTCCTTATTTAAATGATAAACTAAGTAAGAATTATTATCATTTGCTTTCAGGGCCAGTAAGCTACGTTGAATGCTTCGAAGTGTCAATAAAGGTAAATTGATTTATTAGGCTCGTACTCGTGAGGGAATAATCGCTTTTTACACTATTTTTAGCGGTTTTTCGTTGATCTGACAGGGTAATTGCAGGTGATCGACTTTTAACGGGTTAGCGTTGCTAATTAAAATTCCAGAATGTTCTGTAAGAATTGCTGGCTCAGTTGAGCTGCTGCGGGAACCTGCATCGGGCATCAAGCCCGCTACGATCGGTGCGATTGGTCAGGCTTAGCTGGCCGTGGTGGAGTTGCACTATGCGCTGAACGATATTCAGACCCAGGCCGCTGCCGCCAAACCGCTGATCCATTCGGCGGAACGCTTTCACCACTTCCTGAACCTCGCTGGCATCAATGCCAGGGCCTTCATCACGCACGGTCACTATGCTACCGTTTTCGCTGGATGTGACTATCAACGTGATAATGCTGCCCTGCGGGCTGTAGCGCGAAGCGTTCTCCAACAGATTACGTAGCATCAGGCGCAACAGTACGGCATCACCCTGCACGCGGCTGCCGTCGCTGGTATCGTCAACAACAAGTCGTTGCTGGTTAAGCGCCAGCATCTCTTCCATCTCCTGACGCAGTGGCTGAATCACTTCTTTCCAGCTCAAAGTCTGGTAGTGACCACTTACCATCATTTGTCCGGCTCGCGACAGCATCAGCAACTGCTCGATAACATGCATCAGCTGATCGACCCGTGCGACCAGCATCGTACCCAACGGGTTGCCGTCCTGCTCCAACAGCTCCAGGTGCAGCCGCAGGCCAGCCAGCGGGGTACGTAATTCATGGGCCGCATCTGCCGTAAACAGCCGTTCCTGCTGCAGTGTATGGTCCAGGCGCGCCAGTAGCTGATTCAGTGCGCCGGTAACCGCCACAATTTCATCCATATCCGAATGCAGCGGCAGGGGGGTCAGGTTGTCCGCAGAGCGTGAGGCCAGGCTGCTTTGTAGCGAGCGCAGAGGTCGAATTATCCAGCTGATTGCCCAGAAGGAGAGCAGAAGGGTAAAGCACACCATCACCAGGGACGGCAGCAGCAGCGAGGCAATGGCTTCGCGGATCTCATTTTCGACATGCTCATTGCGGGCATGATTAGTTAGCGTTTCATTTACCAGAAAACTGATTTGCTCCCGGCTTTCATGCCACAGCCAAAAAGCACTCATCAGCTGACAGCTCAGCAGAATTAGCGCCAGCATAATCAATAAACGCCGACGCATGCTGTTCATTCGCGCTCTTCCAAACGATAACCGACGCCGCGAACGGTTTTGATGCGATCTTTGCCAAGTTTGCGTCGAAGATTATGGATATGTACTTCAAGTGTGTTCGAACTGGTGTCATCCTGCCAGCTGTAGAGATCCTGCTGTAGCGTTTCGCGATGAACCGTCTGGCCCAGGCGCATCAGCAGGCGAGTCAACAGGGCGAACTCCTTTGGCGTGACTTCAACGGGGAGATTTTCGACGGCCACCTGCTGGGATGTGAGATTTAGCGTGATGTCGCCGCGCTCCAGCAGATTATCGCTGTGGCCCTGATAGCGGCGAATCAGCGCCCGAACGCGGGCTTTAAGTTCAGCCAGTGCAAATGGCTTCACCAGATAGTCATCAGCACCGGCATCCAGCCCTTCAACCCGATCTTCCAGCGCGTCACGTGCCGTCAGGATCAGCACCGGCAAATCGTTCTGTTCTTTACGCCACTGGCGCAACAGTTCAGTACCGTCACGATCGGGCAAACCGAGATCCAGCACGATCAGGCTGTACTGGCTGCTGCGCAGGAATACGACCGCCTGGGTCGCATTTGCCGCGCAGTCCACAGCGTAACCTTCTCCGGTCATTGCCAGAGTCAGGCCTTTTTGTAGCAGTTCATCGTCCTCAACAATTAATATTTTCAATGATTAATTATTCCGGTAAACGTCCTTATACAGACGACTTTCAAAGCGAACCAACGGGATGCGGCGCTGGCGTTGATCTTCCGGCGGCACGGCATAACCGGAGAGGAACTGTACAAAGGCCACCCGTTGCCCGCTGGCGGTGGTCATAAATCCGGCCAGGTTATACACACCCTGCAATGAACCGGTTTTGGCGGAGACTTTGCCGTCAACGCCCGCTTCATGCAGCCCGCCGCGATAGCGCAGCGTGCCATCATAACCGGCCAGCGGCAGCATCGAGATGATATTGAGCTGCTGATCGTTCTGTGCGATATATTGCAGTACCTGCATCATGGTAGCAGGAGAAATCAGATCGTGGCGGGATAGCCCGGAGCCGTCTACCTGAATACTATTGCCCAGATCGATATTGGCTTTCTGACGCAGGATTTGGCGCACTGCATCCGAGCCAGCGCGCCAGGTACCCGGTACGTTAAAGCGTTCATGACCAATCGTACGGAATACGGTATCCGCAATCATGTTATCTGACTTTTTCAGCATAATTTTCAGCAGGTCGCGAAGCGGCGCCGACTGAGTTTGTGCCAGAACGGTTCCAGGTTGGGTGACCTGAGTCTGGCGTATCAGATGGCCACTGTAATCAATACCCGCGTTTTGCAGTTCAGATTTCAGGATCGCTCCGGCATAGCTGGCGCCATCCTGGATAGCGAAAGCCAGCGGCAATGGCTCAGAACGCTGGGTAAGGCAGCCGGTTAGCGTAAAGCGATTCAGTTCACCCGGAACGACATCCAGTTCACAATACTGCGCGTCTGCCGATCCTCTGGCCAGCGTTCTGACTTCGCTGAACATATTGACTGGATACCAGGAGGCCACGCGAATAAAGGCTTTTTCCCCCGGGGTCGGAGCGCTGTAGAGTGAAACCGAGAAGCAGTTACGGTCTACGATTGCAGCACCTGGCGGTGCGCTGAAGCACTGGGTCATATCGTTCCACGGCCAGCCGGGGGCCTTATCGTGGCTGGCAAAAACCGAGGTATCAATAACCAGATTGCCGGCAATATGTTCCACGCCCTGTTTTTTCAGGTTCGTGACCATATTACGGAGATCCTGGCGCGTTAACGTTGGGTCACCGCCGAAACGGGCAACCAGATCGCCGCGCAGCGTATTGCCGCTAATGCTACCCTTGCTTTCCAACTGAGTGTTGAAGCGGTAATCAGGGCCCAGTTGCAACATAGCAGCCAGCGCGGTAATCACCTTCATTGTGCTGGCAGGTAGTGCCATCTGCTGGCTGTGATAGTCAATAGAGGGTGTTGTTGCCCCAATTTTTTGCACTACGAGCGCCAGGTTTGCGCCGTCGGGAAGGTACTGGGTGTAGTCTTCGACGGGGGCTGCCTGCGCCTGCAGCATAAAAGCGCAGCTAAGGCCGGTAACAATTCGTGAAAATCGCATAATCTCGCGGTAACTGACAGGTGATGCTGTCATACTACGGTGCATTGCGGTGGAAAGTAAACGATGACCCCCAGGGAACTCTGGGGTAAAATACGTATCAAATTGAAAAATAGATCCTGACCTGGAGTTTACTCCGGGTCAGGTTTCTTTTGTTTTAAATCAGTAGAAAGCGGCGCAGAACGCCTTTTTCTGCATACCATCCGTCAGGACGACGACACTTTGAACAGGAAAGATTTTAAGAGGTATTGAGATGAATCAGATTCCGATGACGTTAAAAGGCGCAGAGAAACTGCGCGAAGAGCTGGAAGAGCTCAAAACGGTAAAACGCCCCAGGATTATTGCCTCAATTGCTGAAGCGCGGGAGCACGGTGACCTGAAGGAAAATGCGGAATATCATGCTGCTCGCGAAGAGCAGGGATTCTGCGAGGGCCGTATCCAGGAAATTGAATCAAAGCTTTCTAATGCCCAGGTGATTGATGTCACAAAAATGGCTGGCAACGCTAACGGCCGGGTGATTTTTGGTGCCACCGTTACCGTGTTAAATGTGGATAGTGATGAAGAGTCTACCTATCGTATTGTGGGTGATGACGAAGCTAACTTTAAGCAAAATCTTATCTCGATCAATTCACCGATGGCGCGTGGCCTGGTAGGTAAGGTAATTGATGATGTTGCTATCATCAAAACGCCGGGCGGCGACGTGGAATATGAAGTGTTAAACGTCCAGTATCTCTGATATTGACTATCCTCATTATGGATGAGGGTTTTGTAAAGATAAGAAAAAGGCCGCACTGCGGCCTTTTATCGGAATGAGGAGCGTGGCACTTTCTCCTGACCTGAGTTTGTTCGGAAAGGCCGGTCAGCTGACCAGCCCCCCCCTCAGCGCGGAATGGAGATCTTGCGTTCCTTCGTTGGACGGTACAGCACCAGCGTCTTGCCGATTACCTGCACATTAACTGCACCGGTTTCGCGCACGATAGCTTCAACCACCAGGGTTTTCGTCTCACGGTCTTCCGTGGCGATTTTCACCTTGATGAGTTCATGGTGCTCCAGTGCATGTTCGATCTCGGCCAGCACTCCCTCGGTCAAGCCGTTGTTGCCCAGCATGACTACTGGCTTCAGCGGATGGGCCAGACCTTTCAGGTGCTGTTTTTGTTTGGTACTCAGATTCATCGTATTTTTTACTTACATTGGGATTGAAAACGGGTCATTCTACCGCCATCTCGAGTGTATCACCAAATCGGCTTCGCTGATTTGTGCGGTTATTTATCGCGAACAATGAATCATAGTTGGAAATTGTATGACTGGTAAAAAGCGTTCGGCCAGTTCCAGCCGCTGGCTACAGGAACACTTTAGCGATAAATATGTGCTTCAGGCGCAGAAAAAAGGGTTGCGTTCGCGCGCCTGGTTTAAACTGGATGAAATACAGCAGGGTGACAAACTTTTCAAACCCGGTATGACCGTGGTTGACCTCGGTGCGGCTCCGGGCGGTTGGTCACAGTATGTGGTAACGCAGATTGGGTCAAAAGGTCGTGTTATTGCCTGTGATATCCTACCGATGGACCCCATTGTTGGCGTCGACTTTCTTCAGGGCGATTTTCGTGACGAAAGCGTACTGAAAACTCTGATGGAACGTGTGGGTGAGACTAAAGTTCAGGTTGTGATGTCGGATATGGCACCCAACATGACGGGTACGCCTGCTGTTGATATTCCCCGGTCGATGTATTTATGTGAGCTTGCCCTGGATATGTGTCGTGACGTATTGGCACCCGGTGGCAGCTTTTTAGTAAAGGTGTTTCAGGGAGATGGTTTTGAAGAATACCTGCGGGAAATTCGCTCCCTGTTTACGAAAGTAAAAATTCGTAAGCCGGACGCTTCACGTTCTCGTTCGCGTGAAGTGTATATTGTAGCGACAGGGCGCAAACTGTAACCATCATCGCCGGATTAGCCGCAGTTTTGCAGCGATTCCAAGTGTGAAGGATATGTAGTACCCTACGCTGTCTGTTAACACAGTTGTAATAAGAGGTTAATCCCTTGAGTGACATGGCGAAAAACCTAATTCTCTGGTTAGTCATCGCAGTTGTGCTGATGTCTGTATTCCAGAGCTTTGGGCCCAGCGAGTCGAATGGCCGTAGGGTTGATTACTCAACCTTCCTGTCTGAAGTGAACCAGGATCAGGTCCGCGAGGCACGTATTAACGGGCGTGAAATTAACGTAACCAAAAAAGATAGTAATCGCTACACGACCTACATTCCCGTCAACGATCCCAAGTTACTCGATAACCTGTTGACTAAAAATGTGAAAGTAGTCGGTGAACCACCGGAAGAGCCAAGCCTGTTGGCTTCGATCTTTATCTCATGGTTCCCAATGCTGTTACTGATTGGTGTCTGGATCTTCTTTATGCGGCAGATGCAGGGCGGAGGCGGCAAGGGCGCGATGTCCTTCGGCAAAAGCAAAGCCCGCATGCTGACAGAAGATCAGATTAAAACCACCTTTGCTGACGTTGCAGGCTGCGACGAAGCGAAAGAGGAAGTGGGCGAGCTGGTTGAATACCTGCGCGAGCCTAGCCGTTTCCAGAAGCTGGGCGGTAAAATTCCGAAAGGCGTACTGATGGTCGGTCCTCCGGGTACCGGTAAAACCCTGCTGGCGAAAGCGATTGCAGGCGAAGCTAAAGTGCCTTTCTTCACCATCTCTGGCTCTGACTTTGTTGAAATGTTCGTTGGTGTGGGTGCATCCCGCGTACGCGATATGTTTGAACAAGCTAAGAAAGCCGCGCCGTGCATTATCTTCATCGATGAAATCGATGCGGTAGGTCGTCAGCGCGGTGCAGGTCTGGGCGGTGGTCATGATGAGCGTGAACAGACGCTGAACCAGATGCTGGTTGAGATGGATGGCTTTGAAGGTAACGAAGGCATCATTGTTATTGCCGCCACCAACCGTCCCGATGTGCTTGACCCCGCACTGCTGCGTCCGGGTCGTTTCGACCGTCAGGTTGTCGTCGGTTTACCGGATGTGCGTGGTCGTGAGCAGATCATGAAAGTGCACATGCGCCGTGTACCGTTGGCACCAGATATCGATGCGGCAATCATTGCCCGTGGTACCCCTGGCTTCTCCGGTGCAGATCTGGCTAACCTTGTTAACGAAGCGGCGCTGTTTGCTGCCCGCGGTAACAAGCGTGTGGTGTCGATGGTTGAATTCGAAAAAGCGAAAGACAAAATCATGATGGGTGCAGAACGTCGCTCCATGGTGATGACTGAAGCGCAGAAAGAATCAACCGCTTACCATGAAGCAGGTCACGCCATTGTGGGTACGCTGGTTCCTGGTTATGACCCGGTGCACAAAGTCACCATCATTCCTCGTGGCAGAGCGCTGGGCGTAGCCTTCTTCCTGCCGGAAGGGGACGAGATCAGTGCCAATCGTCAGAAGCTGGAAAGCCGAATTTCCGTGGCCTACGGTGGACGTCTGGCGGAAGAGATTATCTACGGGCCGGACTACGTTTCTACCGGCGCGTCGTCTGATATCAAAATGGCGACCAGCGTTGCGCGTAACATGGTTACTCAGTGGGGCTTCTCAGAAAAGCTGGGCCCATTGCTTTATGCTGAAGAGGAAGGTGAAGTATTCCTCGGCCGTTCAGTGGCTAAGGCTAAGCATATGTCCGACGAAACGGCACGTATCATCGATCAGGAAGTGAAAAAACTGATTGATACCAACTATGCTCGTGCTCGCCGCATTCTGGACGAAAATATGGACATTCTTCATGCGATGAAAGATGCGCTGATGAAGTATGAAACCATTGATGCACCTCAGATCAGCGATCTGATGGCGCGTCGTGAGGTTCGTCCGCCAGCGGGTTGGGAAGGGCCAGTTAATATTGAGAAAACAGCAGCGCCTCAGGCATCTCGCCCGAACGACGACATGCCAGGTTCAGATAAAATCGTGTGATAGCGGTGTGGCGGAAACCTGATGGAGTCCGCCAGATTGCAGTCAATATGCTGTTATAATGCAAACCCCGGCTATGGTCGGGGTTTTTTTATATCTACTATTGGAGACTGTTTGTTATGAAGCTGTACGCCAGAGATACCGTACTCGACCTCTCACATCCGCATGTGATGGGTATCCTGAACGTCACTCCCGATTCGTTTTCAGATGGCGGAAAGCATAACGAACTGATCCATGCTCTGACCCACGCTAACGAGATGATTAACGCCGGTGCCACGATTATTGATGTCGGCGGAGAGTCGACCCGTCCCGGCGCCAAAGACGTCAGCGTGGAAGAGGAGCTGGAGCGCGTTATTCCTGTGGTAGAGGCGATTGCACAGCGTTTTGAGGTGTGGATATCGGTGGATACCTCTAAACCCGAGGTCATCCGCGAATCTGCCCGCGCGGGCGCGCACATTATCAATGATATTCGTTCACTACAGGAACCGGGAGCGCTTGAAGCCGCCGCTGAAACCGGGCTGCCGGTATGCCTGATGCATATGCAGGGCGAACCGAAAACCATGCAGCAGTCACCGCACTATCAGAACATTCTGCGCGATGTTGATGACTTTTTCGTTCAGCATATTGCCCGATGCGAAGCGGCAGGGATAAAAAAATCACAGCTGCTGCTCGACCCGGGTTTTGGTTTCGGTAAGAATCTTTCCCATAATTATCAACTTCTGGCGCACCTGGCCGACTATCATCACTTTGGCCTGCCGCTATTAGTCGGCATGTCACGTAAAAGTATGATTGGCCAGCTGCTGAACGTGGGTCCCGGGCAGCGTTTAACCGGCAGCATCGCCTGTGCGGTGATTGCTGCTATGCAGGGGGCTCATATTTTGCGCGTACACGATGTAAAAGAAACCGTAGAGGCGATGCGCGTCGTCGAAGCGACACAGTCAGCGAAGGAAGAATAACGTTATGAGCAACCGCAAGTATTTTGGTACCGATGGCATTCGTGGCAAAGTGGGTGAATATCCCATCACTCCTGATTTTGTGCTGAAACTTGGCTGGGCTGCCGGAAAGGTGCTGGCACGCCACGGTTCGAAGAAAATTATCATCGGGAAAGATACGCGTATCTCTGGCTATATGCTGGAATCTGCGCTGGAAGCGGGTCTGGCCGCAGCCGGATTGTCAGCCGCGTTTACCGGGCCAATGCCTACGCCTGCGGTGGCCTACCTGACACGCGCATTCCGTGCCGAAGCGGGTATTGTTATCTCTGCCTCTCATAATCCGTTCGATGATAACGGCATTAAGTTCTTTTCCACCGAGGGCACCAAGCTGCCGGATGAAGTGGAAGAAGCGATTGAAGCCGAGATGGAAAAGCCGATTACCTGCGTTGAATCTATCGAACTGGGACGCGCCAGCCGTATTGTTGATGCCGCCGGGCGCTACATCGAGTTTTGCAAAGGAACCTTCCCGAGCGAGTTAAGCCTTAACGGATTAAAAATCGTGGTGGATTGCGCGAACGGCGCGACGTATCACATTGCGCCTAATGTGCTGCGTGAACTGGGTGCAGACGTCATCTCGATTGGCGTGCAGCCTGACGGGATGAACATTAATAAAGAGTGCGGTGCAACCGATCTGCGCCTGTTACAGGAGCGTGTACTGGCTGAGAAAGCCGGTCTGGGACTGGCCTACGACGGTGATGGCGACCGTATCATGATGGTTGATCATCTTGGGCAGAAGGTTGATGGCGATCAGATCCTCTATATCATCGCCCGTGAGGGCTTACGCCAGGGGCAACTGCGCGGTGGTGTTGTCGGTACGCTGATGAGCAATATGGGCCTGGAGCTGGCGCTTAAACAGCTTGGTATCCCGTTTGCCCGGGCGAAAGTGGGTGACCGATACGTACTGGAAAAGCTGAAGGAAAAAGGCTGGCGTCTTGGCGCTGAGAATTCAGGCCACGTAATCCTGCTTGATAAGACGACCACCGGCGACGGTGTGGTTGCAGGTTTGCAAGTACTAACTGCGATGGTCCGCAATCATATGACTTTGCACGATCTGTGTAGTGGAATGAAGCTGCTGCCACAGATTCTGGTTAACGTGCGCTTCAGTGGCGAAAACGATCCGCTGGAAGATGCACAGGTTAAAGCGGTAACCAGTGAAGTGGAAGCTGAGCTGAAAGGGCGTGGTCGTGTGCTGCTGCGTAAATCCGGCACCGAACCGTTGATCCGTGTAATGGTGGAAGGTGAGGACGAAGCTCAGGTTACCGCACTTGCCCACCGTATTGCCGATGCGGTGAAAGCCGTATAATCCGGAGCGGGGCCGGACATTCACTTCGGCCCCTGTTTCAGGTCTTGTTCTATCGTACAAAACGGCGTTCTTTTTGTTTTTTGTCTGGTCGTTTTTTTGTGAAAAATCATTGATGAATAGCGTGTTTTTTCTCCATAAATTGGTCTTTTGCCGCTTTTTTCTGCAATCAGTGTGATGTTGTAAAATTGCCCTTGCACGGAAGAGCGCCTTTGGTTAGTATTCACACCCGCTTCTGATGGGTAGTGGTTCACTATCGATTTAACTGGTTTGAAGCTTTTAATGCACATCTAACGTGCAAGGAAGAAGGTTGATTATGTACGAAGCTCTTTTAGTAGTTTTCCTTATTGTGGCAATCGGCCTTGTTGGTCTGATCATGCTGCAGCAAGGTAAAGGCGCTGATATGGGAGCATCATTTGGTGCAGGCGCTTCTGGTACACTGTTTGGTTCTAACGGTTCAGGTAACTTCATGACCCGTATGACTGCAGTGCTGGCAACCCTGTTCTTCATTATCAGCTTGATCCTGGGTAACCTTAATAGCAACAAAACCCAGAAAGGAAGCGAGTGGGAAAATCTGACTCAGCCAGCACAGTCTCAGCAGACTGCGCCAGCTAAACCGGCAGCGCCGGGCAGTGATATCCCGCAGTAAGACCTGAGTTACATTTCGACGCGATAGAAATAAAAAAATCGCAACTTTAGTGCCGTGGTGGTGGAATTGGTAGACACGCTACCTTGAGGTGGTAGTGCCCGCATGGGCTTACGGGTTCAAGTCCCGTCCTCGGTACCAAATCTCAGTTTTGCTTGCAATTTGTGCAAGTTTTGCGTAGTATTCGGACGCGGGGTGGAGCAGCCTGGTAGCTCGTCGGGCTCATAACCCGAAGGTCGTCGGTTCAAATCCGGCCCCCGCAACCACTTTCCCTTAGAGTTCTTTTTCAAATATACTGTATGCACAGAACGGCGCGTTTACAGCGAATTTTGAAAAAAATTCTTTTGGATTGTGCCGAGCCGCATCTATTGCGGTATACAGGGTCCAGTCGCATAAAGCCCCGAATTTTCGGGGTTTTTTGTTATCAGGAAACAGTAACACTGGGCTATAGGCCCTTTTTTTATGTCTTGGGGGTGGGATTGTCCACATTAGAGCAAAAATTAACAGAGCTGATTTCAGCACCGGTAGAAGCGCTTGGCTACGAACTGGTAGGTATTGAGTTTGTACGCGGTCGCACATCCACCCTGCGCATCTATATTGATAGTGAAGATGGCATCAATGTTGATGATTGCGCTGATGTGAGCCACCAGGTTAGCGCGGTGATGGACGTTGAAGATCCGATTACCGTGCCATACAACCTTGAAGTCTCTTCACCTGGTCTTGACCGTCCAATGTTTACCGCAGATCATTACGTACGTTTTACTGGTGAAGAAGTCAGCCTGGTTCTGCGTATGGCGGTACAGAACCGCCGCAAATGGCAGGGCATCATTAAATCTGTCGAAGGTGAAATGATTACCGTTGCCGTTGAGGGTAACGACGAAGTGTTCGCACTGAGCAACATCCAGAAGGCGAACCTGGTTCCCCACTTTTAAAAGTCCGGATTGAGGCATACCAGGATGAACAAAGAAATCTTAGCTGTTGTAGAAGCGGTCTCTAATGAGAAATCCCTCCCGCGCGAGAAGATTTTCGAAGCGCTGGAGAGCGCGCTGGCTACAGCCACCAAGAAAAAATACGAGCAGGAAATTGACGTTCGCGTCACCATCGATCGTAAAAGCGGCGATTTCGACACTTTCCGTCGTTGGCTGATCGTTAACGAAGTGACGCAGCCGACCCGTGAAATCACGCTGGAAGCAGCACGTTACGAAGATGAATCGCTGGATCTCGGTGATTTCGTTGAAGATCAGATCGAATCCGTGACCTTTGACCGTATCACCACTCAGACCGCCAAGCAGGTTATCGTTCAGAAAGTCCGTGAAGCAGAACGAGCAATGGTCGTGGATCAGTTCCGCGAGCAGGAAGGCGAGATCATCACCGGTGTAGTTAAGAAAGTTAACCGCGACAACATCTCCCTGGAAGTTCGGCCTACCGATGGTTCTAACACCAATGCCGAAGCCGTCATCATTCGTGAAGATATGCTGCCGCGTGAAAACTTCCGTCCGGGTGACCGCATTCGTGGTGTTCTGTATGCCGTGCGTCCAGAAGCCCGCGGTGCGCAACTGTTCGTCAGCCGTTCCAAGCCGGAAATGCTGATTGAATTGTTCCGTATTGAAGTGCCGGAAATTGCTGAAGAAGTTCTTGAAATTAAAGCCGCTGCGCGCGATCCAGGCTCCCGTGCCAAAATCGCTGTGAAAACTAACGATAAGCGCATCGACCCGGTCGGTGCCTGCGTTGGTATGCGCGGTGCGCGTGTTCAGGCGGTATCCAGCGAGCTGGGTGGCGAACGTATTGATATCGTACTGTGGGATGATAATCCGGCGCAGTTCGTGATCAACGCGATGGCTCCAGCGGATGTCGCTTCTATCGTGGTTGATGAAGATAATCACACCATGGATATTGCCGTTGAAGCCGGAAACCTGGCTCAGGCAATTGGCCGTAATGGCCAGAACGTGCGTCTGGCTTCACAGCTGAGTGGCTGGGAGCTGAACGTGATGACGGTCGACGACCTGCAAGCTAAGCATCAGGCCGAAGCGCATGCTGCCATTGACGTCTTTACTAAACACCTCGATATCGATGAAGACTTCGCTACCGTACTGGTAGAAGAAGGCTTCTCTTCTCTGGAAGAGCTGGCTTATGTGCCGATCAACGAGCTGTTGGAGATCGACGGCCTGGATGAAGAGACAGTAGAAGCGTTGCGCGACCGAGCTAAAAACGCGTTAACCACCCTGGCTTTGGCGAAAGAAGAGAGCCTGGGCGATGCCCAACCTGCGGAAGATTTACTGGGCCTGGAAGGTCTGGAACGTGAGCTGGCCTTCAAGCTAGCCGCGAAAGGCGTTCGTACGCTGGAAGATCTTGCCGAGCAGGGTGTTGACGACCTGTCAGATATTGATGGCCTGACCGATGAGCGGGCCGGTGAGCTGATTATGGCTGCACGTAATATTTGCTGGTTCGGCGACGACGCGTAATAAACTGTAGCAGGAAGGAACAGTATGACGACAGATGTAACCGTAAAATCACTGGCAGCAGAGATTCAGACACCGGTTGAACGCCTGGTACAGCAATTTGCTGATGCAGGGATCCAAAAGTCTGAAACAGACTCTGTTACCCAGCAAGAAAAAGAAACTTTACTTACCCATCTGAATCGCGAACATGGCGGTGGATCTGGTAAGCTAACTCTGCAGCGTAAAACACGCAGCACATTGAATATCCCAGGCACCGGGGGTAAAAGTAAATCGGTGCAAATTGAAGTCCGCAAAAAACGCACCTATGTAAAAGGCGATCCGGCTGAAGCTGAACAGGCTGAAGCAGAAGCGCAGGCACAGCGTGAAGCGGAAGAACTGGCTCGTCGCGAGGCTGAAGAAAAAGCCCAGCGCGAAGCTCAAGAGAAAGCGAAGCGTGAAGCCGAGGAGCAGGCCAAGCGTGAGGCAGCTGATAAAGCCAAACGTGAAGCAGCGGAAAGAGATAAAGTGAGCAATCAACATACCGATGAAATGACCCGGGCTTCACAGTCCGACAAAGCCCGCCGTGAAGCTGAATCAGCTGAACTGAAGCGTAAAGCCGAGGAAGAAGCGCGTCGCAAGATCGAAGAAGATGCGAAGCGTGTAGCTGAAGAAGCGCGTAAAATGGCGGAAGAAAAGGGTGAAGAGTGGGCATCAGTCAAAGAGGAAGAAGACACCTCTGACTACCACGTCACCACATCCACTCACGCGCGTGCTGCAGAAGACGAGAGCGATGCACAGGTTGAAGGTGACCGTCGTACTCGTGCGGCAGCACGTCCAGCTAAAGCCCCGGTTCGTAAAAAGGGCAACAAACACGCTGAAGCCAAAACCGACCGTGAAGAAGCGCGTGCGCAGGTTCGCGGCGGCAAAGGTGGCAAGCGTAAGCCAAGCTCGCTGCAGCAGGGCTTTAATAAGCCAGCTCAGGTAGTAAACCGTGATGTGGTGATTGGTGAAACCATTACCGTAGCGGAACTGGCTAACAAGATGGCAGTGAAAGGCTCCCAGGTCATCAAAGTGATGATGAAGATGGGTGCTATGGCGACCATCAACCAGGTCATCGACCAGGAAACTGCCCAACTGGTTGCGGAAGAAATGGGTCACAAAGTGACACTGCGCCGCGAAAACGAGCTGGAAGAAGCGGTAATGAGCGACCGTGACACCGATGCCGTGCTGGAATCCCGTGCGCCGGTCGTGACCATCATGGGCCACGTTGACCACGGTAAAACCTCACTGCTGGACTATATCCGCTCCACGAAAGTCGCCTCTGGCGAAGCGGGCGGCATTACCCAGCACATCGGTGCATACCACGTTGAAACTGACAACGGTATGGTGACCTTCCTTGATACCCCGGGCCACGCCGCGTTTACCGCAATGCGTGCTCGTGGTGCTCAGGCTACCGATATCGTTATCCTGGTTGTTGCTGCTGATGATGGCGTGATGCCACAGACTATCGAAGCAATCCAGCACGCCAAAGCGGCGAAAGTGCCGGTTGTTGTTGCGGTGAACAAGTGCGATAAGCCAGAAGCCGATCCGGATCGCGTTAAGAACGAGCTGACTCAGTACGGAATTATTCCGGAAGAGTGGGGCGGTGAAAACATGTTCGTCAACGTATCTGCGAAAGCCGGTACCGGTATTGACGACCTGTTGAACGCTATCCTGCTGCAGGCTGAAGTTCTCGAACTGACCGCCGTGCGTCAGGGTATGGCGAGCGGTGTGGTTATCGAATCCTTCCTGGATAAAGGTCGTGGTCCGGTTGCTACCGTGCTGGTGCGTGAAGGTACGCTGAACAAAGGCGATATCGTACTGTGCGGTTTCGAGTACGGTCGTGTTCGTGCGATGCGTGATGAGCTGGGTCGTGAAGTTCTGACCGCTGGCCCATCTATCCCTGTTGAGATCCTCGGTCTGTCCGGTGTTCCTGCTGCGGGTGATGAAGCAACGGTTGTTCGTGACGAGAAGAAAGCGCGTGAAGTTGCGCTGTATCGTCAGGGCAAATTCCGTGAAGTTAAACTGGCACGTCAGCAGAAATCTAAGCTGGAAAACATGTTTGCGAACATGACCGAAGGCGAAGTATCTGAACTGAACATCGTACTGAAAGCCGACGTACAGGGTTCTGTAGAAGCCATTGCTGACTCACTGATGAAACTTTCTACCGATGAAGTGAAAGTGAAAATCGTTGGTTCCGGCGTAGGTGGTATCACCGAAACCGACGCCACCCTGGCTGCCGCATCTAACGCTATCCTGGTTGGCTTCAACGTCCGTGCCGATGCCTCTGCTCGCCGCGTGATTGATTCTGAAAGCCTGGATCTGCGTTACTACTCCGTGATCTATAATCTGATCGACGAAGTGAAAGCAGCGATGAGCGGCATGCTGGCACCAGAATACAAGCAGCAGATCATTGGTCTTGCAGCGGTGCGTGACGTGTTCAAATCACCGAAATTTGGTGCTATCGCGGGCTGTATGGTCACCGAAGGTAACATCAAGCGTCACAACCCAATCCGTGTACTGCGTGACAACGTGGTTATCTATGAAGGCGAGCTGGAATCCCTGCGCCGCTTCAAAGATGACGTTAACGAAGTTCGTAACGGCATGGAATGTGGTATCGGCGTGAAGAACTACAACGATGTTCGCGTTGGCGATATGATCGAAGTATTCGAAATTATCGAAATTCAGCGTACCATCGATTAATCGACTGGCAGATATCCGGTAGATTTCGCGTTGCAGCAGGGCAGTTAACGCAGCGGCGATGTGAAGATTGCAGGATATTATTTGGGAGGCTTCTGGCCTCCCAAATTATTTGGAGAGATAAATTATGGCGAAAGAATTTGGTCGCCCGCAGCGCGTTTCTCAGGAGCTGCAAAAAGAGATCGCTATCATTCTGCAGCGCGAGATTAAAGATCCGCGTCTGGGTATGATGGTCACCGTTTCTGGCGTTGATGTGTCCCGCGATCTGGCCTACGCGAAAGTGTTCGTCACGTTCCTCAACGACAAAGACGAAGCGGCAATTAAAGCCGGCCTGCGTGCACTGGGTGATGCATCGGGTTACATCCGTACGTTACTGGGTAAAGCAATGCGTCTGCGCATTGTGCCGGAGCTGACCTTCTTCTATGACAACTCTCTTGTTGAAGGGATGCGCATGTCTAACCTGGTGACCAACGTAGTGAAAAAAGACGTTGAGCGCCGTGGTCCGACAGAAGATGAGCAGGAAGAAGGTAAAGAAGATTAATGAGCCGTCCTCGCCGTCGCGGTCGCGATATCCACGGGGTGCTGTTGCTGGATAAGCCGCAGGGCTTATCCTCTAACGATGCTCTGCAAAAAGTGAAACGCCTCTACAATGCTAATCGAGCGGGCCATACCGGCGCGCTGGACCCTTTGGCGACGGGCATGTTGCCTATCTGCCTTGGGGAAGCCACCAAGTTTTCTCAGTACCTGCTGGATTCAGACAAGCGTTATCGTGTGATTGCGCGGCTGGGGCAGCGTACCGACACGTCAGATGCAGATGGTGTGGTAGTCAGTGAGCGCCCGGTAACCTTTACTGCGGAAGCGCTGATGGAAGCGATGGAAAGCTTTCGCGGTGAAACGCAGCAAATCCCGTCGATGTATTCTGCGCTTAAGTATCAGGGCCGTAAGCTGTATGAATATGCCCGCGAGGGGATAGAAGTTCCTCGTGAGTCTCGCAGCATCAATGTCTACGAGCTGCTGTTCATTCGCCATGAGGGGAATGAGCTGGAGTTGGAAATTCACGTTTCCAAAGGCACCTATATTCGTACCATTATTGACGATCTTGGCGAGAAACTGGGCTGTGGCGCGCACGTTACCTATCTGCGTCGTTTACAGGTCGCCACTTATCCGATTGCTAAAATGGTGACGCTGGAACAGCTGAATGCACTGGCGGAAGAAGCGCATCGAAGCGAACAGCCGCCTGCGGTTCTGCTTGATGCTTTACTGATGCCGATGGACAGCCCGGCAGCAGAATACCCGGTGGTGAATCTGCTGAGTGAAGTGGCCGCCTGGTTTAAACAGGGTATGCCGGTTCGGGTAGCAGGTGCACCAAGTGCAGGTCTGGTGCGCGTGACCGAAGGCGACGAACACAAATTCATCGGCATGGCCGAAATTGCCGATGATGGGCGAGTGGCTCCACGCCGTCTGGTTGTGGAACATTTCGACTAATTTACTCTGTTTCGTTCGGTCGGCAGACCTTGCTTCTGCTGACGAAAAGATAACGGGTAAATTTGCGCTTGCGCATTGCGCGGAGTAGAATGGCGCGGCTTTACACTGGGTTGCTGAATTAGAGATCGGCGCCTGTACATTTACCTTATAATTTGGAGTTGTCTCATGTCTCTAAGTGTTGAAACTAAAGCGCAGATCGTTGCTGATTTCGGTCGTGGTACTAACGACAGCGGTTCTACTGAAGTGCAGGTTGCTCTGCTGACTGCGCAGATTAACCATCTGCAGGGTCACTTCTCTGAACACAAGAAAGACCACCACAGCCGTCGCGGTCTGCTGCGTATGGTTTCTCAGCGTCGTAAACTGCTGGACTACCTGAAGCGTAAAGACGTTTCTCGTTACACCAGCCTGATCGAGCGTCTGGGTCTGCGTCGCTAAGTCTTAAGGCTGTTCTGCCCGTTTTCAGAGCGATCTGATAACAAAATGGCAAACGTACAGCCTGGAACGAGTTTCGCTGGAAAGGGGCCTTTATGGCCCCTTTTTTCAAGCAATCGGCAGCAATTCCGGGCAAACTATTGTATTGTTGCTGAGTGTGATCTTCAGTTGCAGAGGTTCGCGCGGCTAATGAGAGGCTTTATCCCATTGGGGATTAGGGTTGTCATTAGTCGCGAGGATGCAAAGTGAAGATTAGTAATCCACGGTGGGATTAAACCCTGCCCAGATGTTTAAGGAACTAATTTTGCTGAACCCGATCGTAAAAAAATTCCAGTATGGTCAGCATACCGTCACCATTGAGACCGGTATGATGGCTCGCCAGGCAACGGCTGCCGTAATGGTAAGCATGGACGACACCGCTGTGTTCGTTACCGTTGTCGGCCAGAAAAAATCCAAACCAGGCCAGGACTTCTTCCCGCTGACAGTAAACTATCAGGAGCGTACTTACGCTGCTGGTCGTATCCCGGGTAGCTTCTTCCGTCGTGAAGGCCGTCCAAGCGAAGGCGAAACTCTGATTTCTCGCCTGATTGACCGCCCGATTCGTCCTCTGTTCCCTGAAGGCTTCGTTAACGAAGTGCAGGTTATTGCTACCGTGGTTTCCGTTAACCCACAGGTTAACCCGGACATCGTCGCAATGATCGGTGCTTCAGCGGCGCTGGCGCTGTCTGGCCTGCCGTTCAATGGTCCTATCGGTGCCGCTCGCGTCGGTTACCTCAACGACCAGTACGTGCTGAACCCAACCTGCGATGAGCTGAAAGAGAGCAAGCTGGACCTGGTTGTTGCCGGTACTCAGGGCGCGGTACTGATGGTTGAATCAGAAGCTGAGCTGCTGAGCGAAGACCAGATGCTGGGCGCGGTCGTATTTGGCCACGATCAGCAGCAGGTTGTTATCAATAACATCAATGAACTGGTTGCTGAAGCCGGTAAACCTCGCTGGGACTGGCAGCCAGAGCCTGTAAACGAAGCGTTACACGCACGTATTGCTGCCCTGGCTGAAGCGCGTCTGAGCGATGCTTACCGCATCACCGAAAAACAGGAGCGTTATGCCCAGGTTGACGTGATCAAATCTGAAGCGACTGCTGCGCTGCTGGCTGAAGACGAGAGCCTGGATGCTGGCGAAATCAGCGACATCCTGCACGCGCTGGAAAAAGACGTCGTTCGTAGCCGCATCCTGCGCGGTGAGCCACGTATTGATGGCCGTGAAAAAGACATGATCCGTGGTCTGGACGTGCGTACCGGCGTTCTGCCACGTACCCACGGTTCCGCACTGTTCACCCGTGGTGAAACTCAGGCGCTGGTTACCGCGACTCTGGGTACTGCACGTGATGCACAGAACCTGGACGAGCTGATGGGCGAACGTACCGACAGCTTCCTGTTCCACTACAACTTCCCTCCGTACTCTGTTGGTGAAACCGGTATGGTGGGTTCACCGAAGCGTCGCGAGATTGGTCACGGTCGTCTGGCGAAACGTGGCGTGCTGGCCGTTATGCCTAAAGGCGATGCGTTCCCGTACACCGTGCGTGTTGTGTCTGAGATCACTGAATCAAACGGCTCTTCTTCAATGGCTTCCGTTTGTGGTGCTTCTCTGGCGCTGATGGACGCAGGCGTGCCTATCAAAGCCGCCGTTGCGGGTATCGCAATGGGCCTGGTGAAAGACGAAAACAACTTCGTGGTTCTGTCTGACATTCTGGGTGACGAAGACCACCTGGGCGATATGGACTTCAAAGTTGCCGGTAGCCGTGAAGGTATCACCGCGCTGCAGATGGACATCAAAATCGAAGGCATCACCCGCGAGATCATGCAGGTTGCTCTGAACCAGGCTAAAGGTGCGCGTCTGCACATCCTGAGCGTGATGGAACAGGCTATCAGCACCCCGCGCGGCGATATCTCTCAGTTCGCACCGCGTATCCACACCATTAAGATCAGCGTTGATAAGATCAAAGACGTGATCGGTAAAGGTGGTTCTGTTATCCGTGCGCTGACCGAAGAAACCGGTACGACCATCGAAATCGAAGATGATGGTACGGTTAAGATTGCTGCAACCGACGGCGAAAAAGCGAAATTCGCAATTCGTCGTATTGAAGAAATCACCGCAGAGATCGAAGTTGGTCGCATCTACAACGGTAAAGTGACGCGTATCGTCGACTTCGGTGCCTTCGTGGCTATCGGCGGCGGTAAAGAAGGTCTGGTACACATTTCTCAGATCGCTGACAAGCGCGTTGAGAAAGTGACCGACTATCTGCAGATGGGTCAGGAAGTACCGGTCAAGGTACTGGAAGTTGACCGTCAGGGTCGCGTGCGTCTGAGCATCAAAGAAGCCAGCGAACAGGCTCAGCCTGAAGCTGCAGCTCCTGCGGCACCAGAAGCAGAATAAAGCACCACCATTGAGCTCTCCGTCGTATGGCGGAGAGCTGTTTCATCGCAGGGTTGGACCCCTGTATGCGGCAGGCGGATGACAGGATGATCATCCCAATGTTTGTTTGTGGGAGTGGGAAATGAAGCCATTTTTGCGCTGGTGTTTCGTTGCGACAGCTTTAACGCTGGCAGGATGCAGCAACACCAATTGGCGTGAGAACGAAATTTTGGCAGTTCCGCTGCAGCCTACGCTGCAACAGGAAGTCATTCTTGCTCGCATGGAACAAATTCTTGCCAGTCGGTCATTGACCGATGATGAACGCGCACAGCTGTTATATGAGCGCGGAGTGTTGTATGATAGTTTAGGTTTGAGAGCACTGGCGCGGAATGACTTTTCTCAGGCGCTATCTATCAGACCGGATATGCCCGAAGTATTCAACTACTTAGGCATATATTTAACGCAGGCAGGCAACTTTGATGCTGCCTATGAAGCGTTTGATTCTGTACTTGAGCTTGATCCAACTTACAATTATGCGCACTTAAATCGCGGTATCGCCCTTTACTACGGCGGAAGATTTAAATTAGCGCAAGATGATCTGCAGGCGTTTTATCAAGACGATCCTAACGATCCCTTCCGCAGCCTGTGGCTGTATCTCACTGAACGTGAGATCGACGCAGAACAGGCCAAAGTATCGCTGAAGCAGCGTTACGACAAAGCGGTAAAGGACCAATGGGGATGGAATATTGTCGAGTTCTACCTGGGCGACATCAGCGAAAAAACGCTGACGGAGCGCCTCCAGGCGGACGCAACGGATAACACTTCGCTCGCTGAACATCTCAGTGAAACCAACTTCTATTTAGGTAAGTACTACCTAAGTCTGGGGGAGAAGGACAACGCAGAAGCGTTGTTCAAGCTGACGGTCGCTAACAACGTTCATAACTTCGTTGAGCACCGATATGCATTGTTGGAGCTGGCGCTACTCGGCCAGACACAAGACGATTTATCAGAATCCGACCAGCAATAGCTGACGAACTTTTATTGCCTGAACTTTGAAAAGTCATCATCTTCGCGGATGAGGGCATTTTTGTTTGTCGAAACCACTAATTTGAGCCGGTTCACACTTTTTGATGAAAATGACTGAAAATTTTCACGACGAGTTATGTAGACTGGCCGCCGAAATCTACGAGGCACGTGTACTACATGACTGATATTCAAACCACTTTTTCTGACCTTGGCCTGAACGCTGATATCCTTGAAGCACTGAACGGTATGGGCTACGTGAAGCCTTCCCCAATCCAGGCTGAGTGTATTCCTCACCTGCTGGCGGGCCGTGACGTTCTGGGTATGGCACAGACCGGGAGTGGTAAAACTGCGGCATTCTCCCTGCCGCTGCTGAACAACATTGACCCAACTGTTAAAGCACCACAGATTCTGGTGCTGGCACCGACCCGCGAACTGGCGGTTCAGGTTGCCGAAGCCGTAACCGAATTCTCTAAACACATGCGTGGTCTTAACGTTGTGGCCCTGTACGGCGGCCAGCGTTATGACGTGCAGTTGCGTGCTCTGCGCCAGGGACCTCAGGTTGTTGTTGGTACTCCAGGCCGTCTGCTGGACCACCTGAAGCGTGGCACTCTGGACCTGTCTAACCTGCGTGGTCTGGTACTGGACGAAGCAGATGAAATGCTGCGTATGGGCTTCATCGAAGACGTTGAAACCATCATGGCGCAGATCCCAGACGGTCATCAGACCGCGCTGTTCTCTGCAACCATGCCGGAAGCCATTCGCCGTATCACTAAGCGTTTCATGAAAGATCCACAGGAAGTGCGCATTCAGTCAAGCCTGACTACGCGTCCTGACATCAGCCAGAGCTACTGGACTGCCTATGGCCGTAAAACTGATGCACTCACTCGCTTCCTGGAAGCGGAAGACTTCGACGCTGCAATCATCTTCGTGCGTACCAAAAACGCAACGCTGGAAGTGGCTGAAGCGCTGGAGCGCAGCGGTTACAACAGTGCAGCGCTGAACGGTGACATGAATCAGGCTCTGCGTGAGCAGACTCTGGAGCGTCTGAAAGATGGCCGTCTGGACATTCTGATTGCGACCGACGTTGCGGCTCGTGGCCTGGACGTTGAGCGTATCAGCCTGGTGGTTAACTACGACATCCCTATGGATGCCGAGTCTTACGTCCACCGTATCGGTCGTACCGGCCGTGCTGGCCGTGCTGGTCGTGCACTGCTGTTCGTTGAGAACCGCGAGCGTCGTCTGCTGCGTAACATCGAACGCACCATGAAGCTGACCATCCCTGAAGTGGATCTGCCTAACGCAGAACTGCTGGGTGAACGTCGTCTGGCTAAGTTCGCAGCAAAAGTACAGCAGCAGCTGGAAAGCAGCGATCTGGATCAGTACCGCGCACTGCTGGCTAAACTGCAGCCTGCTGAAGAGCTGGACATCGAAACTCTGGCCGCAGCCCTGCTGAAAATGGCCCAGGGCGAACGTCCTCTGATCGTTCCTGCTGATGCTCCACAGCGCCCACGTCGTGAATTCCGTGAGCGTGACGATCGTCGCGGTGACCGTCCAGAGCGTGGTCCACGTGAAGCACGCGGTGAGCGCGACGGTGACCGTCCGCGTCGTGAGCGTCGTGATGTTGGTGATATGGAAGTGTACCGTATTGAAGTTGGCCGTGATGATGGTGTTGAAGTTCGTCATATCGTTGGCGCGATCGCTAACGAAGGCGATATCAGCAGCCGTTACATCGGTAACATCAAGCTGTTCGGTACTCACTCTACTATCGAACTGCCAAAAGGCATGCCGGGCGAAGTGCTTCAGCACTTTACTCGTACGCGTATTCTGAACAAACCAATGAATATGCAGTTGATTGGCGATGCACAGCCACGCAGCGATCGCGGCGGTGAGCGTCGTCCGGGCGGCCCAGGCCGTGGTGGTTTCGGCGGTGGCGAGCGTCGTGAAGGCGGTCGTGGTGGTGAAGGCGGTCGTCGCTTCAGCAACGAGCGCAGCGGTGAACGTCGCCCGGGCGGCTTCAACCGTGACGGTGGCAACCGTGGTCCACGTCGTGAAGAAGGCGGCAGCGCGCCAGCCCGTCGTCGTGATGCATAATCACTGATGCCAAATAAAAAACCAGCCTGCGGGCTGGTTTTTTTATGTCTGCAATTCGTGAAAAATTACAAAGAGTTCCGTACCTGCATGGCCAACTCAAAGGAGTAGAGGCGTGCCTCGGGATCGAAAATCTGCCCGTTAACCATAATTTCATCCGCCTGAGTCTCACGCATCAGGTTTGCCAGCCCCTGACGTACCTTCTCTTTATCACCCACGATCGACATACTCAGCGCCTGCTGCACGCCGTATTGCTCGGAAGACGACCACAAACTATCAATATTTTCCACCGGCGGCGGCAGCGGACCAGGTTGACCCCGGCGCAGGTTAATGAACTGCTGCTGCATTGAGGTAAACAGGAACCGGGCATCGCGCTCGCTGTCGGCGGCAACGATATTGATACACACCATGGCATAAGGTTGTGACAGACGTGCCGACGGTTTAAAGTTTTCGCGGTACAGATGCAGCGCCTGCATCAGCATATCCGGAGCAAAGTGTGAGGCGAATGCAAACGGCAGACCCAACTGGGCCGCCAGCTGTGCGCTGTAAAGGCTGGAGCCCAGCAGCCACACCGGAATATTTAATCCCAGTCCCGGCACTGGCTGTACCGCCGGTGCATCGTTCCCGGCCGCATCGAACCAGCTAATCATTTCAGCCACATCGGCAGGGAAATTATCCACATGTCCGCCCATATGACGGCGTAGCGCCATCATCGTGCGCTGATCGGAGCCCGGCGCGCGGCCAAGTCCCAGGTCAATACGGCCCGGATACAGTGATTCCAGCGTGCCGAACTGTTCGGCAATCACCAGCGGGGAGTGGTTTGGTAGCATCACGCCGCCGGAGCCAAGCCGCAGGGTTTGCGTATTCGCCGCCAGATACCCAATCAGCACCGAGGTCGCCGCGCTGGCAATACCGGTCATGTTGTGGTGCTCAGCCAGCCAGTAGCGGTGATAGCCCAGCTTCTCGGACTGCCTGGCCAGAGCCAGCGAATTGTGAAACGCCTCGCGCGGGGAAGCACCAAGCGGAATAGGGGCAAGATCGAGTACCGAAAGCGGTACCGTTTTTTTCTCAGACATAGATGCTCACTTATTCTCAGATTCCGACTCATACATCGTGCAAGGCTACGATATATGTTTGCCAAACGATTGTCCGTTTGCAGCACTTTGTAAAAGATTTAACCGCCCACGATCTTCGTGCGGGTGTCTGTGAATGCGTTATACCGCTAAAAGTGGTTTTACGGTAAGAAACCTTAAATCAGCGATCGTATATTCCTTCAATATGGACCATTTTTATGCAAAGGAAAGCACAATGGCTGGCTGGTCGTTTCCCCATTTATTGATAAAAAACGGGGAAATTTCATGAAGAAAACGGCATTTTTTACCCTTCTGCTGATCGTTCTGGCAGTTGCTTTGACCATTTTGATTCGTGCACACAATCATTATTTGCTGTTACAGGGCGAAGTTGACGCTACGGAAGTTATTGTCTCTTCCAAAGCTCGCGGCCGCGTAGTCGAAAAACTGGTTCGTCGTGGTGATGATGTGGTTATCGGGCAACCTCTTATCCGGCTTGAAGCTCCCGAACTTATCGCCCAGTTGAAAGCCGCTGAAGCGGCTCGCGAGCAGGCACAGCAGATACTCAACCTTTCCCTTGACGGCACCCGCGAAGAGACGATCCGTAATTTACGTGCTCAGTTCGAACAGTCCCGTGCCGACTATCTTAATGCCGAGGCAACCTGGCAGCGTGACCTCTCTGTAGCAAAGCAGGGCTATATTTCCGCCCAGGACCTGGATAATGCCCGCAGAAGCCGCGACAGCGCCCGGCAGCAGATGCTGGCTGCACAGGCGAATCTCGATCAGGGTTTGCACGGCGATCGTGTTGAACAGCGTGCTGCCTATGTCGCCCAGCTGCATCAGGCCGAACAGGATCTGCTGGAGATCAAGGCGCAAACCGATGAACTGCTGGTCAGAGCGCCGGTTGCAGGCGAAGTTGGCCCAATCCCTGCTGAACGAGGTGAATTACTCAATGCCGGTAGCCCGCTGATTACGCTTCTTGAATTACCCACGGCGTGGTTTGTGTTTGATTTGCGCGAGGACATTCTTGCGCACGTGCGCAAAGGCGATAAAGTCCTGCTGCGTGTGCCTGCGCTGAACAATCAGCAAATTGAGGCTGAAGTTCGCTACATCGCTCCGTTGGGTGACTATGCGACAAAACGCGCGACCCGTGCCACCGGTGACTTCGACCTGAAGACGTTTGAAGTTCGCCTGTATCCGTTAGCACCGGTAAAAGACTTACGTCAGGGAATGAGTGCGCTATGGCAATGGCAGGAATAAATCGCAGGCTTTGGGCCTTCCTGCGCGCTTTTCGTCATGAGATTCTGGTTGCCTGGCGTAAGCCGGTCGTTCACTGGCTAGGCTGGTGCTTCCCGCTGCTGTTGTTCGCGCTGATCGCCAGCGATTTCTCTGCCGGAACGCTGCTCGATCTGCCGATCGTCGCCGTCGATCGCGATCACAGTGAAGCATCGCGTCAGCTGATCCGCAATCTGAATGCAGGTTCACATGGGCAGGTTACCGTTGCCGACGGTGGCTTACCGGCTGCGCTGGAGCGGCTGCGTCGTGCCGAAGACTATTCGGTGCTAATGATCCCCCCCTTTTTCGAAGCCGACCTGCTGGCTGGCCGGCAGCCGCGCGTCACCCTCTACTACAACGCGCTGTTTTACGGCGCCGGGTTTTACTCCACGCAGGACTTTAGCGGCGTGATAGCCGGGCTGAACAGCCAGTACCAACCCTGGCTGATGGCAGCTAGCGGGCGTTCAATGCCGGTGCTACCGAACGTTACGCTGGACTACGACAGCCTGTTCAACGCCAGCGGCAGCTATATCTACTATCAGCAATTCGCAGCCTGCATTCATCTGGTTCAGCTATTCACCGTCACTCTGACTATCTGGCTGCTGGCACGGGCGCGCCCGTTAATTTATCAAAGCCATTTTGGCATGGCACTGCTCGGTAAACTGTTTCCGTTCACCTTGTGCTATACCGCGCTGCTGATGATGGAGATCGCGTTGCTGGTGGGGATCTTTGGTGCTAGGGTGGTGGGAAATCCGTTTTATATGTTGGCCGTGGCGTTTTTTTACGTCATGGCGGCGCAAAGCCTTGGAGTGATGCTGTTTACCTTTACCGGCAGTGCGATTACTGCCTACAGCATGATGGGGATTTTCGTCAGTCTTGCACTGACGTTTTCCGGTATTGCAATGCCGGAACTGTCGATGCCGTGGCCTGCTCAACTGATATCCAATATCGAACCACTCACCCATGCGCTTTATGCCATGTTTGATCTTTTCCTGCGGGATGTACCCGGAAAACCGGTGCTCAGCGTCTGCGCGCTGCTTATGGTTTATCCACTGTTCTCAGCGCTGCTTGTACGCAAACGCCTCTATCAGCGGCTGCTTAAACCGGAGGCGGCACAGTGAAACTGTGGTGGCAAACCTTCTACTCCACGCTAATGCGCATGCTGCAAAAACCGATGTGGATGATGCTGCTGCTTTCGCTGTGTGTGATGAGCACCGTTTACATGAACCGCAGCGTATGGGACCTGCCGGTTGCGGTGATTGATATGGACCACAGCAAGGCCAGCCGGCTGATTACCCGGCAGCTGAACGCGACGCCAAAGGTCAACACGCAGATTTATGAAAATCTACCGGATGCCCTGCACGATCTTGGGCTGCGCAAGCTGTTTGCAGTGGTGTTAATGCCGCAGGATCTGGAGCAAAAAATGCTGTCGGGTAAACAGGTGAATATTCCGGTTTACGGCGATGCGACCAACCGGCTGGCTAACGGTCAGATTGAGCTGGATGTGATTGCCGCTTATCAGCAGGTGTTGAGCCAGTACAGTATCCAGCTGATGATGAAGCAGGGATTCAGCGCCCGCCAGGCCGAAATTATTCTGACGCCCGTTGTTGGCCAGACCGTCGACGTCTTTAACCCCGGAATTAGTTTTGCGGCTATCGTGTTCCCCGGGCTACTGGTGATGCTGCTACAGCATTCGCTGCTGATTGCCGGGGTGCGGGTCAATTTAACCCTGCGCAGCCAGGGCAAGCTGCCGCTGTCCGTGACGCTGGGTGCGCTGTCGGCGTTGATACCGATCTGGCTGTTTTTATCGATCGTGCTGTTTGGGCTGTGGCCGTGGGTGCTGGGCTACCGGCAAACGGCCCCGCTGGCGGAACTTCTGCTGCTGACGCTGCCGTTTCAGCTGGCGGTGTTGGGGCTGGCTAAGCTGCTTACCGAATGCATTCGAGAGGTTGAACGTATCTATCTGTCGCTGTCGTTTATCACCACCCCGGTCTACTATCTTTCGGGTACTCTCTGGCCGGTTCAGTCGATGCCCGGCTGGGTTCGCACTATTTCGATGATGCTTCCCTCCACATGGGGAACCAGAATGATTGCCGGGGTGAATCAGATGGGGCTGCCGGTCGCGGAAGTCAGGGAGTATGTCATTGTACTGCTGGCGATGGGCGCAGTTTATGCCACCGCGGGATTTCTGGTGGCAAAACTGCGCGAAAACGGCTGGCGGCTGCGCCCACCGGGCTAAATGCTGCGCTTATCCAATTAGCTCCAGCCCGGCCACTCGCTGCCAGTAACCGTTGCAATCACCGCGTGCTGCCAGCGCTATCGGACTGTGGCCGGTTTCATTGGCCCGAAACTGGCTGACAACCTCCAGCGTATCGATGCCCGATGGAGAGAGGCGCACCACGTCGACCAGCCCTTGCATTGAGGCCAGCTCATTACCGAGGTTGTAGCAGTACCCACTCATGGTCTGAATACCGTTGAGTACGAACACCTGCTGATCTTCCTGAGTGTGCAGGCTGCGGCCCTGGGGATAGTTAATGCAGCAGGTCTGGCAGTCATCCTTGCTGCGGTTTTCCGAACGTGCGGTAAAGCAGCGGGCAGAATAAGCGAGCGGCAGATAACCGTAGCTCATCACCTCAACCTCGAACTTATCGCGAATACCCAGCTCTTCACACTGCGTCAGCAGATTGGCCAGCCAGTCCCTTGAAAGCTCAACCGGCATACACCAGCGAGTCATCCCCATCTTGAGCAGCAGTTCCAGCGTGACGGCGTTATAGACATTCAGCGCAGGTCCGGCCACGAAGGGCAGCCCGGCCTCGCTGGCCAGCGTGACCGCACCAAAGTCACTGGCCTCAATCATAAACTCGCCGTTATCCACATAGCGCTTCAGCTCGTTCAGCTCGGAGGGCGACTGCAACAGCGCCAGCGTGCTCAGCACCACCTGTTTTCCTGCTGCTGCCAGCTCCCGGGCCATTGCCAGCCAGTCGTTGAATTTGGTCGCCCGCCGCTTGCTGCATACCGATTCACCAAGGTAGATAATCTGCGCTTCGCTTCCCGCAGCCGCGCGATAGAAATCCTGCAGCGCCTCATGCGGCCAGTACCACAGCACCGGCCCCAGGGAATAATTCATTTTCAATTCTCCTATTGCCACTGCCGGTGCCAGGCACCCAGCGTGGTCTGCGTACCTTCACTCAGCTCGGACAATGCCGCCATCCACTGGGGCTGAGCGACAAAGTTTTCCGGGGACGTTTTGCAGCGATCGATAGCCTGTCGCCAGATACGCGTCACCTGAGCCACATAGGCGGGGCTGCGCTGGCGGCCTTCGATTTTGACCGAGGCGATATTGGTTGCCATCAGCTCCGGCAGCAGCTCCAGCGTGTTCAGGCTGGTGGGTTCCTCCAGCGCGTGATAGCGCTGACCGTCCAGCCTGTAGCGGCCTTTGCACAGGGTAGGGTAACCGGCATTTTCGCCGTTCTCGTAGCGATCGATCAGCACCTCATTCAGCCGCGATTCCAGCCCGTCAGCGGTCTGCTGCCAGCGAACAAAGCGGGCAGGAGAACAGGCTCCGACGGTATTGGGCGACTCGCCGGTCAGGTAAGAAGAGAGGTAGCAACGGCCCTCGGCCATAATGCACAGGCTGCCGAAAGCGAACACCTCCAGCGGCACGTTGGTATCCCGTGCGAGCTGGCGCACCTGATGGATAGATAGCACGCGCGGCAGTACCACCCGAGCCACATCAAAGTTACGCTGATAGAAACGTACGGCTGCGGCATTGGTCGCGGAGGCCTGTACGGAGAGATGGCGTTCAATCTGCGGATAGCGCTCAGCGGCGTAGGCCAGCATGGCGATATCGGCGAGGATCAGCGCGTCGGCACCGGCATCGGCGGCCATATCCACCGCTCGCTGCCAGCGGCTGTAGCCATCAGGATGAGCAAAGGTGTTAATTGCCACATGCAGCTTGCGTTTATGCTGATGAACGAAGCGAGATGCTTCCTGCAGGCGCTTATCCGTGAAGTTAAGACCGGCAAAATGACGGGCGTTGGTTTCATCTTTCAGACCGATGTAGACCGCGTCAGCGCCGTTTTCAATGGCGGCTTTCAGTGCCGGAAGATTCCCGGCCGGGCACAGCAGTTCCATAAGGATCAATCCCATTAGACAGAAGAATCGATGATTCTAGAGAGGAAAGCGGCGACAAATTTTGATTTAAGGCATCGAATGGCGTATTGATGAGGGACGGATTCCCTGCTAAAAACCGTATAGTTCGCCCATTTTATTGATCCAGCCGCCTGACGCGCTCTGCCATTGTGGCAAAATAGGCGAAATTTTTCGTAAGGAGTAATAATGGTGTTGAACCCGCTACGTACCCACTGCGTTCGTAAAGGGCCGCAGCTGCTGCGCTTCCCACTGCGATTCACCCCGTTTGCGCTAAAAAAGCCGCTATTACAGGGATTGTTACGCTGGCAGTTTCAGCAGGCGCTGGCAGAAGGCGAGCTGGATTTTCTTGAAAATCGCTGGCTGGGTATAGAAGTTAGCGATCTTGAGCTACGCTGGTCAGTTACGGTTGAAAATGGGCAGCTTTTGGTTGCCGAGCGCAGCGACTGCGACGTCTGGTTTCGCGGTAATGCTAACGACCTGTTATTGATTGCGGCACGCAGGCAGGACCCCGACACGCTGTTCTTCCAGCGCCGACTGCATATTGAAGGCGATACCGAACTGGGTCTGGAAGTGAAGAATTTGATGGACGCAATCGATATTGAATCCATGCCGAAGCCAATGCGCCTCGGGCTTATGCAACTGGCCGACTTTGTTGAGGCCGGACTAAAAGAGGACGCGACTTCCTCGCCGGATCGCGCAGGTGTGTCATGTTAATTCGTACCGAAATTGGTGTTGATGCCGCCAGCATCGATGGTCTGCTGCGCCGTAGTTTCCCGACATCTGCTGAAGCGGAACTGGTGCAGCAGCTGCGTGAAGACGGGCTGCTGACGCTGGGCGTCGTTGCCACCGATGACGAAGGCCAGGTACTGGGCTACGCGGCCTTCAGCCCGGTCACGCTGAATGAAGAAGATCGGCAGTGGGTTGGCCTTGCCCCGCTGGCTGTTGACGAAAGCGTCCGTGGCCAGGGGCTGGGCAAGCAGCTGGTTTATGAAGGGCTGGATACGTTAAATGAGTTCGGCTATGCCGCCGTTGTGGTTTTAGGCGATGCGAACTTCTACACTCGGTTCGGCTTTGAAAGCGCCGCGCAGCACCAGCTACATTGCCGCTGGCCAGATACGGAAACGGCGTTGCAGGTCTATAAACTGGCGGACGATGCTTTTGAAAGCGTAACGGGTGAAATTGGCTATTCCGAGCCGTTTAACCGTTTCTGAGTCCTTCAAGCCAGGCAGATAAAGATTCAGGCTGGTGGGTAATCAGCCTGATTTTTTCATTTCTTTTCAGCTGTTTCACCTGATATTCCAGCTTTGATGCCTGCGAGCGATCGCCGGCTTCACAGTGAAACAGCAGCTCCAGTGGCCCTTTTCCACGCAGCGCTTTCGCGCCTTTACCGCTCTGATGCTGGTTAAAACGCCGGTCTATATCGTTGGTGATGCCGGTATACAGCATGCCTTTCGCGGTGCGCAGGATGTAGAGTCGCCAGCTGGCGGCAGTTGTGCTCATGAGTCTTCTCGAAAACGGCGGTCACCGCTACTTTAGCGTAAAAATGCGTGAGCAGGGGGGCGCATCTCACCGCCGTCGCCGATCTTCAACGCAGCCGGTGGATCACCTGATTGCTGCTGCCGCGCCACAGCAGCGACGGATCGCGTAATTCCCGGACGTATTTCCCGTCAATCAGTACATTGACCTGGGCCACCACCTCCTGCTGCCGTTCGCTCAGTTCCGCCATCTGATAGCCGGTCCACATCCAGATATCTTTTCCCGGGCAGTCGCGCCGCACACGGCTCAGCAGCCGTCGAACATCGCTCAGGTTGGCCGGATGCAGCGGATCGCCGCCGGACAGCGACAGCCCCTGGCGTGGGATGCGGCTGTCGTTGAGGTCGGCGATCAGTCGCTCTTCCATCTCAATGGAAAAAGGCACCCCGGAGTTTACCCGCCAGGTACTCTGGTTATAGCAGCCGGGGCACTGATGCTCGCAGCCGGAGACAAACAGCGTGCAGCGTGTACCCGGCCCGTTAACGATATCAACCGGGTAATACTGATGGATATTCACCCCAGCTGACCTGATGCAAGGTGTTTAACCCGCCGCTTAACCTCTTCCTGCTTGCCGGAATTAAACGGGCGAGCATCCGGACTGCCGAGATAGCCGCACACCCGACGAGTAACCGATACCCGGCTGCTGTCATGGTTACCGCATTTCGGGCAGGTAAAGCCTTTGCTGGTACAGTCGAACTCCCCGGTAAATCCGCACTCGTAGCACTCATCAATCGGCGTATTAGTGCCGTAGTAGGGCACGTGTTGGTAGCTGTAGTCCCAGACGTCCTCCAGTGCTTTCAGGTTGTGCTGAATATTCGGATACTCGCCGTAGCAGATAAACCCGCCGTTGGCTAAAGGCGGGTAGGCGGCTTCGAAGTCGATTTTATCGTAAGGGTTCACCTTCTTCTCAACGTCCAGATGGAAACTGTTGGTGTAATAGCCTTTATCGGTCACACCGGCGACCACGCCAAACTCGGCGGCATCAAGACGGCAGAAGCGATCGCAGAGGTTTTCACTTGGCGTACTGTACAGACTGAAGCCGTAGCCGGTTTCGGCCTTCCAGCAATCCACCGCCTGGCGCAGGTGACTGACAATCGCCAACCCGGTCTCCCGCAGGCGGGTGTCATCATACGGGTGAACCGCACCGCCGCTCAGGGCGTTCAGCGTTTCATGAATCCCGATATAGCCGAGGGAAATCGATGCCCGGCCGTTTTTAAAAATACCGGCAACCGGTTCATCCGCCTGCAACCTCACGCCGCAGGCACCCTCCATATACAGGATGGGGGCGACCCGAGCCTTGACGTTTTCCAGCCGGGCAATGCGGGTCATCAACGCCTTTTTAGCCAGCAGCAGCCGACTGTCCAGCAGCGCCCAAAAGCGCTTTTCGTCACCGTTCGCTTCCAGCGCGATGCGCGGCAGGTTCAGGCTGATCACGCCGATATTGTTGCGGCCATCGTGGATCTGCTCCCCGTTTTCTTCATAAACGCCGAGGAAGCTGCGGCAGCCCATTGGCGTTTTAAAGGAGCCGGTCACCTCAACAACCCGGTCGTAATTAAGAATATCGGGGTACATACGCTTGCTGGCACACTCCAGCGCCAGCTGCTTGATATCATAATTAGCTTCGCCGGGCAGGCGGTTAAGCCCGGCCCTGATGGCGAACACCAGCTTCGGAAACACGGCGGTTTTGTGATTTTTCCCGAGCCCGGCAATGCGGTTGCGCAGAATCGACTGCTGGATCAGCCGGGCGGCCCAGCTCTCCCCCAGGCCAAAGCCGAAGGTGACAAACGGCGTCTGACCGTTGGCGGTATGCAGCGTGTTGACCTCATATTCCAGCGACTGGAAGGCGTCGTAGCACTCTTTTTCCGTACGACTGCGGGCATAGGCTTCGGCGTCCGCAATCTGCCAGCTGAGCGCCACCTGGCGATGTTTTTCCAGGCTGGCCTCAACGTAGGGAGCCAGCACCTCATCAATACGGTTGATGGTAGTGCCGCCGTAAATGTGGCTGGCGACCTGAGCAATAATCTGTGCGGTCACGGCGGTGGCGGTGGAGATTGATTTTGGCGGCTCAATCTCGGCATTACCCATTTTGAAGCCGTGGGTCAGCATGCCGCGCAGATCGATCAGCATACAGTTAAACATCGGGAAAAACGGCGAGTAGTCGAGATCGTGATAGTGGATCTCGCCGCGCTCGTGGGCGCTGACCACATCGCGTGGCAGCAGGTGTTGGCGAGCATAGTGTTTTGCCACGATCCCTGCCAGCAGATCGCGCTGGGTTGGGATCACCTTGCTGTCTTTGTTGGCGTTTTCATTCAGCAGCGCGGTGTTGCTTTGTTCAACCAGCCCGCGGATCTCATGATTCAGCCGCCCGCGTAGCTCGCGGGCGACATCGCGATCGTGACGATACTCAATATAGCAGCGTGCCAGCTGCGGATAGGCACCGGCCATCAGCCGATCCTCCACCGCCTTCTGCACGTCGGCAATATCAACCCGCTGATGCCCGGCCAGTGCAGCACTGACCAGACCGGCGACGGTGGCACAGTAATCCTTATCCTCAACCCGTGCCGCCTGAGCGGCAGCACGAATCGCCGCCTCAATACGTGCGGGATCAAAAGCCACAATGCAGCCGTCCCGTTTGATGACCTCAGTTACCACCGCCACTCTCCTGTGAAATCTATATATAGGTTGCGATAAGTATATTAAGCGCTATATGTAGTGCTTTGATCGTATTTAAACGAGATTTTGTTGACCTGAAGCAAAGATTACGACGTGTGGGAGACTGGCCAGCCGTCTGGATGGATTGCTACAGATATTTCCAGGGGGGCAGGAAATCAGGACGCGGTGAAGAGGTAAAAATGACCCGCAGTGGATGAATACCTGAGCAGGCAAGCCGCATCAGTCTGCTTTTAGCCCGCTAGTGTGCTGTCGCAGTTGCATTCCTACCCCCGGAATTAATATTATTGCCGGTTGCCGTGGGGCAAAAGTGTATTTGCCCGATTCAACCAGGAATAACTGCACGATGTCGTCCGTCACCTACAACGAAAATCAGGTCGTCCGCTGGCTGGGGGTACGAACCGTTGCCCGTGCGCGCGATCTGGTCGCCAGCGTGCAGAATATCCAGTGGCAGAACCGACTGCTGACCGGCGAAGTTGCCGGGCGAGCGGCAGAGCCTTACAGCGTACTGGTGCATTTCAGCCGTCCTCAGGGCAGGCTACAGGCCAGCGGCGAATGCAGCTGCGCGGTAAAAAATAACTGTCGCCACGTCGCCGCGGTGATGCTCGCCAATCTGCGCCCGCGGCAGACCGTGGAAAAAGCCGTACTGAACACCATCCACGCCGAGCCGATCCCCACGTTACAACTTGAATCCCGGGCCAAGTTTATCAGCGGTTACGGCCACTACGGCCACCGGCAGAAACGCCTGGACTTCGCCTCGGTCAGCTTCGACTACGCCGGCGTGCGGGTCGATGCGGGAAGCCGTGCGCAAAGCTTCAGCGACCGCAAAGGACAGCACTATCACGTTGCCCGCCATATAGAAGAAGAACAGAACTGGCTGGCGCAGATCCAGCATGCCGGGCTGCAAACCATCCCGGCGGGCCATATCTATACCCCAGCGCCGCTGCCACCGGAGATCTTCGCCCCGGAAACGCCCGCTGAATGGCGAGATTTTATTAAAACCGGCCTGCCGGCCCTGCGCAGGCGCGGCTGGAAAATCCGCATGGACAGCGACTTTACCTGGAACGTGACCGAAGTCGACGCCATTGAAGGGCGTGCGGTGCAGGCTCAGGATGGCTGGTTCGATCTGGAGCTGGCATTGAAACTGGGGCGGCAGCGCGTGAGGCTGGAACCGCTGCTGGCGGGGCTGTTTGCCCGCGACAGGCGCTGGATGGGCGGTAGCCTGAACCTGATTCCTGATGATGAACAAATTGAACTGCGCGATGAACGCGATCGGCGTTTGCTGTTCCGCGCCGCGCAGCTCAAGCCGCTGGTGGGTAACCTGATTGACCTGTTCGACAGGCAGGACCCGCAGCCGCTCAGGCTGGCCGCATGGGACGTCGGTCGACTTGGCCAGAGCGATCCCTATAGCCGCTGGACCTTTGACAGCGACAGCGCGGTGCACCAGCTGTCACAGAAGCTCAGCGGCAATGACGGCGTGCAGCCGGTCGCTCCGCCAGCGGGGCTGAAAGCCACGCTGCGAGACTACCAGCTGCAGGGCGTCAGCTGGATGCAGTTCCTGCGTCAGCACCAGCTGGCGGGCGTGCTGGCGGATGATATGGGACTGGGTAAAACCATTCAGACTCTGGCGCATCTGCTGCTGGAGAAAGAAGCTGGCCGACTTGACCGACCGGCGCTGATCGTCGTCCCGACCACGCTGGTGCATAACTGGTGCTGCGAGGCGACTCGCTTTGCGCCCGACCTGCGCGTGCTGGCACTGACCGGTCCGCAGCGTAAAGACTTCTTCGAGCAGGTGGAGCAGCACGATGTGGTGATTACCACCTACTCCCTGCTGTGGCGCGATCAGCCGCAGCTGGTCGCACACGCCTACCACATGCTGATCCTCGACGAGGCGCAGTACGTGAAAAACAGCGCTTCACGTGCGGCTTCGGTGATCCGCGGGCTGAAGACCCGTCATCGTCTGTGCCTGACCGGTACACCGCTGGAAAACCACCTCGGCGAGCTGTGGTCGCAGTTCGACTTCCTGCTGCCAGGGTTCCTGGGCAGCGAACGCGACTTTATGCAGGAGTGGCGGATTCCGGTTGAGCGTAACGGGGATAAAGCTCGTCGTGACCTGCTGGCGAAGCGCGTACGGCCGTTTATGCTGCGCCGCCGCAAGCAGGAAGTGGCGAAAGAACTGCCGCCAAAAAACACCATCGTGCGTAGCGTGCCGCTGGAAGGTGCGCAGCGTGAACTGTATGACCAGGTCCGCGCGGCGATGCAGGATCGGGTGCAGCTGGCGGTGCAGCAGCAGGGCGCGGGGCGCAGCCATCTGCTGGTACTGGATGCACTGCTGAAACTGCGGCAAATTTGCTGCGATCCGCGGCTGGTGGAGGACGTGCGGGCGGAAAAAGTAAAGCACTCCGCCAAGCTTAAGCTGCTGCGCGAAATGCTCAACGATCTGCTGGCTGAAGATCGCCGTATTCTGATCTTCTCGCAGTTCACCTCGATGCTGACCCTTATTGCGGAAGAGCTACAGCGCGCGCGGATTGATTTTGTCACCCTGACCGGCAGCACCCGCGATCGCAATGAGCCGGTGCGGCGCTTCCAGCAGGGCGAAGTCCCGGTATTTCTGATTAGCCTGAAAGCAGGCGGCGTCGGCCTGAATCTGACGGCGGCGGATACGGTGATCCACTACGATCCCTGGTGGAACCCGGCGGCGGAAAATCAGGCGACCGATCGTGCCTATCGCCTCGGTCAGGATAAGCCTGTCTTTGTTTACAAGCTGATTGCGGCGGATACCATTGAAGAGAAAGTGGTGGCGTTACAGCAGCATAAAGCAGAACTGGCGGGGGAGATCCTGGCGGATGAACTGAGCGAACCGGCCAGCTTCAGTCAGGATGACCTGACCCTGCTGCTGACCTGATTTCCCCGGTCGGTCAATGCGGGGCGGAAGCCTCCGCCCGCACCTTTAGCGACGAACGGCGATCGCTTCGATCTCAATCTTCACATCTTTCGGCAGACGAGCCACTTCCACGCAGGAACGCGCCGGGAAGCTGGCCTGATGCTCGGTAAAGAAGGCTTCGTATGCGGCATTCACCGTGGTGAAGTCGTTCAGATCTTTCACAAATACGGTGGTTTTCACAATATCACCGACTTTCAGACCGGCCGCTTCCACGATGGCCCGTACGTTTTCCAGCGACTGACGCGCCTGCGCGGTAATATCATCGGGCACGCTGCCGGTTTTTGGATCTACCGGGATCTGGCCAGAAGTGATAATCATGCTGCCGAGATCGACGCCCTGAACATAGGGGCCAATCGCTGCCGGGGCGTTTTCAGTACTGATTTCGCGAGACATAGTTTCTCCTGAATGTGTCTGAGGTTTGCGGGGCGACTTAGCGCGCCCCAGCGATATTTACCATATCGGCTCAAACCTGCAAACAGGAATCAGTCGTTTGCCATAACCACATGGTGGGCAAACTCTTTCTCACAGTATTTACACTTGAGGTAGAGACTGGCGTTGCGTGCTTTCACCGCGAAGCTGGAATACACCGGCTCGTTGCGGCTGATGCAGTTGCTGTTCGGGCAGGTCAGCACGCGCTCAATGCGTTCCGGCAGCGTCGGGGAGCTTTTCGCCACCACGTCGTAATCATCAATGCGGTTAACCGTGGCGTGCGGCGCGTAGAGCGCCAGCTGGTTGATCTGATCGTCGGTGAGGAATGTATTCTCGATCTTGATGATATCCTTGCGCCCCATCTCGCCAGACGGCAGGTTCAGGCCGATGGTGATGCGCTGATCGGTTTCGGTCAGGCGGAAAAGGGAAAGCAGCTTAAAGCCCACCTGCGCCGGGATATGGTCAATCACGGTGCCGCATTTAATCGCTTCTACCTGTAATTTATTATCGTGCGTCATCATGCTTCTCCTGATTAGCCAGTTCGCTGTTGAGTACCAGCGCCAGCAGCGCCTGGCGTGCGTAGATACCGTTGCCTGCCTGCTGGAAGTACCAGGCATAAGGCGTGCTGTCGACGTCGGTATCGATCTCATCGATGCGCGGCAGCGGATGCAGCACTTTCATATTGTCGCGGGCGTGGGCCAGGTCGCTGGCGCGCAGAATAAACTGGGCCTTGACGTTAGCGTATTCCGACGGGTCCAGGCGCTCTTTCTGCACTCGGGTCATATACAGAATATCCACCTGCGGCACCACCTCTTCAATATTATCGTGGCGGGTCCAGACAATACCTTTTTCATCCAGCATATCGGTAATGTAGGTCGGCATGGCCAGCGCATCCGGCGCGATAAAGTAGAAACGGTTGCCTTCGAACTTGGCCAGCGCCTGAGTCAGCGAGTGAACGGTGCGGCCATATTTCAGATCGCCGACCATCGCCACGTGCAGGTTGTTCAGACGGCCCTGCGTTTCCTGCAGGGTAAACAAATCCAGCAGGGTCTGCGTCGGATGCTGGTTCGCGCCGTCACCGGCGTTCAGGATCGGGATGCCGCCGGAAAACTCGGTCGCCAGGCGTGCAGCGCCTTCCTGCGGATGGCGCATCACAATCGCATCGACGTAGGTGCCAATCACCGAAATGGTATCCGCCAGCGTTTCGCCCTTTTTACCCAGCGAGGTGTTGCTGCCGTCGGCAAAGCCCACTACGGAAGCACCGAGGCGGTGAATCGCCGTTTCAAACGACAGGCGGGTACGGGTCGATGCTTCGAAGAAGCAGCTGGCAATCACTTTATGTTTCAGCAGTTCCGGCTGAGGATTCGCCTTCAGGCTGGCGGCGGTGCGCAGCACCAGTTCCAGCTCTTCACGGTTGAGATCGTTAATCGAAATAATATGTTTGTGATATAGCGGATTGGCAATAGTCGCCATGTTCACTCTCCTCTACGCGTGCCGGTACTGAAAAAAGGACAAAAAAAAGCCCCTCAATGAGGGGCTTTCTTCTGATGATCGGTCTTGCAACGGAAGGAAAAACGGCACTGCCCGCCTGTGTACAGACGTGGGTGAACGGTGATGTTGATAGCGTTCTGTGGCATGGTTCCTCCCGGCAAACGGGGGGCATTATACGCATTCGAAACGGCACGGCAAGTGAAAATCGCGCGCCGGGTAATCGTTTGCCTCCCGCCGGATTACTACAGTTTTGCCAGCGTCGCCACCATCACCGCTTTGATGGTATGCAGACGGTTTTCCGCCTGATCGAACACTACGCTGTGCGCAGATTCAAACACCTCATCGGTGACTTCCATACCGCCGTGCAGATCGTACTGTTGGGCCATCTGCTGGCCCAGCGTGGTTTGATCGTCGTGGAAAGCGGGCAGACAGTGCAGGAACTTCACCTGCGGATTACCGGTCAGTTCCAGCATCGCCGTATTGACCTGATAGCTACGCAGCAGCGCAATACGTTCGGCCCAGACTTCTTTCGGCTCGCCCATGGAAACCCAGACGTCGGTATAGATAAAGTCAGCGCCTTTTACACCCGCCGCAATGTCTTCGGTCAGGGTAATTTTGCCACCGGTTTTCTCTGCCGCTGTGCGACACTCTTGCACCAGCTTTTCATCCGGCCAGCAGCCTTTCGGCGCTACCAGGCGCAGATCCAGACCCACCAGCGCCGCCGCTTCCAGCATGGAGTTACCCATATTGTTACGCGCGTCACCAACGTAGGCGAAGGTCATCTGGCTGAAGGCTTTCTCCGGCAGATGTTCCTGCATGGTCAGCAGATCGGCCAGCAGCTGGGTCGGGTGGAACTCATTGGTCAGGCCGTTCCATACCGGCACCCCGGCATGTTCAGCCAGCGATTCCACCAGCGCCTGGCCGTGGCCGCGATACTGAATACCGTCATACATCCGTCCCAGCACGCGAGCCGTGTCCTTCATCGACTCTTTGTGGCCGATCTGGCTACCGCTTGGGCCAAGATAGGTGACGTTAGCGCCCTGGTCGTAAGCGGCAACTTCGAAAGAGCATCGGGTACGGGTCGAGTCTTTTTCGAAGATGAGCGCAATATTCTTGCCTTTCAGATGCTGAATTTCTTCACCGTTTTTCTTATCGGTCTTAAGCGTTGAGGCCAGAGCGAGTAAGCCGTTGATTTCGGCGGGGGTAAAATCCAGCAGCCTGAGGAAATGACGTTGGTACAGATGACTCATAAAGCACTCCAGGTAATCTTTAATGAATTTAAATTCAATCTAACCGTATGAATATTCATTTTCAACCCCGGCGTGCAGAAACTTTTGTATAAAGGTAGTGGCGCAGAGGGCGCTGTGGGAAAATAATCAAACAAGACCCATAAATTAAGGAACGGATCATGGCTAATGAAGCATTTTTGGCTGAGCAGCGTGAAGAGACGCGGTTAATTATCGAAGAGCTGCTGGAAGACGGTAGCGATCCTGATGCGCTGTATACGATTGAGCATCATTTTTCCTGCGACAGCTTTGACGCGCTGGAGAAGGCGGCGGTAGAAGCGTTCAAACTGGGTTATGAAGTCACCGAGCCGGAAGAGCTGGAGCTGGAAGACGGCACCACCGTAATGTGCTGCGATATCCTGAGCGAAGGCGCGCTGAACGCGGATCTGATCGACAAGCAGGTTGAACAGCTGGTGGATCTGGTGGCGAAATTCAACGTTGACTACGACGGCTGGGGCACCTACTTCGAAGATCCTGATGCTCAGGACGAAGATGAAGACGGTGAAGATGAGGCAGACGACGAGGAAGATAACGGCGTACGTCACTAATCCCGCATAGTGCACGCCGCAGGCTCTCTGCGGTGTGCTGATTCTTTCCTTTCTGGTCCGAATGATGAATATCGAACATCTCCTTGCTCCCATTCACGGCTTCCTGCTTTGCCGCACACCGCAGGCGTGGATCGACGAAGCGCGTAAACCGCAAAATCTGGCCCTGCTGCTGACCGATCATCTGGTCTGTGAGCTAAAAGCGGCACAAACCGCCATGTGGCTGATCCGTAAGTACGTGGCCGATAAAGCCAGCGGCGATGCGCTGCTGGCGTGGCTGAAGCCGTGGGAAAACTTTGTCCACAATTCGCACAGCGACCTGACGTTTCTTGAACAGCACCGGGCGCTGTCTAAAACCATTATTACCCGCGAAGAAGCGCCCTACGGTGACGAGCTGGTGGATAAGATGGTGCTGCTGATCAAAGAAGAGCTGCATCATTTTTATCAGGTGTTGGAGATTATGCAGGCGCGGAATATTCCCTATGCGAAAATTACCGCCAGCCGCTATGCCAAAGGGCTGCTGCGAGAAGTCGCCACCTATGAGCCGCAGACGCTGGTGGATAAGCTGATTTGCAGCGCCTATATCGAAGCGCGTTCCTGCGAGCGCTTTGCCAGCCTGGCGCCGTATCTGGATGACGAGCTGTCGGCCTTCTACGTCTCGCTGCTGCGTTCGGAAGCGCGCCACTATCAGGATTATCTGGCGCTGGCGACGCTGATTTCCGGGCAGGATATCAGCGCGCGGGTACGGAAGTTTGGTGAAACCGAAGCCCGCTTAATCAGCGAGCCGGATAGCGAACTGCGTTTCCATAGCGGGATGCCGGATTTTTAATTTATCGCAGGTTAGCTGGTTAGCTGGTTAGCTGGTTAGCTGGTTAGCCTGGGAATACGGAGAGCGGCCTCTGCGGCTGCCGGACGGTCCTCGCGCCGCTTCGCGGTGCCTTCGGCTTCGGCTGCGGGCCTTTCGGATCGGCGCAGAGCGGGCGTCCTGCCCGCGCTGCGCCTGAGCCCAGCATCCCTGCTGGTCTCTCCGGTCCCACAGCCTGCTCCTCAGCGCTTCGGATTGTCAGTCAGCCGCAGAGGCCGCTCTCCCTTCACACAGGGTGCGCGTTTTTCCAGTAACGCAGACTTTATTTGCTGATGGGCTGTTGGTTGGTGTGTCCGTTTTTCATGCAACGCAGACGTTATCAGCGGACTGGCGGTGGCTTCGGTCGGTGCATCCGCAGCGCTGAACAGAGAGAGGAAGCCAGGATTCGCCCACACGGACGTGGGCGAAAGGCACGGTCTGGGCAGGAAGCCCAGTCTGTGGCGGTCCGACAGGCTGACGAACGAAGAGAAGGGACCGCAACGCGGCGCGAGGACCCGCCCGACCGAAGCCACCACCAGTCAGCGAGAGCACTAAAGTTCAGGCGACTCAGGCAAATAACATCAAATCTTAATCAACACCATTCAGCGAAAGCACCAGCGTTCAGGCGACTCAGGTAAAATTAAAGCGCCTTCAGCATTGTGACTTCACAATCCACATGCCCGGTATAGCCCATCGGGCCATCGATATGCTGAAAACCAAGATGCTCATACAGACGAATCGCGCGCGTCAGTGACGCGGTGGTTTCCAGATAGCAGCGTTTAAACCCACGCTCACGGCCAAACTCCAGCGCCTGCAATGCCAGATTTCGTGCCACGCCAAGACCGCGAGCCTCCGGCAGGAAATACATCTTCTGCAATTCGCAAACGTCCGCATCACCACCCTGCAACGGAGCCAAACCGCCACCGCCAACCACCTTACCTTCCACTTCTACCACCCAGTAGGCGCTGTTCGCCTCACTGTACAGCTCATACAAACGATCGAGGTTCGGGTCGGAAACCGTATAGCCTTTATCCGCCGTTAAACCAAATTCAGCAGAAACCGTACGGATCACCGCAGCAATATGGGGATTATCAGCAAGCGTAATCGGACGTACTTGCACAGTCAGGGTAGATTGAATCGCGGTTGTCATAAATCAGGCTCGTAGCAGTTCGGCAGCAGGTAAGTGTAATAACATTGCTGAGGCGATGATGCAATGCGCGGATGAGTGATCTCCCGGCAATACCAGGGTTAATCTTAATGATAACTATTCCATTGTTTGGCCATCGGCACCATGATTAAATAGCAGGCAGTTATACCGCTTTCATATTCTGAATTATTATTTAGCTCTCTTATTTTCAGGAAGAAAATCTAATGGAAAACAATACCTCGCATTCTCAGCGCCATCCGGTTCTGTTTCACGGCCGCGCCGGTGAATATTTCTCAATCTGGTTAGTCAATGCATTACTGACCATGGTGACGTTAGGGATATATTCTGCCTGGGCCACCGTACGCCGCCGTCGCTATTTCTATGGTAATACTGAAATTGCTGGCGATCGTTTTGATTATCACGCCCGGCCAATCAACCTGCTTATTGGCCGTATTATTGTTTTTATCGGTCTGGTACTGTTCTTTATTATTTCCTCTATCTCCCCGACCCTGACTCTGGTAGCGATGCTGGCCTTCTTTGCGCTCATCCCGTGGATCATAATCCGCAGCTGGCGCTACAACGCGCTGATGAGCAGCTTCCGCGGTGTACGCTTTAACTACCACTGCCGTATTGGTCGAGCATACTGGACGATGTATCTGGCACCGGTGCTGATGGTTTTTGCACTGTTACTGGTGGTCGGCATGATCGGCGCGGCAGGTGCGACCAGCGGTAATATCAGCACCACAATGACCGTCGGCGTGATTTGCTTCGTACTGTATCTGGTGGGGCTGGCGGCAATACAGGGGACTGTTGCTGCGCTGAATCACGATCTGTATATCAATAATATGGCATTTGGTCAGCTGTCGTTTAAAGCCGAGCTGAGCAAAAAGACATTTATTAAAATGGTATTGATCAGCTTCCTGATTATGCTGCCGTTCCTGATTATCGGTGGCCTGTTGATTGGTTCTCTGTTTGCCTCAATCATCTATGCTTCGGCAATGGGCGTTAACGATCCGGAGATGCTGGGTAATATGATGGCCGGCAACGTGCTGAATATTTTCCTGACCTTCCTGGTCATTCTGTTCGGTGGTTTAGTCTCCTCAGCTTATTTAGTGGTGGCTCAACGCAATTATGTTTTCGGCCAGACCCGGCTGGGCGATAAGCTGCGCCTGAAGTCAACGCTGTCGACGGGCGCTTTCCTGGCTCTGACGCTGACTAACACGCTGATCGTGATCTTCACCCTTGGACTGGGTGCCCCGATTGCTGAAATCCGCCTGGCGCGCTATCTGGCTAACAGCACCGAGCTGGAGGGCGATATTTCGCTGGATGAAGTGATGGCCCACCACGATTCGACCCGTACGGCGGTGGCGGAAGAGGTGGTTTCTGCTTTCGATCTGAATGCGGGAATCTGATTTTGCAGCTTAACGGCTACTATCAATCTCCCGGACGGGCAGCTCGCGAGGCTGCCCGTCTCACGTTGTATGAGCGGCACCTGGTACTGGACCGCAACGGGCAGCAGCAGATTATGTTACTCAATGCGATTTCGGTATCCGATGCGCTGGGTAGCATCCCCCTGACGCTGAGCTTTTCCGACGGCGGGCGCTTTGTGCCGGATGATGATGCGGCGTTTCGTCAGTGGTGGCAGCAGCGCCATCGTCCTGGCCTGGTTCATCGTCTGGAGCGTCATCGTCGCGGCGTCGGGCTGACCCTGCTGGCGACGCTGGCCGCTATCGCTCTGTATGTCTGGGTCATCCTGCCTGCCGCCAGCAGCGCGCTGGCTTCAAATATGCCGGCTTACGTGGAGCGGCAGGTGGGGCAGCAAACTCTGACGCTGTTGCAGAGCAGCGGCTTTAGCGACGGCAAACTGACGCCGGAGCAGCAGCAGCGCATGGATCGTCTGTTTAGCCGTGTTATTCCCGGTGAGATGAAGCAGGACGCGGTTCCGCTGCGGTTGAAGGTTATGCATTTCGACGGCGGCGCGAACGCCTTTATGCTGGCGGACGGTACGCTGGTGGTCAGTGATGATCTGGTGCGCATGGCGAAAAGCGACGATGCGCTGGCGGCGGTGATGCTGCATGAGATTGGCCATCATCATTACCGCCACCCGATGCGGATGCTGGTGCGTTCGTCGCTGATATCGCTGAGCTATATGTGGCTGACCGGTGACGTCAGCGGCATTAGTGATACGCTGTTACAGTCGGCTGCTTTCGTGCATCAGATGCAGTTTTCGCGCGGCATGGAGCGGGAAGCGGATGCGTATGCGATTGCGCAGATGAAGGCTCAGGGGCGGTCGCTGTCGGCGATGGCGGAAATTTACGGTCAGCTTCAGCAGTCGGGCGAGAAGGAGAGTCGCGGGCTGAGTTTACCAGAATGGATGAGCACTCACCCGGATATGCCGGAGCGAATTAAGGTGATTCGGGCGGCGGAATAGGGTACAGGCTCCGGTGTCTGGCTGGCGGGCTGTACTCCCGGTCGGGTCGGTCCTCGCGCCGCTTTGCGGTCCCCTCGCTTCGTTCGTCAGCCGGACGGATCGGCACAGACGCGCGTCCTGCGCGGCTGTGCCTTTCGCCTGCGTCCATGCAGGCGAATCCTGGCTTCCTCTCTGCACTCAGCGCTGTGGATTGCCCGATCGTGAGCACAGCCCGCCCGCTTAGTCGCTCAGGAGCAGGCTGCAGGAACGATTATTGCGGCTCTGGCTGCTTGCGTGTGCGTCCGTGCTGGCGAATCCTGGCTTCCTCCCTGTACTCAGCGCTGCGGATTGCCCGACCGCTGAGTGACTTCATTGTCGTTTTCAGATTCTAAGAGATGAGTGATGAGACTTCTTTTCACACTCAGTGGCCATGTTCCAACTACGGAAGTGAAAGCGTAGAGGGGTAACCGTTTTTTGCTATTAAACGGTACTTTAAAAGCCAGCAGGATGGATGAAGTGGGCCCGTCCCGGCGGCCGGTGGGCAATCCGCAGCGCTGAGGTGCAGGCAGCAGGCCCGGAGGCGACAGCATGGATGCGGGCGCCAGGCCAGGCGCGGGCAGGACGCCCGCTCCTGTCCGGTCCGAAAGGCCGGATGCCGTAACCGAAGGCATCGTGCGAAGCACGGCGCGAGGACCGCCCGCAGACCGCCGGGACGGGCGCACATTCCCCAAACCTGCAGCAGCTTCCTAAACCCAGCACATCCGCTAAACCGAGAGTGTTCCCTCAACGCACAGCCTCATTTGCTGCCAAAATCGTGCCTGCATCACCACTCTTCCGGCAGCCGTAAAACGCCAAAAAAAAACCGCCATCAAAAGACGGCGGTTTTTCATCATCAGACTCGCTGAGAAAACTTACAGTGCGGCAATCACGCCCTGCTGTTCGATCAGCTTGATCTTAGCCTGCTCGAAGTCAGCCAGACGCTCGCGCTCCTTGGCGACAACCGCTTCCGGCGCGCGGGCAACAAAACCTTCGTTACCCAGCTTGGCGGTAATCTTCTCCATCTCAACGTCAATCTTGCCCACTTCCTTCGCCAGACGCTCCAGCTCGGCGTTTTTATCCACCAGTTCGGCCATCGGGATCAGCAGCTCGGCACCGTCAACCAGCTTGGTCACCGACACCGGACCTTTATCACCGGCTGCCAGCAGCTCCAGCTTATCCAGACGCGCCAGCGTCTTCAGGAAGTTGTGGTTTTCGTTCACGCGGCGAGCCGCATCATCGCTGGCACCGCGCAGCAGCACATCCAGCGGCTTGGCCGGAGAGATGTTCATCTCGTTGCGAATATTACGCACCGCGACAATCGCCTGCTTCAGCCACTCGGTATCCGCCATCGCCACCTCATCCACGCGAGCCGCGTCAAACTCCGGCATCGGCTGCAGCATAATGGTGTCGTCGCTGATGTTCTTCAGCACTTTCACACGCTGCCAGATGGTTTCGGTAATGAATGGAATAATCGGATGCGCCAGGCGCAGCAGGGCTTCCAGCACCGTCACCAGCGTATTACGCGTGCCGCGCAGCTGGGCTTCAGTACCGCCGTTCATCACCGGCTTAGCCAGCTCCAGATACCAGTCGCAGAACTGGTTCCAGGTGAACTCGTACAGAATACCGGCAGCGATATCAAAGCGATAGCTGTCCAGCGCGTCACGGTAGGCTTTCACCGTCTGATTAAACTCAGCCAGTATCCAGCGATCCGCCAGCGACAGCTCCAGTTCGCCGCCGTTGAAGCCGCAATCGTGCTCTTCGGTGTTCATCAGTACAAAGCGGCTGGCGTTCCACAGCTTGTTACAGAAGTTGCGGTAGCCTTCCAGGCGCTTCATATCCCAGTTGATGTCGCGACCGGTCGAGGCCAGCGCCGCCAGAGTAAAGCGCAGGGCATCGGTGCCGTGTGGCTCAATGCCGTTCGGGAACTGCTTCTCGGTGCGCTTGCGGATTTTCTCCGCCAGCTGCGGCTGCATCATATTGCCGGTACGTTTTTCCAGCAGGTCTTCCAGCGAAATACCGTCAACCATATCCAGCGGATCGATAACGTTACCCTTCGACTTGGACATCTTCTGCCCTTCGTCATCGCGGATCAGGCCGGTCATATACACGGTTTTGAATGGAACCTGCGGCTTGCCGTCTTCGTCTTTGATGAAGTGCATGGTCAGCATGATCATGCGCGCAATCCAGAAGAAGATAATGTCGAAGCCGCTGACCAGCACGCTGGTCGGGTGGAAGGTGCGCAGCGCTTCGGTATTCTCCGGCCAGCCGAGGGTAGAGAAGGTCCACAGACCGGAAGAGAACCAGGTATCCAGTACGTCTTCGTCCTGGGTCAGCACCACGTCGTCGGCGATGTTGTTTTCCGCGCGCGCTTCCGCTTCGTTACGTGCCACATAGACGTTGCCTTCAGCATCGTACCAGGCCGGAATGCGGTGGCCCCACCACAGCTGACGGGAGATGCACCAGTCCTGGATATCACGCATCCACGAGAAGTACATGTTTTCATACTGCTTAGGTACGAACTGGATATCGCCGTTTTCTACCGCTTCTACCGCGACTTTCGCCAGCGGTGCGGTACGCACGTACCACTGGTCGGTCAGCATTGGCTCGATGACCACGCCGCCGCGATCGCCGTAAGGTACGGTCAGATCGTGAGGTTTGATTTCATCCAGCAGGCCCAGCTCGTCCATGGCGGCCACAATGGCTTTACGCGCGGCAAAGCGCTCCAGCTTCTGGAACGCCTGCGGGATCTCTGTGCCGTGGTCGTCGCACTCTTCGCCGTTGGTATCAAACACCTGAGCGGATTCGCGGATATCACCGTCGAAGGTCAGGATGTTGATCATCGGCAACTTGTGGCGGCGGCCCACTTCGTAGTCGTTAAAGTCGTGCGCCGGGGTGATCTTCACGCAGCCGGTGCCTTTTTCCATATCGGCGTGTTCATCGCCAACGATTGGAATACGGCGGTTAACCAGCGGCAGCACCAGGAACTTGCCGATCAGATCTTTATAGCGCGGATCTTCCGGGTTCACGGCCACGCCGGTATCACCGAGCACGGTTTCCGGGCGGGTGGTAGCGACGACCAGATAGTCTTTACCGTCGGCGGTTTTCACCCCGTCGGCCAGCGGGTAGCGCAGGTGCCACATTGACCCTTTGGATTCGCGGTTCTCCACTTCCAGATCGGAGATGGCGGTACGCAGTTTAGGATCCCAGTTGACCAGGCGCTTGCCGCGGTAGATCAGGTTCTCTTTATGCAGGCGCACAAACACTTCTTTCACCGCGTTGGACAGGCCTTCATCCATGGTGAAGCGCTCGCGCTCCCAGTCAACCGAGTTGCCGAGGCGGCGCATCTGGCGGGTGATGGTGCCGCCGGACTCTTCCTTCCACTGCCAGATTTTTTCGATAAACGCGTCACGGCCGTAGTCCTGACGGGTTTTACCTTCTTCGGCAGCGATTTTGCGCTCAACTACCATCTGAGTAGCGATACCGGCATGGTCGGTCCCCGCCTGCCACAGGGTGTTTTTCCCCTGCATACGCTGGTAGCGGATCATGGTGTCCATAATGGTCTGCTGGAAGGCGTGACCCATATGCAAGCTACCGGTGACGTTCGGCGGCGGGATCATGATGCAGAAGCTTTCCTGGCTGGTATCGCCATTTGGTTTGAAGTAGCCCTGCTTTTCCCAGTGCTCGTAAAGCGGCTGCTCGATATCTTGCGGGTTATATGTCTTTTCCATGTTCTGCTATGTCGTTGGTGGCAAGGGCGGCGTTGCCGTATTCAAGTGGAATCCAACGCTGCGATACACTTTGTAGCGATCGCGCGCCAGCTGTTTCAAAGATTCTTCATAGGGTACGAAGTCTATCACTTCATAGAAAGCGGTGGCAAAATCTGCAAACTGCGGCAGCAGGCTGATCAGCAGATCGCGCGGTGCATTGCCCCGGCGCTGCGGCCAGGCCAGTTCGACCGGCGCGCCGTATTTCGGGCCCTCACCGGCCAGATTATGCGGCACAAAGGCGCTGGCGGGGCGTTGCCACAGGGCCTCGTCCAGCCGGATAGCCTGCGCTTCGTCTTCACAGGCTATCAGCACGCGTTTGCCGTCACGCCAGCGGGCCTCCGCCAGATCGCAGACCAGCGCTTCCTGCGCGCTCAGCCCGCCGACCGGCGTATCGGTTTCCAGCAGATAGAACGTTGCGTTTTTCATGCATCAGGCCTGGTTGGAGAAAAAACAGCAACGGCGGATTGGAGTCCGCCATTGCAGGGTTATGTCATCAGCCGCGGGCGAAGTGTGTCTCCGCCCCGGCGGGAAGCCGTATCGCTTCCCGCTCGATGCTGTTAATCGTCGCCGTTCAGACCGGCGCGGTTAAGCAGGAACTGAGACAGCAGCGCGACAGGGCGACCGGTTGCGCCTTTCGCTTTACCGGAGCGCCATGCGGTTCCGGCAACGTCGAGGTGTGCCCAGTTGTACTTACGGGCAAAGCGCGCCAGGAAGCAGGCGGCGGTAATCGCTCCGCCTGGACGGCCACCAATGTTTGCCATATCGGCAAAGTTGGAGTCCAGCTGCTCCTGGTACTCGTCGGCCATCGGCAGACGCCACGCGCGGTCACCGGCCTGTTCAGACGCGCTGATCAGCTCGTGCGCCAGCGGATTATGGTTCGACAGCAGGCCGCTGATATGGTGGCCCAGCGCAATGACGCAGGCCCCGGTCAGCGTCGCCACGTCGATCACCACTTCCGGTTCGAAGCGCTCAACGTAGGTCAGCGCATCGCACAGCACCAGACGGCCTTCGGCGTCGGTATTCAGCACTTCTACCGTCTGGCCGGACATGGTGGTCAGCACGTCGCCCGGACGATAGGCGCGGCCACCGGGCATGTTTTCACAGCCCGCCAGCACACCCACCACGTTCAGCGGCAGATTCAGTTCAGCGACCATGCGCATCACGCCGTACACCGAGGCCGCGCCGCACATATCGTACTTCATTTCATCCATCGCTTCGCCCGGCTTCAGCGAGATGCCGCCGGTATCGAAGGTAACGCCTTTGCCGACCAGCACGATCGGGCGCGCTTCCGCATCCGGGTTGCCTTTGTACTCGATAACCGACATCAGCGATTCATTCTGCGACCCGGCACCGACGGCAAGGTAGGCATTCATCCCCAGCTCTTTCATCTGCTGTTCGCCGATGACGCGGGTGGTGATGTTTTTGCTGTAGGCATCCGCCAGCTGACGCGCCTGCGAGGCAAGGTAAGCCGCGTTACAGATATTCGGTGGCATATTGCCGAGGTCTTTCGCCGCCTTCACGCCGGCAGCAACCGCCAGACCGTGCTGGATTGCGCGCTCGCCGCTGGTCAGCTCGCGGCGGGTTGGCACATTGAATACCAGCTTGCGCAGCGGGCGACGCGGCTCAATCTTATTGCTTTTCAGCTGATCGAAGCTGTAGAGCGTCTCTTTCGAGGTTTCAACCGCCTGGCGCACTTTCCAGTAGGTGTTGCGCCCTTTAACGTGCAGCTCGGTGAGGAAGCAAACGGCTTCCATTGAACCGGTGTCGTTCAGGGTGTTGATGGTTTTCTGAATGACCTGCTTGTACTGGCGCTCGTCGAGCTCCCGCTCTTTGCCGCAGCCAATCAGCAAAATACGCTCAGAGAGAATGTTTGGCACATGGTGCAGCAGCAACGTCTGCCCCACTTTCCCTTCCAGTTCACCACGGCGCAGCAGGGCGCTGATGTAGCCATCGCTGATTTTATCCAGCTGTTCAGCAATCGGTGACAGCCGGCGCGGTTCAAATACGCCCACCACAATACAGGCACTGCGCTGTTTTTCCGGGCTACCGCTTTTTACACTGAACTCCATGCACTCTCCTGAATCTTAAAGACAACGGCGCTTGCTGCGGCTAGTATATGTCGCTTGCGTAACGAAATGTGCCGTTGCGTAAACGTCGTTTAGTCACGAACGTCAGATTGAGTTTCGGTGATAATTTTTTGTTTTTTCATCACCAGAACGCGATTTATTGCCATACTATTTTAGCTATGACAGGGCCATTGATGAGAAAAAATGGCGTATAAGCGATGAAACTAGCGATTTTCCTGCAAAAAGACAAGTTTTCACAGGCGTATTCAGCGTGATCATCATTAGATATCTGGTTCGGGAAATGCTCAAAAGCCAGCTGGCAATCCTGTTCATCCTGCTGCTGATCTTCTTTTGCCAGAAGTTAGTCAGGATTTTAGGAGCCGCGGTTGATGGCGAAATCCCAACAAATTTAGTACTGACATTATTGGGCCTTGGCGTGCCGGAAATGGCACAACTTATCCTGCCACTGAGCCTGTTTTTAGCCATTTTGATGACGCTTGGCCGGTTATACACCGAGAGTGAAATCACCGTGATGCACGCCTGCGGTTTGGGCAAAAACGTGCTGGTCAAAGCGGCGATGGTGCTGATGCTGTTTACTGCGCTACTGGCGGCGGTAAACGTCGGCTGGCTTGGCCCCTGGTCATCGCGCCATCAGAACGAAGTGATGCAGAACGCCAAGGCCAACCCCGGTGCGGCAGCCCTGGCGGCGGGGCAGTTCCAGCAGTCCTCCGACGGCCAGTCGGTGCTGTTTATTGAAAACGTGAAAGGCAACAGCTTTGACAGCGTTTTTCTCGCGCAGCTGCGGCCGAAAGGCAATGCCCGCCCGTCGGTGGTGGTGGCCGATCATGGTCATATGAATCAGCGCGCGGACGGCTCCCAGGTGGTGACGCTGGACAACGGTACCCGCTTTGAGGGCACCGCCATGCTGCGTGATTTCCGCATTACCGATTTCAAAAACTATCAGGCCATCGTCGGCCATCAGACGGTCACGCTGGACCCGAACGATTCGGAACAGGCCTCGCTGTTAGCCTTGTGGCAGTCGGATAAAGCCGATTTCCGCAGCGAGCTGCACTGGCGTCTGACGCTGATCTTCTCGGTGCTGGTGATGGCGCTGATGGTGGTGCCGCTTAGCGTGGTCAACCCGCGTCAGGGGCGCGTGCTGTCGATGCTGCCCGCCATGCTGCTGTATCTGGTGTTCTTCCTGCTGCAAAGCTCCCTGCGCTCCAGCGGTAGCAAAGGCCGCATCGATCCGGCCGTCTGGATGTGGGCGGTTAACCTGGGCTATCTGGGCCTGGCTGTGCTGCTGAATATGTGGGATACGGTGCCGATGCGTCGTCTGCGCGCGCGGTTTAACAAGAGAGGCACAGTCTGATGTTTGGCGTTCTTGACCGCTATATCGGTAAAACGATATTCAACACCATCATGGCGACGCTGTTTATGCTGGTGTCGCTCTCCGGCATCATCAAATTTGTCGATCAGCTGCGCAAAACCGGGCAGGGCGAATACACCGCCGCCGGGGCCTGGCTGTATACCATGCTCAGCGTGCCGAAAGATATCGAGATCTTCTTCCCGATGGCGGCGCTGCTAGGTGCGCTGCTGGGCCTGGGTACGCTGGCCCAGCGCAGCGAGCTGGTGGTGATGCAGGCATCCGGCTTTACCCGCCTGCAAATTGCCGCTTCGGTGATGAAAACGGCGATTCCGCTGGTGCTGCTGACCATGGCCATCGGTGAATTTGTTGCGCCGCAGGGCGAGCAGATGGCGCGTAACTACCGCGCTCAGCAGCTGGTGGGCGGCTCGCTGCTCTCCACGCAGGGCGGGCTGTGGGCGAAAGACGGCGATAACTTTATTTTTATCGAGCGTATTCGCGATGATAACCAGCTGGCCGGGATCAGTATTTACAGCTTTAACCACGATCGTCGGCTACAGTCGGTGCGCTATGCGGCCTCGGCGAAATACAACGCCGAGAAAAAGGTGTGGGAGCTGGCGCAGGTTGACCAGTCGGACCTGACCGATCCGGAACAGGTGAAGGGCAGCCAGACGTTGAGCGGCGAGTGGAAAACCTCGCTGACGCCGGACAAGCTGGGCGTGGTGGCGCTGGACCCGGAAGCGCTGTCGATCCGTGGCCTGTATAACTACACCAAATACCTTGAGCAGAGCGGGCAGACGCCCGGCCGCTATCAGCTGAATATGTGGAGCAAAATCTTCCAGCCGCTGTCGGTGGCGGTGATGATGCTGATGGCGCTGTCGTTTATCTTCGGCCCGCTGCGCAGCGTGTCGATGGGCTTTCGCGTGGTGGTGGGGATTAGCTTCGGCTTCCTGTTCTACGTGCTGGACCAGATTTTTGGTCCGTTAAGCCTGGTTTACCATATTCCGCCGCTGCTGGGCGCGCTGCTGCCAAGTGCCGCGTTCTTTGCGGTCAGCGTGTTCCTGCTGCTGAAGCGGCGATAGTGCTGGCGTAGATATTGTGTGACAAAGAAGGGCCGGTATTTCCGGCCCTTCTCGTTTCTCGTTTACAGACTGTTCCAGTTCCAGTTCCAGTTCCGGCCTCAGCTCCTGCCCCGGCTAACTCTGCCGCAACGGCTGATTATGGCGGCGATCGTCCGCTCTTGATCCAGTCTCAGCCCCCGCTATTTCTGCCGCAGCTGCTGATTAATCGCGGCGATCATCCGCTCCAGATTCTGCATTGCGCGCACGCCGTCCTCAATGGTCGGTGCCTGGCTGCTCTCGCCCTTCATCCCGCGGAACACATCGCGCAGCAGCGCGTGGTAGCCCTTATGATCCTCATTGGCGGCGGCGGTAAAGTTCGGCGTCCAGCACAGGGTATCGCTGGCGTTATCCAGCCGCGCCAGCTCATCCTCGGCCTTAAACGGCGGGTCGCGGTGCCAGGCGACGTTAATCACGTTATCCACCTCAATGCGCTGGTGGTTGCCCATCACGGTGATGTTTTCCATCGGCGTGCCGCGCGACTGCACGGTGCCCATCACCAGCGTACCGATCGCGCCGTTGGCAAAGGCCATATTCAGATGCGCCAGCAGATGGCCGGGGCGATGCTCCAGCGCTCTTGCCTGCAAATCAACGATTTCCGCGCCGACCAGCCACGGCATCAGATCCATATAATGCACGCAGTGATGCAGGTAGAAACTGGTGTAGTCCACCGCACCGGTAAAGTAGCCCGGCGCGGTCATATAGTTACCCTGGAAGCCGAGCACGTCGCCGAAGTCGCCGCTGCGCAGTACGTTTCTGGCAATCTTGTTGCCAGTAGAATAGCGCTTCATAAAGCCGACGTAGGCCGCCACGCCGGTACTGCGGGAGGCAGCGGCAATCGCCTGCGCGCCCTCGGCGCTGCCGCCCGGCGGCTTCTCAATAAACACCGGCAGCCCGCGCTTCAGCGCCGCAATGGCAAACTCCTCGTGCTGCTGCGGACCCACCGCCATGCCGATAGCATCCAGCCCCGGGTGCGCCAGCAGCTGTTGAAAATCGCTGTAAACCGCCGAGACGCCGTAGTGGCGGGCCACGTCCTGCGCGGCCTGTGGATTCAGGTCGCAGACTGCGCCCAGAGTCACGTTGTTCGGTGCCAGCTGCGGCAGCAGCATCTGCGTTGCGTGTCGGCCGCAGCCGACCCAGCCAATGGTTAAACTCATCCGGCCACTCCTGCAAAGGTTAAAGAGGATTTCACCAGCGCCAGCCCGGCGCGTAATTTTTCTGATTCATCTTCATGCGGCGCGCGCCAGTGGGCTATCGGCAGACCGACCCGCCAGTCGTCGCGGCGGAACGGTTCCAGCGACACCGGGCCGCGATAGTCGACGTCGTGCAGGGCGCGCATCACCTCGGCCCAGTTGACGTGGCCGGTGCCGGGGAAGCCGCGATGATTTTCATTGGCCTGGAAGTGGACAATGCGCGAACCGGCAGCGCGGATCGCCCCCGGCAGGCTGCTCTCTTCCATATTCATATGGAAGGTATCCAGCAGCAGCCCCAGCGCCGGATGGTCAACGGCGTCCACCACCTCAATCCCCTGCGCCACGGAGCAGACGATATCGGTTTCAAAACGGTTCAGCGGCTCCAGCGCCAGCGCCACGCCGCCGTCTGCGGCCTGCGGGGCCACCTGGCGCAGGGCGCTGACGGTGGCTTCAAGGCGGCGGGCAATCTGCGCATCATCGGCCGGGGTGGGCGCACGCCCGGCGAACACCAGCGGTTCACCGTACAGCGGGCCGCCAACGATGGTGGCCCCCAGCTGCGCGGCGCTGTCGATGCAGTAGCGCAGGTAGTCGATACCGCCCTGGCGCGCGGCGGCGTTTTCACTGGCGATGCTGCGCTGCATATTGACCCTGGCCGCCAGCACCACGCCCAGCCCGCTGTCGGCCACCGCCTGGCGCACCTCGTGCAGATTAAGCTGGTCTTCCGGCTCGGGAACCAGCAGCTCGATAAAATCGAAGCCCAGCTCGCGGATATGGCTGAACAGCGACAGATCCTTGCTTAAAAACGGACGAACAAACTGCATTGAAATAATGCCAACCGGGTTATTCATTACATCCTCCTGCGCCGTCAGCCTTTGACTGCGCCTTGTGTCATGCCACTGATTAAACGTTTTTGTACGATAAGGAACAGCACGGTGGCGGGCAGGGCACCGATAATGCCGCCCGCGCTGAGCAGTCCCCATTCGATCTGGTATTCGCCGATCAGCTTTTGAATGGCGACGGTAATGGTTTTGACGTTGCGCCCGCCGAGGGTCAGGGCGTAGAGATACTCGTTCCAGGCGGTGATAAAGATGTAGATACCGGTGGCGACCACGCCCGGCGTGCAGAGCGGTAGCACCACTTTCCACATCGCCTGCAGGCGGCTACAGCCGTCGGTCATCGCCGCTTCATCCACCGATTTCGGAATGCCGTTGATGTAGCTGGTCATCATCCAGATAGAGAACGGGATGGCGACGGTGGAGTTGGCGATAATCAGCCCCAGATGCGAGTCCAGCAGGCCGATCTGCTTCATCAGCACAAACAGCGGCAGGATCAGCAGCACCACCGGAAACATATTGATCACCAGGAACTGCATCAGCAGCACCCGCTTGCCGCGAAAGTTAAAGCGCGAGAAGGCATACGCCGCCGGGATACTCAACAGCAGGCCGAGCACCACGGTGCCGCTCGCCACGATGGCGCTGTGCATCATGTTTTCCAGAAAACCGACGCGGGCAAACAGGTTAGTGAAGTTCTCAAACGTCGGATGGCTGATACCCGGTCCGGTGGTAAACAACCGCTCTTTTGGCGTGATGGCGGTGAAGAACATCCAGATATAGGGGCCGAGCGTGAAGGCGAGGATCGCCAGCATCGGCAGATGTATTGTCAGCAAACGCCTGGGCAGAGATTTGTTAATTACCATTATGCAACCCTCCGCATGGTGCGGCGCAGGTAGATCACGACCAGAACCAGCAGCATCAGGGTGAAGCTGACCGCCAGCGCCGAGCCGTAGCCGAAGTCCAGATTGGTGCGCGCTTTGATAAACGAATAGAGCGGCAGGGTGTAGGTGGAATAGCCGGGGCCGCCGCCGGTCATCACGAAGATCACATCGATCGAGTTAGCCACCCAGATAATGCGCAGCAGCACGGCGGTCAGCAGCACGCCGGAGATCCCCGGCAGGGTGATGTGCCAGAACTGCTTCCAGCGCCCGGCCCCGTCCAGCGAAGCGGCTTCATAATAGCTCTGCGGAATCGACTGAAGCGCGGCGAGGATCATCACCGTGAAGAACGGGAAGCCCTGCCAGGTCAGCGTCAGGATCACCGCATACAGCGCGGTGTCCGGGTTCGACAGCCAGCCGATCGACGTGGTGATCAGCTTCATGCGCAGCAGGAAGTCGTTCAGCACGCCGTAGTTCGGATCGTAGATCCACGCCCACATCAGCGCAATCACCACGCTGGGCAGCGCCCACGGAATGATGATCAGCGCACGGGCCAGCGGCCGCCAGAAAAACTGCTGGTTAAGCAACAGCGCGGTAACCAGTCCCAGCAGCAGCTGGGCGGGAATGGTCACGCCGATCCAGATCGCCGTGTGTTTCAGTGAGGTCCAGAACACCTCGTCGGCAAACATCTTGTACCAGTTATTCAACCCGCTGAACGTAAACGCCTTTGGCTTCCACAACACGTAATCATGAAAGCTCATCCACGCGGCCTGCACCATCGGCAGGAAGACAATTGCCAGCGTCACCAGCACAGCGGGAGAGAGCAGCGCATAGGGCAGCACGCGCCTGGCCAGCCCGGTACGGCGCAGCCGGGGCGGGGCGAGAGAATTTTCCATCACCATAATCACACCTCAAAGTGGCAGTTCGGCCCTTATTACTGCGGGCTGAACAGGGATTCGATTTTGCGGTTCATCTGCTCAACGGTGATCTGCCCCAGCATCGCCTGCTGCATGTTGACCGGCCAGACGGTGTTGATGAAGTCAGAGAGCTGCGGCGTATTCGGGTAGTCGTGGGCGTCCGGCAGCGAATTGACGGTGGCGTCGATAAAGCGCTGCGGATGGGTTTTCCACGTTTTGGTGTCGCTTTTGGTCACCGGCAGCTGCCCGGTGGCGCGGTTAAACTGCGCGTTGTTTTCGTGGCTGGAGAGGAAGGCGATCCACTTCCACGTCGCCTCTTTGTCGGCGGCGGTAGCGAAGATGGCGTTAGATTCCACGGCGATCGGTGCCCAGCGTTTTTCATTACACGCAGGCAGCGGCACGGCGGAGACTTTATCGCCCAGCACCGCCACCAGATCGTTGGCCGAGCCGATATGGTGGATGGTCATCGCGGTTTTGCCCGCTTTAAACGCGCCGATAATGTCCTTAAAGCCGTCGGTGGTGGCGGAAGGTGGGAACTCACCGGCCTTGTAGGCATCGACAATACGCTGGCTGGCCTGTAGCACGGCCGGTTTGGTCAGCCCGCCCTTGCTGAATTCGCCACCGGCCGGCATCACCAGCGGTGCCCACATATCCTGGCCGCCGACGCCGCCGCGGAATCCAAAGCCGTAAATATCGGTTTTGCCGTCGCCGTTCGTGTCCTGAGTTAATTTCTTAATATCGGCATAAAACTCATCACAGGTTTTTGGCGGCGTCAGTCCGGCCTTCTCGAAATAGTCGGTGCGGTAATAGAGGTAGGAGACGATATATTGCACCGGCAGGTAATACTGTTTATCCATGCCGCCACGGGCGATATCCACCGTATTTTCCAACAGGTCGCCTTTGCCGGACCATTTATTGATGTAGTCATCCAGCGGTTCCAGGGCTTCCATCTCGTGCAGGCGCGGCAGGGCGAAGCTTTTCACCATCGCGGCATCCGGCGCGTTGCCGCCCACCAGCGAGGTATAAAGATTATCGTAATAGCTGTTCCACGGAATATTCTCCGCGTCGATCTTAATTCCCGGGTTGGCTTTTTCGAATTTGCTAATTAAATCCGACATGGTGTTGTCGGCATTATCCAGGTGATACCAGTAGTGGACGGTGGCGGCCTGGCTGGCGGTAGCCGACAGGCAAAGGGAGGCCGCTAACGTCAGCGATGACATTACTCGTTTCATTTCTTGTGCTCCTGATTATTTTATAAGTTTGCAGGATAGCTGTAGGGTTCAGTCGCGATTTATCGCGTCAGGTGATGCCAGGCATGGGCCGCCTCCTTGTGTGCCGTCACTGCCGCAGGCAGGCGCAGGGTCATCTGCATAAAACCGTGGACCACGCCGGGGACGATGCTCAGGCGATCGTCTCGTCCCAGCGCGTGCAGGCGGGCGGCGAACAGCTCGCTGTCGCTACACAGCGGATCGATTTCTGCCGCATTCAGCCACAGCGGCGGCAGCGCCTTCAGCGCCGCATCGCTGGCGTGCAGCGGGGCAATCAGCGGCTGCTGGCGCGCCTCCGTATCCGGTTGATACCAGTGCCAGTAGCGCTGCATTTTCTCGCGGGTCAGACCGGGGCCGCTGGCGAACTGCTGGTAAGAGGCGGTGGTAAAATCCGCGCCGTACACGCCGTAAAACAGCAGGCCGCAGCAGGGGCGAACGGCGTCTTCCGGCAGTGAGAGCATCAGCGCCACGGCCAGATTGGCCCCGGCGCTGTCTCCGGCCAGCCCCAGACGCTGGCGGTCCAGATGCGGGAACAGCTTGCCGCTGCTGAGCTGCTGCCACAGGCGCTGCGTGTCCTCCAGCCCGGCGGGATAAGGGTGTTCCGGGGCCAGGCGATAATCAAACAGCAGCACCGGCACGCCGCTTTCGACGGCCAGCACCCGCGCACTGCGCTGGTGACTGGCGGCGCTGCAAAACGCCCAGCCGCCGCCGTGAACGTAGACGATCGCCCCAGGCCCGGCGTTTTCCGGGGTGTACAGCGTACCGGTAATCGTCGGTTTCCCGGCTTCCTGCAGCGTAAACGGCGTCACCTGCGCCATCGGCGGCAGCTGCTGATTCCAGCGCCGGTTGCCGCGCTCCGCCTGCGCCCGGCCCTCGGCGGGGGAGAGCGTGGTCGGGTCCGGCAGCCCGGCATCTTCCTGCTGGAGTTCTCGCAGCAGCGCGCTCATCTCCGCTGAAGGTACACCGCTCAGGCTCATAGCATTTTCCCCGCGTCCGGCTGGGTCAGGTCCGGCCCGAAATCAACGGCTGTGCGAATATGGTGCGACAGGCAGGCGACCAGCGCCGCGCTGTCCCCGCCGTCGATGGCGTCGATCAGCAGGTGGTGGCGTTCGGCGCTGTCCAGCAGCCGCGAGGTGTCGCCGCCGCCGCAGTGCAGAATTTTATAACGATGGTTGTGCACCAGGCAGCGCTTGAGGATCGGCTCCACGTTGGGCAGCTGCGCGCAGCTGTAAAGCCGCAGGTGGAATGCGCGGTCGTAGCAGGAGAGCAGGTATTCATCCCCGGCGCGGGCGGCGGCGATCATCGCCTCGATATCCTTCAGCAGCAGGGTGCGCAGCTGGGCGCGGGCGTCCGCCGTCAGCTCCAGCACGCGCGATACGGCGCGGCACTCAATATCGTGGCGGATGTGGATCATTTCTATCGCTTCCTGTTCGGTGCAGGGCGAGATTTGTGTTCCCCGGTGCGGCTGACGATGAACCAGACCTTCCTGCTGGAGCGCCAGCAGCGCTTCGCGCACCGTGCTCTGGCTGTAGCCAAAGCGCTGCGCCAGATCCAGCTCCAGCACCACCGACATCGGCGGCAGGATGCCGAGCACGATCTGCTGCTGCAACAGCTCGAACAGCGCGCTGCTGCGGCGGCCGATATCGCTGATTTTTCCAGGAAGTGTGCTCAGGTTAAAAGTTTCAATCGCCATTTTTTATTAACACTTGTTTAACGTTATCGATAACGATATTTATACTTACGAACAAAAAACATGCAATGTACGGTTCTGAAAATGTGATCGACCCGGAAAAATAAAAATCGGGAGATGACTTACCTAAACTCTGCATGGTCGTCTGGAAGTCTGCGGTATCCCGGCCATGACCTGGAACGATGAGGCAACAACCATGGCATTGATTTCACTGGAAAAAATTACCAAGCGTTACGAGCATATTCAGGCCATCCACGGTATCGATCTGCATATCGAAGACGGTGAATTCGTCGCCTTTGTCGGCCCGTCCGGCTGCGGCAAAAGCACCCTGCTGCGGATGATCGCCGGGTTGGAGGAGATCTCCGGCGGCCTGCTGCGCATCGGCGATGAGGTGGTGAACCACCTGGAACCGAGCGAAAGGGAGATCGCCATGGTGTTCCAGGACTACGCGCTCTATCCGCATATGACCATCGCGGAGAACATTGCTTTCGGCCTGAAAATGAAAAACAACGATCGTGAAGATACCCGCCAGCGGGTGGAAGAGATCGCTAAAATGCTGCAGCTGAGCCATCTGCTGGCGCGTAAACCTGGCCAGCTCTCCGGCGGCCAGCGGCAGCGCGTGGCGATGGGCAGGGCGATTATCCGCCGCCCGCGCGCCTTCCTGTTCGATGAGCCGCTTTCCAACCTGGACGCCAAGCTGCGCGTGGATATGCGTATTCAGATTAAGCGGCTGCACGCGCTGCTGAAAACCACCACCATCTACGTAACCCACGATCAGGTGGAGGCGATGACGCTGGCGGACCGGGTGGTGATCCTGCGCGAGGGGCGCATCGAACAGGTGGGCACGCCGATGGAGGTGTATAACCACCCGGTGAACAAGTTTGTCGCCGAATTTATCGGATCGCCGCAGATGAACATGCTGGAAGTGGAAGTGCAGCAGCTGACCGGCGGGCCGGTGCTGAAGTTTGGCCGCTGCGAGATCCCGCTGCGCTCGGTTGAGGCGGAGCACGGCACCCGGCTGCTGATGGGCATTCGCCCGGAACATCTGGAGCCGCCGCGCTTTGGCGTACGCAGCGAGCGCATTCCGCTACCGGCGCTGGCCGATGTGATTGAGCCGCTGGGCTCGGATACGCTGGCGCTGTGCCGCGTGGAGGAGCAGGAACTGACCGCGCGCCTGACGCCGGGGCGCGTCAGCCAGCCGGGGGATTTCGTCGAGCTGTCCATCGATCCCGCGCAGATCCACCTGTTTGACGATAACGGAGCGCTGGTGCCGTTTACCCACCTGGACGGCGGGCTGCACACCCCGTTCCTCTACAGCGCGGAGTACAGTCAGCAGCAGATTGCCCGGCACAGCTGAATGGCACATAGCGGCGTGCATCGGCCACGCCTGCCGTTGCGAAAAAGACCCGGTGGAAGCGTGGATTGAAGCAGCGTGGTCCTGTTAAGCCTGCTGTTTTGCTGACAGGCGAATGAGCGCTGCCAGCGAACCCGGTGCTGCTTTATGCGCGGGCTAGATCAGCCGTGGGATCAGCGACAGCAGATAGAGCAGCAGCCCGATTGCACCGCCGACCAGCGTGCCGTTAATGCGGATGCGTTGTAAATCGCGGCCGATATTCAGCTCCACCTGATGGGACATATCGGCCGCGTCCCAGCTTTTGACCGTATCGCTGATATGGCGGCTGAGGAAGTCGGAGAACTCCGGCGCCACGCCCGCCGCCGCCTCTTCCAGATGCTGGTTCAGGGAGCTTCGCAGGGTGGCATCCTGCATCAGAGTTTCGCCGAACCACTGCCCGGCGGCGCTGACCTTCGCGTGCAGGCGGGAGTCCTCGCGGCTGAGATCCTCCTTCAGCCAGCCGCGCAGATCGCCCCACAGCTGGGCGATATAGCCGTTCAGCGCCTCGTCCTCTTTCAGATAGCGCTTTACCTCTTCGGCCTTCTGCGCCATTTCCGGATCGGTTTTCAGCCGCACGATCAGCCGCTGCACCGCGCGGTTAAAGCCCTGGCGCAGCGCGTGGGTGGGATCGTTTTCGATCTCGTTGAGAATCGACTGCACCGCGCTGGCCGCCAGATCGGCGCTCTTTTCCCCCAGCCACTCGCTGGGCAGCACTTTTTCCTTCAGCGGATGCTCGCGCTTCAGCCAGCGCACCACCTGCAGGGCGATAAATTCGTGGGTACCGGGGCGGTTGATCAGCTGTAACACCTGGGCGAGGGCGTCATCCAGCAACTGCTGGTGGCGGTTATTTTTGGTCAGGCTTTCCAGGATCAGCGCCGACGACTGGCTGAGATCCACCTTGTCGATCGCCTTATGAATCGCCTGACGCATAAACTGCTGAATGCGCCGATCGTCGGCCAGATCGAGGAAGCCGCGCACCAGCTTGAGCAGGTAGCCGCTGAGCCGCGCGGCGTTTTCCGCTTTACTCAGCCATTCGGCCACGATCCGTGCCGGATCGTGGCGGCGGATCAGCTCCAGCAGCGAACCGGTGTTGAGGAATTTATCCTGCACGAACAGCGCGAGATTATCGGCGATGCGATCCTTGTTGCGCGGAATGATCGCCGTGTGGCGACCGACCAGCGGGATCGGCACCCGGCGGAACAGCGCGCTGACCGCGAACCAGTCCGCCAGCGCGCCCACCATCGACGCTTCGGCCACCGCCTTCAGCCCGCTAATCCACAGGTTCGATGGGTAGTACAGCGGCCAGATCAGCGTGGCGATAAACAGCAGCGCCGCGCCCCCCAGTAACAGCAGCGGCAGGCGCTTTGCCTGCCTCAGTTCACGTTCTTTATCCATAAGCTCCTTACTTCTTCCTGCCACCCATAATACTGCCCAGCACGCCGCGAATAATCTGGTTGGTGATCTGCCGTGCGGCGCTTTTCGCCACGCTCTGCACCACGCCGTCGCGCTTGCCGCCGCGCGGCCCGGTGCTGCCGAACAGAATATCCTTCAGCCCGCCGAGAATACCGTCATCCACTGCCACGCTGTTGCCTTTGGCCGGTGGGGCGCTCGCTCGATCGCTGGCCTCCTGCGCGCCCTGCTGCAGTTTTTCCCACGCGGATTCGCGGTCCAGCACTTCATCATACTTGCCGGAGAGCGGCGAGTGATTGATCAGACCGTTGCGTTCGTCATCGGTGACCGGACCCATCCGCGATCCGGGGGCGATCACCATCGCACGCTGCACCATCGACGGGCTGCCTTTCTCATCAAGGAACGAGATCAGCGCTTCACCGGTACCCAGCTCCTGAATGGCGGTGACGGTATCAAAGGCGGGGTTGGCGCGCATGGTGTCAGCTGCAGCCTTAACCGCTTTCTGATCCTTCGGCGTAAAGGCGCGCAGGGCGTGCTGCACGCGGTTACCGAGCTGGCCGAGCACCATATCCGGGATATCCGCTGGGTTCTGCGACACAAACCAGACGCCCACGCCCTTCGAACGGATCAGGCGGATCACCTGCTCGATTTTATCCAGCAGCACCTGGGGCGCATCGCTGAACAGCAGGTGCGCCTCATCGAAGAAGAACACCAGCTTCGGCTTATCGAGATCGCCCGCTTCCGGTAGCTGCTCGTAAAGCTCGGACAGCAGCCACAGCAGAGTGGTGGCATACAGCTTGGGCATCTGATAGAGCTTTTCGGCGGCTAAAATATTGATGATGCCACGCCCGGCATCGTCGGTGCGCATCCAGTCGCGGATATCCAGCATCGGCTCGCCGAAGAAGTATTCCGCTCCCTGCTGTTCCAGCGCCAGCAGCCCGCGCTGGATGGCCCCGACCGAGGCGCTGTTGATATTGCCGTACTGGCTCTGGAAGGCTTTGGCGTTCTCGCCGATGTACTGGGTCATCGCCCGCAGATCTTTAAAATCGAGCAGCAGCAGCCCCTGGTCATCGGCCACGCGGAAGATGATTTGCAGCACGCCGCTCTGCACCTCGTTGAGGTTCAGCAGGCGTGCCAGCAGCAGCGGGCCAAGATCGCTGACCGTGGCCCGCACCGGATGGCCGCGCTCGCCGAAGATATCCCACAGCACCGCCGGATTGCTCTGCGGCTCCCAGTCGGTGACGCCGATTTTGGCCAGCCGCGCGCTGAGCTTCTCGGAGCTGACGCCGTTCTTCGCTACCCCGGTCAGGTCGCCCTTCACGTCCGCTAAAAACACCGGCACGCCGATGGCGGAGAAGCTTTCGGCAATTTTTTGCAGCGTGACGGTTTTCCCGGTGCCGGTTGCGCCGGTGATCAGCCCGTGGCGGTTGGCAAAGGCGGGCAGCAGATGCAGCAGTTGTTCAGGGGTTCGGGCAATCAGCAGCGGCTCGGTCATAGTCAGGTATCCATCTGGTTGAAAGGCGGGTGATTATCCTTCAAGCATAGCAGGCAGCCCCCGGCAGAAGTAAAGCAAGTCCGTGCAGACGTTTTCACTGCCGCAACACGCGTAGACTTATGTAAATCCAGATTATCAATCGTAATGCATCCAATAGCACAAATTACCATAGGCATAAAATGATAAGCGGACTAATGATCGGGGCTGGTTTATTCATCTGATAAGGGTAACGCTATGTCAATTAATGGAAAAGTGGTCCTGGTAACCGGCGCGGGTCAGGGGATTGGTCGTGGAATTGCATTACGACTGGCACGCGACGGGGCAGATATTGCACTGGTAGACCTGAACGACGACAAAATTAAACTGGTGGCCGAAGAGGTAAAAGCGCTGGGCCGCCGTGCTATCACCATCAAAGCCGATATCAGCGTGCGCGAAGAGGTGTTCGCGGCGGTGAACGAGGCGGAAAAACAGCTCGGCGGCTTTGACGTGATCGTCAATAACGCCGGGATCAGCCAGACCAAAAACCTGCTTTCCGTCACCCAGCAGGAAGTTGAAAAGATCTTCCAGATCAACGTGCAGGGCACGCTGTGGGGCATCCAGGCTGCGGCCAGCAAGTTCAAAGAACGCAAGCAGAAGGGCAAGATTATCAACGCCTCTTCCATTGCCGGTCATGAAGGCTTTGCGCTGCTCGGCATCTACTCCGCCACCAAATTCAGCGTGCGCGCGCTGACCCAGGCGGCGGCGAAAGAGCTGGCGGCGTTCGGCATCACCGTTAACGCCTACTGCCCGGGCGTGGTCGGCACCGATATGTGGGTGGAAATCGACAAACGCATGTCCGAAGAGACCGGCGCGCCGCTGGGTGCCACCTACGATAAATACGTTTCCGGCATCGCCCTTGGCCGCGCTGAAACCCCGGACGACGTGGCGGCGTTTGTCTCCTATCTGGCAGGCCCGGATTCTGACTACATGACCGGCCAGGCACCGCTGATCGACGGCGGTCTGGTATTCCGTTAATCCTTCCTTAACCGTCGGCAACTTTATCTTTGCGATGGGGTTGCCAGCCGTCCGCCTCTCTCAGTAAGTTAGAAGGCTAACTATGAGGGAGGTGAATGATGGATGCAGCGGTATTATCGGTAGTCTCAATTGGTGCAGCGCTTGGGCTGGGTGCGATGAGCCCCGGCCCGAGCTTTATTCTGGTGGCGCGGACCGCCGTGGCGTCATCGCGCCGTGCGGGCATTGGTGCCGCATTAGGGATGGGGGCGGGGAGCTTCCTGTTTGCCATTATCGCCCTCGCCGGGCTGCACACGCTGTTGAGCGCCGTGCCGACTCTGTGGCTGGTGCTGAAAACCGCCGGTGGTCTCTACCTGCTGTGGATGGCGTATAAAATGTTCCGCGGCGCACGTCAGCCCCTGGCGCTGGATCTGCCAGGCAGCAACGGTAAAACTGCCCGCCGGGCCTTCCTCACCGCGCTGACCACTCAGCTGAGCAACCCCAAAACCGCCGTGGTATTCAGCGGCGTGTTTGCCGCACTGCTGCCGCAGCAGATTTCCTTCAGCATGTATCTGGCGATCCCGCTGGTGGCGATGATGGTCGACGGGCTGTGGTATCTGTTTGTGGCCTTCGCGCTGTCTTCTCGCGGCCCGCGTAATACCTATCTGCGCTTTAAAGCTCCGCTCGACCGCTTGGGCGGCGGCGTGATGGCGCTGCTGGGTATCCGGCTGATTGTGAAGTGATGGATAGCGGGGAGCAATCCTCCCCGCTGTGATTCAGCCCAGCGCGCGCACGATAAATCCGCTGACGCGGCGCAGCACTTCATCCCGGTTGGTCTCATTAAAAATCTCATGCTGCGCACCGCTGTACAGCTCGCGGTCAAAATCACTGCCGCGCAGCTTATTCAGCGTCTGCTGGCTCTCATTCGGCAGCACCAGCTTATCTCCCTCACCGTGCAGCCACAGCGTTGGCAGACTGCCGAAGCCCGGCCCGTGATGGATGGTGCTCAGCATGTCGCACATCGCCCCCAGCGTGGCCCGCTTAAACGGCCCGTGCCACACCAGCGGATCGGCCTGATATTTCGCGCCGACCTCGGGATCGCGCGACAGGGTGCGGATATCCAGCGGCGTATCGGGAATGTCTGCCAGCCCAAACATATCGCTAATCTGCGTGTGCTCGCCCAGCAGCGGACCGGAGAGCACCAGCGCGCGCACCTCATCGGCAAAGCGCTGCACATAGCGGGTGGCGATCATCCCGCCCATCGAATGGCCGATAATCACCAGCGGCAGATCGGGGAACTGCTGACGCACCGAGACCACCGCCAGGTGCACATCGTCCACCACCGCTTCGTAATCTTCAATCAGCACGCGCTCGCCCTGCGACAGCCCGTGGCCGAGATGGTCGGGGCCGAACACATAGCCGCCCAGCTGATTCAGCTTCTCCGCAACGTGATGATAGCGGGCCAGATGCTCGCCGTAGCCGTGAACCAGCAGCACCAGAAAACGCGGCTGCGGTACCGGCCAGTGGTGCAGCGCGATATCGCCCAGATGACCAGAGAGGTGACTTAATCGGTAATCAGACATGATGTTGACCTTATTATTTTTAGCCAGGGAAAATCATCCTGACGACTGTCGATGCGGCTGTCTTTGACTATTAATGCCGGATGCGATCCGCAGCCATAAAAAAGGGCCGCATAGCGCAGCCCTAAAAAGTGCGGGGAGGGGACAGCCTCACCGCCATAATAAGCGTGGTTCATTAAGAGAGAAACTTCCACCCCTGCTTTAAAACTAAATCGCAGGCCTTGGTTTTCACCTGCTTGCCGAGCTGCGTTTCGCCCAGCGATTTTAGGTTCACCTGCTGATTGTTGCCGGTGTTTAGTAGCCCCAACAGACCCTGCTGATAGTCGGTGGACTGCTGCTGCTTCTGCGTATCCTGCAGGCCCAGCTTGCCGAGCAGCTGTTCCTTCATGGAGGAGACGTTGTTATCCACCAGATTGTTCTTCATGCAGTACTGCAACACACCGGCGGCGTTGGTCATGGTGCCTGCGCTCAGCGACTGGCTGCCGCCGTTCAACAGCCCGGCCAGCGCGGTTAACGACGTGCCGTTCTGCGCGGTGGTATCTTTAGCGGTGCCGCTGCCGCTCTCTGAACTTTGCCCCAGCGCATTAGCGGCGGAACTTAACTGATCCTGCCAGCTGGTGGCACCGGCTGCTGAGGTGAAGATGGCGCCGGAAAGGGAAAGCGCCATTACCAGGTGGGTAACTTTCATCATGATTGTGCCTTGTTAACGTTCTGTCATATCACTGGCCGCATGCAAACTGCCGTGCGGTAATTGACTGTTCCGACTGCCAAAACGCGGCCGAGTTCCGTAAGCGCAACGGCAGCCACAGTTAATGGTTAAGGATTGAGAGTAATCTGGGGTGGGGCGGGAATTCTCGCCGGGCTTCGCTGGATTTTTCAGCACTTGGTAACGATGGGTAAGGATTTGAGTTGCGTAAAAAGGGGGTAACGGTATAATCGCCAACGTTTTCCGCATACCCTTCAGTGCCGAAGTGGCGAAATCGGTAGACGCAGTTGATTCAAAATCAACCGCCGCGAGGCGTGCCGGTTCGATTCCGGCCTTCGGCACCATAGATTGAGTATGAAAATTAAAGCTACCGTAAGGTGGCTTTTTTGTTTTTGAAAATTAGCCCCATAGGGCGATGTAGTGTAAGTATCCCGCTAAAACGTCCCATTCACTTTTAGAGATCTTCCGGCATACTGATAACGTTGCCCCGAGGAGATC
>NZ_JAPDNC010000014.1:0-137964 GCF_025947915.1 Erwinia sp. INIA01
GCTGTAGCGCGGTGGTCCCACCTGACCCCATGCCGAACTCAGAAGTGAAACGCCGTAGCGCCGATGGTAGTGTGGGGTCTCCCCATGCGAGAGTAGGGAACTGCCAGGCATAAAATAAAGCAGAAGGCCATCCTCACGGATGGCCTTTTTGCGTTTGCACACCGGTTTATGCCCCTGATGTGGCCCCCTGCCAACCGGTTTTCCGATTTCCGGCACCCGTTTTCGCTCAAAAATATGCTTCAGTGCGGCTCCGGTGTTACCGGGAGTCTGTTTTACCACCTTATTCAGCATCACGAAAATGGCGTACCCTGATTTATCTGCGTCGACATCCAGACTGCAATAAAATCAGCAACCTCAGCAACGTTGTTTAAATCCAGACAGGCCACATCGGGCTCAATACTAACGTCGCTGGCAACAGCAATCGTCCATTGATCCAGTGGTAAGGGGAGTGGTTTATCTGAACCGGACCGGTGCAGGACAATTTTTGTGACTTCTTCCTGCTTAAATCCTTCCACCAGAATAAGATCTAGCATCGAAGTATCCATTCTGCTGGCAAGATAATGCAGATCGAGCGCGTCCTGTTGTGGCGTTTCTGTCATTAAAGCCCAACGTAACTGACTGGCAACCAGTACCTGATCGGCCCCCGCTTTACGCAGCTCATAACTGTCCTTCCCCGGCGTATCAATTTCCAGCTGATGATGAGTGTGTTTGATCAACCCGCAGCGGATACCCCGTGATTTGAGTTCGGGAATTAACAGTTTAAGCAGCGTTGTTTTTCCTGTGCCGCTCCATGCGGAGATAGCCAGAAGTGGGATCATTATGTGAATTCCTTTCAGTTTTTAAGATCTTCGGGATGATTAATATTATTGAAGGCGGTACCGGCGTTGCTGAACAGCACACCGTGCCCGCCAGCCTGCTGTAAAAAAAGCAGTAGCCTGCGGTCACCACGCTCAAGATACTGACGAAGCTGTTTTGCCAGACTGCGATGCATCAATGCCAGCGCCGGGTGATCCCGCTGTTCAGAACGAGCCCAGACCGCCGGCGCGCCGTTTTTATTACGCCATAGATGCGAAACCAGATTGTCGGGCAGTTGCGGGGTATCACAGGAAGAAAAGGCGATCCATTCTGTATCGGCCTGCTCGAGCGCTGCCAGCATACCCGCCAGCGGGCCGGGAAAATCCGGCATTGTATCGGTGATAACCGGAAAGCCACTCTGTTGATATTCCGCAAGGTTACGATTGGCATTAATCCATACAGTATCAACCTGGGGTTTTAAACGCTGCAACACGTGGTGATAGAGCGGTTGCTGATGCCAAACGATCAGCCCTTTATCCTGGCCTCCCATTCTGCTGCCGCGGCCGCCAGCGAGGATCACTCCGGTGATAGCCGGACGTTCAGAGTTTGAGTTAATAGCCATTCTTTATGTCCTTTACTCAAGTTTGGCGTGTAGATTGATATCGTAACTGAAGTGTATTTATACGGGGAACAACAATATGAAATGCCATCGCCTCAATGAACTTATCAGCCTGTTACAGCCTGCATGGCAGCAGGAACCCGATCTCAATCTTGTACAGTTTTTGCAAAAAATGGCCAATGAGGCAGGATTTAAACAGCCAATTGAAGAACTTACGGATGATGTTCTGATCTATCACCTTAAGATGCGGGGCAGTGATAAAAGTGCGGAAATTCCCGGATTAAAGAAAGACTATGAGGATGATTTCAAGACAGCACTGCTTCGCGCTCGTGGGGTGATTAAAGATTAAATCTGCTCCTGGAGCCGAAGCCACCGGTATTTGATGATATTCTTAGCGGCTATACTTACGCATTTATCAATGAGCCTGCCGGATGACAGAAGCTGCTTTTAACTTCCAAACGCTTACCCCCGATACCATCCTCGATGCATTATGGGATACCGGCCTGCGGGTTGAATCCGGGCTGACGGCGCTGAATAGCTACGAAAACCGCGTGTATCAATTCACTGATGAAGATAAACGCCGCTATGTTGCAAAGTTTTACCGTCCTCAGCGCTGGTCGCAGCAGCAGATTGAAGAAGAACATCAATTCTCCGCCGAACTACTGGCGGATGAAGTTCCCATCGCCGCGCCGTTAAATTTGCAGGGGAAGATGCTGCATCAGCATCAGGGTTTCTGGTTCGCTGTTTTCCCCAGCCTTGGTGGCCGTCAGTATGAAACGGATAACTACGATCAGCTGGAATGGGTTGGCCGTTTCCTTGGACGCATTCATCAGACAGGGCGCAGGGAAACGTTTGTACATCGGCCGACAATCGGTCTTACGGAATATGTCGATCAACCCCTGCAAATACTGGCCAGCAGCACACTGGTTCCTAAGGGGCTGAAGGATAGTTTATTAGCCTCAATCGAGCGGCTACGCACAACTTTACAAAACTGCTGGCATACTCAGTGGCGGCCGCTGCGTCTGCACGGTGATTGCCATCCGGGAAATATTCTGTGGCGGGATGGTCCGCTTTTTGTCGATCTGGACGATGCTCGTAATGGTCCTGCGGTGCAGGATTTATGGATGCTGGTTAACGGCGATCGGCAAGAACAGCTGATCCAGTGGGATATTTTACTTGAAGCCTACAGTGAGTTTTGTGACTTTGATGCTCACGAATTGTCACTGATTGAGCCTTTACGTGCTATGCGGATGGTTTATTATCTGGCGTGGGTCGTTCGCAGATGGGACGATCCGGCTTTCCCAGGTAGTTTCCCGTGGATGACGGATGAGGATTTCTGGCGTCGCCAGATTTCCATATTTAATGAGCAGGACAAGCTGCTGCAGGAACCTCCGCTGCAGCTGATGCCTGATTTCCAGGTGTGATCACCCTTTGGTACGCCTACTGAGTAGTAACTAGGAGAGAGTTTCACGATGAAAAAAATTTGGTTTGCACTTGTCGGTATGGTACTGGCATTCAGCGCATCTGCTGCACAGTTTACCGACGGTCAGCAGTACGTCACGCTGGACAAACCCGCTTCCGGAGAGCCGCAGGTCCTGGAGTTCTTTTCATTCTTCTGCCCGCACTGTTATGAGTTTGAGCGTGTCTGGCACGTTAGCGACGCCGTAAAGAAAGACCTGCCGGCTAATGCAAAAGTGACCAAATACCATGTTGAATTCTTAGGTGGCGACATGGGTAAAACCGTCACTCAGGCGTGGGCCGTAGCCATGGCGCTGGGCGTGGAAGATAAAGTGACTGCGCCTATTTTCGATGGCATTCAGAAAACCCAGACGATTACCGATCCTGCCAGCCTGAAGGATACCTTTGTGAAGGCCGCCGGTATCAAGCCTGAAGATTATGACGCCGCATGGAATAGCTTTGTAGTGAAATCACTGGTCGCGCAGCAAGAAAAAGCGGCTGTTGATGTTGATCTTCGCGGCGTTCCGGCCATGTTCGTTAACGGTAAATATATGGTCAACAACGGTGGCCTGGATACCAGCTCAATGGATAACTATGTTCAGCAGTACGCGAACGTGGTGAAATTCCTGATCGGCCAGAAGTAATTAATCTGCTTAAATCGCCGGCTATCAGGCCGGCTTTTTTTTGTCCGTTTACTAGCAAATCAGACGGAATGAATTAAAATCTATCTCGGTTCTACACCATTCGTTTTCAGCGTTCGTCGCTACGCCTTTAACTAATATCCACATAATAATAATTCCGCTAAGGCCATTTTAAGTTAGCGGTTTTCTGTGTATCGCATTGAATATTATGGTTATAAAATTCATCCCTGTTATTCTCTTTTCGCGAATAAAGAAGAGTTATTGAATTTACACACAAACTTATCCACAGGATAAATTGTCGAGATGCTACGCAAAACGGCAATTGTTCTGTCAATTATGGCCATTGCGGTTTTATCTTTGATATCGAGCTGTGGCATCCTTAACACCAATCCAAAACTAATCAAGAACGTGACGACTTATGGCTCAAATTGCAGAAAACCCGCTGATCCTGGTAGATGGCTCTTCCTACCTGTACCGCGCTTACCATGCGTTCCCCCCACTGACCAATAGTGCTGGTGAACCAACCGGAGCAATGTATGGCGTACTGAACATGCTGCGCAGTCTGCTACTGCAATATAAGCCGAGCCACGTAGCGGTGGTATTTGATGCTAAAGGCAAAACGTTCCGTGACGAACTGTTCGAAGAGTACAAATCCCATCGCCCGCCGATGCCCGATGACCTCCGTGCACAGATAGAGCCGCTGCACACTATGGTGAAGGCTATGGGGCTACCGCTGCTGGCTGTATCCGGAGTGGAAGCCGATGACGTGATTGGTACGCTGGCACTGGCGGCTGAAAAAATGGGGAAACCCGTCCTGATCAGCACCGGCGATAAAGATATGGCTCAGCTGGTCACGCCTAATATCACGCTGATCAATACCATGAACAATGCCATCCTTGGCCCGGAAGAGGTGGTGGAAAAATATGGTATTCCCCCATCGCTGATTATCGACTTTCTGGCGCTGATGGGTGACTCGTCGGACAACATTCCTGGTGTACCCGGCGTGGGAGAGAAGACCGCGCAGGCGCTGCTTCAGGGGCTGGGCGGCATTAAGGATATTTACGCCAATCTCGACAGTGTTGCTGGTTTAACCTTCCGCGGTGCGAAAACCATGGCGGCGAAGCTGGAACAAAACAAAGAGATGGCGCTGCTATCCTATCAGCTGGCGACCATTAAGACTGACGTTGAGCTGGATCGGACCTGTGACCAGTTGACCGTCAATGAGCCAGCGACGGAAGAACTGCTGGCCCTGTTTAAGCAATATGAGTTCCGCCGCTGGATTGCCGATCTTGAAGATGGAAAATGGCTACAGGGTAAAGTGGGCGGAACCTCCTCACAGAAAGCGAAAGCCGCACCTGCTGCTGAAGCTGCCGCCGATGAGGAACAGCCTGCCAGCGTACTGTCATCTGACGGTTACGTCACCATTCTTGACGAAGAGACCTTTGAAAGCTGGCTGCAAAAACTCCAGCGTAGCGAGCTCTTTGCTTTCGACCTGGAAACCGACTCTCTGGATACGCTGAGTGCTAATATCGTGGGTCTGTCTTTTGCTATCGCACCGGGTGAAGCGGCTTATCTTCCGGTAGCGCATGATTATCTGGATGCTCCCGATCAGCTGGATCGCAGCAGCGTGCTGTCACGCCTTAAACCACTGTTAGAAGATAATAATGCGCTGAAAGTTGGGCAGAACCTGAAATACGACCGTGGCGTGCTGAAAAACTATGATATTGAATTAAAAGGTATTCGTTTCGATACCATGCTGGAGTCCTATGCGCTGAATAGCGTGGCGGGCCGCCATGATATGGATACCCTGGCATTACGCTGGCTGAACCATAAAACGGTGACTTTTGAAGAGATTGCCGGTAAAGGTAAGAATCAGCTGACCTTTAACCAGATAGCACTCGAGCAGGCGGCACACTACGCGGCAGAAGACGCCGACGTAACGCTACAGCTGCATCTGAAAATGTGGCCTGAACTGGAGAAAGAGCAGGGGCCTAAAGCCGTTTTCGATCAGGTCGAAATGCCGCTGGTGCCGGTTATCTCACGCATTGAGCGTAACGGCGTGTTGATCGATCAGAGCATACTGGCCGCACATTCAAAAGAGCTGGGGACGCGGCTGGCGGAGCTGGAACTGCGGGCTCATGAGCTTGCCGGTGAGCCGTTTAACCTGTCTTCACCGAAGCAGCTGCAAACGATTCTGTTTGAAAAGCAGGGTATCAAACCGACCAAGAAAACGCCGGGCGGCGCGCCGTCGACCAGTGAAGAAGTGCTTGCCGAGCTGGCCCTGGACTATCCCCTGCCTAAGGTAATCCTTGAGCACCGTGGTTTATCTAAGCTGAAGTCGACCTATACTGACAAGCTGCCGCAGATGATCAATCCGCTTTCTGGCCGCGTGCATACTTCCTACCACCAGACAGTTACAGCGACCGGAAGGCTCTCTTCCAGCGATCCTAACTTGCAAAATATTCCGGTGCGCAATGACGAAGGGCGTCGCATCCGTCAGGCGTTTATTGCTCCGAAAGGGCACGTCATCGTTGCCGCCGACTATTCCCAGATTGAACTGCGCATCATGGCGCATCTGTCTCAGGATACAGGGCTGCTGACTGCGTTCGCTAATGAGCAGGATATTCACCGTGCGACCGCTGCGGAAGTCTTTGGCGTCTCACTGGACAGCGTGAGCGGTGAACAACGACGCAGCGCGAAAGCGATCAACTTTGGTCTGATTTACGGCATGAGCGCGTTTGGTTTGTCCCGGCAGCTTAACATTGGCGCTGGCGAAGCGAAGAAATATATGGATCTCTACTTCGAGCGTTATCCTGGGGTATTGCAGTATATGGAGAGTACCCGTGAGCAGGCAGCTGAAAAGGGCTATGTTGCAACCCTGGACGGGCGTCGGCTGTATCTGCCGGATATCAAAGCCAGCAATGTGATGCGTCGTAAGGCGGCGGAACGCGCAGCGATTAACGCCCCGATGCAGGGGACTGCGGCGGATATTATTAAACGGGCAATGATTGCCGTGGACGAGTGGCTGCTCCAGCAAGCTGACCCCGCTGTGAAGATGATTATGCAGGTACACGATGAACTGGTATTTGAAGTCAGAGCGGATGCCGTTGATGCTGCTTCAGATAAGATTCGCCAACTGATGGAAAGCAGTATGAAACTGGATGTGCCGCTGCGTGTCGATGTCGGCGTTGGCGACAACTGGGATCAGGCGCACTAATCTCTAATGCAATAGGCCGGGTAGTCACTTCTCCCGGCCTGAAACATCGATAAGAAAATAATCTATTTAATCGTTTCAGCTTCTGACCCTGCATATACTGTGGTTACCAGTAACGCTAACCATTTCAGCTAAAAGCATTTTTTAAGTAATTAAGCTACAGAAAGGGCGTCGTTATGTGACGAATGTTGGATCTTGACTGTCGTTTTCTGAAAATTAACTACAAAAAACCCTTTTTAGCGCTCAAAAAATCATGTAGAGTTTATCGCGTAGGGTACAGAGGTAAGATGTTCTATCTTTCAGACCTTTTACTTCACGTAATCGGATTTGGCTGAATATTTTAGCCGCCCCAGTCGTTATGACTGGGGCGTTTTTTATTGTCTGTCGCCTGCATCCTTGACGCCGCAGCTGCGTTAGCTGCGAGCCTTCGCCCCGGCCACTTACTGATGTAAGCTCCCGGGTTCTTATGCTCTTGCCGCCTTGCTGCAACGCCAGCTATTCGGCGGCAGATCGTCTATTTCAGACAGTTTCTTCGTCTTCTTCAGTCGCAGGCGGCAGCTCGCGATACCAGCTATCCAGCTTCTGGCTCAGCTTATCCACGCCAATTTTCTTCAGCGATGAGAAGGCTTCAACATCCACCGTGCCGAGGAAAGATTTCGCTTCTTCACGAACGGCGTTCAGCTGTGCTTTACGCGCCCCGGAAGCCAGTTTGTCGGCCTTAGTCAGCAGTATCAGTACTTCAATACCGCTCTGTACGGCCCACATAACCATCTGACGGTCGAGATCTTTCAGAGGATGGCGAATATCCATCAGAACTACCAGCCCCTTCAGGCATTGGCGCTTTTGCAGGTATTCTGCCAGCGATCGCTGCCACTTCAGCTTCATCTCTTCCGGCACTTCGGCATAACCATAGCCGGGAAGATCCACCAGTCTGTAACCTTCGGCAACCTGGAACAGGTTGATTAACTGGGTACGGCCAGGTGTTTTACTGGTTCGGGCAAGGCTTTTCTGATTTGTCAGCGTATTGAGCGCGCTGGATTTACCCGCGTTTGAACGCCCGGCAAAAGCAACCTCAATGCCGGTATCGGCAGGCAGATGGCGGATATCCGGGGCGCTGGTGACAAAATGGGTGACGTGATAATTCCAGCCAGGCAAAATAAAGTACTCCAGGAAAAAAAGTGAATTGCGTTGATTATACCCTGTATGATCGAAAAGCGCCCGATAAGACATAATAACCCTGGTATTCTCTGTGAGATATTTGCCATAAAATGTGGCGGCACTCTCTGCTTTTTTTTCTTCCAATCATTAAAATATTCTTTGATTTCATGTGATTATTTTTTTCATATCCAAAAAATAACTAAAAATAAAAGCACAGCCTTGATAGTCGGATTAGTTAGTCTACATTTGTAATCAGAAACAGGCAGTTTCACTTCAGGATGAAGCGCTCATTGAGCATCAGGACGATGAAGAGCAGGGAAAGGAGAGTGCGAAGGGATCGCACAGCAGGATGGGAGCTCACCGGGACGTGGGCGCTTTGCAAAGGAAAACCGGGACGTTGGCTGCTAAAATGGATGCTGACACCGTCAGCCCTTCTGTGGAAGGTGCGAAAAAAGGCGACAGGGTGACCTGCCGCCTTTTTTCTTTCTCTGCTTTCTGCTAGATTCCGCCGCAATTCTATACTGAAGATAAACGTCTGAGAGCAGAAACCATGAAGCAACCTGCACGCACGCCACAGGGACAAAAACCTGCTGCAAAAAATAAGCGTAAATCCCGTGATGAACTGAATCAGGAAGCGCGCGACCGTAAACGTGATAAAAAACGTAGCGGCAACGCAACCGGCAGCCGATCTAATCCTGTTGCAGAGAGCCAGAAACCCAGCAGCAGTAGCAAAACTAAAGATCCGCGCATCGGTAGTAAAAAGCCCATCGTACTGGGTGGAGATGCCGTTGCCGCAAAACCGGCTAAGCCCGCCAAAGCACCTAAAGTTCAGCCGGAGAAAAAACCGCGCCTGACGCCGCAGGAAGAACTGGCGATGCTGGAAAATGACGAACGCCTGGACGCATTGCTGGATCGTCTGGAAAACGGTGAGTCGCTGTCTGCGGAAGATCAGGCATGGCTCGATCAGGCCCTGGATCGCATCGACGTACTGATGGAACAGTTGGGCATTGCACTGGATGATGATGTCGAAGACGACGCTGCGGAAGAAGATATGTATCGCCTGCTGAAGGGTGGGAACTGATTTTTTATCTCTGCTCCTGCGGGGGGATTCGCTCTCCATTGTCGGGAAAGGAAGGGTGTGCGTGCCCGGCATTCTGCATCTGATATTGACGTAAATTGAGGCAGGGCAATTCTGCTCTGCCTGTAATAACCGGTTTCTCTGCTGATGATTTGGCCTGGATCAATTATTGCGCTGATTCTGCTGTGCTGGCTGGGGTGGTTGTTCGTTAAACTACAGCGGTTATCGCGCCTGAAAGCACGGCTGCGTAGCAGGATCGTCAGCCGGCCTCTCCCTGTCCCGCGACGGTCTGCCCGAAAGCGTAAAAGGTAGGCGAGCATGCAGATACAGAAAGCAGAATGGGATCTCCCGTTAATTCAGAAGTACAATATCTCCGGTCCACGTTACACCTCTTATCCAACGGCTCTGGAATTCAGCCAGGATTACGATGAAAGCGCTTTTGTACGCGCGGCGTCGCGTTATCCCGATCGGCCGCTGTCTCTCTATCTGCATATCCCGTTTTGCCATCAGCTCTGCTATTTCTGCGGCTGTAATAAACAGGTAACGCGTCAGCAACACAAAGCCGATGCCTACCTGGATGCGCTGGTGCAGGAAATCGCGGCTCGCGCCCCGTTGTTCAGCCAGCGCATCGTCAGCCAGATGCACTGGGGCGGCGGTACGCCGACTTTTCTGACTAAGGCGCAAATCAGCAGGCTGCTGGGTACTCTGCGGCAGCATTTTACATTTGCTGCTGATGTGGAAATGTCGATTGAGGTCGATCCGCGCGAAATCGAACTGGATGTACTGGATTACCTGCGTGAAGGAGGATTCAACCGTCTGAGTATGGGCGTGCAGGATTTTAACAAGCAGGTTCAGCAAAGCGTTAACCGGGTACAGGATGAGGCAATGATATTCGCCCTGATGGCCCGGGCGCGTCAGCTGGGCTTTACCTCCACCAATATCGATCTGATCTACGGTCTTCCCCATCAGACGGCAGAGAGCTTTGCATTTACCCTGCAAAAGGTAGCCGATCTTAATCCGGATCGCCTTAGCGTATTTAACTATGCTCATCTGCCAGAACTGTTTGCAGCCCAACGCAAGATCCGCCAGGAAGACTTACCCGATGCGCAGCAGAAACTGGATATTCTGCAGCAGACGATTTCGTCACTGACCGCTCAGGGCTATGAATTTATCGGTATGGACCACTTCGCTCGCCATGATGACGAGCTGGCGATTGCGCAGCGCGCCGGAAAGCTGCACCGCAACTTCCAGGGGTATACCACTCAGGGAGACAGCGATCTGTTAGGTATGGGCGTTTCGGCAATTAGCATGATCGGGGATAGCTATGCGCAGAACCAAAAAGAGCTGAAGCATTATTACGCCGCGATTGAGCAGGATAAAACGGCGCTCTGGCGCGGGTTACAGCTCACGGACGATGACTGTATCCGACGTGATGTGATTAAGAGCCTGATGTGCAATTTCTCGCTGTCATTTGCAGCGGTTGAAACGCAGTGGGGAATCGATTTCCAACGCTATTTTGCGGACGATCTGCACCAGCTGCAGCCGCTGATTGCCGACGGGCTGGTGGATAGCCACCAGAAGGGCCTTCAGATAACGCCTAAGGGGCGATTGCTGGTAAGGAATATCTGTATGTGCTTTGACAGCTATCTGCGCCAGAAAGCCCGCAGGCAGCAATTTTCGCGAGTGATTTAATTCAGCCAGTAAAAAGGCGAGCCGCAAGCGGCTCGCCCGGTGCATAACCGGCCAGAATAAACGTTATTCCATTCCCAGTTCTTTCAGCTTGCGGGTGAGCGTATTGCGCCCCCAGCCAAGCAGGCGAGCAGCTTCCTGCTTGTGGCCCTGAGTATGGCGCAGTGCGGTGGTCAGCAGCGTGCGCTCCATTTCCGGCTGTGCTTCGGACAGCAAATTTTGATGACCGGAACGCAGCGCTCTGTCGGCCCACTGTGCCAGTAGCGTGGCCCAGCTATCCGGCAGAGACTGGCTCGGACTGTCCGGTGTCGACGTCTCAAACAGCTCCGGTGGCAGATCCTGAATCAGCACTTCCTGACCGGCCGCCATCACCGTCAGCCAGCGGCAGGTGTTTTCCAGCTGGCGCACGTTACCGGACCAGTGAAGGCGGGTCAGCGCGGTTTCCGTTTCCGGATGCAGAATTTTCGCTTCCACGCCCAGCTCCCGTGCAGCGACCTGCAGGAAATAGCGCGCCAGGCGCGGAATGTCTTCGCGTCGTTCACGCAGCGGCGGTAAATGCACGCGAATAACGTTCAGGCGGTGGAATAAATCCTCGCGGAATTTCCCTTCCTGCACACGCATTTCCAGATTCTGGTGGGTTGCCGCGATAATGCGCACGTCCACCTTCACCGGGGCATAGCCACCCACGCGATAAAACTGTCCGTCTGCCAGTACACGCAGCAGTCGGGTCTGGACATCCAGCGGCATATCACCAATTTCATCAAGGAACAGTGTGCCGCCATCCGCCTGCTCGAAGCGGCCCTGGCGAATTTGATTCGCGCCGGTAAATGCCCCTTTTTCATGGCCGAACAGCTCGGATTCAATCAAATCCTTAGGAATAGCGGCCATATTAAGCGCAATAAACGGCGCCTTTGCCCGAGGGCTGTGGCGGTGCAGCGCGTGCGCGACTAACTCTTTACCGGTACCTGACTCACCGTTGATCAGCACGCTGATCGAGGAACGGGAGAGGCGGCCGATAATGCGAAAGACATCCTGCATGGCCGGCGCTTCACCGATGATATCGGTGGTTGGCCCGCTGGCAGGCTGATTGCGCGGCTGCTGCTGTTCCTGATAGTGGCTGATAGCGCGCTCAACCAGCGCTACCGCTTCGTCGATATCAAACGGTTTAGGCAGATAATCAAACGCACCCTGCTGGTATGCGCTAACGGCGGCATCCAGATCGGAATGGGCGGTCATGATAATCACCGGCAGCATCGGATGACGCTGTTTAATCTGTTTCAGCAGTGCCAGCCCGTCCATGCCCGGCATGCGAATATCCGATAATAAAACGTCTGGGGTTTTGGTTGCGAGTGCATCCAGCACCTCATTGCCACTTTCAAATGTGACACAACTTAAACCGGCTCCAGTGAGCGCGCGTTCAAGCACCCAGCGGATGGAGCTATCGTCATCGACGATCCAAACTATCCCTCGTTGCATAGAAACCTCACTGGCGAATAGGCAGATAAACTGAGAACTCAGTGTGTCCGGGCCAACTGTTGAACTCTATTTTCCCGGAATGCTGGTCTATCAGGCTGCGGGCAATCGACAGCCCCAGCCCGGTGCCGCCTTCGCGGCCGCTGACCATCGGGTAAAACAGCGTATCCTGCAGTTGTGCCGGGATGCCCGGGCCGTCATCTTCAATATCGATGCGCGCCACAAGGCGATAGCGTGTACCGTGCAGCGTGAGCTGAAACGCCGTACGGGTACGTAGCGTAATGGTTCCACCCTGATCGCCCAGCGCCTGCAGCGCGTTACGGACGACGTTAAGCAGAACTTGTTCGATTTGGTCGGGATCGTGTGGTAGCTCGGGCAGGCTGGGATCGTAATCCCGTACCAGAGAAACGTTATCGGGCAGCTCCATAGAAACCAGATTGACCACGCGTTCAGCCACCTGGTGGATACTCTGAGTAACGTGCATTCCCGGCTGCTGAGGGCCCAAAAGGCGATCGACCAGATTGCGCAGGCGGTCAGCCTGTTCAATGATAACTTTGGTGTATTCGGTTAAACCCGGATCGGGGAGCGCTTTGGCCAGCAGCTGTGCTGCGCCGCGTAATCCTCCCAGCGGATTTTTAATCTCATGCGCCAGACCGCGAACCAGATCGCGCGCAGCAACCTGTTGTGCATGCTGCAACTGCTCCTGGCTAAGACGACGCTGATTATCCATCGGCGCCATTTCCATCAGAATCAGACCATCCGGCAGGCGCTGTGCGGTCAGCGACATAATATGGGCGCGACTGTCGACCACCAGGGTCACTTCGCTGTCGGTGAAGCCCTGACCTGCATCCAGGTTCTCGAGCATCACTTCAATATTGAGAGAAAAATAACCAATCAGTTCCGGTAACGGCGTACCGAACAGCTTGCGGGAACTTTGCGCCAGCAATTGCTGCGCTGCGGGGTTGGCATAATGAATCACCAGCTCGCTATCAACTAACAAAATGCTGTTGATCAGTGAATTGAGAATCTGCCCAGCATCGGGCAGAGCGCCAGTTGCCATAAAGCGTTCTCCTGAGTCATTCGCGCGCACCAATTTAGTGCATTATAGTCATTTAACCCGGAAATCATCGCGTGAAACGATGAATTTGTGGAGAAAAAAGCCCATCCGAAGATGGGCTGAAAGTTTCCACGGCAACAAAATCCCAGGCGTTTATCGTGCTGGAGCTTGGCGGGTTCCTTAATCTCACCCACATGGCATAGCCATGCGGGTTTGGTCTTGGTTGCCGCCTCTCAGCGACAGGATATTCGCCGGGCTACTACTAATTAAACGCTGTAGTACAGTTCGAACTCGACTGGGTGCGGAGTCATACGAACGCGGTCCATCTCTTCCTGACGCAGGGCGATATAGGCATCGATAGTGTCTTCGGTGAACACGCCGCCACGAGTCAGGAACTCACGGTCTTCGTTCAGTGCAGCCAGTGCTTCGTCCAGAGAACCTGCAACTTTTGGAATCTCAGCTTCTTCTTCCGGAGGCAGGTCGTACAGGTTTTTGTCCATTGCATCGCCAGGGTGGATCTTGTTGATGATGCCGTCCAGGCCAGCCATCAGCAGTGCAGCGAAGCACAGGTATGGGTTAGCCGCTGGATCCGGGAAGCGCGCTTCGATGCGGCGTGCTTTCGGGCTGGTAACCACTGGGATACGGATTGAAGCTGAACGGTTACGGGCAGAGTAAGCCAGCATTACTGGCGCTTCGTAGCCTGGGACCAGACGCTTGTAAGAGTTGGTGGTTGGGTTTGCCAGGGCGTTGATCGCTTTAGCGTGCTTGATAACACCACCGATGTAGAACAGTGCCATTTCAGACAGGCCGCCGTATTTGTCACCGGCGAACAGGTTGGTGCCGCCTTTAGACAGAGACATGTGGCAGTGCATACCGGAGCCGTTGTCGCCAAACATTGGCTTAGGCATAAAGGTTGCTGTTTTGCCGTAAGCGTGAGCAACGTTGTGAACAACGTATTTGTAGATCTGAATTTCGTCAGCTTTTTTGGTCATGGTGTTGAAGCGGGTAGCCACTTCGTTCTGACCAGCGGTTGCCACTTCGTGGTGGTGAGCTTCAACAACCAGGCCCATCTGCTCCATGGTCAGACACATAGCAGAACGGATGTCCTGTGAAGAGTCGACCGGTGGCACCGGGAAGTAACCGCCTTTCAGACCTGGACGGTGGCCTTTGTTGCCGCCTTCGTATTCTTTACCGGTGTTCCAGCAGGCTTCGATATCATCGATAGCAACGTGAGAACCTGAAGTGCTGCTGCCGAAACGAATGTCGTCGAACAGGAAGAACTCTGGCTCTGGTCCAAACAGCACGGTATCCGCGATGCCGGAAGAACGCAGGAAGTCTTCAGCGCGCTTAGCGATGGAACGCGGGTCGCGGTCGTAGCCCTGCAGAGTGCCTGGCTCGAGGACGTCACAACGGATGATCAGGGTAGAGTCAGCGAAGAACGGATCGATCATCGCAGTAGTCGCGTCTGGCATCAGAACCATGTCGGATTCGTTGATGCCTTTCCAGCCACCAATCGAGGAACCGTCAAACATTTTGCCTTCTTCGAAGAAGTCAGCGTTAACCTGATGAGCGGGAATGGTCACGTGCTGCTCTTTACCTTTAGTGTCGGTAAAACGCAGGTCAACAAATTTGACTTCGTGCTCGTTCATCATCGACAGAACGTGTTCAGCGGACATACTTAACTCTCCTGGATTTTGTCATTGTCGTCGTGGTTAGAGAACTTAACGGGCGCGCTTTGCGTTTGGCTGCGCTGACTCCGAAAATTAAAGTCCTCTGACAAGCTATCAACCGTTGTGGAAACTGGCATTTTTCGCTTACAGATACTAAAGCGAAATCTATGCCAACTTTTTTATTCAGTGAAAAAAGCGCTATGATGCGCCCTCTCGAAAGACGAGGAGTGCACCATGATGGAAAATGCGCACTATTTTGGTGCTTTTGTATGATAGCTGGGCACCATTTTGGTGCAAATTTGCCATGCAGTGCAATCTTTGCACTGAAAATGGCATCAAATGCAATCCGAACAGTTAAATTTCTATGAAATATGTGATCCTGTTCAGTCCTTCGATTAATCCGTGTACAATAGCGCGCTATTTCTAATGCCTGAGGCAAAGCTGTGATCGAAAATTTGCGTAACATCGCCATTATTGCCCACGTTGACCATGGTAAAACTACCCTGGTTGATAAGTTGCTGCAGCAGTCCGGGACCTTCGATGCCCGTACCGAAGCAACCGAACGCGTAATGGACTCCAACGATTTGGAGAAAGAGCGTGGGATTACCATCCTCGCAAAAAACACCGCCATTAAATGGAATGACTATCGCATCAATATCGTAGATACCCCAGGACACGCCGACTTCGGCGGTGAGGTAGAGCGTGTGATGTCAATGGTTGACTCGGTGCTGCTGGTTGTGGATGCAATGGATGGCCCTATGCCGCAAACCCGCTTCGTGACCAAAAAAGCCTTCGCTAATGGTCTGAAGCCGATTGTAGTTATCAACAAAGTTGACCGCCCTGGTGCGCGTCCAGACTGGGTTGTCGATCAGGTGTTTGACCTGTTCGTAAACCTGGATGCTACTGATGAGCAGCTGGACTTCCCGATTATCTATGCTTCTGCATTGAACGGTATCGCGGGTCTGGATCACAACGATATGGCGGAAGACATGACTCCGCTGTATCAGGCAATCGTTGATCGCGTATCGCCACCACAGGTTGAGCTGGAAGCCCCACTGCAGATGCAGATCTCGCAGCTGGACTACAACAACTACCTGGGCGTAATCGGTATCGGTCGTATCAAGCGCGGTAAGGTTCGCCCTAACCAGCAGATCACCGTAATCGACAGCGAAGGCAAAACTCGCAACGCTAAAGTCGGTAAAGTTCTGACCCACATGGGCCTGGAGCGTATTGAAGCCACTGAAGCGGAAGCGGGCGACATCATCGCCATCACCGGTCTGGGTGAGCTGAACATCTCTGACACTATCTGCGACCCGCAGAACGTGGAAGCGCTGCCGGCCCTGAGCGTTGATGAACCAACCGTAACCATGTTCTTCTGCGTTAACACCTCTCCGTTCTGCGGTAAAGAAGGTAAGTATGTGACTTCACGTCAGATCCTCGACCGTCTGAACAAAGAGCTGGTGCATAACGTGGCACTGCGCGTTGAAGAAACCCCGGATGCTGATGCGTTCCGTGTTTCTGGCCGTGGTGAGCTGCACCTGTCCGTTCTGATCGAAAACATGCGTCGTGAAGGTTTCGAACTGGCGGTATCCCGTCCGAAAGTTATCTTCCGTGAGTTCGAAGGCCGTAAGCAAGAGCCATTCGAAAACGTAACCCTCGACATCGAAGAGCAGCACCAGGGCTCCGTGATGCAGGCGATGGGTGAGCGTAAAGGCGACATGAAAAACATGGATCCGGATGGTAAAGGCCGCGTGCGTCTTGACTACGAGATCCCAAGCCGTGGTCTGATCGGCTTCCGTAACGAATTCATGACCATGACTTCCGGTACCGGCCTGCTGTACTCCACCTTCAGCCACTACGACGACGTTCGTCCGGGCGATGTGGGCCAGCGCCAGAACGGCGTGCTGATCTCTAACGGCCAGGGTAAAGCGGTAGCATTCGCCCTGTTCAGCCTGCAGGATCGCGGTAAGCTGTTCCTGGGTCACGGTGCAGAAGTGTATGAAGGCCAGATCATCGGTATTCACTCACGTTCTAACGACCTGACCGTGAACTGCCTGACCGGTAAAAAACTGACTAACATGCGTGCTTCCGGTACTGATGAAGCCACCACACTGGTTCCACCACAGAAAATGACTCTGGAGCAGGCTCTGGAATTCATCGATGATGACGAACTGGTAGAAGTGACTCCGCAGTCCGTACGTATCCGTAAACGTCACCTGACTGAGAACGATCGTAAACGCGCAAACCGCGGACCGAAAGAGTAATAACTCGTCGAATCAGTGAACAAAGGTCGGAGCAATCCGGCCTTTTTTTTGTCCGCAGTTTTCCTTCCCTTACCTGTTCAGCCTCCGGATTTACCGCTAGAGTGAATAACTCAGCGGAACAAAAGGAGAGGGCTATGCTGTATATCTTTGATCTCGGTAATGTCATTGTAGATATTGATTTCAGACGGGTTTTAGGTGCCTGGAGCGATCTCGGCCGCGTACCGCTGGCCACACTGCAAAGCCGCTTTCATATGGGCGAACCTTTCTTCCAACACGAACGTGGTGAAATCAGCGACGAACAGTTTGCGGCGCAAATGTGTGAACAGCTGGATATCGCGCTTGGATTTGAGCAGTTTGCTGTCGGCTGGCAGGCCGTGTTTGTCGGTGTACGCCCGGAAGTGATCGCCATCATGCACAAACTGCGGGAACAGGGCGATCGCGTCGTCATTTTATCGAATACCAACCGCCTGCACTGCGAGTTCTGGCCAACCGAATATCCTGAAGTTAAAAACGCCGCTGATAAAATTTATCTGTCGCAGGAAATGGGGCTGCGTAAGCCCGACCCTGAAATTTATCAACGCCTGCTTAATGAAGAAGAAGCCTCCGTGCAGGACGCTATCTTCTTCGATGATAACCTTGAGAATATTGAGGCTGCACGAGCGCTAGGCATCCACAGTGTCCATGTGACCGATGCCAGCGTGGTGCCGGCGTTTTTCTCCGACCGTAAATAGTCATGCGTTTGTTTAGCCATATTCGTCATCGCCTGCATGCTGTCTGGCAGTATGTAAAACTGCTGTGGCGGCGGACGGATGAAGACGGCATGACCATGCTGGCAGGCCATCTTGCCTATGTATCGCTGCTGTCTCTGGTGCCGCTGGTTGCCGTGGTGTTTGCGCTGTTCGCGGCTTTTCCGATGTTTTCGGAGGTCAGCACGCAGATTAAGGACTTTGTTTTCAACAACTTTGTCCCGGCGGCGGGAACGACTATCCAGAGCTACCTTGAGCAATTCGTCGCTAACGTCAATAAAATGACCACGGTCGGCGTGGGTGGACTGATCGTCACCGCACTGCTACTGATGTATTCGATAGATTCTGCGCTCAACACGATTTGGCGGAGCAAAAAAAAGCGACCGCTGATTTACTCGTTTGCCATCTACTGGATGATCCTGACTCTGGGGCCACTGCTGGTGGGGGCAAGCCTGGCAATCAGTTCTTACCTGCTTTCACTGCACTGGGCCACGGTCAGCGGCGTTTCCTGGGCGATCGACATGATGCTGCGCATTTTCCCGCTGCTGCTTTCCTGCCTCTCATTCTGGTTACTTTACAGCATCGTCCCCACCACTGAGGTTGCCGCGCGTGATGCGCTTGTCGGTGCGCTGGTTGCAGGGGTACTGTTTGAGCTGGGGAAAAAGTGTTTCGCCCTCTATGTTACGATGTTCCCCTCGTACCAGTTAATTTATGGGGTACTGGCCGTTATACCCATTATCTTTCTGTGGGTTTACTGGACCTGGTGTATCGTACTGTTGGGGGCTGAAATCACGGCTTCGCTGGGTGACTACCGTCAGCTAAAACAAGAAGAAAAAGAGAACGAGGAACTATGATTGCCTTAATTCAACGAGTGCTTGCTGCCAGTGTGACGGTGGCAGGCGAAACCATCGGGGAAATCGGGCCGGGGCTGCTTGTCCTGCTCGGCGTGGAAAAAGGGGATAGCCCTGAAAGTGCGCGTAAGTTGGCCAGTAAAGTGCTTGGTTACCGTATTTTCGGTGACGAGAACGACAAAATGAATCTGAACGTGCAGCAGGCAAAGGGTAGCGTGCTGGTGGTGTCGCAGTTTACGCTGGCTGCCGATACACAAAAGGGTCTGCGCCCCAGTTTCTCCGGCGGCGCAGAACCGGCAGAGGCTGAAAAACTTTATGAGTATTTCACTTCCTGCTGCCGCGAACAGGGGATTACGACGGAAACCGGGCAATTCGCTGCAGATATGAAAGTGGCGCTGGTTAATGATGGCCCGGTAACCTTCTGGTTGCAGGTTTGACGCAGCTGGCCGAACGGCAAAGGAACAGCCTGGCGAGCTCAGACAGAGAGAATCACTTTATGTATCACCTCCGGGTGCCAGAAACCGCAGAAGAGTTAGATACCTACTATCAGTTCCGCTGGGAGATGCTGCGTAAACCACTGCATCAGCCTATGGGATCTGAGCGTGATGCCTGGGATGCCCTTGCGCATCACCAAATGGTGGTCGATGAGCAGGGGAATCCCGTAGCCGTTGGCAGACTGTACATTAACGCCGATAACGAAGCGGCAATTCGCTTTCTGGCCGTACATCCCTCGGTACAGGGTAAAGGGCTTGGCACGCTGGTGGCGATGACGCTGGAGTCCGTTGCCAGACAGGAAGGCGTCAAGCGGGTAGTGTGTAGTGCCCGTGAGGATGCCGTGGACTTCTTCGCCAAGCTTGGCTATCTCAATCAGGGCGAGATCACCGCGCCACAAACCACGCCCGTGCGCCATTTCCTGATGATAAAACCGGTGGTGACGCTGGATGATATTCTGCATCGTGCCGACTGGTGTGGCCAGCTTCAGCAGGCATGGTATGAACACATCCCCCTCAGCGAAAAAATGGGCGTGCGAATTCTGCAATATACCGGGCAGAAATTTGTCACCACCATGCCTGAAACGGGCAACCAGAACCCTCACCATACGCTGTTCGCCGGTAGTCTGTTCTCTCTGGCCACGTTAACCGGGTGGGGGCTGATCTGGCTGCTGCTGCGTGAGCGCCACCTGGGGGGGACCATCATTCTGGCCGATGCGCATATCCGCTACAGCAAGCCTATCAGCGGCAGGCCCGGTGCGATTGCCGATCTGGGTTCGCTCAGCGGTGACCTGGATCGTCTTGCCCGTGGGCGCAAGGCGCGCGTGCAGCTGGAAGTTGAACTGTTCGGCGATGATGAATCCGGCGCGGTATTTGAGGGCGTATACATTGTTTTGCCTGCAGATCCCGACGGACCACTGGAATCTGGGGGTTCCGGGCAGTAATTTTACTGATTCGAATCATAGATTCTACTAAGTGCCGACCGAGACGGTCGGCTTTTTTTAGTGTTTTATTCTGTTTACAAATGGGGGTTGTTATTTAAATGAAATGCGATTGATTGGTATTGTCATAACATGATTGCTAATTATTTATTATAACTAAAGTTAAACATAACTTAGTGTTTTTTAAAGTATATATATTATTTTTTTATGATTTATCTTATCACGTGAACAAGTAATGAGATTGATTAATATCTGTCTTACATTATCACTTTGGCCATGATTATTGACTTATTGTGCTTCTGGTTACAATTTAATAAACCTTTATCTTTAATCTTGTTAGTGAATTTTTTAGGGTTTCGTATCGCATTCGTTATTATCAAATAAACACTATTCTAATTAAACTCCTGCCTTGGTAAATTAAAAAAAGCATAGCAAATGAAATGCAATGTTATTTCTTTAATTCCATATCAAGGATGTAATAAATGAAATTGAACAAAATTCTGATCTCCATGGGCGTGGTTCTGGCTTGTGCATCTACAGCATCATTTGCTGCCTATACCGGTACTCCAACCAATGGCACCATCGAATTTAAAGGTTCGCTGGTAAATTCAGCATGTGGTCTGGCTGCTAACTCTAGCCCGGTAATTGTTGATTTTGCTGAGATCACTACCGCAGCTCTGAAAGGCGGTGCAAGGGCTGGTAATGAGAAAAAGAATATTGAGCTTCAGAACTGTGATATCACAGTTGCACAGCATGCGACTGTGACCTATCAGCCTAATACTGAAAATCCAAACGATTCATCTCTGGCTGCAATGCTATCCGGCACCGCCAAAGGTGCAGGTATTGGTTTAACCGATAATGCCGGCAAGGATGTTATCTGGGGTCAGGCATCAGCTCCGGTCAATCTGACTAACGGTAAATCTGTCATCCCATTTATGGCCTATGTTAAAGCCGATAACTCTTCCAGCGCCGTAGAGCCGGGTGATTTCACCTCACAGATCAACTTCCAGATCGACTATCAGTAATGCTCTAATTACTAACGCAGGGTGTCTGGCTCTGCGTTAGTAATATTGTTGGTCCCAGTGATGGGTAGAGGAACTATGAGTTTGCGCAAATGGATTTGCTTCGGCTTGTTTTGCAGTATGGGCAGTATTACTCAGGCGACTGATGTCAAATATAGTACGCCCGGTGAGCTAATGGTGAAGGGTGAAATTATTGAAGCACCCTGTGAGGTCGAGTACCAGGATCGTGAACAATGGATTGAATTTGGCCAGGTTACCGCTCAAGAAATTATTAGTCGTACAGGTAATAATCTGACTCACTTCTTCCATATCCGTTTGACCGGATGTTCTTTGCAAAGCCAAGCCTACCCCGGTGTTTTCTATCGCAGTGCAAAAATTATTTTTAACAGTGATAAAGTCAGAGAAGACGACGAGCTGATTGGCATTACTGGTGATGCTAAAGGATTTGGTATTCGCCTCAGTGACAGTAATGGAAAAATGCTGAGATTAGGTGAACCAACGACAGAGTTTTATTTAAAGGAAGGGGTTAATGTTCTTAATTTCAAAGCAACAATAGTTCCTTTAAGCAATAACATAGTATCAGGTGAATTTTTCGCAACTGTTAGATTCTTTATGGATTATTTGTAGAAGTCTCGACTGTAATAAATCTATTGAGGCAAGGAAGGCTACTTTATTAATCTCATGCATATCTTTTATCGTTCTGGATATGTGGGGGTTGGGATGATAATTTAATGTTATTTATTATTAAAAGCAGATACAAATTATCCATAGCGAATCTGATATTGTGCTTGATTGCACACTATTCCTGGGCCGCAGGTGATTCCGTCGAGTTCAGCGTTGATGCGCTGGATGCTGCCGATCGTGGTAATGTCGACCTTTCTCGCTTTGCAGAAACAAACTACGTGGCACCCGCTAACTACTTACTGGATATCAAGATTAACGGGCGTTTTTATAAGCAGGATAAAATCACCTATATCATTTCTCCTGATGATAAAAATAAAACGCTGGCGTGTTTAACGCCTAACATGGTCAATGCGCTGGCGCTGAAGGAAAAAGCGTTGAAAATGGTGCGTAGAATTGATGATACCTGTTTAGATATTACCACCATTCCCAGTGCAACCATCTCTAACCAGGACGGTGCTATTGATGTTTCTATCCCTCAGGCATGGATGAAATATTCCGATCCTGACTGGACACCACCCGAACGCTGGGATAATGGTGTACCCGGTCTGTTGCTGGATTACAGTATCAGCGGGCAAACAAGCCGTCAGATAAAGAATGGTTCTGGTTCCAGTACCAGTTTTTCTGCCTATGGTCAGACGGGTATGAACATGGGGGCCTGGCGCCTGCGTGCGCAGTATCAGGGGGATTATTCCGGCAGCGAACACCAGCATAATTTCGAATTTAATCAGATATATGCTTATCGTCCTCTGCCAATGCAGGCGGCGAAGGTGATTCTTGGTGAAATTTATTCAAACTCCAAGGTGTTTGATACCGTACGTTTCACCGGTATTAATCTGGCCAGCGATGAGCGTATGCTGCCCCCTAACCTGCAGGGTTATGCCCCGCAGGTGCGCGGTATTGCAAAAAGCAACGCGAAAGTAACCGTTAGCCAAAGCGGACGTACTATTTATGAAACAACGGTCCCGGCAGGTCCATTTAATATCGAGGATCTGAATACATCTGTGCGTGGTGAGCTGGATGTCAAAGTTGAGGAACAGGACGGTACAATAACCACTTTTAAAGTGAATACTGCTAATATTCCGTATCTTACGCGGCCGGGATATATTCGTTATAACACTTCTGTTGGTCGTCCATCACAGTATAACCAAAAATTCCAGGGGCCTGCTTTTTATACCGGTGATTTCTCATGGGGCTTAAGCAACTCGTGGTCGATTTATGGTGGAGTTTTACTTTCCGGTAATAACTATAACGCCTGGTCGACGGGCGTTGGGCGAGATCTGGATATTTTAGGCGCAATATCTGCTGACGTGACGCAGTCGATCAGTAAACTGCCGGGCGAAAGTTCACAGCAGGGAATGTCCTTCAAGCTTAGCTACGCAAAAACTTTTGATGAATTTAACAGTGCAATCACGTTTGCGGGCTATCGTTTCTCGCAGAAAAAATTCAGGACCCAGTCTCAGTATCTGGATGATCGATACAACGATTATAACAGTACGGGTCGTGATAAAGAGATGTACACCATCACCGGTAATAAAACATTCTGGGCCGACGATCCGGACAAGATGACCACGCTATTTGTTACCTATACCCATCAGAATTACTGGGATACAAAAGGTCAGGATCGCTATGGCTTATCCGCGTCACGGACGTTCAGTATTGCCGGGGTAAGTGGTATCACGGCTAACCTGGCGCTGTATCGTTCAACCTATCAGGGGCGTAATGATGACAGCCTGTCCTTCTCGATTTCCATGCCGATTGGCGACAGTCGCTGGGCGGGTTATGACCTGCAGATGCAGGGGCGTAGAAATACACAAATGGCATCTTACAGCGACAATCGTGATTACAACAATTTGTGGCGAATCCGTGCCGGTGCCGATCAGGCCGGTAAAGCTTCCGGCGATGGCTATTACCAACACCGTGCGGCGATGGCGCAGATTGATACCAACGTCAGCTATCAGCAGGATAACTATATTTCACTGGGCGGCACGGTGCGCGGTGGGATAACGGCAACGCGTTACGGCGCAGCAATACATAACAGCTCAGCCACTCAGGATACGGCACGGATTATGGTCGATACCGGAGGCGTAGCTGGCGTGCCTCTTAACGGCAAGCTGGCTAGAACGAATTTCTTCGGAATTGGCGTGGTCCCCGATGTCGCAAGCTATAACAGCTTTGATACGCGTATCGATGTTGATGCGTTGGGTGAAGATGTGGAAGTGTCGCATGCCATTACCACCACAACCTTCACCGAGGGAGCGATCGGCTACGAGAAATTTGCCATGTCTCAGGGAGAAAGAGTGATGTCGCAGCTGCGATTGCAGGATGGAACCTCTCCGCCATTTGGTGCTGAAGTGGTGAATGATGATGGGGTCAGCGTGGCGATGATTATGGATGGCGGTATTGCTTATCTATCCGGCGTTAAACCGGGCGAAAAACTTTCCGCCGTCTGGGAAGGAAAGAAACAATGCGCAATACAGGTCCCGGAAAAGTTAACGCACAAGCAGGCACAAATTTTATTACCATGCCAATAGAATTGTAACGGGAAAACACGCACGATTTAACAGGATTTTTATTATGCGAAAAAATATTGTTACCTTAAATATAGCAACATTAACGGCTGTTTTAGTCGTGAGCATGGGATCTGCTCAGGCTGGTATTTCCCTCGATCGTACAAGAATGATCCTTACCGGAAACAGTGTCTCTGCCAGCGCAAACCTGTCAAATACCAGTCCGGATGTACCATTTCTTGCGCAGTCATGGGTTGAAGATGCAAAAGGAAATAAAATCACCTCACCCCTTCTGGTGTTACCAGCATTACAGAGGATTAACGGTGGGCAAAAAGGCGTTATCAGAGTGACTAAAACTAACGGAATTGAAGCTCTCCCTCAGGATCGCGAGAGTATCTTCTATTTAAATGTCAGAGAAATACCGCCTAAGCCTAAAAAAGCTAACGTGCTTCAGTTATCTATGCAGTCGAGAATAAAATTATTTTATCGGCCAACACGAATTATTCCGGGCAGTAAAAATGAAGTTTGGCAGAGTAAACTGGCGTTTAAAAAAGAAGGGGGTAAATTCGTCGCGGATAACCCGACTCCTTACTTTATAACCGTAATAGGTTTAATAAAAGGTGCTTCTGAAAAAGGAGGGGAACGCCTGACAACCTTCCCTGGGATAATGATACCACCGAAGTCGACACTCGATGTGCCGGTAACCAATACGAGCGTAAATGAATTTTCGATGATGTATGTCAATGACTACGGTGGTCACCCTGAAATTCGATACCGCTGTGAGGGCACCATTTGTCATTCTGTTCCTGACGATCAGGTAAAAAAATAGCATGGAAAGCTGTTTTTTCTGCATATAAAGAGGGATGTAATTGTGATTACCCGAACGCTAATTTTATCGACACTGATGTTCAGCTGCTGTGCCAGTGCGGTGCTTTCTCCCGTTCACCGTGATTTGTATGATGTTGAAGGGCAGAATGGCGTGGTTCATTTTCATGGTGCCGTATTGACTTCCCCCTGCATACTGGCCAGCGAATCTCAGGAGCAGGATGTCGATATGGGCGAGGTTAGCGCCCGGTCATTTCGTCAGGAAGGAAGTCGATCTAAACGAGTAATTTTTGTCGTCAACCTGAAGGGTTGTCTAGCTGGTGCGCACGAGTCTCATGAAGATATTCCCGGAAAAATGACCGGGGTAAATGTCAGATCTTATACGACAGATGAGCGGGTGATCTCTCTCACCTTCGCCGGTGAGTCCGATGGTGCTAACCCCGACCTGCTGATGGTGCGGGGAGGTGTTCGAGGCCTTGGGCTCCGTCTGATGGACAGCAAAGGCAGTCCACTTTTCCTGAATCAGACTCAGCATCCGTATCTGTTGTTTCCCGGCGATAATACGTTGACGTTTATGGCTGCTTTAGAGTCAACGCAGAAATATGTAGGTGCCGGGAGCTACTATGGAATGGTTCGTCTGATGATGGAGTATTTGTAATGGGCAAGCGGCGTACTAAGCAAAGCACACTCCGATTCGGAGCAACGTGCGGATTATTAATTACCCCTCTTTTATTTCCACTTTCATCAATGGCGTATAATGAGGGTGACATTACGCCGGAAATCGTTGGTGGTTTTAAATATGACGTTCCAATTTCCTCAATGGACTTAAGTTCGAATAAAGTGGGTACTCAAGTCCTTCGGAACTGGAATGTGGGGGGGCGATATACCGTTGATATACATTGTAACAGGCCAATAACGAATCAATCGCGATTTTATACGGCAACTACTACAATGGTTAATTCATCAACCCCTAACTTTTTGGTGTTAAATGATTACATTGATGTAAAGGTCGAGGTGTTTATGATTACCGGGATGGGGGCGCAGGGCGATTTTTTCCCAGTGCCTTTTACAGGGCGAGCTAACAATGTCCCTGAATCTTGTGTTCCACCGTCATCTCATGTGATCAGAGATACAATGTCTGGTTCTCAAGGCCGAATAACGTTCGTCATTAAGAAACCGTTAATCAATGGCATGAATCTTGAAGGAACTGAGCTAGTTAAATTGTATGGTCGGTTGGGTGCTACACCATCGATTAGTTATCCTTTGGCTACGATTACCATTACCTCTGGAATTATTACCGTTCCGGACAAATGCATTATTAATGAGGGGCAGGCTATAGTTATTCCCTTTGATGACATCCCCGGGTCCGGTGTTGATGCTAATAATACCAAATACAGGAAGCCCGTACCCATTCGTGTTGAGTGTAAAGGCGGGAGTTTTGATACAGGATTTCTTAATATAAAAATGGGTATTCAGCCTGCGGGTTCAGGGTTGGCAAGTTTTAACCCGGACTATCTTGGTACGACCGGGATCGGCCTCGACCGCAGTAACCTGGGTGTGGGGTTGTGGGATAAGTCAGGAAACCCTGTGTTACCGAACCATTTTTACGATATCGATAATTTTGAAAATAATAAGGGTAACTGGAACCTGACGGCTTCACCCATTATAAATAAAGGCGCTCAGATTCCTGAAGGGGATTATGAGTCTACCGCCAGCGTTGTTGCAGAATTTCAGTAGGGACGAGTGACATGATGAAACTATGCCGTTGGCTGCTTCCTTTACTGCCTGCCGTTGCAATGAGCCAGTCGATGGCGGCTACGACTAAAATGGCTGGATTAATCGGTGGGGATCTTCGATTCACCGGTAGAGTTGTTGCGTTACCCTGCGATGTTGCTCCCGGAGATGAAAAGGTTCCTGTCGACTTTAAGCAGATTGCGTTAAAGGATCTTGTTAATGATAAAACGACAAAACCGATCCCTTTTACTATCCATCTGCTTAATTGTAATGCTGTTGTTTTTGAATCGGTGACGATCTCTTTTTCAGGTAATGAAAGCCCTAAGTTACCGAACCGATTGATGATTACGCCTGAAGGTGCCGGTGATATGTCTGCCATTGGCGTTGGGCTGCAGTTAAAGGACGGCAGCCCCGTCACGCTGAAACAGGCATCCCCTGCGGTTGCACTCTCTCAGGGAAGTATGAGCCTTGATTTTTTTGCTTTTGTGGAAGCGGATACCGACGAAATAAAATCGGGTAACGTTGCCTTTGGGCCATTTACCTCCGTTGCGCAATACACGCTGAGCTATCAGTAACCAGATAAGGCCTCGTTATATGTCTGATACCATTCCGATTTCCGAGCACAAAGGAATGTCGCTGGGGCGATCGCGTACGTTAAGAAATACTCTCTTATGCCTGGTGTTTCTTTTTTTTGGTTTATTACTGCACTGGTATCAGCCGAATATGGGGGGGAGCGGCCTGGCGCTGCCCATCAATATCATTACGTGGATGACGGTCTGCGCGTTTATGGTCATTATTACCGTGTGGCCGGTTTCCTCAGGTCGCATCCGGCTGAGATTTAGCGCTGCGTCGGTCTGGTTTGTGAGTGGCTTTCTGATTTTAATTCTGCTCTCATTGTGTACCAAACCTGTCTGGCGGGAGAACGCTGCGTTAACTACTATCGGAATGGTGGGCAGCGTATTCTTTTATCTTACGTTGCTACAGTTCAGGGGCCGCCCATCTGACACCTGGTGGATGATGACGGCTGTACTGCTCGGCGTTGTTCTTGAATGTATATTATGCCTGGTACAGTATTTCCACTTACCTGCGGCGCAGTGGTGGGAATTCTCAACGCTTCGTTCGGCAAGGCCTTACGGTATTTTTCAGCAAATTAATGTACTGGCAAGTTTTGTGGCGACAGGCGTATCGGCTCTGCTCTTTCTGAGTTTTTCTTCCCCATACCAGGTTTTACTTTCGCAGGGTAAGTTTGCTCTTTACCATCGGTCAGCCTGTTTTTTCCTGTTTTTACTCTTTGGTCTTGTGCTTCAACTCTGCCAGTCTCAGATTGGTTACCTGGCAACCGGTATCGCTTTGCTATGTTACTGCTGCTGGTTTTACCGGCAGGCGGCAAGGCTACTGTGGATCGCTACGGCTTTAGTCTTAGGGATACTGATCGGTAAACTGATGCAGTTTCTGATGATGACGCCTGACATTAACCATATACAAAGTACCCATATTCGCTGGGTATTCATCGTCGATAGCCTGCGCATGTTCATCGAAAAACCGCTATTCGGTTGGGGCGTCGGCGGCTTCGAATATAACTTCTTGCACAGATTCGGTGGGGAAGAGACCTTTGCAGCTCAGGGCACGAGCGCTCATCCTCACAACGAGATTCTCTTGTGGATGGTTGAAGGTGGGAGCCTGGCTCTTCTGGCAATGGCGGCAATAATTATTGGCGGGGGCATCATTGTTCGGCTGGCTTACCGCAGGAAAAAACTTCCCCTGCTGGCTGTAGCGTTTCCTGTTCTGCTCCATATGATGACTGAATACCCCATCTATCAGTCTGCTGCCCACTGGCTACTGTTGTTGATAGTGTTGCGCTGTATTGATATTCCTTGCCGTCACTTCAGGGTATGGCCGTCCCTGATATGCAGCGGGCGGATATTTACGGGGGCTGCTGCTGCGGTATTTCTGATCCTGTTGGCGGGAGCCATGCAGCTACAGGGTAAGCTGACTGAAATTGAGCGCGGTGGCCGGCAGGACGCACTGTCAGCAACAGCTCATCCTGTCGGAAAAATATTGCTCAGCGATCGTTATGACTTTGACCAGCATATTGGCAACCTGCTGCGCTTCAACCAGTCGGGGGACAGCTACTGGCTGATAAACTTTGAACACTGGGCGCGGCGCTATTCTGGAGTACACCCCGACGCGAATATTTATGATACAAGGATAAATATTGCCCGGCAGCTTAACGACGTACAACACAGATTGGCGTTGCAAAAGGAAGCTCGCTGGCTGTTTCCTCACGATCCGCGGTTTGCCAGCGAGCATTAGCCATCAGTTGCCGCTGCGCACTTCACCGTTCACCATCCGCTGCTGCACGGAATTATCAGCAGAGGTGGTGGAAAGCGTAGCGTTAACAGTAGGCTTTAACGGTTTATCCTGTTGCAGCAGGGCCTGACCGCTTAATTGTAGATTGCCTTTGCTCTGCGGAAGCGGTGACCATCCCCAGTTCTGCAACAGGTTAAATGCGACCTGGCGACCATTCAGCGTAAAGGATGTGTTTCTGTCAGGCTGCTGGCTTATTTTGGCGTTACCTTCCAGCATGCCGTCACCACTAAAAGCGCTCATCTCAGTGAAATTAATGCTATTTCCATCTGCGGCCAGGGTGAGTGAAGGGTGACGCAAGTCAACGCGATTGAAGGTGGCTTCAGCCGCATTCAGGCTCAGATTTCCCGCCCAGATCCCCCACTGGTGGTTGTGCGCCAGCAGCAGGTTGTTGCCGGTACCTTCCAAAGACGTCATCTGGAAAGGGAATGCCGGATCGATATCGATGATCAGATTGCGATTAGCACTGAATTTCTTAACTTCAACGCTATCCAGCCAGCCCGGTAGCGCTTGCATCCAGCGCTCACGCCAGGTTGAGGGGAGCGTGTACTCCAGACCCGCGATGACCACTTCATCCAGGCTCAGCTTTTTATCGCTGCGGTTCCAGCTGCCCTGGGCACGGATCAGGCCGTTAACCCAGCGGGAACTGAACTGCGAAAGCTCAATACCCTGCGGAGAAAAGTCCAGATTTGCAATTGGGTCGTCCAGCTGCAGGCTCCCGTTGACAACACTACTGGCGTTCATCGCCAGCGATCCGCCATCGCTCTGCCAGCCACCGTGGCTCAGCGTGATATTTTTCAGCACTAAATCCAGATCGGTGACCGCCCAGTCGCGGCCTTCCAGGCGTGCATCGGTGACATCCACTCTGCCCAGCCGAACCTCAGGAAGAGATAGCAGAGGCTGTAAAAAATCACTCAGCGTTTTATCACTTTGCAGGCGGATGCTGTTCAGGCGCAGGCTGGAAACCTGCCAGTTGCCGGACGCATCACGGCGGGCATTTGCCGTCGCCGATCCCCGAGCGACATCTGCACCAAGGTTGCTAATCGTCCATTCCCGTCCTTTCACATTGCCTTCAATGAGTGCATTCGCCGCCGGTACGCCATTCAGCATCAGCGATCCGGCGCTAATCTGGAAGCTGGCCTGATAGTCTGGACGTTCAGTCGCTTCTGGCTGCCAGGGAATGATACCGCCATCTACCCGCTGAGCCTGTAATGACCAGTTATCCCGGGAGCGATTAAGCGCCATCTGGCTAAGCTGGAGTCGGTCGGCCTGTAAAGAAACCGGCGGATTGCCGTTATTCAGATTTAGCGTTCCCTGATTCAGGCGGATGCTGGAGAAATGAAGTGGATTGCTGAATTGCTTGAGGCTCAGACCGAGGTCGACGCGTTTAGCGACCAGCGTAGCGGGCTGACCATCCCGGCCAAAGGCAACGTTATCAAGCAGGAGATGGCTGGGATTAGAAAAGTCATGCTCTATTTTACTCATAGAGAGCTGATAGGCGCTGTCGTCACTAATCTGGCGGCTAATCCATCCTGCACCCCACTGGGTTTGCAGCAGCACATAAAGAGCAACGATGACCAGCAGTAACACCAGTAGCAGCGTGAGCAAAACTTTTCCGAGAAATTTCATTGCAACCATCCCGTGGAAAATCGGTAATGGCTTGTTATGCCTGATTTATCGCCGTTTCTCAACCGGGAAGGCACTTGCAGGGCGGAAATTATCCGCCCTGTATTCGTACGACTATGACCGCTGCGGAATTATTTTTCCTGAGGGAACACCAGATTCAGAACAATAGCAGTGATCCCGCCTGCCGCGATGCCGGAAGAGAGCAGCGTTTTCAGCCAGTCTGGCGCGAACTGCAGGATCAGTGGCTGCTGTGATACGCCCAGCCCAACCGCCAGCGACAGGGCAATAATCATAATTGCGCGGCGGTTTAATGGCTCACGTGACACGATGCGCACACCGGAAGCGGCAATCGTACCAAACATGACAATCGTTGCACCGCCGAGTACCGGTTCAGGAATATGCTGCACGAAACCACTTACCGCCGGGAACAGTCCCAGCACAATCAGCATCAGTGCCACCACAAACCCTACGTAGCGGCTGGCAACGCCGGTCAGCTGGATCACGCCATTATTCTGTCCGAAGCAGGAGTTTGGAAAGGTATTAAACAGTGCGGAAACGCAGGAGTTAAGGCCGTTAGCCAACACGCCGCCCTTGAGCCGCTTCATATACAGCGGGCCACTGACCGGCTGTTCTGAAACGTCAGAAGTCGCGGTAATGTCGCCAATAGTTTCCAGAGAGGTCACCATAAATACCAACATCAGCGGAATTAACAGGTTCCAGTCGATACCCAGTCCGTAATAGAACGGCATCGGAATCGCCACCAGAGAGGTATTGGTCGGCGTTGTGTCTGCCGGCAGCATACCCAGAGCCCACGCCAGCAGATAACCGACTGCCATCGCTATCACCAGTGAGGCTACGCGCAGATAGGGATTACGCTGACGGTTCAACAGAATAATCACCGCCAGAACGGCTCCGGCCAGCAGCAGATTTTTTGGTGCGCCGAAGGTGTGATCATTCATTGCCGCATAGCCGCCACCGATAGAGGTCAGGCCAACCTGAATCAGCGACAGACCGATGATCATCACCACAATCCCGGAAACCAGCGGGGTAATGACGCGACGCGCCAGGTGCAGAACGCGGGACAGGGCCATTTCGGTACAGGAAGCGAGCATCAATGTGCCAAACAGTGCGGCCATCATGGTCGGGACGTCAGCACCACCGTTTTTCAGCGCCAGCCCGCCCATGATCAGCGGAGAGACAAAGTTAAAACTGGTGCCCTGGATAGAAAGCAGCCCGGAGCCTACCGGTCCCCAGGTTTTGATCTGCAGAATAGATGCCACACCGGAAGTAAACAGGGACATGCTGATGATGTGCTGCGTGTCCTGGGCTGGTAAGCCGAGAGCCTGGCAAATTAGCAATGCCGGTGTAATAACCGCGACAAACATCGCCAGCAGGTGCTGACACGCGGCAAACAGGGTCTGAGGGAGCGGTGGGCGGTCTTCAAGACGATAAATCAACTCACTTTTGCTCACCGGAGAAGGTTGGCGGGCAGCGGCATCATGGGCATCAACGGACATGTTCGGGGTTCCAGCGGTAATAAAGTGGCGATTTTAATCTTCTGCCGTTTAAAAGCAAACGTTTGCTGATGATGAAAGTTGACGCGGAAGTCGGCGAATAAGGGTACGCACTTCAGGCGTTGGTGTAGCGCTCGGTTTCAGGAAGCCAGCGCTCAATTAAGGCCTGCGCCTGCTGGGGATAGTACTGGTGGATATGGCGAGCCACGCGCTGAACTTCCGGGATCATCGCACCATCGCGCAGGAGATCGGCCACCTTAAACTCGGCATTACCGGTCTGGCGCGTACCCAGCAGTTCACCAGGGCCGCGTATTTCGAGATCGCACTGGGCAATAACAAAACCGTCATTGCTGTCGCGCAGAACCTGCAACCGTTTTTGCGCCGTTTTGCTAAGCGGGGCCTTATACAGCAGTACGCAATGAGAGGCGACAGCGCCACGCCCGACGCGCCCGCGCAGCTGATGGAGTTGTGCCAGGCCCAGCCGTTCCGGATTTTCAATAATCATCAGACTGGCATTGGGAACATCAACTCCAACTTCAATCACGGTGGTGGCAATCAACAGCTGGATTTCACCGGCCTTAAATGCCTGCATCACCGCCAGTTTTTCCGCCGGCTTCATGCGACCGTGCACCAGACCAACCTGCAAGTCGGGCAGTGCCAGTTTTAGCTCTTCCCAGGTGGCTTCAGCCGCCTGCGCTTCCAGCAGTTCCGACTCTTCAATCAGCGTACACACCCAGTACGCCTGACGGCCTTCCGTGCTACAGGCACTTTTAACGCGGGCGATGATATCCGCACGGCGCGTATCCGGGATTGCTACGGTAGTCACGGGTGTCCGGCCCGGCGGCAGTTCGTCGATGGTGGAGGTATCGAGATCGGCATAGGCGGTCATCGCCAGGGTCCGCGGAATGGGCGTGGCGGTCATGATCAGCTGGTGTGGATGGAATCCCTGCTCTTCGCCTTTTTCCCACAGAGCCAGGCGTTGGTGAACGCCAAACCGATGCTGTTCATCGATAATGACCAGCGCCAGCCCGTTAAACTGCACCTGTTCCTGAAATATGGCGTGAGTACCGACAATCATTGATACCTGCCCGCTGGCAATCGCTTCCTGCTGGGCAAGGCGAGCCTTCCCTTTCTGTTTTCCTGCCAGCCAACCCACTTCAATTCCTAATGGAGCAAACCACTGGCGGAAGTTATTTGCGTGCTGTTCAGCCAGCAGCTCTGTAGGGGCCATCAGTGCCACCTGTTTGCCCCAGGCAATCACATTAAGTGCAGCCAGCGCGGCTACCAGCGTTTTACCGGAACCAACGTCGCCCTGTACGAGGCGCATCATTGGGTAATCTTTTGCGAGGTCAGTTTCTATTTCACGGCCAACGCGTTGTTGAGCACCGGTAGGACGGAACGGAAGTGCAGCCAGTAATTTATCGCTCAGCGAGTGGCGGGGCGTCATGGCAAGTGCGTGATAGCGCTGAGCCCCGGCGCGGACTGCCAGCATGCTGAGATTGTGAGCCAGCAGTTCTTCCATAATTAACCGGCGCTGAGCGGGATGTGTGCCGCTGTCGAGATCGCTCAGGGCGATATCCGGTGGAGGACGATGCAGCGTGCGTAGCGCTTCCGGCAGTCCAATCAGTCCCTGGCTTAGCTCGGGAGGCAGTAATTCGGCAATAGCGCAGGTGTCCAGCAGGGCAAGCGCCTGGTCGGTCAGATTGCGCAGCGTGGCCTGGCGGATCCCCTCGGTGGTGGAGTAGACCGGGGTCAGCGTTTCCTGTAGACCGGTGACGCCTTGTTCTCCCTGAATCTTATATTCAGGATGAATGATTTCTGCCCCGCGCTGACCACGTTTGATTTCACCATAGGCGGTAACGCGTCGCCCGACGGCAAGGCTGTTTTTCATCCCGGCATTAAAGTTGAAGAAGCGCAGCGTCAGCACGCCGGTGCCATCGCTAATCTGGCAGGTCAGCATGCGGCGGCGACCAAAGCTGATGTCGCAGTGCAGCACGTCGCCTTCGACGGTGGCAAAGATGCCCGGTAGCAGATCGTTAATCGTATAGAGTTGGGTACGGTCTTCATAACGCATCGGGAGATGCAGCAGCAGATCCTGTACGGTAAGCAGGCCAATTTTTGCCAGCTTTGCTGCCTGACTGGCGCCCACGCCGGTGAGCGTGTTCAGCGGAATGGCATCCAGCAGGCGGCCCTGCATTATTTCGTCGCCTTTGACTGCATAGTTGCCCACCATTCCGGGTCCGCTTCCACTTCACCACGGTCATTGATCACCGGATAGGGCAAACCTTTCTGTTTCGCAACGCGAGCCAGGACAGGGTAGCCGCCTTCAAACAGCAGTCGCTGCTGCTCGGCGTAAGCCAGCGTACTTTCTTTACGCTGGTACATACCGGCATTCTGGCGCTGGCGCTGGGCTTCATACAGGATCAGTGCCGATGCTACGGAGACGTTCAGTGACTGCACCATACCAATCATGGGGATGATAATATCCTGGTCGGCAAGCTCCAGTGCTTCCCGGGTGATACCGGTTTTTTCCTGGCCCATCAAAATACAGGTAGGGCGGGTATAGTCAATTTCGCGAAAATCGACGGCTTTATCCGACAGATTGGTGGCCAGAATTTGCATATCCTGGCTTTTGAGATGCTGCACGGCTTCAGAAATGGTTCGGTGAGTTTTTACCTGCACCCAACTGTTGCTACCGGCGGCGGATGACACCATGGTGCGCATGCGGCTACCGGGCCAGACGGCATGCACTTCATGCACGCCAACGGCATCGGCAGTACGGATCATCGCGGAAACGTTATGGGGTTTGTGCACCTGCTCCATACAGACCGTCAGATCGTGCTGGCGCGCGGCGAGCATCTCACGGATACGGGCATAACGTTGTGCATTCATGCGAAGAATAACTCCCTGAAAATAGTAATTCCGTCGCGGTACGATAAATCGACGATCGGGTGAAAGGCGACAGGAGCGGATCGGCGCTCCTGTCCTCAGTTGCGGTTACGATGCACCTTGATGACATCCGGCATTACGCGGATTTTACGCATAATGTTAGCCAGATGAACACGATCGCGTGCCGTCAAACGGATAAAGGCGCTGTATACGCGGCCATCTTTTTCTTCGGTATTCAGACTCTGAATATTAGAGCCCGCGGTGTTAATTGCCGCAGTCAGATTGGCCAGTGCACCTTGGTGGTTAAACATATCCACTTTGATTTCGGCAACAAATTCCTGCTCGGTAACCTTGTCCCACTCAACAGCCATGAATTTCTCAGGCTCTTTCTGATAACCGCGGATATTTCGGCAGGATTCATGGTGTACCACTAATCCTTTACCCGGGCTAACGTGGGCGACGATTGGGTCACCAGGAATCGGACGGCAGCATTTGGCGAAGGTAATCAGTACGCCGTCAGCACCTTTAATCGGCAGCTTGCTGCGCGAAGGTGAGGACGCTGGCGTTTCAGCCGGAACAGCGTCGCTGTGCTGCAGATTTTTCGCTACGACCACGCTCATTGCGTTACCGAGGCCGATTTCCGCCAGCAGATCGTCAAGCGTGGCGAGCTTCATACGCTCAAGCTCGTGCTGGACATTGGCTTCAGGTATTTCGGCCAGCTTGCGGCTGCCGCCAAGAGCATGGTTAAGCAGACGTCGGCCCAGGCTGACGGAATCATCGCGCTTCAGGTTTTTCAGCAGCTGACGAATTTTGGCGCGCGCTTTTGAGCTGACGACAAAGTTCAGCCACGCCGCATTCGGGCGAGCACCTGGCGCGGTAATAATCTCTACCGTCTGTCCGCTGGTCAGCGATTGCGACAGTGGGTAAGGCTGGCGATCGACACGAGCACCGACGCAGGCATGGCCGATATCGGTATGCACCGCATAGGCGAAATCGACCGGTGTTGCTCCGGCGGGGAGTTCAACAATACGCCCTTCCGGGGTGAATACGTAAATTTCATCCGGGAACAGGTCGGATTTAACGCTCTCAATAAACTCAAAGGAGCTTCCGGCACTTTGTTGCAGTTCCAGCAGACTTTGCAGCCAGCGCTGGGCGCGAATTTGTGCGGTTGTGCTGCTTTCACCCTGTTCTTTATAAGCCCAGTGCGCTGCCACCCCCATCTCTGCCATCTGATCCATATCTTCAGTACGGATCTGGACTTCCACCGGCACACCGTGTGGGCCGATCATCGAGGTATGCAGCGACTGATAGCCGTTAGCTTTGGGAATCGCGATGTAGTCTTTGACTCGCCCCGGGCGCGGCTTATACAGGCTGTGCATTTGGCCGAGAACGCGATAGCAGGTATCCATATCATGCACGATCACCCGAAAAGCGTAGATATCCATAATGGAATGGAAGCGCTGTTCTTTCAGGTGCATTTTGCAATAGATGGAATAAAGGTGTTTTTCTCTACCGCTTACGCGGCAGGGAATACCGGCTTCCTGCAGACGACCGTCGATTTCGGAGAGGATCTTTTGAATCATCTCTTTACGGTTGCCGCGCGCGGCCTTCACCACTTCTTTGATCACCCGATAGCGATTCGGATACAGAGCTTCAAAGCCCAGTTCCTCCAGCTCGGTTTTCAAATGGTGAATACCCAGGCGGTGCGCCAGAGGGCTGTATATTTCCAGCGTTTCCAAAGCGATACGCCGGCGTTTGTCCGGACGTAAAGAACCCAGCGTGCGCATATTGTGCGTACGGTCAGCCAGCTTGATGAGAATGACGCGGATATCCTGCACCATCGCCATGATCATTTTGCGGAAGTTCTCCGCCTGCGCTTCTTTCTTGTCGCGGAATTTCAGCTTATCAAGTTTGGATACGCCTTCGACCAGCTCAGCAACGCTTTTGCCGAAAAGCTGTTCCATATCCTGATAGGTAGCGGGGGTGTCTTCGATAACATCGTGCAGCAGCGCAGCCATGAGCGTTTCATGGTCGAGCTTCATCTCTGCCAGGATGCAGGCAACGGCGACAGGGTGAGTAATATAGGGTTCACCGCTGGAGCGTGTCTGTCCCTCGTGAGCATCACGTGCGACAAGATAAGCTTGCTTGAGGCGCTTTATCTGCTCCTCAGGCAAGTATTTTTCAATCAGCTGATTGAGGCTTTCAAACAGATACAAGGCGAGCCTTCAGATCCGATTAACGACGACCTTCAGCGATAGCGGTAACAGCCTGAATTTCAGCGGCTTCCTGCTCTTGCTGTTCCTGACGATCGCGCACGTCAAGGATTTGATTAGTGATCAGACCCTCTTCGATTTCGCGCAGTGCGATAACGGTAGATTTATCGTTTTCTTCTGGAACCAGTGGATCTTTACCACCAACCTGCATCTGACGTGCGCGACGTGCTGCCACCAGAACCAGGTCAAAACGGTTACCAATTTTTTCTACTGCGTCCTGTACGGTTACGCGTGCCATAAGTGTGATACTCCACGGGTGAAGAAATGACTGGGCATCATACTGAGTTGTCCTCAGTCTGCCAATAGTTTGCTAATTAAAGCATCGTGGCGGGCTTTTTGACGGCCCATGCGCAGACGCTCGGCGCGAATGATTGTTTTCAGATCGGACAGAGCCAGATCGAAATCATCATTCACAATTAAATAATCGTATTCGGCATAGTGGCTCATTTCGGCCACGGCCTGCTCCATACGTTTGGTAATCACCTCTTCACTGTCCTGTCCCCGCCCACGCAGGCGGCGGTCCAGCTCATCTTTTGACGGTGGCAATACGAAAATGCTGCGCGAGGCTGGCATTTTCTGACGGATCTGCTTCGCGCCCTGCCAGTCAATATCAAGAAAAACATCAACACCGGTAGCCAGAACCTGCTCAATCGCTTTGCGGGATGTTCCGTAATAATTACCGAAAACCTCCGCATGTTCGAGAAACGCATCGTCACTAATCATGGAACGAAATTCGTCATGGTTGACGAAATAATAGTGCTCACCATGATTTTCACCGGGCCGCATACCGCGAGTGGTATGTGAAATAGAGACCTGAGTGTCGTACAACGGTTGCGTTTTTAACAGTGCCTGAATCAGGCTGGATTTACCCGCGCCGCTAGGGGCGGAAACAATATAAAGCGTGCCTTGAGCCATGATTATTCTTGATATGCCAATAAAGCGGAGTCTACTTCCTGCACAGTATACACATGTGCAGCCCTTCATGCAGCGTTTCGGCTGAGTAATGCGCCATTTTATCCGAAAACGGATAGCATCACGCAAAATTTTGCCTTGAAGCCCGGCGTTGCAGCATTAGTTTCAGCATCTGTTTCCAGAACCTTTTTTCGCAGCTCGCCATTCTGCCTTTGATGCGTTTTACTGCAGCCTGTCGGTGGTTCTGATAAGAGAGGCTGGGATGCGATTTCTGATTTTGGTGATTGGATTACTAAGTACAATTGCACAGGCACAGTGTCCGGTTTGGACTCCTGCACGGCAAATCAGTGAAATGGCCGCGCTGGAAAATCAGCTTAAACAATGGGATGACGCTTATCATCGTCAGGGAGTGAGTTTAGTCACTGATGAACGTTATGACGCTTTACAGTCAAGGATGCAGAGTTGGCAACGCTGCTTTCAGCCCGATAGCGGTTTGCGCCAGCCCCAGTTAACCACGAATGGAAAAGCCCTTCATCCCGTTGCTCATGTCGGGGTGAAAAAGCTCAGGGATAAATTAGCACTGGTCGATTGGATGGGAGCCCGGCACGATTTATGGGTACAGCCAAAAATAGACGGTGTTGCCATTACACTGGTCTATCAGAATGGCAAATTGCATCAAGCGATCAGTCGGGGCGATGGGCTGCGTGGTGAAGACTGGACGGAAAAAGCCCGGCGTATAGCTGCTATACCGCAATCCATACCGTTCCGCGAGGCACAAACCGTTTTCCAGGGTGAGCTGTATTTGTTGATGACCGGGCATCAACAGGCATTGCATGGGGGAAAGAATGCGCGTTCGAAGGTTGCCGGTGCCCTGATGGCAAAACAACCCACCGATGAACTGCGTAATATTGGATTGTTTATCTGGGCCTGGCCGAATGGCCCGAGCAATATGATGCAGCGTCTTGAGGGTATTCGCGATGCGGGCTTTCCAGATGTCAGCACCTGGACCCGGCAGGTTGAGGATGCTGATGCTGTGCAAATGTGGCGTAAGCGCTGGTTTGAAACATCATTACCTTTTGTGACTGACGGCGTCGTGGTGCACAGCGAGCCGGGAGTTCAGGGCAGTAGCTGGATGCCCGATCTGGGTAGTTGGGCAGTAGCCTGGAAATATCCACCGCCAGAAGTGAGTACTGAGGTACAAGCTGTGAGATTCACCATCGGGCGAAGTGGAAAAATCAGCGTGATTTTAGACCTCGAACCCGTACAACTTGATGATAAGCGGGTGGGCCGGGTTAGCATTGGTTCTCTATCTCGCTGGCGCGAAAAAGACATCGTTGCTGGCGATCAGGTGAGTATTAGCCTGGCTGGGCAGGGAATACCTCGACTCAATGAGGTCGTCTGGCGCGTAAGCAAGCGCGATTACCCATCCCCACCGGATGAGCAACGGTACACTATGCTCAGCTGTTTCCAACTGACCGCGGATTGCAATGAACAGTTTCTGGCTCGTCTTGAATGGCTTGGCGGTAGACAGGCACTTAACTTGACGGGCCTGGGTCGCAGCGGCTGGCAGCGACTGATTCAGACAGGCAGCATGAATCATCTTTTTTCATGGATGACGCTGACCGAGGAGAGGTTACAAGCGTCGGTTGGAATGAGCCAGCATATGGCGCATTTTTTCTGGCAGCAGTTTCAGCTTAGCCGTCAGCAGCCTTTTAAACGCTGGGTCAGAGCACTGGGCGTTCCGATACCTGAATCGGCATTACGGACGCTAGTGGATGACAGCTGGGAGGTACTCCTGTCACGAACGGAGAAGCAGTGGCAGCAGCTCCCGGGTATTGGCGTGGGTCTGGCACGCCAGATTAGTGATTTTCTTAATCATCGTGACGTGCAGGAGATGATAGCCTGGTTGATGCAATCCGAACTGAGAATACGGCCCTGAGAGCGAGAGCTTCAGTGGTCGCCGTGCGGATAATTGAAAACGGGTAAACCCAGTTTGAAACGCAGTGCCAGCAGGCGTGCTATAAATCCACAAATCAGGGTGATGATGACGACTGTTTCCATGGCCAGTGCTGTTTTTAACAACAGGATATAAACCCATCCGGAGGCAAATGCGATCCCCGCATAGAGCTCTTTTTGAAAAACAAGTGGAATACGATTGCAAAACATATCGCGCAGAACGCCACCAAAGACTCCGGTGACGACAGCGCTGATAGCGGCAATGATGCCAGCATATCCCATGTCCAGTGCAACCTGTGCCCCCAGAATTGAAAAAACGACCAGGCCCAGCGCATCAAGTACGAGAAAAACCTTACGTAAATGCGGCATGAGGGGGGCGGCCAGCGTCGTGATAACCGCCGCAGCGGCGACGATCATGATGTACTCAGGGTGTTTTACCCATCCCAGGGGATAGTGGCCAAGCAGCATGTCCCGCACCGATCCCCCACCAATCGCCGTGACTGAGGCGATAATGATAACGCCGAACATGTCCATTTTACGGCGGCCCGCAGCAAGTGCTCCGGTCATGGCTTCGGCAGTAATGCCGATAATGTAAAGTACGGTGAGTAACATAGTCTGCTCCTGGATAGAGGCCGCAAGCCTAAGGGGTTATGCAGCTTTCGGCGACTGAATTTTTCTCAGGGAGAGACTAATGTATTAGTTTTAATAATTTCCTGAGTAATTTTAATGATGAATTTTGTGTTAAGTTGTTGAATTTTTGATGTTTAAATTTTATTTTGTTTCTTTTTCCTGCCAGCATGCATTAATAAAAATTATTCTGAATTTCATGGTGTGTGACGTTGAGTGCGTACGGCCCGATGTTGAATTTTTCTCGTACTGACCAGTGTAGAAGATTCATGACATATATACACGAACGCGTTATTCGAATTGGTAAAGGGTAGCGATAATTATTGATTTAAGTCGGCGATCGCAAAATTTCATTATTACTTGTTCGTTTTCTCATGGTTATTTTTTTTTGACCTTTCTGGCTGTGTTGGGTAGAAAAATGTATACTCCTGAATTAATCTCATTAGGATATTCTTCTGCGGTTAAATTAATTCTTAAGAGGTAGTCTATGCATTGATGTAATTAGTAGGTAAAGTGATTTTATGCGTTGCACTGCTACCATGGAATTATCTGGTATGCGTTTGATCTGTTTTGAGGGCCCTAATCTAAAACAATTTTGTTATGATTCAGTAAATGCTCGGTTATGGCTGTTTGCTCAACGCCGTACGGTGTTAATACATGGATTTACTACAAGTTGCAGTCTGAATGACGATAAAACGTTAACTTGTTATCGAATCATAGGGGACATTATGATGATATTTTATCGGGAGGGAGTATGCATAATAGATACACAGTAACCATATCTGATGATCATCCACATATTTTGCATTCGCTGAAGATGCTTTTTTCTGGCAATGATAAATTTCTTATCACGAATGAGGCTGTCTGTGGTAAAGACTTGTTATCTGCCTTGTCTGCCAGGCCAACAGATATCGTCATTACTGACTTCTCTTTGGGGTCGGACCGTTCGACAATTGATGGTTTTACTAAGTTAAGAGCTCTGCACGGTCGTTTTCCTGATGTGAAAATTGTTTTACTGACTTCGCAAAAAAATACGGCAATTTTAAGAAAGGCGAGCGATTATGGTGTCAAAGCCGTAGTAAGTAAGTGCGATAGTGTGGAAGAAACCGTGTTGGCTTGTCATCATGTTATTAGCCAGCAAGAGTGCTATTACTCATCATCTTTCAACTATCTGAAAGTATCCTCCAGCAAAGGCAGTGAGCGGGGTAGCACACTGACACCTAAAGAGCTGGAAGTCGTCCGGTTGTTTTCATCGGGCTATTCGCTTGCAGAAATTGCACAGCGCCAGAATCGGACAATCAGCACGATTTCGACTCAAAAGTATAACGCGATGCGTCGCCTGGGCGTTTCATCAAACATTGAATTAATCCGTTATGCTTATGCGCAAGGACTGATCTGAACTAATTATATCCGGAAAATTTCTGTTTTTCTGGAAACTAACTTTATCAATAATAACATATTTGTTTTTTTGTTTTTGAGAGTCAGTATTGTATTGCTCTTTGTTATTTCTCAACAATGTGTCTGGGTTATTTTAACGATTTATTTAGTATAAGTACGGTTCATTAGTTGCAAAAGTTAATGTGGCAAGTTCCATCCCTACAGAGATGATGGTCACTTTTATCTGAAAGTATTAAGGCGATAAAATGAGATGAATTTGATGGGTTTGGCATTGGTGATAAATTGTCAAAAGATGCTCGTTTCATAAAAAAGAGTTGATAAAATTCTTATCGGAAAGGAATCGTTATTTAATAATGGAATGGTTTTTGTATAAAACAGTATGATTGCAAGTTATTATTGCAATATTACTGTGTTTTTTTAATTTTTCAGAAAAAACACGCATTAATACGAACAGGCCAGTAGCCTGAATGGCTACTGGCAACGATCAGCTCTTTTTAACAAATTCAGATTTCAACTTCATTTGTCCAAAGCCGTCAATTTTACAATCAATATTATGATCGCCTTCTACCAGACGGATACTTTTCACTTTGGTGCCAATTTTTAGCGGTGTTGAACTTCCTTTCACTTTCAGGTCTTTAATGACCGTCACGCTGTCGCCATCTGCCAGTAAATTACCATTGGCATCTTTAACGATAAGCCCCTCATCCGCACCACTGTCAGCACCATCAGCCCAGACATGACCGCATTCCGGGCAGTTAAGCATGTCTCCATCCTGCCAGCTGTATTCAGAGTGGCATTTAGGGCAGGGAGGTAAAGTTTGCATGGTTGAGCCTCAAATAAATCCATATTAAAAGAAGGGTGATAGTTTACCCTCTGAAGCATCTTCTTCCTACCATAAAAAAAACGCTATAAGCAGGCTTATAGCGTTAGGGTGTTGATTGAAGGTTCTTTGCTCTCTCAACCAGAAGAAATTGATGCAGAAAAGCTACTCAATGTTCTGAATCTGCTCGCGCATCTGCTCAATCAGCACCTTAAGCTCAATGGCCGATGCGGTGATTTCAGCATTAATCGATTTGGAGCCCAGTGTATTGGATTCACGGTTGAATTCCTGCATCATAAAGTCCAGACGGCGGCCAACTGCCTCTTTTTTCTTCAGGATGTTATAGGTTTCCTTCACGTGCGCTTCCAGGCGATCCAGCTCTTCGGCAACATCCACGCGCTGTGCCAGCATCACCAGTTCCTGCTCCAGTCGATTGTTTTCCAGCTGAACCTGCGCGTCTTCCAGACGGGCTACCAGGCGCTCGCGCTGCCATTTAAGAACATCTGGCATATGAGTGCGAACTTTGCTGACTTCTGAACTGACCCCTTCCAGACGCTGCTCAATAAGTGCCTTCAGTGCAGCACCTTCGACCTCACGAGCAGCAATAAAGTCGTCAATGGCACCATCGAGCAGAATTAATAGCTGTGCTGAGATGGCATCCAGATCCTGCTCTTCAGCCGACATCACTCCGGGCCAGCGCAGAATATCTACCGGGTTAATTTCACCCTCATCGCTTTGCATTTTGACCCAGTTAGCCGCTTGTACCAGTTGGATCGCCAGCTTTTCATTCAGCACCAGTGCACTCTGCGTACTGGGATCGGCGTCGAAACGCAGATTCACTTCCACTTTACCGCGAGTCAGCCGATTGCGGATGCGTTCGCGAATAGCCGGTTCCAGCCCACGGAATTGCTCTGGCAGACGGATATACGTTTCAAGATAGCGCTGGTTTACGGAACGCAGCTCCCAGGCGGCGCTGCCCCAATCACCTTTGGTTTCGCGTCGGGCGTAGGCGGTCATACTGCGGATCATTTTGCGTACTCGCTTAAGAGAAAGATGCCGGAAGTATAACGGCGCAGGCGCTGGCTTAACAGGTATTCAGTCAAAAGTCGGAGCAACGGCTGACGTTTTATCAACCAGAGATTAATATGGTAAGAATAATCCGGCCTGAGTGCCGGGCCACTCGATCGCCATCGTTATTTACCAGGAGAGTTCATGTCTGCTCGTTTATTTTATTCTTCTTTTTTACTCTTAGCGCTCACGGGATGCAGTGTGCCAGGCAAGGTGACGAGCACAGCGGCACCGACACCGACATGTGCGACCGGTGAGGCGATGCAGCAGACAGCGCTCTATTTTGGCCTGAACAGGCCGCGCGGGCAGGCGATTACTGAGGCTGAATGGCAGACGTTTGTTGATAAGGATGTTACACCGCGCTTTAAAGATGGCCTGACGGTATTTAACGCGAAAGGACAGTGGCTGGGCAACGACGGAAAGCTCGCGCGTGAAGACAGCAAAGCGCTGATGCTGATTCATGCAACGGATCGGAGCAGTGAGCAGGGGATTGAAGCGTTGAGGGCGATTTACAAGCAGCGTTTTGCTCAGGATTCGGTTATGCGGGTTGATACACCCGCCTGTGTGGCTTTCTGACCGGGGTTAACTTATCCAGCAGCCCGGTACCGCAGTACCGGGCTAAATATTTACAACACCAGCCCGGCGAAGGCGGCGGAAAGTAAACTGACCAGCGTGGAGCCATAGATCAGCTTCAGGCCGAAGCGTGATACCACATTCCCCTGCTGCTCGTTAAGTCCCTTGATGGCACCTGCCACAATCCCGATTGAGGCAAAGTTAGCAAACGAAACCAGGAAGACGGACAGTATCCCCAACCCGCGCGGTGACAGTTCCGCTGCGATTTTTTTCAGTTCAATCATCGCGACAAACTCGTTGGTCACCAGCTTAGTAGCCATAATACTGGCGGCTTTCAGGGCATCGGCCGGTGGAATACCGATCAGCCACGCAAACGGCCAGAAAATATAGCCAAGGATCTGCTGGAAGCTGATACCGAATACCGCAGCGAACAGTGCATTAACCGCTGTGATTAGGGCAATAAATCCAATCAGCATGGCCAGGATAATCATCGCGACTTTAAAACCTGCGAGGATGTACTCGCCAAGCATCTCAAAGAAGCTCTGGTCTTCGTGCAGTTTTTCCAGCCGAATCTCGGGTTCATCACCCACCGGCGTCGGGTTAATAATCGACAGGATGATAAAGGTGCTAAACATGTTAAGCACCAGTGCGGCTACTACATAGCGCGGTTCAATCATCGACATGTAGGCACCGACAATCGACAGTGAAACGGTAGACATCGCGGCTGCGGCCATTGAGTAGAGGCGCCGCTCCGAAATCTCTGCCAGGATACCCTTATAGGCGATAAAGTTCTCTGACTGACCAAGGATTAAGGTACTGACGGCGTTGAATGACTCCAGCTTACCCATACCGTTGATTTTAGACAGCACGGTACCAACAAACCGGATCAGCAGCGGCAGAATCTTCAGGTGCTGTAAAATACCGATTAGCGCAGAGATAAAGACGATTGGGCACAGTACGCCCAGGAAGATAAAAGCCAGCCCCTGGGAGCTCATGTTGCCAAACACAAAGTCGGTACCCTGTGCGGCATATTTCAACAGCACCTCGAAGAAGCCGGACACGGCACTCACGACGCTTAGTCCACCGGATGCGTGCAGGAAGAACCAGGCCAAAGCGCCTTCAATAACGACCAGCTGTAACAGTACGCGTGGACGAATTTTCTTTCGGTCGGAACTGAATAGCAGCGCCAGGCAGAAGATAATGGCCAGGGCCAGAATAAAATGTAAAACAGCAGTCATACGGACGGTCCCGCGTGAAGAGTCAATAAAGAGGGGCATTTAGCCATATCTCGATTATTTTTACATCCAGTTCCCGATTATCTTGCTGTTTTAAACGTTGATTATCTGCCAGTTGCATAACAGCGCGCGGATGAAGCTGCCTTCGATAGGCATTCACCAGTGAAATCCGTATAATGCGCAGCCAATTATAATTAGCTAGCCGGAGAACACACTATGCGTCCATCAGGCCGTAGCGCACATCAGGTGCGCCCCGTAACCCTGACCCGTCATTACACCAAACATGCAGAAGGCTCTGTGCTGGTTGAATTCGGTGATACTAAAGTACTGTGTACTGCAACGATTGAAGAGGGCGTTCCTCGTTTCCTGAAAGGTCAGGGGCAGGGATGGGTGACGGCTGAATATGGCATGCTGCCTCGCGCCACCCACAGCCGTAACGCCCGCGAAGCGGCGAAAGGTAAACAGGGCGGTCGCACGCTGGAGATCCAGCGTCTGATTGCTCGCTCCCTGCGCGCCGCGCTGGATCTGAAAGCACTGGGCGAATTTACCATCACCCTGGACTGCGACGTATTACAGGCCGACGGCGGTACGCGCACCGCATCCATCACCGGTGCCTGCGTGGCATTGGCCGATGCACTGAATCACCTTGTTGCGATCGGCAAGCTGAAGGCCAATCCAATGAAAGGCATGGTTGCTGCCATTTCCGTTGGCATCGTAAACGGCGAAGCGCTGTGCGATCTGGAATATGTTGAAGATTCCGCTGCCGAAACGGATATGAACGTGGTGATGACCGAAGACGGTCGTATGATTGAAGTGCAGGGGACAGCAGAGGGCGAACCCTTCAGCCACGATGAGTTGCTCAAACTGCTTGAGCTGGCCCGGGGCGGCATTGACACACTGGTACAAGCGCAGAAAGCAGCGCTGAGTATCTGATTTTTCCAGGCGACCCAAGAGTCGCCTTTTTTTTGCCTGAATATTGAGGAATGACAACATGAAAGCCTGGCAGCGCCAATTTATCGAATTCGCCATCAACAAGCAGGTGCTGAAGTTTGGTGAGTTCACGCTGAAGTCAGGGCGTAAAAGCCCGTACTTCTTTAACGCAGGTCTGTTCAACACCGGTCGCGATCTGGCCCTGTTGGGCCGTTTCTATGCGCAGGCTCTGGTAGATTCAGGCATTGATTTCGATCTGCTGTTCGGCCCGGCCTACAAAGGTATCCCGATTGCTACCACCACTGCCGTTGCACTGGCCGATCATCACGATCGCGATGTGCCGTACTGCTTTAACCGAAAAGAGGCCAAAACTCACGGTGAAGGCGGCACGCTGGTTGGCAGCCCGCTGCAGGGTAAAGTGATGCTGGTGGATGATGTGATTACCGCTGGTACGGCGATCCGTGAGTCTATGGAGATCATTGCGGCGAACGAGGCGAGCCTGGCTGGTGTACTGATTTCCCTCGATCGTCAGGAACGCGGACGCGGCGCCATTTCGGCTATCCAGGAAGTGGAGCGGGATTACGGCTGTAAGGTGATTTCGATTATCACGCTGAAAGAGTTAATCAGCTATCTGGAAGAGAAACCTGAGCTTGCCGACCACCTGGCGGCAGTTCGCGCCTACCGTAGCGAATACGGTATCTGAACCATCAGTTGACCTGAAAAGTCGATATGGGCTGGCCTCATTGCTGGGCCAGTCCACGTCGGTTTACACCAGCTGCATTGCGAACAGCGGCCAGCGAACTTCAAATTCCGCTGTCGGACGATAGCGAAACTCTGAGCGAACAAAACGCGAAAGCAGCCCTTCGCAAAAAGCCAGCAGTTGGCTGGCCAATAGCGTTTCATCCGTAGCGAATCCTTCGCCTTCACGCATTTTCTTTTCGCGCATTACCTGGCGAATTTGTACTTCAATACGCTCAAACAACTGGTTGATACGCCCCTGCAGACGATCCTGTTCAAACATCAGCGCATGGCCGGTCAAAATTCGCGTTAAACCCGGATTACGCTCACCAAAGCCCAGAATCAACTGCGTGATAAGACGCAAACGCGGCAGCGTTTCTTTTTCGTCTTTCAAAATCAGATTGATGCGCGTAATCAGGCTGTCTTCGATAAATTCGATCAGGCTGTCAAACATCTTGGTCTTGCTGGGAAAATGACGGTAGAGCGCAGCTTCAGATACGCCAACGCTTGCCGCCAGTTTTGCGGTCGTTATCCGCTGGCTGCCATCACTGGATTCCAGCATCTGCGCCAGTGCCTGCAGGATTTCCTCGCGACGATTCCTTTTCGCACTCTTTTTTTCAACCATGTCTTAAAAGACCCCTGAAAAGATCACCATAAATGGGCACGAGCCCACGCAACGTCCGTGAGCCTGATGGCTCACGGCGAAAAAACGGGTTTCGTTTTACGGGAGTGGTGGTGAGTTACTGGCGACCAGAATGGCCAAAACCGCCTTCACCACGCACGCTGGTGTCAAAATCGTTGACCAGATTGAACTCAGCCTGCACCACAGGAACAAAGACCATCTGAGCAATACGCTCGCCGGGTTCGATAGTAAATGCGTCCTGGCCGCGGTTCCAGACGGAAACCATCAGCTGTCCCTGGTAGTCAGAATCAATCAGGCCAACCAGGTTGCCCAGCACCACGCCATGTTTATGCCCGAGGCCGGAACGCGGCAGAATAACTGCAGCCAGCGTAGGGTCGGCAATATGGATAGCTAACCCCGTTGGCACCAGCGTAGTCTGGCCCGGCTGCAGATCAACTGCGCCGTCCAGGCATGCGCGCAGATCAAGCCCGGCAGATCCAGAGGTCGCGTAGGTCGGCAGAGGGAATTCGTTGCCGACACGCGGATCTAAAATCTTAACGTCGATTTTTTTCATCATAATGGATGACTATCTCGTCTAGTAACTGTTGGCCAAGGAGAGACTTATCGCTGAGCGGTAAGATTTTATCTCCTTCCTGCCAAAAAAGGTGAAGAGCATTGGAATCGCTATTGAAACCCTGCCCGGCTTTGGCAACATTATTGGCGCAGATCAAGTCCAGATTCTTGCGCGCCCGTTTTTGTTGTGCGTATTCTTCCACATTCTGGGTTTCAGCAGCAAATCCTACCACGTAGGGGCGCCCCTCGGCTAAAGCCGCCACGCCGGCGACAATATCAGGGTTTTTCACCATTTTCAGGGTAATTTCATCACCCTGTTTTTTGATTTTTTCTTCGGCAACCGCCGCGGCGCGATAATCAGCCACCGCTGCACAGCCGATGAAAATATGCTGCTTCGCCACCTGTTCCATCACGGCGTGCTGCATCTCAAGTGCCGTCGTGACGTCGATGCGTTTGACCCATGGTGGGGTAGGTAATTCAACAGGACCCGCCACCAACGTAACGCTGGCTCCGCGTTTGGCTGCGGCTGCGGCGATGGCAAACCCCATTTTACCGGAGCTGTGATTGCTGATGAAGCGCACCGGGTCCAGTGCTTCGCGAGTCGGGCCCGCGGTGATCATAATATGAAGATGTTGCAGGTCATTGACAGGTGTGGCCCAGCTAACTGCCAGATCAACAATCGCTAATGGGTCAAGCATGCGTCCCGGTCCAACGTCACCGCAGGCCTGGCTGCCGCTGTCAGGGCCCCAGATCATCACACCACGCTGTGCCAGCTGCTGGATGTTATGCTGAGTGGGTAGCGCGCGATACATCTGCTGGTTCATGGCCGGCACAATCGCAACGGGAGCTGCCGTTGCCAGACAAATAGTGGTGACGAGATCGTTAGCCATTCCGGCAGTAACGCGTGCGATAAGATCGGCAGTCGCCGGTGCCAGAATCACCAGATCTGCCCATTTCCCCAGTTCGATATGGCCCATCGCCGCTTCGGCAGCCGGATCGAGCAAATCATCCGATACCGGGAAACCGGAAACGGCCTGTAAGCTAAGTGGGGTGATAAAAGCTTTCGCAGCATCCGTCATCACCACGCGGACTTCTGCTCCGCGATCGCGGAGCCTGCGGACCAGCTCTGGCGTTTTATAGGCGGCAATACCGCCGCTGACGCCCAGAACAATCCGCTTTCCCGATAATCCCATCATCTGCCTTTCGCCTTCTGTTGAGCCTGCCCGGTAACTTTGTACCGCAATGCTGGATATTTTATCACATTCGATCGGGCTGGTTATTTTTCACCTGGGTCCCTTTGCGATCTGCCTCGTAAAGCCAGCGGTTAGTGATAGAAAACTACTGTATATAATGACATGATTTTGCGTATTCAGGCAAGGAGACGCAGAAGATGGAAAATAAGTGGCAGGGGCTACCCCCGCGTGAAAAGTTGATCAAATTTGGAGCGGCAACATTGAGTGACTGTGAGCTGCTGGCTATTTTTTTGCGTACCGGCACGCGCGGAGTACATGTGATGGAATTGTCGCAGCGCTTAATCGATCATTTTGGGTCGCTGTATCGACTGATGAATGCCAGGAAGGAGGAATTTCAGGCGGTAGGGGGGATAGGTCTCGCTAAATATGCGCAGATTCATGCCGTCGCTCAGCTGGCGAGGCGCTGTTTTACCTGTCAGGAAGCGCTGAAGAGCCATGCCGTGACAAGCTCTGAGCAAATGCTGGATTTTTTACACAGTTCGCTTGCTCATCGGGAGCGCGAGATCTTTCAGGTGATCTTTTTTGATAACCAGCACCGGGTTATCCATACCTGCGAGATGTTCAGCGGTACCATCAACAGCGTGGAAGTCCATCCGCGGGAAATTGTCCGCGAAGCCTTAAAGCGCAATGCGGCGGCACTGATTTTGGCTCACAATCATCCCTCCGGGCTGGCAAAACCAAGCCGTGCCGATCGTGATATTACCCAGCAAATCGTCCGTGCCTGCTCGTTGCTTAACATTCGTGTGCTTGACCATATCGTGATTGGGCGAGGTGAATATGTTTCTTTTGCCGAACTGGGGTGGATGTGAAAAATCGCCTTTTACTGCCCTCAATCACGAATGTCGGGCCGTTCAGCGTACAAAAACAGGCTGTTTCACATGCAATTAAGACGGTTACAGGCGATCCAGAGGGATCTTTATCTGTTCGGGACTTGAGCACTCGCGCTACAGGGCGTATACTACGCCACCTTTGAGAATCTCGGGTTTGGCGTTTGGGCCTGCTCAGCGGGTTCACATAGAACTCGCCTGGATAGGCTATTAGTCTGACGAGGCGGCCAAAACCTTATTTTTAAAGCTCGAGCTGATTTGATTTTTGGAGAATAGACATGTCACGAGTCTGCCAAGTAACTGGCAAGCGTCCGGTGACGGGTAACAACCGTTCCCACGCAATGAACGCGACGAAACGCCGTTTCCTGCCGAACCTGCACTCTCACCGTTTTTGGGTTGAGGGCGAAAAGCGCTTCGTTACACTACGCGTATCTGCCAAAGGCATGCGTGTAATTGATAAAAAGGGTATTGAGACGGTTCTGGCCGATCTGCGTACCCGCGGTGAGAAGTACTAAGGTAAGGAACTGAAACATGGCTAAAGGTATTCGTGAGAAGATCAAGCTGGTTTCTTCTGCTGGTACAGGTCACTTCTATACCACCACGAAGAACAAACGTACTAAGCCGGAAAAACTGGAACTGAAGAAATTCGATCCGGTTGTCCGCCAGCACGTGATCTACAAAGAAGCTAAGATTAAGTAATTAATCTCAGTTGAAAAACCCGGCTCCGGCCGGGTTTTTTTGTTTCTGAGTTTTGTATTAGAGTACTGCGTCATTATGTTGATAAGCCAACGGGAGCGGGAAGATGCCAGAATTACCAGAAGTAGAAACCAGCCGACGCGGAATTGAGCCACATCTGGTCGGCGCAACGATTCTGCACGCCGTGGTGCGTAATTCCCGCCTGCGCTGGCCCGTCTCACACGAAATACATGCTCTCAGCGATCAGCCTGTGCTCAGCGTGCAACGGCGCGCCAAATACCTGCTGCTGGAGCTGCCTACCGGATGGATCATCATCCACCTGGGCATGTCCGGCAGTCTGCGAATGTTGCCACACGAACTGCCGCCGGCGAAGCATGACCATGTTGACCTGGTCATGAGTAACGGTAAGGTGCTGCGCTATACCGATCCGCGTCGCTTTGGTGCCTGGCTATGGTGTACCGATCTTGCAGCCAGTTCGGTTCTCTCCCATCTCGGCCCTGAACCGCTGGAAGACAGTTTTAACGGTGCATATCTGTTTGCGAAATCGCGCGGTAAACGTACGGCGATCAAACCGTGGCTGATGGATAACAAGCTGGTGGTGGGGGTGGGCAACATCTACGCCAGTGAATCTCTGTTCGTTGCCGGGATCCATCCCGATCGTCCTGCCATGGCGCTCAATGAGCCTGAAGCAGAGCTGCTGGTAGCCACCATCAAGGCCGTGCTGCTGCGTTCAATCGAACAGGGTGGTACTACGCTGCGGGATTTTCTGCAGAGCGATGGGAAGCCCGGCTACTTTGCTCAGGAGCTACAGGTGTATGGGCGGGCGGGAGAACCGTGCCGCGCGTGCGGCACGCCGATAGAAAGCAGTAAACACGCTCAGAGAAGCACCTTCTTCTGTCCGCGCTGCCAGAAATAGATTCAGAGCTTCGCCTGCAGGGCCAGATACACCGGTGCCGGCAGGAAGGCTTTTACCTCACCGCCGTGGCGTGCGACTTCCTTCATCAAGGATGATGAGATAAACGAGTACTCTTCCGAAGGCATCAGGAAGACACTTTCCAGCGTTGGCAGCAGATGGCGGTTCATATGCGCCAGCTGCAGCTCATATTCGAAGTCAGATACCGCCCGCAGTCCTCGTACCAGCACGTTGGCCTGCTGCGCTTTGGCGAAGTTTGCCATTAAATCGCTGAAGCCGATCACTTCCACATTACCCAGATGCGCCGTTACTTCTGTGGCCAGCGCCACGCGCTCTTCCAGCGTGAACATGGGTTTTTTACTGGGGCTGGCCGCTACCGCCAGAATGATATGGTCAAACATCAGTGCGGCGCGCGTCACGATATCCAGATGACCATTGGTCATTGGGTCGAAGGTGCCGGGGTAGATGGCTTTGGTGCTCATAGTCTGCCGTTCCTGGATGCGTGATTGAGAGCCCACAGGGCCGTATATTTATTGAACGTGTACTGTGCATTAACCACGGCCAGTAGCCATCCCTGCTTGCCGTCCAGAAAACCGGCGCGCAACACCAGTGTTTTCAGGAAGGCACCTGCGGTGTGGCCGAAAATTGCCGCAATACCGCAGCGTTTACCCTGCTGGTGGCGCTGTTTTGCCCAGGCTTCTGCATAGGCGAACTGTTTCCACTGAAAATCGGAAAAATCACGGCAGGTCAGATGCAGGAGGTCTCCTTGAAGAGGCCGGACTTTTGCCTGTTCGGTTTCCAGTGATTCATGAACCTGATTATCGTTGTAGCGATAGCTGCGCGGATAAAGCCGCGTGACACGATCGGGATACCAGCCGCTATGACGCATAAAGCGACCAAGGAACAGATTACGCCGGGCAATACTGTACACCGTCTCTGAGGCGGGTTGTTCAAGCACCAGCTCAATGCTGCGGCGCAGTTCTGGCGTCACGCGTTCGTCAGTATCGATCATCAAGATCATTGCATGGCTGGCATAGCTCTGCGCCAGCTGGCGCTGTTTGCCATAGCCGTGCCATTCCGTGGAGTGGAAGACGCGCGCCCCGTGACGTTCAGCGATTTCTGCTGTGCCGTCGAGGCTGCCGGAGTCGAGCAGAATAATTTCATCCGCCCAACTGACCGAAGTCAGACATTCCGGCAGGAGTTCCGCCGCATCTTTCGCAATCAGGACAACCGACAGCTGCTGGCGAGTGTTCATTTAGTGATTCCGCTGTGGCAGGTGAGGTTCCAGGAGATGGAGCAGACGCTGGAGTGCGCCCTGATTCTGATGCAGAACATCAACCGCATGACGACCGTAATAGAGACGATAGTCCTCGTCGGTCAGCAGCGTACCAATCTCTTTATCCAGTGAATCGGCATCGGTCACGGTGATCAGACCGTCAGCCTGCTGCAGGCGGGAGCAAATATCTTTAAAGTTAAAGGTATGTGGCCCCATCAGAACCGGAATGGCATGAGCCGCAGGCTCCAGCGGATTATGACCGCCGCGCTCAACCAGGCTGCCGCCCACAAACGCCAGATCGGCAATTCCGTACAGCAGCATCAGTTCTCCCATGGTATCGCCGATGACTACCTGCGTGCTGCCGGAGGGGATTTCTCCGCTGCTGCGCAACGTGTAGCTCATCCCTGCCTTCTGCGTCAGGTTACGCGCGGTGTCGAAGCGCTCCGGGTGGCGCGGTACCAGGATCAGCAACAGCGTGGGGAAACGGGCAAGCAGTTTGCGGTGCGCCTCCAGAATAATGCTCTCTTCGCCTTCATGGGTGCTGGTGGCTATCCATACCGGGCGGTGCGGTGCCCACTGGCGTCGCAGCGTCACGGCGCGAGCAGCCAGCTCTGGGGTCACGGAAATATCAAACTTCAGGCTGCCGGTCACCGCCAGATGCGAACGTTTCAGCCCAAGGCCGATAAAGCGTTCACCGTCTTCCTGGTTTTGCGCGGCGATTAGGGTAATTTTCTGCAGCAGCTGCTTCATAAACTTGGCGATCTTCTGATAGCCCTTTGCCGAACGTTCGGACAGACGGGCGTTGGCGATCACCAGTGGAATTTTACGCGCGTGCAGCAGCGAGATCATGTTCGGCCAGAGCTCGGTTTCCATAATGATAACCAGTCGGGGATTGACGGTATCAAGGAAGCGGTTCATTGCGCCGGGTAAATCATAGGGCAGATAGACATGATGAACGTCTTTACCAAACGCTGAGCTGGCGCGTTCGGAACCCGTTGGCGTCATAGTCGTTACGACGATCGGCAGATCGGGATAGCGATGGCGTAGCGCACGAACAAGCGGTATGGCGGCCAGGGTTTCACCGACAGAAACCGAATGCAGCAAGATCCCATCAGGTTTTACTTTACCTTTGCAGAAACCATAGCGTTCAGCCCATCGCAGACGATAGGCAGGCGCTTTCCGCCCGCGTAGCCAGAGACGGAGCCAGATGAAGGGCTGAATGAGATACAGTAAAACGGTATAAATGGTAATCATCACATTGTTTTTTCAGGTGAAAAGAGACTTATGCCCAGAGATTGCCAAAAAAAGGAATAATAGGGCATGTTATCAGATAAGTGATGCTGTCTCACAGTACTTCATTATCGGGCTACTGTACCTGATGATGGCGGCGGTAAATACCGCAGTGTGTCTTATTAACTCACTCGGTGGGAGTGATAGAGATAAAACAGGCGCATCTGCCATACCAGCAGTTTATACCACTGAGTAATACCGCGTGCGTTCCGCATCATACGCTGAGGTGTTCGGGTTCGCATAAGGTCGTGGATCATTGTGCGGCGGGCCTCGGCATCCGTTTCGCGGCGAATAGCATGACAGACGCTGAGCGCCTCGCGGGTAATTTGTGCATGAAAGGAACGATAGACGGGTATCCGATGCTGATAGCGGCGATTCATATCGTCCAGCAAAGCGCAGATGCGGAGATAATGGCGCTGGTATCGGACATTTTGCCGACCCTGGCGGCGGCGGTGGCTAATCGATTCGGTATGAATTCTGTAACGGTAGAGTGGGGCATCGCTATAGCGCACTCTTCGCGCGTTAAACATGAATTCGGTCGTCCACGGTATGTCCTGATGATGAAGGCCGGGGATAAAGCGCAGCCTGCATTCATGAATCAGCGAAAGACGATAAACCCCCAGCCAGACAACATGCAGATAGCGGCGGGTTTTCAGCGCCTGGTTGAGCCAGTCTGCACCGGACATGATGGACGTTGACTGTAATCGGTCAAAAGGAATCAGCGGGCTGCTGTGATCATTGTGAGCATTAATACGCAGAGCATTACACTGCGCGGCGTCAAGGTCATCCGCTAATACCATTTCCATCAGGGTCTGATACATCTGCGGTTCCAGAATATCGTCCGCATCGGGAAAGGTAACATACTGCCCACGGGCCTCCCGCAGACCGGCATTCCTGGCCCGGGATACGCCGCTGTTTGCCTGATGGATCACGCAAATATGTGCCACACGGCCGGCATATTCATCGGCCGATTCCCCGGAGCCGTCGGTTGAGCCATCATCAACAATGATTATTTCCAGCTGTTGGAAAGTTTGTGCCAGCAGCGATTCCATAAAGGGCTTAAAAAAACGACCGGCGTTGTACAGTGGAACGATCACCGTGAGCAGTGGGGGGAGTTGCATAGAAGAGTCCATTCTCTAAGTATTTTCTTATTACTATAATTTTCATGGTGTTAGTCGTTATTATGGCAAGGCAGGAATTCTTTTTTTGACGATACATGTGTAATTTAATATTACGTGTTGTCTGAGCTGTTAGCGGGCGAACGATCGGATACCGCAAGTGTGTTTCAACAGACGCACTTTTTTATGCTCTCGACGGATTGAGATGTTTTGGAAACTGGTTGAAGAGGGGCTGGGATCTACTCTTTGGCATCGGTGAAAAGATCGGGCGAGAACCGTCGCCTGAAAAGTACAATGAAAAACATTTTGATTATCCGCCGTGACAATATTGGCGATCTGGTGTGTACCACGCCGCTGATTGAAGGGGTCAAATCTGCCTGGCCCGATGCCAATGTCTATTTACTGATCAACACCGTCAGCCAGGACGTGGTCAAAAATAATCCGCACATTGAAAACACCTTTATTTACCGTAAAGCCAAGCACCGTAAGAAAAATGAGAGCAAGTTTGGCGTGTATCTCGATCGTCTGAAAATTTTCATGCGGCTGCGCCGCATCCGCTTTGATGCAGCGATCCTGGCGAACCCGAATCCCTGCGTATACAGCCTTCGGTTGGCGAAAATGGCGGGTGTAAAGCATATCATCGGTGCCGATACCGGCGAGCGGGCGATAAGCGTTTCTTTCCGAGCTGCAGATTTTATTGGTGAGCACCAGGTGGAGCGTACCTTTAGCTATCTCTCGGCTATCAGCGACAAAAAGCTGGCCATCCCCCCGGTGCGGATCTGGCTGAGCGAGCAGGAACGCCAGCAGGCCGCCCATCGTTTTGCCGGGCGAAGCTATAGCGACGGTCCGGTTCTGGCGGTGCATATCAGTAGCCGCAGCCCTAAACGCCGCTGGCCGCTGGAGCGCTACGTTGAGATCATCCAGCGCCACCTGGCGACCGGTAACGGTAGTGCGGTCATCTTCTGGTCCCCGCAGGGCACGCTGGCGCCTGATGATGTTGGCGATGAACATCGTGCTGAGCAGGTTCTGGCTGCCTGCGACAGTGAGCGGGTTTCTCTTTATCCCACTGCTTCGGTACGCGAGCTGGTGGCGGCTTTTGAACACTGCGAGCGCCTGCTGTGCAGCGACGGAGGCCAGATGCATCTGGCCTCGGCAATGAATAAAAAGCAGGTGGTACTGTTTGGTGACACGGACAGCAAGGTCTGGCATCCGTGGTCAGGCGAATACCGGATTATGCAGACGCCATCCGGTGAGTGCGCTGATGTCAGCGTCGATGAGGTCTGGCAACAGCTGCAAAGCTTAGCGGATTGATTTCTCCTGAAGCGCCAGATACTGCCGGCAAACGGGTTCTAAATCATATTCAGCGAGCTTTTGGCTATCGATGAACGGTGGCGACTGCCAGGTCGCCGCTATCTTCGCGGCCAGTGAATCGGCCGTTAACTCTGCCAGCGCATCCTTCATGCCCATACGTTCGAGAATTTCCGCCGGGCCACCCGGGCAGCGCGTGCTGACCACCGGGGTGCCGCACAGCAGGGCTTCCACCAGCACATTACCAAAACCTTCACTGTCTGAACTCAGTACCAGCATTCGGGCATGCTTAATCAGCGGGTAAGGATTAGCCTGGAAACCGGCAAAAACCACCCGGTCATCAATACCCAAACGAATGGCCAGATCCTTCGTCTTCGCGAGCTGGTCTTCGCTGCCGGTTCCTGCCAGCACCAGTTTGGCCGGAATACCCGATGCCGCAAAGGCTTCCAGCAGGCGGTCATGGCGCTTGTGCGGATGAAAACGCCCGACGTGAACGATATAAGGCACGCCCGCGACGGATAAAGGTTCTGCTGCCTGCTGCAGAATACTTTCAATATCAAAAGGATTATTGATAACCGCCAGCCGCGATGGCGAGATCGCCAGCTGTTGGGTCAAATCCTCTCCCACCGCGCGGGAGACCGCGACGATATTTTTGCCCTGATAAACACGGGCGATCTTACGCAGTTTCAGCCAGCGGCTGAACCCGCTGCGATGACCCAGGTAAGAGGTAGAGAGAATACCGTGAATGCAGTACCACAGCTTCTGCGGCGGAATGGCTTTACAGCGCGATACAATCCGGTCGGTTTTATGCAGATTGGAGAAGATTAAATCATAGCTGCCGCGATGCGATTCGCTGACTGCAATGGCATCATCCAGCGCGGCGGCGCGGCGCGACAGCTCGGTCAGCTTGCGCCAGGGAGCTTTGCTCGGGCGTTCTACGATCTGATAATCAATCCCGTCCGGGATAGCGTAATTGCACACGTTACGCAGCGAGAACAGGCTGACATCGTGGCCCATCTTCTGCATCCCTTCGCACAGCGTCAGTACCACTTTTTCTGCACCGCCGCCCGGCAGGCCGTCAATAATCATCAAAATACGCATTGGTTAGTCCAGAATCTGTTGATAAAGCGATACAAGCTGCTGTGACAGCCGCTGTGGCGTGGAAGCCATCACTTGTTCACGGGCCGCCAGCGCCATGCTGCTGTCGGTCGCACAAGCGGGAAGGGCCATCACCGCATCGCGCAGCGCAGTGATATCCAGCGCATCGCATACATAGCCATTGTGTCCCTGCTGAATGAACTCCGCGCCGCCGCAGGTGGTCGAGGTGATCACCGGCAGACCGCAGGCCATTGCCTCGAGGATAACGTTAGGGAACGGATCGTACAGCGTGGGCAGCAACAGCCCATCGGCGGCCTGATACCACGGCAGCGTATCCGATTGCATCCCAACGAAGCGGATACGATCGGCACAGCCCAGCGTAGTCGCCAGTGCTCTGTACTGTTTCTCTGCTTTATCTTTGCCGACGACCAGCAGGTAGCGATCGGTACTGGCTACTGCGCGTATTGCCGCCGCCAGCCCTTTACGCTCGAAGCCGGAGCCAACATAAATCAGCACGCTGGCATCCAGCGGCAGCGCGATTTTCTGTCGGATAGCCGCCCGTGTCGCCATTTCCGCCGGTACGAACTGGGCAGTGTTAATCGCGTTGTAGATGACGTGGATTTTGTCACCGGCAACGCCAAACCGCTGGATGATTTCCTGCTTTACCATCTCCGCATTGCAGATGACGGCTTTCAGCTCCGGAGCTTCATACATTGCTTTTTCGGCCGCCATCACGTAGCGGTGATAACGGTTCGCCAGCAGTAGTTTATGTCGCCAGCCCGGCATCAGCCGGCCGCGCAGCTCAAGCCAGCGCTGATGAACACCGTCGCCGGCGCGGTAGATATCGCATCCGGCAATGCGCTCGTGGCTCTGAACGATATCGAAGTTTTCACGCTGCCACAGCGCCCGGGCGGCGTCGGCAAACCCTCGCTCGCGGCTGATGCGGCCCCATTTTGTCGGATTACAGATATGCAGGTGCCAGTTGGGCTGGCGCTGACCCTGCCATTCACGGGTAATCACGTTGAGGTCCAGCGACTGCTGGTCCAGCGCTTCCAGCGCGCGGGCGATAAAACGCTCTGCGCCGCCATCGGGGCGGTATTTCTGCCGTACGATCGCCAGTCTGATGGGTTTCATGCTAAAAGCCTCCGTGCTGCTGCCAGGACATCGTCAACGGGAATGGCATCCAGATAGCGCTCGCTGGTGCGGGTATCAACGCTGTCCGGGTCCGGCAGGGGAGCGTAGTCTCCAGCCCAGATGATTTCGCCTTTAACCTGCCACGGGCGCCAGAAGACCAGCTTTGAGGGGCCAAACAGCGCGACGGTTGGCGTTTGAAGTGCCGCAGCCATGTGCATCGGAACCGAATCTACGCCGATAAACAGCTGCGCACCGTCAATCAGCGCGGCAAGCTGGGTCAGCGTCAGCTTCCCGGCCAGAGAGAGAACGCCTTTCCGCGAACTCAGTCGATCGATAATTCCTTCAACCATCGCTTTTTCTTTGCCGTCAGGACCGGAGGTCAGTACGACTTTTCGGCCATCATCCAGCAGCCCCTGAAGCGTGGCAGCAAATTTCTCCTCGCTCCAGCATTTGAAGAACCAGCGGGAGGTCGGTTGAACCACGATATAATCTTCCGGACCGGCAAGCTCGCGAACGATCTGACGATCTGCGTCGGAGTAGTGCATGGCGACGTTATCCCGCCGCTGTGGAAGCCTCAAAGGGGCCAGCAGCGACAGATTCTGCTCAACGGTATGCAGCGAATTATGGTCAGCAGTGGAAACTAACTGCGTATGGCACTGACGCCACAGCCTCCCCTGACGCTTCGGGAAATCAAACCCCAGACGCACACGTGCGCCGGTAAAGCGGGTAATAATCGCACTGCGCCACTGATCGGCCAGATTCAGCACCATATCGTAATGCTGCTTTCTCAGCGTGCTCATCAGCCGCCATTCCTGGCTAATCTGGAAGCGCACACCCTGTTTTTTCCAGCTGCGATCGATGGCATAAATCTGGTGGATATCAGGATGGCAGCTGAGCATGGTTCGGGTTTCCTCGAAAAGCAGCACATCTATCTGAGCATCAGGAAAGGCGGCTTTTAATGAGTGAATGACCGGCGTAGTCAGCAGCATATCGCCATGGTGGCGAAATTTGATCACCAGGATACGTGATACCGGGTGAGGGATGTGGGACAGATCCAGAGATTCCATGCTTTATCGCTGTTCAGTAAACCAGTCGTTGATTCTAAAGCAGTCACCAGGGCGTGGCTAGCCTCGCCTCCCGCTAACGCCGGGATGAGCGGAATTACCTTTGCGCTTTGCTGGCCCGCTACGTAACATAGCCGCAGGTAATTGTGCTGACAGGAAATAATATGGGTAAGCCCGCGTTTATCATCACCATCGATACCGAAGGCGATAATCTTTGGCAGAATCACAATCGGATCACTACCGAAAACACCCGGTTTTTGCCCCGTTTCCAGCAGCTTTGTGAGAAGTACGCTTTTAAACCGACATGGCTGACGAATTATGAAATGGCGGTCGATCCGGCCTACGTTGAATTTGCCCGCGACGTGATTGCCCGCGATACCGGGGAAATCGGCATGCACCTGCACGCGTGGAATAACCCCCCCATACAGGACCTCACCGGCGACGACTGGCGGCACAAACCCTATCTGATTGAATACCCTGAAGCGCTCATCCGCGAGAAAGTCGGCTACATCACCCGGCTGCTGGAAGACACTCTGCAGACTAAAATGCGCAGCCACCGCGCCGGACGCTGGGCGTTTAACGAATTTTATGCCCGTTTGCTGATTGAGCTGGGCTATCAGGTGGATTGCTCGGTCACGCCGCGAGTGAACTGGCAGTTTTCGCCGGGCGCACCTCAGGGCAACGGCGGCACCAATTACCAGCATTTCCCCGATCGTGCTTATTTTATCGATCCGCAGGATATTTCCCGGGCGGGTGATTCCCCGCTGCTGGAAGTGCCGATGAGTATTCAGTACAAGCATTCAGCGTTGATGAACGGCGTTAAGCAGGGCTGGGATCGGCTGCGCGGCAAGCGTCGCAGCCCGTCTGTCCACTGGCTGCGGCCGATGCACGGTAATCTTCAACAGATGATCGGCGTGGCGGAAAAGACGCTGGCCGCTGGCAGCGACTACGTGGAGTTTATGCTGCATTCGTCGGAGTTTATGCCCGGCGGCAGCCCGACGTTCAAAACCGCCGCGGATATCGACGCGTTGTATGACGATTTGGAGCAGCTGTTCAGCTGGTTGCAGTCGCGTACGACGGGGTTAACTTTATCAGAATATTACCAGAGTAAAGTGGGTTGAGATGTCGAAGAAATGGAAGATTAAGCTCGCGAACTTTTTCCTTGACCGCTATACCGCCAGATACGGCCGTCTGCAGGATAAATCCACTTTCGACAGTGGGATTCATTTCGACAATATCGTTATCTATTCGACAACGGCACTCGGCGATTTTATGTTCAATACGCCCGCTATTCGTGCCGTACGCGAGCGTTATCCCGATGCGCATATTACGCTGGTAGTGCATGAGAAGAACCGGGAGCTGGTGGAGGGCGGGCGAGACTTTAACCGCGTCGTTTACTGGAACAGTAAAATCAAAACGCTGGGCCCGCTGCTGAAATCCTTACGTGAGCATCAGCCCGATCTGGCTCTGATTATGCATTCGCATCTGCCCTATGATGTGATCAGCGCCGTGATGGCCGGGGCCAAATATATTATTCGCGATAACTACAGCTCCGGAATTAGCGGGCTGGAGAAATGGCTGACCAACTATGTGTTCCATTACTACGGACATTTTGTTCGTCGTAAGCTTGAGCTGGTTTCGATTCTGGGATGCCGCAGTGACGATCCCACGATGGAGATCCCCGCCCCTTTTGAGCGAGCGGAAAAAAATCCTGACCAGATAACCATTGGTTTTCAACTGGGCGCATCAACGGAGTCACGCTGTTGGCCCGTTTCTCATTACGTTAGTCTGGCTGAAATGCTGGTGGCTGCCTGGCCGAAAGTGAAAATTGTGCTAATTGGCGGCGGTACCGACAGGGAAAGAGCACAGCGCTTTCTGCAAAGCGTCAGCGCAACGACCGCAGAGCATGTTGATGACCGCATTGGGAAAACCGGGTTACAGCAAATGATTACGCTGCTGGATGGTTTCGATTTGCTGGTGACCGGTGATACGGGGCCACTGCACGTAGCGATCGCTCTGAAGGTAAAAACCATCAGCCTGTTTGTTACCGCCGACCCGCGCTCTACCGGCCCTATTCAGGATTTAGAGCTGCACCGCGTTATTCATCTTTCCCGCACTGGCTATACGATGCCGCTGGAAGCAGAAAGTCCGATGGGAGTGATCCAACCACAGCGGGTTTATGATGAGGTTGTGGAACACCTGCGGCTGAATGAGAAGTAATCTTTCACTTCGTCATTTTCCAGCGGAGTTGTGACAGCCAGGTATCGATGTAGGCGTATCGCATCTGCCGGACCTTTTTCTTCGGTACGGCAGTGCCATCACACAGCGCGGCGGCTTGCGTTAATACTTCCCGGACTTTCTCGGGGTAAAAGTAGTAGCCGTAAAGTTTCTTCGACATGGCTTTTACTTCGTTAAAGCAGTTGAGCACCATCAGGGCAGCGAGCTGTTTAATTGCCTTATCATGTTGATGCTGCGCTGCAAAACTCAGCATTTTCTGCATCGCAAACAGCATGTCTTCAATGTCTTTTTCTTTAACGTTGCGGGTGATGCCCTGGCTGTTATCGCGATAAAAATAGAGTGGGTGATCGATATGGCCAATTTTTTGCGTCTTGAAGTAGACGAATGGCGTAAAGATCACATCCTCATAGCGTCGGCCTGCTTCGAATGATTCACCAACGAGTAGAGAACGATGGAACACTCTGTTCCACAGATGCCACATGGACCGACTGAAAAGCGGCATCAGGCAGCTCATTCCCTGCGTAAAATCACTGGTGGAAAATGCTGATTCTGCGGGGCGGTTGTCTTCCTGCGTTGCATTGGCAAATATATGATATTTAAAATCTATTAACTCATACTTCCCGGATAACAGCAGTGGGCGAAGCGTGATCAGATAGTGACGACTGAGCAAATCATCCCCATCAAGGAAAGTCACATACTGTCCGCTGGCATGCCGAAGCCCAACATTGCGTGCGTGCGCGATGCCCCCGTTTTGCTGAGAAATAAAGACAACGTGCGGATGGGCGTAGCGATCCAGGACACTCTGTGCTGCAATGACTGAACCATCTGTTGAGCCGTCATTAACTAGTACGATCTCAATATCATCATCAACTTGTCGCAATAATGACTCCAGGCCGTCGCCCAAAAATTCTTCATTATTGTAGAACGGAATAATAACGCTGAGCAGACGACTATTTTCAATGTCACTCATCTGCCTGCTCCCGAGTTTTCTTTAGCGACAGCACACTGAAGATAATTGCCAGTGAAAAGGTGATGGTTGCCTCCGAGCTAAAGAACAGAACGTCGCTCAGGCCATAGAGGATCAGTGCAGCACTGACACCCAGCAGCATGGCATTTCGTTCAGGTCTGAAGGACTGAATCAACAGGGCCAGGTAGATGGCGAGCAGTATGGCAACGCCCCATATACCTTTTAGCGAGTAGGTTTCGAGCACTTCATTATGCATATGCACGTCGAGATAGCGTTTGGCATTATATAATTTTGGTTCTTCGGCAATAATTTTCAGCGCTTCTTTCGCTCGACTTTCAGCAGACTGCCCAAAAGGCGCATCATTGCCGGTTCTGATTGCGATAATTTGCATCCACACTCGGGAGAAAATAGAGTTATCCGCTTTTGCCGTATTTAGCATGACGAAATTTCTCTGTGCATCCTCAATACGTTTAGCAATTTTATCCTTAAAGATAAAACCACAGACGGTAAGCAGCAGCGGAAGAAGCAATATAATCACGATCTTATGCCGATGAGATATCACATTTTTTGTCGCAAGCACTGACAAACCAATTAGCACAGGGTAAAGCAGCATAGCGGCACGTGTGCCCGTGAACACGATAGCGGCATAGCTGAGCATGAAAGCCAATGCATAAAGTACCAGCCGATACCTGACTTTTAGCATCAGAAAAGATTGCATCATCAGTAAGCTAACGGCGGTAAGAATATAGGCTACTATCGTCGCGCGATCGAAGGCCAGTTCAATACGAATGTATCTCAACGCTATGCTCTGATAGAAAGCATAGAGGTTAATCACGACTCCAGCAGTGATGCAAAAATAGATAATTTTACGCTGCAAGACCAGGCGTTCATTGAGAGCAAGTAGTAGAACAAAAGCGGTGGCTATAAACAGTCTCGACATGTTCATATACGAACGATAGATATTGATATAGTCGCCGGGGGCTTTATAAACGACCAGCCAAAATATGGTGGAAAAGGATAATGTCAGAAATAATCCTGGCAGGATCAGATTTTTTTTATTAACGGTATAATATCTAAAATTGAATAAAACGCAGAAAAAGGCGAAGTAGCCGCTAAGATAAAACAAATCACGCCCGGCACTCGGAAGAAAAGGCAGTATTAAAAGACTAATGGCGCAGCACGAGTAGGAAAAATAACTCCACAGTGGCGACGGAGTTGGGTTATTAAAAATGCCTTTGGCTAAATCTCTCACATTATTTCTCATTTTTGTAATATTCAAGGGTGTTATTAAATTCATCCTGAAATACTGCAAAACTAAAGTTCTCTAATGGGAATTTCTGCGCATTTCTGCTGTAGGATTCGTAATTTTTTTCCGCTATCAATTTTTCGACAGCATCCGCGCAGTCAGTATGTGAAATTAATTTCGCAGAAACCAGCGCGTCCGCTAGAGGATCGTAGACCTGATGAGGGAAATCCACCTCAATACCGGTGAGAGTTTGGTGTTGTTCAATGCTGACGGAAGGAACGATACCGATGCCGCAGACGCCTTCTTTAACGGCCTCTGGCTGACCGTCTACCATTGGAAATATCACCGGAACGCCAAAATATAACGATTCCATACAGGATAATCCGAAAGGTTCGGTGATAGGTGTGCTGAGGTAAATATCAGTACGGTTAAAAAAATCCGCAACGTTATGCTGAAAACCACTGAAAGTGACCCGATCGCCAAGCTGTAATCTTTCTGCCAGTGCCTCAAACTCCGCGCGGTCCGGACCTTTTCCGGCAATCTCCAGCACCACGTCGTGTCCTCGTGCCAGCAGCTCTTTCAATGTCAGTAATCCAACGCTGATACCCTTCAGGGTGACCAGTCGCGAAGCCGTACCCAGACGTATTGGCGACCTCAGATGGCGAGGAGTGGTACTGATCCCGTCGGGAGTTTTGATGCGGTTAATCACCACCTTATGCGGGCAGGGTAAATTGAAACGCAGCTCCATCACCCGCTTAGAAGCATAAGAGGCTGAAATAACGCCATCAAGCATTGAGAGAAAACGCAGCGTCTTGGTGTTTTTGGCATAGCGCCACGAGCAGCCGTGATCGTAGTAAAGCAGCTTGCCGCGTTTAGGTTTAGCTGCCAGTCCGGGGATCAGATCCCAGACAATAATGACGTCAGCATTGGTACGGTTTACCTTCCACTGAAGTAGATACTTTCTCAGAAACTGTGGGCAGCGTAGCGGGAGCTTATCGATAAGTCGCGTAGCGAAGGTCACTTTCTGCTGTGGCATCTGACGCGCAATTTCAGGGCCTATCTCGCGGCTCACACAGATGATTTCATTGCTGTCATCGCCCGCGTCATTAAGATACTGCAAAAAAAGGCGCTCTACGCCGCCCATTTTTCCCAGGTTAATGATGTGTAGTTTCTTCATGAAATGACCTTACTCAATGCCTCGTGCACTTGCTCTGCGCTCAACGAGTCCATGTTTTTATCCGGAGAAATCAGGGCAAACTGATTCTTGCCGTAGCCGCCAATCAGCCCCGGATCGGTTGGGCCATACAGCGTGATGTTCGGGCGGTCGAGCGCGGCGGTTAGGTGGCTCAAACCGGTATCGACGGATACCACCGCACGCGCGCCCGCCAGCGTGCGGGCGACCTGCTCCAGCGTCAGCTTCGGCAGCACATCTACGAAATCAAAGCCTTCAGCCAGGCGAATCGCACGCTGATGCTCGTGTTCCGCACCCCAGGGAAGCTTTATCCGCAATCCCGATGGCTGTATTAAACCAATAAGTTCACGCCAGTGGCTTTCCGACCAGTGCTTATTATCGCGGGTGGTGGCATGCAGAAACACCAGATAGCGGTTCGCATCTTCCGGCAGCTCGTGAATAAAATGTTGGGCGATAGCGTAGTCACCCGTGGTTTCCGGCAGCGCATAGCCGAGGCTTTTGGCGAACAGTTCTCGCGTGCGCTGTACGGCATGCTGCTGTTTGTCGATCGGATGACGGCGGTCATACCACCAGCTGGCAAACGGTTCACGCGCGCTGCGGCTATCGGCCCCATGCTTAACGCCTTTTGCCAGACGCGTGACCAGCGCCGCGCTTTTAATCAGCCCCTGCGCATCCAGCACCACATCATACTCTCGCGACTGTAGCTCGCGCTTAAACGCCACGCGCTCTTCGCGGTTCTGGCTGCCAAACCAGTGTTTGCGCCAGCGGCGAATCGCCACCGGCAGGACATTATCCACGGCGGGATGCCAGGAAGGGATCTGAGCAAAGCCCTCTTCAACGACCCAGTCAAAACGAATTCCGGGAATGGCCTGCATGGCGTCCGTTAATGCTGGTAGCGAGTGCAATACATCTCCCATTGAGGAGGTTTTAATAATCAGAACCCGCATTCAAACTCCTGGAGTAGGGCAAAGCGTTTCCAGCTCGGCGATAACGCGCGCTGGAGTAATATCAATCAAACTCTGGTGATAGCCTTCGGCAGCATCACCCTTACGCACTTTGTGGTAGCCGTCGATCAGACGTATCACCCGTGCCTTATCGGACAGCGGCGGCGTGAAATCAGGGCTGCTTGGACCGTAAAGCGCAACCAGCGGGCGGTCGAGCGCTGCGGCAATATGCATCAGTCCTGAGTCGTTGCTTACTACAGCGTGGCAGCAGGCCAGCAGGATCACCGCCTGTTCCAGCTGGGTTTCGCCAGCGAGATTGCGGCAGTGCTGTCGATTGTTTTCGCTCAACGCGGCAAGGATCTGATCGCCCGTCTCATGGTCTTTCGCTGAACCGAACAGCGCTATCTGGTATCCCTGGTCGATCAGATGCTGCGCCAGCGCTGCATAGTGATAGTGCGGCCAGCGTTTTGCCGGGCCAAACTCCGCGCCGGGACAGAAGCCGATCAGCGGTCGGTCAGCATCGAGATTAAATGCGGCGGCGGTGGTTTGCTTCTCGGATTCCTGTACTACCAGTTTCGGCCACAGCAGCGGCTGGGGCAGATCGCTGGCGCTGGCGATGCGAGATTTGTCGTATGCCAGCGCGACGTAGCGCTGCACCATCAGAGGAAACGCGGCTTTATCCAGCGTGCGGATATCGTTCAACAGGCCGTAGCGCATTTCACCGCGCCAGCCGGTACGGCGTGGGACGGCAGCAAAAAACGGCACCAGCGCGGATTTAAACGAGTTGGGCAGCACAAACGCGCGATCGTAGCCTTTATCGCGCAGCGCCTTGCCCAACCGACGGCGTTCACCGATCTCCAGTGCGCCGTGGCCCAGCGGCATCGCCAGCGCCTCGTTCACTTCCGGCATGCGCGACAGCAGGGGCCGGCACCAGGCTGGCGCCATCACATCGATCGTCGCCTCGGGATGTTCCGCCTTCAGCGTACGATACAGGCTCTGCGACATCATCATGTCGCCGACCCACGATGGGCCAATAACCAGAATTTTCATTGCCTGCCCCGCTCCGTTAACCGTTACGGTTCAGCCACGCCATGTATTCAGCCACGCCTTCGGCGACGGTTTTGAACGGCTTATCGTAGCCCGCAGCACGCAGTTTGGTCTGGTCGGCAAGGGTAAACGCCTGATAACGGCCTTTCAGTTTTTCCGGGAACGGAATGTATTCGATTTCACCTTTCTGGTGATAATTCAGCGCGGCGTCCGCCACTTCCTGGAAAGATTCGGCACGGCCGGTACCGCAGTTAAAGATGCCGGACACGCTGTTTTCCCAGAACCACAGGTTGACCGCAGCAACGTCTTCCACATAGATAAAGTCGCGCTTAAATCCGTCGCTGCCTTCAAACAGTTTTGGGTTCTCACCGTTCTTCAGCTGGGTATTGAGATGGAATGCCACGCTGGCCATGCTGCCTTTGTGTCCTTCGCGCGGTCCATAAACGTTGAAGTAGCGGAAACCGCAAACCTGAGACTGCGCTTCAGGCAGGATGCTGCGTACATAGTGGTCGAACAGCATTTTGGAGTAGCCGTACACGTTCAGCGGCTCTTCAAACTGGCGCTCTTCAATAAAGTCGGCGTTACGGCCACCGTAAGTCGCCGCGGAAGAGGCGTACAGGAACGGAATATCGTGCTCAAGGCAGTAATGCAGCAGCTCTTTAGAGTACTGATAGTTGTTATCCATCATGTACTTTCCGTCCCACTCGGTGGTGGATGAACAGGCACCTTCGTGGAACACGGCTTCAACATCGCCAAAATCTTCATCGGCCAGAATGGCAATCAGGAAGTCTTCTTTATCCATGTAGTCGGCGACGTCTAAATCCACCAGATTGGCGAATTTGGTTCCGTCTTTAAGATTGTCGACCACAAGAATGTCAGTATGGCCCTTATCATTCAGCGCCTTGATGATATTGCTTCCAATAAATCCAGCGCCGCCGGTGACGATAATCATGAGCATTAACCTTTACTGTGGGGTGGAACAGGAGGCTCCACGCGCTAATAGTCTTATCATAACATCTCAACGCGCCACACACAGCCAGACGAGTCTGTAACCTGGGGTGCTGAACAAATTATTCCGTGAGATATGCTGCAATATTTGCATCTTCCATCATGTCTGTCCGCTATTGTGCTGTACTTTCAGTGCACAGTTTCGCTGAAAAGAGCTGGAGGGGGATAAACATGAAGGATGTTTTTTATCAGCAGGTTAAACAGCAGTTGCTGAATGCGGATCGTGAGGGGCTGTTTAAGCACGAGCGGCAGATTGCAGGTGCGCAGCAGGCGGTAATTGAATTAGCTGACGGTAGCGAGCTACTGAATTTTTGCGCCAATAACTATCTCGGGCTGGCTAACCATCCGTCGCTGATTGCTGCAGCAAAATCCGGGCTGGATACGCACGGTTTTGGCATGGCCTCGGTGCGGTTTATCTGTGGGACGCAGGACCAGCATCGCCAGCTTGAACATCGACTGGCGGAATTTCTGGGCATGGAAGACAGCATCCTTTACTCCTCCTGCTTTGACGCCAACGGCGGGCTGTTTGAAACCCTGCTGGGTGCGGAGGATGCGGTAATCTCCGACGCGTTGAATCACGCCTCAATTATAGACGGCATCCGCCTGTGTAAAGCTCAGCGCTATCGCTATGCCAACAATGATATGGCCGAGCTGGAATCCTGCCTGCAACGGGCGCGGGAAGCGGGCGCACGTCATATTCTTATCGCTACCGACGGCGTGTTTTCGATGGATGGCGTGATTGCTAATCTGGCGGGGATCTGCGATCTCGCCGATCGCTACCAGGCGCTGGTGATGGTGGATGATTCTCACGCTGTAGGTTTTGTCGGTGAGGCGGGGCGCGGCAGCCATGAATACTGCGGCGTGATGGGCCGAGTGGACATCATTACCGGCACACTGGGCAAAGCGCTTGGTGGGGCGTCCGGCGGCTACATCGCTGCCAAAAAAGAGGTGGTGGAGTGGCTGCGTCAGCGATCGCGCCCTTATCTGTTCTCCAATTCCCTGGCCCCCTCAATTGTCGCGGCATCCTTACAGGTGCTTTCTATGCTGGCAGAAGGCGATGGGCTGCGGCAGCGGCTGTGGGATAACGTGAACTATTTCCGTTCTGCGATGCAGGCCGCAGGATTTACCCTGGCCGGTGCTGACCACGCCATTATTCCCGTGATGCTGGGCGATGCGCGGCTGGCCCAGACCTTTGCCAGCCTGTTACAGCAGGAGGGGATCTATGTCACCGGTTTCTTCTACCCGGTAGTGCCGGAAGGAAAAGCGCGTATCCGTACCCAGATTTCTGCCTCCCACACGCAGCCGCAGCTGGAACGTGCGGTTGATGCATTCACCCGCGTTGGCCGTCAGCTGGGCGTCATTGCCGGATAAGGAGGAGTGATGAAAGCGTTAGCCAAACTGCACGCCCGCCAGGGGATCTGGATGATCAACGACGCCGCAATACCCGAGCCGGGCCACAATGATGTGTTGATAAAAATCCGCAAAACGGCGATCTGCGGTACCGACGTTCATATCTATAACTGGGATGCCTGGTCACAGAAAACCATCCCGGTGCCGATGATTACGGGCCACGAATACGTCGGCGAGGTGGTGGCGGTGGGGCAGGAAGTGGTCGGTTTTCAGCCCGGCGACCGGGTCTCCGGCGAGGGGCATATCACCTGCGGCCACTGCCGTAACTGCCGGGGAGGGCGAACTCATCTGTGTCGCAATGCGATTGGCGTTGGCGTGAATCGTCAGGGCTGCTTTGCCGAATACCTGTCAATTCCGGCGGTTAACGCGTTTAAAATTCCCGATAATATTCCTGACGAGCTGGCGGCCATCTTCGATCCCTTCGGCAACGCGGTGCATACGGCGCTGTCATTCGATCTGGTCGGTGAGGATGTGTTGATAACCGGCGCGGGGCCGATTGGCATCATGGCGGCGGCCATCTGTCGCCACGTGGGGGCGCGGCATGTGGTTATCACCGACGTTAATGAATACCGGCTGAAGCTGGCACAGAAAATGGGCGTCACCCGGGCGGTTAACGTCAGCCGGGACGACCTGAGATCGGTGATGGGTGAGTTGGGAATGACGGAAGGCTTTGATATCGGACTGGAGATGTCTGGCGTACCCGCAGCATTTCGTTCCATGCTGAGCGTAATGAATCACGGCGGGCGCATTGCTATGCTGGGTATTCCTTCCGAGGAAATGGCCATCGACTGGAATCAGGTGATCTTCAAGGGGTTGTTTATCAAAGGCATTTATGGTCGGGAAATGTTTGAAACCTGGTACAAAATGGTGGCGTTGCTGCAGTCCGGACTGGATTTAACGCCGATTATTACTCATCGCTTTGATATTGATGATTTCCAGCAGGGGTTTGATGAAATGCGTTCCGGCCACTCGGGCAAGGTGATCCTTAACTGGCCGTCTTAACACGCTGCCGCCAGCTGGCGCTGGCGGCAAACGAATTAGCGAGAAAAATCAGGCTTTAATCCTGAAAACTGCTGCGACAGCGTTTTCAGCAGTGGGCTGCTGGCGACGCTTTCAGCGACAATCCCAAGAGCCAGCGTTGCCGGAACCGGCACGGTTTTCACCGGGCAGTTTTTGCCCACGCGGAACGGATTGCGCGGCTTGTTCGGTTGCGGCCGGGTCTCAGGCAGCGGCGTGTTGCTGCCATGCTGTGGTTCGTTGAGAAGCTGGCTTGGGCGCACCAGCGTGATATCGGCGGGCAGCGTTGGCAACATCTGCTGCAAAACGCGAACCGTCGTCGGATGCGGGTGACCAATGGCAATTGCCGAGCCGTCGCGTTGGGCAAGCCGGACCGCCCGGGTAAACTGCTGGCGGATATCCGCCTCATTTTGCGTATCGTCCAGGAACACGCGGCGCTTGATGACTTTAACGCTGGTGCCGGCGGCGGCGCGCGTTGACTGGCTGTTGCCGATGGTCATGCTGTCGAGAAAATAAAAATTATAGCGGTCAAGAACCTGCATCACTTTCTGCATGCCGGGCAGGCTGGAGGTCATTGCGCTACCCATATGGTTATTTAACCCAACGGCGTAGGGGACATCGGCGGCGGCTTCACGCACGATGCGCGCAATTTCATCCACGGACATGTCCGGGCGCAGAGTGTCTTTTTCCAGCGGCTGCTTGCTGAGGGGGGCCATCGGCAAATGGATCAGCACTTCGTGGCCGCGCTGATGGGCTTTGGTTGCCATCTCCCGGGCGTGTGGTGCATTAGGCAACACCGCCACGGAAATGGCCGCAGGCATCTGTAATACCTGATTTTCCTGCGCCGGACGGTAGCCAAAATCATCAATCACTATTGAAAGCTTTCCGGCGAACGCCGGGCTGACCAAAACAAGCGCTACCAGCAGGCCGCTGAGTTTTCGTAACTGAAACAAACTTATCTTCCTAACCACGGCAATGGATTGACGGCCTGTCCCTGGCGGCGGATTTCGAAATAGAGTGAAGGCGTGCCGCGGCCACCGCTGTTGCCAACCAGCGCAATGGGCTGTCCTGCCCGGACCTGAGTTCCCACGCTCACCAGCGCACTCTGATTATAGCCGTACAGGCTCATATCGCCTTTCCCGTGCTCCACGACCACTACCAGCCCGTAACCCTGCAGCCAGTCGGCCATCAGCACTCGACCGTCGGCGATGGCTTTAACTTCGGTTCCTTCCGGCGCGGCGATAACTAAGCCTTTCCAGCGTAGCTCGCCCTGCAGCTGTTCACCAAAACGGTGCTCGATGCTGCCGCGAACCGGCCACAGCGCCTGCCCTGCCGCCCGGCCAAGGCCGCCGGTACGGGAAACCAGCGCACGCTCGCTCTCGGTGGGTTTATAGGTGGTGCCTTTCCGCTTCGCCTGCGCTTCGCGTTCGCGCACTTTCTGCGCCTCACGGGCTTCGCGTTCGGCACGCGCTTTCGCCTCCCGCTCGGCCTTCGCTATTTTGTCGCGCAGGCGGCTTTCGTTCTGCCGCAGTTCCACCAGCTGCGCCTGGTCTTTCTCCAGCGATGATTCGAGCGTGGTCAGGGTTTGCTTACGCGCCTGGCGGGCACCCTCAAGCTTTTTCTGCTGCGTTTGCTGTTGCTCCAGCAGGGATTTTTGCTGCGCCTGCTTGCCTACCAGGCTGGTTTTTTGCGCTGAGAGGTCGCTGCGGGTTTGCTTCAGCTCATCGATGGATTTTTGCCGGGCATCGTTCAGATAGCCGAAATAGGCCAGCATGCGCTCGCTGCGCTGGCTCTCTTCGCCGCTGAGGATCAGCTGTAAACCACTGTGCTGGCCCTGGCGGAAAGCGGCATCAAGCTGCTGCGCCAGCATCGATTCCTGCTGCTGCTGCTGTTTCTGAAGCTTATTGATGGAGGCGGTGAGAGAGCTGATATCTTTACTCAGTGAACCCAGACCCGACTGCGTTTCGCGCAGCTGGCGGCTGGCCTGAGCGATAACTTTTTCCTGAGCCTGTAACTGATCGAGAAGTTTGCTGCGCTGCTGTTTTTGCAGCTGAACGCTTTTCTCTTTTTCAGCGATATCCTGCTGGATACTCTGTAGCTGTGACTTATTGTCGTCGGCGGCGGAAGCAGAAAAAGACCATAGCAACGCGCCGGTGCAAAGAACACTGACGGTCAGGATGGACAAGCTTGCACGTAATGACGGCGTGGATGCCTGCTTGTTACGTGGGGTCCATGAATGTATCACTGTTGCTTTTTCCCTCATAGCTTCGGATTATTCCACGATGAACAGCGGCTTACCAGCCATCTCTACCGGGTTTTCAGTTACTGACAGTAACAGTAATCGCTCTCCAGCACGGGATTTTTGCTCGGTCGTTAATCCTTTCAGAATCACGATGAGCGACAGCCGTAATGGCTCGCTGCACAACAAATAACCGCTTAAGAACGATACACCGTTATCTCAGGATAGTATTTTTCACTTAAGGCAACTTTTTTTTGTAATCTGCCGCAGAAAACATAACTCTGAGCAGCTTATCGACTGTACATGGCAGCCTTGGCAGGTATACTCAGAAGCCTTATTTTTAGCTTATTAACCCTTCCGGGAGTTGTTACCCCTCATGCAAGATATTATGCAGTTTGCAGGCAATCACACAATTTTAAGTCTGGCGTGGGTTGTTTTGCTGGTTTTGGTGATCGTGACTACGGTTAAGGGTCTGTTCTCCAAAGTAAAAACGATTAGCCGTGGTGAAGCCACCCGTTTAATCAACAAAGAAGATGCCGTGGTTGTAGATGTGCGTGGGCGCGATGACTTCCGTAAAGGCCATATTTCAAATTCAGTTAACGTACTGGCTGCTGATATCAAAAAAGGCAGCTTCAGCGAACTGGAAAAACACAAAGCGCAGCCGCTGATTGTCGTTTGTGCGACCGGTACTTCAGCAGGTGAATCCGCGTCGCAGCTGTACGCTGCCGGATTTGCACAGGTGTATGTGCTGAAAGACGGTATTTCTGGCTGGAGCGGCGAGAACCTGCCGCTGGTCCGCGGTAAGTAAACTTCAGGAGTGTCGGCATGGCTAACATTGAGATCTATACCAAAGCAACCTGCCCTTTCTGCCATCGTGCCAAAGCGCTGTTGGATCAGAAAGGCGTGAGCTATCAGGAAATCCCGATTGATGGGGATGCCGATACGCGTGAAGTGATGATCAAACGCAGCGGCCGGACTACCGTTCCTCAAATTTTTATTGATGCACAGCACATTGGCGGCTGTGACGATCTCTTTGCGCTCGACGGCCGCGGCGGTCTTGACCCGCTGTTAAAATAGTAACGAGCTGAGTACGCACTGAGCGCTCACAGGATGACGAACACTGCGGCACAATAACGGATTATTAACCCATAGGATTACGTATCATGTCAGAACAAAACAACACCGAGATGGCTTTCCAGATCCAGCGTATCTATACCAAAGACATCTCTTTTGAAGCGCCAAATGCACCGCAGGTTTTCCAGAAAGAGTGGGAACCGGAAGTTAAGCTGGATCTTGATACCGCCTCTACTCAGCTGGCTGACGACGTATATGAAGTTGTACTGCGCGTAACCGTAACCGCAACGGTAAACGACGAAGCGGCGTTCCTGTGCGAAGTTCAGCAGGCGGGTATTTTCTCCGTCAGCGGCATTGAAGGCACGCAGATGGCACACTGCCTGGGTGCATACTGCCCGAACATCCTGTTCCCGTATGCTCGTGAATGCATCACCAGCCTGGTTTCTCGCGGTACTTTCCCGCAGCTGAATCTTGCACCGGTTAACTTCGACGCGCTGTTTATGAACTATCTGCAGCAGTCAGAAGGTGCAGCGCAGCAGCAGGATGCTTAATGCGTAGCTCTCATGCTTCCATGAGCGTCATCGGTGCCGGCTCGTACGGCACCGCCCTGGCGATTACGCTTGCCCGTAATGGCCACGACGTGGTGCTGTGGGGGCATAATCCACAGCACCAGGCGCAGCTTCAGTCCGATCGCTGCAATACCGCTTTCCTCCCCGATGTGCCTTTCCCCGATACTTTGCAGATAGAAACTGACCTGGCTAAAGCGATTGCTGCCAGCCGTGATCTGCTGGTGGTAGTCCCCAGCCATGTATTTGGTGACGTTTTGCAGCAGATTAAACCACATCTGCGTGCGGACTCCCGTCTGGTATGGGCGACGAAGGGCCTGGAGAAAGAGACCGGTCGTCTGCTACAGGACGTGGCGCGAGAAATTCTGGGCGACGCGATCCCGCTGGCGGTGATTTCCGGTCCGACATTTGCCAAAGAGCTGGCTGCCGGTATGCCAACGGCGATAGCGCTTGCGGCCACCGATAGCACTTTCGCAGATGAGATCCAGCAATTACTGCACTGTGGTAAAAGTTTCCGGGTATACAATAATCCTGATTTTATCGGCGTTCAGCTCGGTGGTGCGGTGAAAAACGTTATCGCTATCGGAGCAGGAATGTCGGATGGCATTGGCTTTGGTGCGAATGCCCGTACGGCGCTGATTACCCGTGGCCTGGCTGAAATGAGCCGCCTGGGTGCAGCGTTGGGTGCCGACCCTACGACGTTTATGGGTATGGCCGGCCTCGGTGACCTGGTGCTGACCTGTACCGACAATCAGTCGCGCAATCGTCGTTTCGGCATGATGTTAGGCCAGGGGGCTGATGTTGAAGGCGCGCAGCAAACCATCGGCCAGGTAGTGGAAGGCTTCCGCAATACCAAAGAAGTGAAAGCACTGGCCGCGCGATTTGGTGTTGAAATGCCAATCACCGAGCAGATTTATCAGGTACTGTACTGTGGTAAAAATGCACGTGAGGCAGCGTTGAGTCTGCTTGGGCGTACCAGAAAAGATGAGAACAGCGGTAGCTGAGATGGTGTAACCGTGTCGTTGTCTGTTGGCGTCCTGGTGACGCCATTTTTAGTGGGGAGTGAGTTATGTCGTGTGCAGAACCTGAACTGATCTGGGATAACATCAAAACGGAAGCGCGAGCGCTGGCCGATTGTGAACCTATGCTGGCCAGTTTTTACCACGCTACCCTGCTCAAGCACGATGACCTCGGAAGTGCGCTGAGTTATATGCTGGCCAACAAACTGGCAAATCCGATTATGCCGGCGATTGCTATCCGTGAAGTTATCCAGGATGCGTATTCGCAGGACCCGTCGATGATCGTTTCCGCCGCCTGCGATATTCAGGCGGTGCGCCAGCGTGACCCGGCGGTCGATAAATACTCGACGCCGCTACTCTATCTGAAAGGGTTCCACGCACTTCAGGCGCATCGCATTGGCCACTGGCTGTGGCATCAGGGCCGTCGTGCGCTGGCGGTGTACCTGCAAAACGAAGTGTCCGTGTCGTTTGCCGTCGATATTCACCCGGCGGCGAAAATCGGCCGCGGTATCATGCTGGACCACGCCACAGGGATCGTTGTGGGTGAAACGGCTGTTATCGAAGACGATGTCTCTATTCTGCAATCCGTTACCCTTGGCGGTACTGGTAAAACTAGCGGCGATCGCCACCCGAAGATCCGTCAGGGAGTGATGATCGGCGCGGGCGCTAAGATCCTCGGCAATATCGAAGTGGGTCAGGGGGCGAAGATCGGCGCGGGTTCCGTTGTATTGCAGCCGGTTCCACCGCATACCACCGCCGCTGGTGTTCCTGCGCGCATTGTCGGCAAGCCCAACAGCGACATGCCGTCAATGGATATGGACCAGCACTTTAACGGTATGGTGCCGGGCTTCGAATTCGGCGATGGGATCTGAGCCTGGCTCAGATTTCAGCTTCTTAGCAGCGCACCCGCATAGCCCAACTGCCGCCACGCTTCATATACCACCACCGATACTGCATTTGACAGGTTCATGCTGCGGCTGTCCGCCATCATTGGAATACGGATTTTTTGCTGTGCGGGCAGGGCATCAAGAATGCTGGCCGGCAGGCCGCGCGTTTCCGGGCCAAACAGCAGATAATCGCCATCCTGATAGCTTACTGCGCTATGGGCAGGGGTTCCCTTGGTGGTCAGCGCAAACAGGCGCTCAGGCGCTTCTGCGGCGACAAACGCCTCGAAGTTAGCATGATGCTTAATGGCGGTGAATTCGTGGTAGTCCAGCCCGGCGCGGCGCAGTCGTTTATCATCCCAGGCAAAACCCAGCGGTTCGATAAGATGCAGCTGAAAGCCGGTATTGGCGCACAGGCGGATGATATTGCCGGTATTCGGCGGAATTTCAGGTTCGAATAAAACGATATGTAGCATGAAACGGCCCTCTGATACGAGGGCCGCAGGATAGCAAATTATTCGTGCTGAGTGGTATACAGCGGTAGCCAGATGGTCAGCCGCAGCCCGCCCAATGGACTGTCATCGGCTTTCACCCAGCCGTGATGCTGCTGAATGGCATTTTCCACAATCGCCAGCCCCAGCCCGGTACCGCCGGATTCGCGATCGCGCGCCTCATCGGTGCGGTAGAACGGCCGGAAAATCTGTTCCCGATCCTCCGGGCTGACGCCAGGGCCGTCATCATCCACATGGACGGTGACGCCTTTTTTATCCACCGAGAAACTGACCGAAATTTTGCTGTGCGAGTAGCGCAGGGCGTTACGCACGATGTTCTCCAACGCGCTGTCGAGCGTGCTGGGGTTACCGTACAGCGGCCACGGACCCGGTGGATAAGGCACCTCCAGCGATTTACCCATCTGTTCCGCTTCGAACTTCGCATCTTCCAGTACATCCGACCACAGGTGATTGGCCTTGATCGCCTCGCTGACCAGCGCATTTTTGTGCTGAGTACGCGAGAGCACCAGCAGGTCATTGATCATGCCATCCAGGCGCTGCGCTTCCATCTCGATACGCTCCAGCTCTTTGGCCTCACCGTGGCGGCGGCGCATCAGCGCGGTGGCCAGCTGCAGGCGAGTCAGCGGGGTGCGCAGTTCATGCGAGATATCGGACAACAGCCGCTGCTGAGAAGTCATCATCCGTTCCAGCGCGCTGACCATCTGGTTGAAGCTGGCTCCCGCCGCAAGGAATTCCTGCGGACCGGCTTCCAGTTCCGGTCGCTGGCGCAGGTTACCGGCGGCAACATCATCTGCGGCATGTTTTAGTTTGCGTGCCGGTTTTGCCAGGCTCCATGCCAGCCAGAGCAGCAGTGGTGAACTGATCAGCATGGTGACGATCAGCAGCAGCAGCGGCCGGTCAAACAGCAGATTGATAAAATCGAGCTGTGAGTTACTGGCGGGACGGATCAGATACAGCTGATAGCTGTCTTCCCCATCGCGCACGGAGAACGGGCCGGCCATTTCCAGGCGACCATATTTTTTCTTCTGCGGCTGATCTGCGTTATCCGACTGGCCGATAAAATTACGGATCACCTGCATTTCATTGTGCTGCGCGCCAATCACCCGGCCTTCGCTGGTCACCAGCAACAAACGCTGGCCGGGTGGAGCCCACTTGTCAATTGCGCGAAACAGCCTGCGCCACCACATCAGGTCGTTGGGCGGGTCCTGTGCCAGCTCCGCTTCAACGTGCTGCTCAATCATGACTCCCTGCCGTTCTTCACTGTCCAGCAGTGGCGTCATCTGGCGGGAATCGAGCTTCGGCAGCATTAACACCAGCATCAGCACCAGTGCCAGCGTCAGCCAGAATATGGCAAAGATGCGGGTGGTCAGGCTGGATATCATGTTGCGGACACCATCAGATAGCCACGTCCGCGCAGCGTTTTGAACCACGGATGTTCGTCTTTACGCTCCGGCAGCTTGCGCCGCAGGTTTGAGATATGCATATCGATAGCGCGATCGAACGGAGTAAGCCGCTTACCAAGGACTTCCTGGCTCAGATGTTCACGTGATACAACCTGGCCTAAATGCTGTGCCAGCAGGTAGAGCAAAGTGAATTCTGTTCCGGTCAGATCCAGCGTCACGCCGTCAAAGCTGGCTTCCTGGCGGCCCGGGTTCAGGCGCAGTAAATCCACCTCCAGCGTTGGCGAGCTGTTATCGTGCTGTTGCTGCTGCTCACTCCAGTTGGAGCGGCGCAGAATGGCACGGATACGCGCAACCAGTTCCCGGTCGTTGAACGGTTTTGGCAGGTAATCGTCCGCGCCCAGTTCCAGGCCGAGTACACGGTCCAGCTCGCTGCCGCGAGCGGTGAGCATAATCACCGGGGTCTGATGCTGCTGACGCAGTTCTTTCAGGGTATCAATGCCGTTTTTCTTCGGCATCATCACATCGAGTAATAGCAGATCGACACTGTTATCCAGTAGCGCCAGCGCCTGTTCACCGTCACCGGCAACCAGCACATTGAAGCCTTCCATTTCCAGCAATTCTTTCAGCAGCGAAGTCAATTCGCGGTCATCGTCAACCAACAGGATTTTATTCATCTTTTATTGCCCTCCGCAGGCAAAATACCGTGAACGAACGCGCTCAATCTATGACTTTACGTAGTTTTACACCCCCTGACGCTTGTTTGCAGCAGGCCCCGTAGACTGAATCTCGTTGAATCGAAATACGGAAACAAACTTGGGAGTAAACGATGCGCAGAGTTACCGCCGTCGTTGCGGTTCAGGCGCTGGTGCTTAGCCTCTCCACCGCATGGGCTGCTGACGTTACGACGAATGACGAGATGCATCACACTGATGGAGCAAGCAGCACATTAAGGCTGGGCCCGCAAAATCACATGTTTGATGGCATCAATTTAACGGAGCAGCAGCGTCAGCAACTACGGGACCTGATGCAGCAGGCACGGCACGATCGTTCTCCTATAAGTATTAACGATTTAGAGCAACTGCACGAACTGATTATTGCAGATAAATTTGATCAGGCAGCTTACGAAGCTCAGGTGGAAAAAATAGCGCAGGCGGAGGTTGAACGCCAGGTCGAGATGGCCCGGGTACGCAACCAGATGTATCACCTGTTAACACCTCAGCAGCAGGCTGTCTTAGAGCAGAAACATCAGCAGCGCATCGATGAATTGCGCCAGCTAACGAACTCGCAGCAGGCTTCGCCTCTGCAGGCAGTACGTAACACCAGCAGTAACCCGTAAAGTACCAGTACATACTATCCCTGTTTTTCCTTGCCATAGACACCATCCCTGTCTTCCCCCTCATGATGAGGGGGTTTTTTTTGCCCATCAGATTTCAATGTTTCTCCGCATGCACCGGCTCGCAATAACCGGGGATTTTTTGCGCTTAAATCCAGTATACTGACGGTACTTTTCCTGCCGGAGTGCGTCATGAATCAACGCTATGCTCGGCTGGTCAACTCGGCAGCACTGGCCGCTACGGTTCTTGCTTCGCTGCTGTTGATCATCAAAATTTTCGCCTGGTGGCATACCGGATCGGTCAGCGTATTGGCCGCGCTGGTTGACTCACTGGTGGATATCGCCGCTTCTCTGACTAATCTGCTGGTTGTCCGCTATTCGCTTCAGCCTGCTGATGCGGAACATACCTTTGGTCACGGTAAGGCCGAATCGCTCGCCGCCCTGGCGCAAAGCATGTTTATTTCTGGATCGGCTCTGTTTCTGTTCCTGACGGGTCTTCAGCATTTGGCCACTCCCGCACCGATGCATGCACCGTTGGTAGGGATGATCGTCACCGTCATTGCACTGTTCTCTACGTTAATTCTGGTGACTTTCCAGCGCTGGGTTGTACGGCGCACCCACAGCCTGGCGATACGTGCCGATATGCTGCACTATCAGTCAGACGTGATTATGAACGGGGCGATTTTGCTGGCACTTGCTCTGAGCTGGTACGGTTTTCATCGCGCGGATGCACTGTTTGCCTTAGGCATTGGCGTCTGGATTCTGTATAGCGCGTTACGGATGGGTTATGAAGCGGTTCAGGCGCTTCTGGATCGCGCATTACCCGATGAAGATCGCCAGGCCATCGAAAATATTATTGCCGCGCAGTCCGGTATTCAGGGAGCGCATGATATTCGCACCCGCCAGTCTGGCCCGACTCGATTTATTCAGCTCCATTTGGAAATGGATGACCACTTACCACTGGTTAAGGCTCATCAGATAGCGGATGAGCTGGAACAGGCGTTGCTGATGCGTTTTCCGGGGTCTGATGTGATTATCCATCAGGATCCATGTTCCGTAGTGCCAGTGGAGCCAAAAAATAATTTTTAGTGGTAAATTGCCGTTAAATGAATCAGTTAGCCCTGCATCATTTAAAACGTGAGTTGCCGCAAAAAAAATAGGCAAATCTGGCCTGACCTGAATCAATTCAGCTAACAAGATTTGATATACTATCAGCTTAACTTAGTCGGTTAGCTCTTGTGCGCGCGTCCTGCCGCCCCGGCGTTCAGAATTCAACATTTGCATCAACAAGTTCAGAGGTTGTCATGATCAAGAAAATCGGTGTACTGACAAGCGGCGGCGACGCCCCAGGTATGAACGCTGCAATCCGCGGTGTCGTACGCGCGGCGCTGAGTGAAGGACTGGAAGTTTTTGGTATTTATGACGGCTATCTGGGTCTGTATGAAGATCGGATGGTGAATCTGGATCGCTATAGCGTATCCGACATGATTAACCGCGGTGGTACGTTCCTTGGATCTGCACGCTTCCCTGATTTCCGCAAAGACGAAGTGCGTGCGGTAGCGCTGGATAATATGAGAAAGCGTGGTATTGATGCGCTGGTGGTTATCGGTGGTGACGGCTCCTACATGGGTGCGAAGCGCCTGACCGAAATGGGCTTCCCATGCATCGGCCTGCCGGGCACGATCGATAATGACGTTGCCGGTACGGATTACACCATTGGTTACTTCACCGCGCTGGAAACGGTCGTTGAAGCGATTGACCGCCTGCGCGATACTTCCTCTTCGCATCAGCGTATTTCTATCGTTGAAGTGATGGGCCGCTACTGTGGCGATCTGACCCTGGCAGCGGCGATTGCCGGTGGCTGTGAGTTTATCGTTCTGCCAGAAACGCCATACACCCGCGAAGAGCTGCTGGCGGAGATTAAAGCCGGTATTGCCAAGGGTAAAAAGCACGCAATTGTGGCGATTACCGAGCATATCTGCGATGTGGATGAGCTGGCGAAATATATCGAAGCTGAAACTAAGCGTGAAACCCGTGCAACCGTACTGGGCCATATTCAGCGCGGTGGGGCACCGGTTGCCTATGACCGTATTCTTGCTTCTCGTATGGGTGCTTATTCCATTGAACTGCTGTTGCAGGGCTACGGCGGCCGCTGCGTGGGTATTCAGAACGAGAAAATGGTTCACCACGACATCATTGATGCGATCGAAAATATGAAACGCCCGTTCAAAGGCGACTGGCTGGAAATCGCCAAAAAGCTTTACTGATAAAAAACAAGGCGCTGCGCTCCAGCGCCTTTTTTATGCAAAGTGTTATTCCATATAGTTATTACAGCTTCTTTTTAATTCTTTAATTCGCAGTCTGCTTTATGTCACGCTCCTTCTCAGATTAAACCTTTGGGAGTGCGTGCAATGAAGAAGTGGAGTGTGGGAATTACCCTGTTACTGGCCTCAACCAGCGTGCTGGCGAAGGATATTCAGCTGCTGAATGTCTCTTACGATCCAACACGTGAACTGTATGAGCAATACAATAAAGCGTTCAGCGCTCACTATAAGCAGGAAACCGGCGATAACGTGGTGATTCGTCAGTCGCACGGCGGTTCAGGCAAACAGGCGACGTCGGTGATCAACGGGATTAAAGCGGATGTCGTGACCCTGGCGCTGGCCTCGGACGTTGACGCCATTGCAGAACGTGGCCGCATCGATAAAAACTGGATCAAACGCCTGCCGGATAACTCCGCACCGTACACTTCCACCATTGTCTTCCTGGTGCGTAAAGGTAACCCAAAACAAATTCATGACTGGCCGGATTTGATTAAGCCGGGCGTCTCTGTAATTACTCCGAACCCGAAAACCTCCGGCGGCGCACGCTGGAACTATCTGGCAGCCTGGGGATGGGCACTGGATCAGAACAACGGCGATCAGGCTAAAGCGCAGGAATACGTGAAGTCGCTGTTTAAGAATGTTGAAGTACAGGACTCCGGCGCACGTGGTGCCACCAACACCTTCGTTGAACGCGGCATTGGTGACGTGCTGATTGCCTGGGAAAACGAAGCGTATCTGGCGGTGAACAAACTGGGTAAAGATCAGTTTGAAATTATCACCCCGAGCGAATCCATCCTGGCCGAACCGACCGTTTCCGTGGTGGATAAAGTGGTCGACGAGCGCGATACCCGTAAAGTTGCCGACGAGTACCTGAAGTATCTCTACTCGCCGGAAGGCCAGACTATCGCGGCGCAGAACTTCTACCGTCCGCGTGATGAGGCCGTTGCCAAGAAATTTGCCAGCACCTTCCAGCCGGTGAAACTGTTCACTATCGACGGTAAGTTCGGTGGCTGGATGGCGGCACAGAAAACTCACTTCGCTGAAGGTGGAACTTACGATCAGGTGATGAAGCGCTAAATACCGATCGGGAGTCATGCAATCAGGGCCGACACTGTCGGCCCTTTTTGTTTTCTCTGTTGGACTGAAACGTATTCATCGCAACGTTCCTCGCCGTGGAAGCGCGCTCGCCGATGATTTCACATGATCTTACCGCCCGCTTCGATTACATTGTGAACGATTATTGGCTGAGGTAATGATTGATGCATGGAAGAAAGCGCTTAGCGATTTTGCTGGTGGGGGTAATAGCGGCATCGGCTGGCGCTATGGCCCTGTATTTTAATAATAATGCCGATGCCTTATGGAAGATTGTCAGCCAGCAGTGCGTCGTGGGCGAGCAGCAGAAACACGATCCGGCCCCGTGCAGCCTGGTCAGTGAAGCCGATGGTTATGTGGTACTAAAAGACCGCAATGGTGCGCTACAGTTTCTGCTAGTGCCGATCGCAAAAATAACCGGCGTTGAAAGCCGAAAATTACTCAGCCCGGCCACGCCGAATTTTTTATCCGAGGCCTGGCGCGCCCGGCATTTTATGGAAGAACGACGGGGGGCGGCGATTAACGATCGGGTCTATTCGCTGGCGGTGAATTCTGAGTGGGGACGGACGCAGAACCAGCTGCACGTTCATATCTCCTGCCTGCGGGCCGATATTCGCCAGCAGCTGGATGCCCTCGATAGCACGCTGAATGACCAGTGGCAGACCTATAAACTGGGTAAACATGATTACGTTATACGGGCAATTACCCGCGATGAGTTTAAGCGCACCAGCCCGTTTATCCGTATTGCCAGCGAACTGCCCGGCGCACGTGAGAATATGGGGCGTTACGGTGTGGCCATCGCTGCGTTGAAGGACGGGCGGCGGGCGCTGATGGTGGTCGAGCGCAACTGGCTGCTTTTGAACAGGGGATCTGCCGAAGAGTTGCAGGACCACAGCTGTGCGCTGCTGAAATAGCCAGCCGCACAGCATTGCTTTTGAGGGTTATTTCCCGATAGGTTCCGGGTCATCTTTATACTGTGCGGTGGCGATCCACGCCGCGCAGAACAGCGTCAGACGGGCAAAGAAGTAGAAGAACGCCATTAGCCCCAGCACGGAGCCGAAAGCGGCACCGGACGGTGAAGAAGCCAGCTTCGGCAGCGTCAGGGTCATAATAAATTTAATCACCTCAAAACCAATCGCCGCCAGCAGCGTACCGCGCAGCAGGGCCTTTTTACGCGGCTTGTGGCGCGGCAGTATCCAGAAAATCCACAGGAACAGGAGATAGTTGGCAAAAATGGAGATCGACAGAGCAATCGTCGTCATCGCCGGGCGCAGCCATTCGATATCTTCCAGCCCGAGAGCCCTTACGATCGTCGCCTGCGCCGCACCGGCAATTGAGGTCAGCGACAGGGTAATAATCAGCGCCAGCACCAGCCCGGTCAGCGAAATAAAGTCGCGAGAATATTTGAACCAGACTTTTTCCTGATCCTGCGGCGTCCGTTCCCAGACGTCGCGGGACTGAGCGCGTATCGCTTCACGCAGATTACCCATCCAGCTGATGCCTGAATACAGCGCCACCAGCAGACCGGTTATCCCGACCGTCGTTCGCTGCTGGATCGCCGTATTGACCGTATTCTTCAACGTCGTTGCCAAAGAGGGATCGCTGATGCTGCTAACGATCTTATCGATCAGCTCGGTCAGCAGATCCTGATTTGAGGCAAGCAGAAATCCGACGGCGGCAAAAGACACCATCAGGATCGGGATCAGCGAAAGAAATGAAAAATAGGTAATCGCTGCGCCAAACTGGCTGCCAAGCCGATCGTTAAATCGCTCACCCGCACGAATAAAATGCGCTACCGCCGGAATGGCACGGAACCAGCTGACCAGCCGGGATACCCGGGTGATGGATTTATCGACCGTATGATTCCCGGTTTTGATGTTGATCAGCGGTTTTTCCGCCGTATCTGCTGCCTGGGGATCGCGCCGTTGAGTATCCGCCATGAATCCTTCTCTATCCTTTTGATTAATGTTTAATTGCAAATTATAGCCTGTCAGTCAGGCAACGTAGCGCTTCAGTGCCTGGCTCAGCCATTCAATGAACACCTGAACCCGCCGTGCCTGATTACGACGATGCGGCCAGAGCAGCGACAGCTGCATCGGGCACGCGGGGAAGTGTGGCAAAATCTCCACCAGTTTTTTTTCTTTCAGCGCGCTCTGCACGCCAACGCGCGGTACCTGAATAATGCCCAGACCGGCCAGGCAGGCCGAGCGGTAGGTTTCCGTGCTGTTCACGGTGACGGCACCGCCGGTTTTGATCAGCGTGGTCGTTTTACCATCAAAATATTCAAAGCCGCCCGACTGCACGCCGAGCTGCTGGCTGTAGTGAACCATCGCATGCTGGGACAAGTCCTTCAGGGATTCCGGCGTGCCGAAGCGTGCAAGATAGTCAGGACTGGCGCAGTTAATCAGCGGAAGATGGCCCAGCGGCCGTGCGACCAGCCCGGAATCTTCTAAAACCCCCACGCGAACGACACAGTCGAAGCCCTCCCGTACCACATCTACCCGGCGATCGCTGCTGCTCAGCTCCAGTTCAATTCCGGGGTAGTGCTGAAGAAACTCGGGGAGCAGCGGGATGAGATAGCCGCTGGCGAGGCTGACCGGCATGTCTACCCGTAGCCGACCGCTGAGCGTGGCCGGATCGTGCTGGAACATCGAATCCATCTCTTCCAGCGTGGCCAGCACATCACGGCAGCGTTCGAAGTAAATCTGACCATCCTGTGTCAGCTGCACCCGCCGCGTCGTTCTGTGCAGAAGGCGTGAACCAAGGCTGTTTTCCAGCGCCTGGATCTGGCGCGACAGGCTGCCTTTAGGCAGTCCGAGGCTCTCTGCCGCGCGGGTAAAACTCTGCATTTCCGCCACGCGTACAAACACTTTCATTGTGTGTATTTTATCCATTTTTTCTCTTATTGTTGTTGTTAATGGAACAGTGAAGCGTAGTTAACGCTATTTATAGTTCATCAGAGCAGTAATATCCTGTTTTTTGTCCACAGCCCACTCCCTGGAGAAACAAATGAGCGAGAAAATTGCACTGATCACCGGCGGCAGCCGCGGTTTAGGCCAGAATGCAGCGTTAAAACTGGCGGAAAAGGGGATTGATATCATTCTGACCTGGCACAGTAAAGAGCAGGAAGCGCAGGAAGTCGTCACGAAAATCCAGGCCCTGGGTGCGCGCGCGGTGGCGCTACAGCTGGATGTGGGCGATAGCAGCAGCTTTGATGCCTTTGCCGGACGCGTGCGGGAAACGCTGCAAAAAGTATGGCAGCGCGATAGCTTTGATTACTTATTCAACAATGCAGGGACCGGCCTCTATACGCCGTTCGCCGACACGACCGAAGCACAGTTTGACCACCTGGTGAATGTTCATTTTAAGGGACCTTTCTTCCTCACTCAGAAGCTGCTGCCGCTGATTATCGACGGCGGGCGCATTCTGAATGTGTCCAGTGGACTGGCTCGCTTTACGCTGCCGGGTTCCGGCGCTTACGCGGCGGTCAAAGGTGCGATGGAGGTACTGACACGTTATCAGGCCAAAGAGCTGGGGGCTCGCGGTATTGCGGTCAACATTCTTGCTCCCGGTGCGATCGAGACAGATTTCGGCGGTGGTCGGGTGCGTGATGATGCGGCAATGAATGCGGCGATTGCTGCGCAAACCGCGCTGGGTCGCGTCGGCCTGCCGGATGATATCGGCAACGCCGTTGCTGCTCTGCTGAGCGAAGAGTGCCGCTGGGTTAACGGTCAGCGCATCGAAGCGTCAGGCGGTATGTTCCTGTAATTCAGAAGATTATGATTCACTATCGCGGCCGGGAGCGCAGTATCTATGGCCAGCCAGCCAGCCAGCCAGCCAGCCAGCCAGCCAGCCAGCCAGCCAGCAAGCCGGGATCTCCCTCCGCGATAGCGAATCGAATCGCCTGCGAATGCCTTACAGTCTGATGGCACCATCCAGCACCGTGACCGTCTGGCCACCGATCCACACGCCGTCGCTGGCGTAGGTCACGGTCACTCTTCCCGCACGCTGGATGGCGGTTCCCTGATGAACCATATAGTCCAGCTCCACGCCCCGCGCCTGGAAATAGCGTGCCAGGCACGCGTTCGCGCTGCCGGTCACCGGATCTTCCGTCAGGGAACCTTGTTCAATCAGCAGGCCACGCACCTCATAGCCATCAGCGACGCCTTTGAGGGGGCCAAACGGCATTACCCCGTTCACGTTGGATTTCTTAATCAGCCGGGCAAACTCGACGGCGTCCGGTTTGATCTCCAGCACCGCTTCCGCCGACTTCATTGGCACCAGCAGCCAGCGAATACCCATATCGGCCACCATCACCGGCAGCTGCTCTTCCAGCTTATCGCTGTTCAGCGCGCTGGAAATGGGCGCATCGCTAAACGGTGTCAGCACTGCCTCCGGCGAAGCGAACGCCAGCGCACCGTCATCGGCGATGCGGATCTTCACCAGACCGACGCCGCACTGCTGCACGATCTGCTGCGGCTGATTCAGCGAAATACCGGACTCCAGCAATGCGTGCGCCGTGCCCAGTGTAGGATGCCCGGCAAACGGCAGCTCCATATCCGGGGTGAAAATACGCACGCGATAATCTGCCGCCGGTTCGGTTGCCGGTAAAACAAAAGTGGTTTCGGAAAGATTGGTCCAGCGCGCGATGGTCTGCATCTGCTTATCGCTCAGGCCGTCGGCATCCATAATGACCGCCAGCGGATTACCGTTAAACGGCGTGGAAGTAAAAACATCAACCTGTTTAAAAGGGCGTAGCTGCGTCATAACAATACCTGTAACCGGAAGATTTCCATGGGGACTGACCACGTCGTGCGATGATTTATCACAGGGGTTGTCAGCCTCGTTGATTATGGCTATTACTAGATAATATCAGATAAAAAATGGAACATATTATGCTGAAAATACTGGGAAGAGCGTCTTCGATCAATGTCAGAAAAGTGCTGTGGATCTGTGATGAATTAGGTATCCCCTTTGAACGTGAAGAGTGGGGCGAGGGTTTTCAGTCGCCGAAGGAAGAGGCGTTTAAAGCGCTGAATCCGAACGCGCTCATTCCGGTTATTCAGGACGATGATTTTATCCTGTGGGAATCCAACACCATTATCCGCTACCTGGCGAATGCCTATGGGGGCGAATGGCTCTACCCGCAAAATCCCCGACAGCGCGCGCGTGTAGATCAGTGGATTGACTGGCAGGCCACCGAACTTAACACCGCCTGGCGCTATGCGTTTATGTCGCTGGTTCGCCATTCCCCTGCACATCAGGACCCAACCTTACTGGCGGCGGCCTGCAAGGGTTGGGAATACACCATGGGGATACTCAACCAGCAGCTGGAGAAAACCGGAGCTTACGTATCCGGGGACAACTTCTCGCTGGCAGACATCCCGGTTGGTCTGTCGGTGAACCGCTGGTATGAAACCCCGCTTGAACACGCGGAGTTTCCTGCCGTTCGGGCCTACTACGAGCGCCTGACCGCGCGTAAGGGCTATGCGGCCTGGGGTCGAAACGGTACGCCATAAATTTACGCCACGCCAGCCGCAATGCCGCTCATTTCACAGGCCACGGCACCGGTGCGCTGCAGCGCCCAGATGTAGCGTTCATTAAACGGGTAGCAGCAGGAGAGCCGCAGAGCGTTATTACAGCGCTCGCTCAGCGTGTAAAGCGCGCCGGGCGTCAGGCAGATTTTCTCCTGCAGCAGCCGGTGGAACAGCTCAACGCTGTCGATATTGCCGGGCAGCTCAACCCAAAAGACAAACCCTCCGCTGGGACGGGTGGCGCGCGTTCCGTGCGGGAAATGGCGGGCGATGATACCGCGCGCCTCCTCCAGCTGAGCGGCATAGCGGCGGCGCAGCGAGCGCAGATGGTGATCGTAGCCGCCGGACTCCAGAAAAATCCCCAGCGTTTCCGACAGCAGGCGTGATTCTGCCAGCGAGGAAACGGATTTAAGCCGTGCCAGCTCCTGGCTGAAACGACCAGCGGCAATCCAGCCGAGATGGAAGTCGGGTGCCACCGTTTTGGTAAAGCTGCTGCAGTACAGTACCCAGCCGTTTTCATCAAAGGCTTTTACCGCAGGCGTCAGCGGCCAGCAGAACTGTAGTTCGGCATACAGGCCATCCTCCAGCAGCGGCACCTCGTACTGATTCACCAGTCGCGCCAGCCGCTTTTTCCCTTCCAGCGTCATGCTGCTGCCCAGTGGGTTCTGCGCGTTCGGCATGGCGATAATCGCCTGAATACGCCGCTCCTGCAGCATCAGCTCCAGCGCATCCAGCGACAGCCCGAGCTGCGGATCGGTGGGGATCTCCAGCACCTTAAGCCCTAAGCTGGCGAGCAGTGGAAAGAGGTAAAAGTAGGTCGGCGTTTCCAGCCCGACGCAGTCGCCGGGCTGGGTGACCGCGCGCAGCGCCAGCTGGAGTGCTTCCATACAGCCGTGGGTGAGCGTTACGTCGTCCGTGCTGATGCGAATACCCAAATCCATTGAGCGGCGGGCGATTTCCCGACGCAGGCGCAGACTGCCCGGCGGCAGGGCGTAGCGGCCAATCAGGTCGGGTTCACGGCGCAGCAGTGAGGCCATGATGCGGCTGATTTTCGCCGTGGGGAAGAAGTCGCTGTTCTGCGGGCAGGCCAGCGAGATATTGGTGTAGTCGGCATGGTTCTGCGCGGCAAAAACGGCATCGATCAGGTCGAGTTTTTTACTTCCCGGCGAGCGTACGCTGCTGCGAGGTGGAGACTGGTAGGTCAGCGAAGGGAGCGCATCGCGCACGTAGTAACCGGACTGCGGCCGCGCTTCAATCAGGCCGCGATCTTCCAGAATGCCGTAGGCGGTCAGCACGGTATTAACGCTGACCTGATGGCTGGCCGCGCAGCGGCGAATGGCGGGCAGTCGGCTACCGGGCATAAACGTCCCCTGCTGGATAGCGGAGGCCAGCGTTTCGGCCAGATTATGGTACAGCGTCGCCTGCGGCTCGGTAATGGACACAGATCGCTCCTCAACGGATGGGTACAGTGACAACTTAAATCACTTTGTACCCATAACAATACTGTTTTTCTGCATCTGTTACCATCATGACAGAGTGAATACACTGGCTGCATTCACCCGGAATGTAGGAACTCTCTTATGCTCGATCTCTCTTTTGTCAGCTATGTCACCGTTATGTCGATTACCCCAGGCCCTAACAACCTGATGCTGGCGACCTCCGGGGTCAATTTTGGTATGCGCCGTACTCTGCCGATGGTCACCGGGATTATGCTGGGCTGCGGCATACAGACCGCACTGGCCGGTGCGCTGCTGGAAGTCCTGCTGACGTGGATGGGAGCAATCCGCCTGCCGCTGACGCTGCTGGGCTGCGGCTATCTGCTGTGGCTGTCGTGGAAAATCTTCCGTTCCGGCGCGCCGGAGATGCGTGAAAAAGCGCGTCCGATGACGATGATTGGCGGCGCGCTGTTTCAGGCGGTGAATCCAAAAGCCTGGCTGATGGCAACCAACGTGGCGCTGATGTATACCGTCAACAGCAGTATTCTGGCGGTGATGGTCGGCTTTATGGTGCTGAACCTGCCCTGCATTCTGGTGTGGGCGATGATGGGCGATCGGCTGGGTAAGCATCTGCAGGTGCCGTGGAAGCTACAGCTGTTTAACACCGTTATGGCGCTGTCGCTGCTGGCAACGACGCTGTGGATGCTGGTAGAAGCTATCCAGCTGGCTTAGTTCCTCGGATTCAGCGCAAGAAAAAAGGCGGATATCCGCCTTTTTTTCGTTTTCAAATCGCCCGTGGACGCATGGGTTTCCCCATCCTGCGATTACTTACCGACGACTTCCGCCGCCTGCTCGCTGTTTTCATCATTGGCAGAGGTCATTGGCGCGTAGTCCAGCTGCAGGATGCGGCTGGTGTCCGCCAGCTCTTTCTCCGTCGCGGCCACGTTGCCGTTCAGCTTCTGGCCATAGAACGGAATAATCGCCTTCAGTTTGCTCTGCCAGTCTGATGATGCCATCTGCTCTTTGAACACTTTGCTCATCAGGTCCAGCATGATCGGTGCCGCCGTTGAGGCACCCGGCGATGCGCCCAGCAGTGCGGAAATGGTGCCATCCTGCGAGGTGACCACTTCGGTGCCCAGTTTCAGCACGCCGCCTTTTTTGGCATCTTTCTCAATGATCTGTACGCGCTGACCGGCTTTCACCAGCCGCCAGTCCTCTTTACGCGCGTCCGGGAAGTATTCGCACAGTGCCTTGTGGCGATCGTCAGGGCTGAGCAGCACCTGACCGACCAGATATTTCACCAGATCGAAGTTATCCATCCCCACGCGCATCATCGGCATCAGGTTCGATGGCGTAATAGAGCCAAACATATCCCACAGGGAACCCTGCTTGAGGAACTTGGTGGAGAAGGTAGCAAATGGACCGAACAGCAGCACCGGCTTGCCGTCCAGCGTGCGGGCATCCAGGTGCGGAACGGACATCGGCGGTGCACCAACGGACGCTTTGCCGTACACCTTCGCCAGATGGCGCTTCACCACTTCCGGGTTTTCGCTAACGAGGAACTCGCCACCTACCGGGAAGCCTGCATAGTTTTTCATTTCAGGAATTGCGGATTCCTGTAACAGCGTCAGCGCTGCACCACCGGCACCGATAAAGACATATTTGGCGCGAATGGTGTCCTGCTTGCCGTCGTTGTTCAGATCGGCCACGGTCACGTTCCAGCTGCCGTCGCTGTTGCGGTGAACCTTGCGCACTTCGTGGCGATTTTTCAGGCTGAAGTTCGGGTTCTTCTTCAGCGAGGTGACCAGCTGGCGGGTGACTTCACCGAAGTTGACGTCGGTGCCGATAGGAATACGGGTAGCGGCAACTTTCTGCCCCTGCTCGCGGCCTTCCATCACCAGCGGCACCCACTGTTTAATTTGTTCAGCGTCTTCTGAGTACTCCATACCGCGGAACAGGCTGCAGTTTTGCAGCGCCGCGTAGCGACGTTTCAGGAAGCTGACGTTATCGTCGCCCCAGACAAAACTGATATGCGGCACGCTGGTAATGAAGCTGCGCGGATCGCGCAATACGCCACGTTCAACCTGGTGTGCCCAGAAACGGCGGGAAATCTGGAACGCTTCGTTAATTTCTACTGCTTTCTTAATGTCGATCGATCCATCGGCATTTTCCGGAGTGTAATTCAGTTCCATCAGCGCTGAGTGTCCCGTACCGGCATTATTCCAGCCGTTGGAACTCTCTTCGGCGACTGCATCGAGACGCTCTACCATGCTGATGCGCCAGTTCGGCTCCAGCTCTTGCAGGTAGGTACCAAGGGTGGCGCTCATCACTCCACCACCGATCAGTAAGACATCAACGTGCTTCTCGTCTTCTACAGCGGCTTTACTGGTCAAACCCAGACCCGCCAGAAGTACTGCCATTTTACGCATGAGGATACATCTCCGTATGCTGAATTAATTCAACATGTTAAGCAGGTAAAACAGACCCGATATATCTCTGAACCAGTGAAGTTATTGCGCTAATTCAGGAATGCTAAAAGATTCCACCCGCATTTTTTGCTGCAAGTTTAATCACTTTTAGGAAGTATCAGAAATATACCATTGTTACGGGCTAATTAAAAAAGTGTTTAAAGATTAAAAATGAGAATGATTCATGAGCGGAAATTAGTAACATTTATACGGGCCGTTGAGCGGCCCGCAATACCAGCAGAAGATGAGGGGTAAATGGCTGAGAAGGATGGATTAATTACGAGGAGCGCTGTCTGGAAGCTTGCGGTGGCTTATGGCCAGACGGTTATAAGCATTCATTAAACCGATAGCAATTGTCATATCGGTAATCGCTTTTTCGCTAAATTCTTTTTGTATCAGGGCATACACCTCGTCCGGTGCGTTGGTCTGCGCAATCAGGGTCAGGGATTCGGCCCAGGCCAGTGCCGCCTGCTCATTGCTGGAAAACCAGTTGCCTGCTTCACGCCAGACCTGGGTGAGCACAATTTTGTCCCACGGCATCCCCTCTTTGTGTAACGCTTTAGTGTGCATGTCGATGCAGTATGCGCAGCCGTTAATTTGTGAGACGCGCAGGAAAATCAGTTCGATAATGCTCATCGGCACGCCGCACTGCGCGACATAACCATAGACGCCGCCCAGCGCCTTCATTCCGACTGGGGAAGTGGCGTTAAAATCAATACGTTCACTCATATTTGTGTCTCCAAAGACAGGGGGACTGGCGTGAATGATCGACAGCATTTGCTGCTGATGGCTATTTTCATCGGTTTGATGGGGCAATAAAAGTGCCAGGAATTGACAAAAACAGTGGTCCATCTGCCGTGCAGACGGCGGAACATATTGGCCTGCAGCGCTACGCCGATCGTTCGCTGACGGAGCAGATCCGTACCGGGATGGCGCAGGCGATTGCGGAAGGTCGCCTCCCGGCGGGATCGCGCGTGCCCTCGTGCCGCGATCTGGCGGTTGCGCTGGGCGTTGCGCGCGGTACGGTGCGTGCGGCCTACGATATGCTGGTAGACAGCCAGCTGCTGGTGGCTCGTGGCGCAGCGGGCACCTGGGTCAGTGCCGTGCTGCCCGCCGCCCGTGCGATACCGCCGAAAGCACCGGTGCTGGCCCCGCTGGCGGATGTGGTCCATGCCTTTGACGTGGTGCCAATGACTTTCCAGATGGGTGCTCCTGCCAGCGATGCTTTTCCGGCCAAAGTCTGGTCGCGTATTCTGGCCCGCCACGTTCGGGAGATTGCCGGAGGCGCAACGGGGTATGCCGATCCGCGCGGCAGCCTGGCGCTGCGTCAGGAGCTGGTGAGCTATCTGTCACTGGCGCGCGGTATCCGCTGCCAGGCCTCGCAGGTCATTATCACCAATGGCTATACCGGTGCGCTGGGCATTATCTGCCTGGCGTTGGGGCTGCACGGTTCGCGTGCCTGGAGTGAAGATCCGGGTTATTTGCTGGCTCGTCGTGCACTGAACCTGGCCGGAATCGAGGCGATACCGGTGCCGGTAGATGAGCAGGGAATTTCCGTTGCGGACGGTATACGGCTGGCGGACGACGCCCGCGTGGCATTGGTAACGCCGGGGCAGCAGTCACCGCTCGGCGTGACATTATCGCTTGCGCGCCGCGGCGAGCTGCTGGCCTGGGCGCGGCGGCAGGATAGCTGGGTTATCGAAGATGATTATCTTGGCGAACTGCAATTGCAGGGGCGGGCGGCTCCTGCCCTCGCTGCGCTGGATGCAGAGCGAGTGCTGCATATTGGCACGTTCAGTAAAACGCTCAGCCCGGCGCTGCGTATGGGATATCTGGTGGTGCCGGACGCGCTGGCCGGGCATTTCGCGGAAACGGTGGCGCTGCTGGCGCCGGCATCGTCATCCGTTCTGCATAACGCGGTGGCGGAATTTCTGCACGATGGGCACTACATGCGCCATCTGCGTCGGATGAAACGCCTGTATGCCGCCCGACTCAGCGAGCTGCTACAGGCGCTTGAGCCGCATTTTACACAGCTGTCGCGTGCGGCACTGGCGGTGATTATTCCTCTGCCGCAGGGCACGCGCGATGTACAGATTGCAAAGGCGGCGCTGGCGTACGGCATGGCACCGTCACCGCTGTCGGTGTGGTATCAGGATAAGGCGGCTTATTGCGGGCTGGTGTTGGGGGTGACTAATTTGCCGGAAGGCGGTTTTGCCGCGAGTGCGGCCAGGCTGAAGGCGCTGGTGGAGGAGTTTGGCTAAAACTATCCCTGCCCCGAAGGGCAGGGATGAGGATCAGGCTTTTTTCGCTGCGGCAGCGGCTTTCACGATAACCGCGAACGCGTCAGCTTTCAGCGATGCACCGCCAACCAGCGCGCCGTCGATGTCCGGCTGGCCGAACAGCTCTGCTGCGTTTTTATCGTTAACGGAACCGCCGTACTGGATAATAACCTGTGCAGCCACGGTCGCATCCTGCTTCGCGATGTGGTCACGGATGAACTTGTGTACCGCCTGTGCCTGCTCAGGGGTAGCTGATTTGCCGGTACCGATGGCCCATACTGGCTCATAGGCGATAACCGCGCCGTTGAAGGCTTCAGCGCCCTGAGTTTTCAGCACGGCATCGATCTGACGAGCGCAAACTTCTTCAGTTTTGCCCGCTTCGTTTTCAGCGTCGGTTTCACCGATGCACAGAACCGGCACCAGACCTGCCGCTTTCACGATAGCGAACTTTTTAGCAATGAATTCGTCGCTCTCTGCGTGATAGGTACGACGCTCAGAGTGACCGATAATGATGTAGTGCGCACCGATATCTTTCAGCATGTCGGCAGAGGTTTCGCCGGTAAACGCGCCTGACAGATTCACGTCAACGTTCTGCGCACCCAGTACGATATGGCTACCAGAAATGGCATGTTTTGCCTGATCCAGATAGATCGCCGGTGGGGCAATTGCCACGCCACAACCGTCAACACCGCTCAGTTCGTTACGCAGACCGGCGATCAGCTCATTGACCATGTGCTTGCTACCGTTCAGTTTCCAGTTACCCATCACTAATGGATGTCGCATTGTATCCTCCACGCTTAGAGAGTATTAAAGCTGCCGGCAGGCAGCGTTGTCTGCCGACAGTATAGAGATCAAATATGCGAAAGGCTTTGCTTTTCGTCATCGTTTGCATGAATCGATTCAGGGGGTAGCGAGAGCCAGTTTTAGCGGTTCGATCGCGAAAGTAAGCCCCTTTTCGCCGTTATCCGCCACAATGTAGCGCAACGCCCCCTCCGACTGCTGGTAATATCGCGAATTCTTGCCTTTCGCCAGCAGATCGTTCACCCGTTTCTGGCTTTGTTCATCGCTGAGCATCGGTTCAAAGAACCGCACAAAGGCCGTCATATAGGCCAGTGCCTTTTCCCGCGCGGCTTTCTGTTCTGGCCCGGGGATGGGGAGCCAGGTGATCTGCAGCGTTTTGATCTTCCCGCTGCCGTGCTCAAGCGCCGTGGAAGCGTAAAGATTTTCGTTGATCTTACTAGCGGCACGGGTCAGATTGCTTTTATCATCGGGTGTGTCAATTGCGCGATATTCACCTAACGGTAACGTTGCGTTGGCAGCATTATATTTTTCACGAAACTGGCCAATGGTCATATCAAAGGTTGGGGCCCCCATTTGCAGATAGGGTGCCGCAGGCATATGTTCTGCCCGGTCCTGAGGATCGGGATCGGCTTTTGCTGTAGCGATGTTCAGTGTGGTCAGCAGGATAATCGCTGCCCAGATCGCTTGATTCATTTTCATGGCCCTAACCAGTAAACTCTGCTCAAGATTAAAACGGACAATGACTGGAAAAGTCAAAGGGCACCCTGACACTGGGAAAAATAATGACTCTACAACAATGGTGTTTCTCATTTCGTGGCCGTCTCAGGCGGCGGGATTTCTGGATCTGGCAGGTGGTCTGGATACTGCTATTGACGCTGTTGTTTAGTCTTGCCGGTAACGGTTTGATGGATATGCAACTGGCGGCATTTTGCGTGGTGGCGCTGCTGTGGCCGGTCAGCGCAGTGCTGGTGAAACGATTACACGACCGCAACAAGGGCGGCCAGTGGGCGCTGCTGCTGATCCTCGCGTGGATGCTGATGGCCGGTAGCTGGTCGATGCTGCCAGGGGATGCGCAGTGGCTGCTGGGGCGTTTTATCCCCACGTTGATTCTGGTCAGCATGATGGTTGAACTTGGCTTCTTCCGCGGTACGGATGGCGATAACCGTTACGGTAAGACGGCGCAGTATGTGGTGTTCCTGCGCCGTGGAACAGCCTGATTACCAGTAGTGTTCGCTGGTCATGTGGCCCGGTTTACGCTTGAAGTGCTTGCGCATTCCGCGCGTATCTTTCAGCAGCTGCTGGGTGTCTTTTACCATCTCCGGGTTACCGCACAGCATGACGTGGCTCGACTCAGCATCGATTTTCAGGCCAGTTGCGGCCTCCAGCTGGCCGCTGGCAATCAGTGCCGGCACCCTGCCGGTCAGCGAGCCTTCGGCTTCTTCACGACTCACTACCGTTTGAATCTGCAGCTGGCCGTTATAGCGCTGCTGTAGTTGCTGCATCTGCGGCAGATAGCTCAAATCCCGGGCGTAGCGCGCGGCATGAAGCAGTACGATATTCTTAAAGCGATCCAGTCCTTTCCCTTCTTCTAAAATCGACAGATAAGGGCCAATGGCGGTCCCGGTTGCCAGCATCCACAGCGTATCGCATTGCGGAATTTCTTCGATAACAAAAAAGCCCTGAGCGTCCTGGGTAATCATTACCTCATCACCCGGCTTCAGCGCATACAGTAGCGGGCTGAGCTTACCCTCAGGAACCAGCACCAGATAGAACTCAAGATTTTTATTACTCGGTGCATTCACAAAGGAATAGGCGCGAACCACGCGTTCACCGTTAACTTCCAGCGACAGCTTGGCGTACTGGCCAGCGGTAAAGGGGTCGATGGGGGCGGTCACAATGATACTGAACAGGCTTTCCGTCCAGTTCGTCACTTTTTCTACTCGGGCGTTGACCCAGGCGGCCATAACAAACTCCTTAACTCAGTTGCGGCAGGATTGGCTTCTCTGCGGCTATCTTCGTCAGCTGTGAGTGGTTTTTCCAGTTTCCGGCGGCGGTAAAGCTCGTATAAACAAAGTATGCGCACGAATTTACCTTAGCGTAAAAATTGTTTTACAGCCGCGCCCGTTTTTAGTGACAGCCGCAGGTGGCTTATTTTTGGTTCAGTCCTCGCTTTGTCATCCATTCCTGATATTTTCTCCGGCGCTGAGCGTATCCATTTGCCTGATCCTCTGGATACGAAAAATTTTACCGTTATTTATACTGATGTGGCGCGATGAAAAAGATTGAAAATGGACATCTGTTAGTGATGCTGATTGCCCTGCTGGCGGTCGGACAAATGGCGCAGACTATTTATGTTCCGGCGATGTCCACCATTGCGGCGGCATTTAACGTTGGCGATGGTGCCGTTCAGCGGGTAATGGCGGCCTATCTGATGACCTATGGTGCCTCTCAGCTGTTTTATGGCCCGCTCTCGGACAGTATTGGCCGCCGGCCGGTCGTTTTGCTCGGTATGGGGATATTTATCCTCGGTTCGCTGACGGCTTTGCTGGCGCACAGCCTGAACGGGCTGGTGCTGGGGGCGGCGATCCAGGGGCTGGGGACGGGGGTGGCGGGCGTAATGGCACGGACCATGCCGCGCGATCTGTATGAGGGCAGGGCACTGCGCCATGCCAACAGCCTGCTGAATATGGGTATCCTGATAAGCCCGCTGATCGCTCCCCTGATCGGAGCAGGACTGACCCGGCTGTTCGGCTGGCAGGCGTGCTTTGCGTTTCTCCTGCTGCTGTGCCTGATGGTCAGCGGCGCCATTCTGCGATGGATGCCGGAAACACGCCCGCAGACCGTGCAGCCTCGCCCGCTATTTTCACGCTATCGTCCCCTGCTGGCCGACAGCAGCTTTGTACGCTATCTGGTGATTCTTATCGGCGCGCTGGCCGGTATTGCGGTATTTGAAGCCAGCTGCGGCGTATTGATGGGGGGCGTTCTGGGAATGAGCAGCTTCGCCGTCAGTCTGCTGTTTATCCTGCCGCTGCCGGCGGCGTTTTTTGGCGCCTGGTTTGCCGGTAAAAGCGATAAGCCCTTCACCACCATTATGTGGTATGCGGTGAACAGCTGCCTGCTGGCAGGCGTACTGATGTGGCTCCCTGGCTGGCTGGGCGTCATGAATCTGTGGACGCTGATTGTGCCCGCCTCGCTGTTTTTCTTTGGCGCAGGCATGCTGTTTCCGCTGGCCACAACCGGAGCGATGGAGCCCTGGCCCTATATGGCGGGCACCGCCGGAGCGCTGGTCGGTGGGCTGCAGAATCTGGGATCGGGGCTGACTGCCTGGCTTTCTGCGCTGCTGCCGCAAAACGGGCAGTTCAGCCTCGGGATGTTGATGTTTGCGACTTCGCTGTTAATTCTGTTCTGCTGGCTGCCGTTGTCGAAGCGTCCGGAGCCGCAGACCGTTTGACGCTCAACCCGCAACGCCGGAGCCAGCAATCAGCGGCTGGCCCCGGCGAGTGGATTACAGAATAAACGGATGAAGATTGTCGTCTTTACGGTCGAGATAGTGAATGGACTGGATACGGCGAATGGTGCGTGATTTACCGCGGATCAGCAGCGTTTCTGTGGTAGCCATATTGCCTTTCCGGGTGATGCCCTTCAGCAGATCGCCGCTGGTGATACCGGTGGCGGAAAAGATCACGTTATCGTTACGCGCCATCTGATCGAGCAGCAATACTTTCCCGGCATCAATGCCCATTTCATGGCAGCGCTGAACTTCCTGCTCGCCCAGACGACGGTTTTCCGCCGTATCGCCTTTCACCTCATGACGAGCCAGTAAACGGCCCTGCATATCGCCATCCAGCGCGCGGATCACCGCAGCAGAGATTACGCCCTCCGGAGCGCCACCGATACCGTACATCACATCCACTTCACTGTCCGGCATACAGGTAAGAATCGAGGCCGCTACATCGCCATCCGGGAAGGTAAATACGCGTACACCAAGCTGCTGGAGGCGGGCAATCACCGCATCGTGGCGCGGCTTGGCCAGCAGCGTGACGGTCAGCTCGCTGAGCGGCTTGTCGAGCGCGGCAGCAATGCGCTGCAGGTTCTCTTCCAGCGGAAGGTTCAGGTCGATAGCGCCTTTCGCGCCGGGGCCGACAACCAGCTTTTCCATATACATATCGGGGGCATGCAGGAAGGTGCCTTTATCGCCGACCGCCAGCACCGCCAGTGCGTTCGCCTGGCCCAGAGCCGTCATACGCGTACCTTCGATCGGATCAACGGCAATATCCACTGCATCGCCATTGCCGCTGCCCACTTTTTCGCTGATGTACAGCATCGGCGCTTCATCAATTTCCCCTTCGCCAATCACGATCTGACCGTCAATATCCACCTTGTTGAGCATAATGCGCATGGCGTGTACCGCCGCGCCATCGGCCGCATTTTTATCGCCGCGCCCCAGCCATTTATAGCCAGCCAGCGCCGCCGCTTCGGTTACGCGTGAAAATTCAATTGCCAGTTCTCGTTTCATGACGTGCCTCGGAAAAGTGATGAGGCGGGAAGTTTATCACAGGCGGGGAGGGGAGGAGGTGCCCGCAGTCGGCGACTGCGGGCGGGTAAATCCTTAGTTGTCCTGATCTTCCCACGCCTGAGCGCGGGCAACGGCTTTCTTCCAGCCCGCGTAAAGCACGTTACGCTGGGTGGTTTCGATGCCAGGGCGGAATTCACGCTCGATAACCGACTTGGCGCGAACCTCTTCCAGATCCTGCCAGAAGCCTACCGCCAGTCCTGCCAGATACGCCGCACCCAGCGCGGTCACTTCACGGACTTCCGGGCGCTCAACGCGGGTCCCCAGGATATCCGACTGGAACTGCATCAGGAAGTTATTGGCAACGGCACCGCCGTCCACGCGCAGCGACTGCAGGCGGGTATTGGCGTCATTCTGCATCGCTTCCAGCACGTCGCGAGTTTGATAGGCGATCGACTCCAGCGTGGCGCGAATAATGTGGTTGGCATTTGCGCCACGGGTCAGACCGAAGATCGCGCCGCGTGCATACGGGTCCCAGTAAGGAGCACCCAGGCCGGTAAAGGCCGGAACCATATAGACGCCGTTGGAATCCTTCACCTTGGTAGCAAAATATTCTGAATCAGCAGAATCGCTGATCAGCTTCATCTCGTCACGCAGCCACTGAATGGATGCACCACCGATAAATACGGCACCTTCCAGTGCATAGTTCACTTCACCGCGTGGACCGCAGGCGATGGTGGTCAGCAGGCCGTGGGTTGAGGTCACCGCTTCTTTACCGGTGTTCATCAGCATAAAGCAGCCGGTGCCGTAGGTATTTTTTGCCATACCCGGCTGCACGCAAAGCTGACCGTACAGAGCAGCCTGCTGATCGCCAGCGATACCGGCGATGGGAATACGGGTACCGCCTTTACCACCGATGTTGGTCTGGCCGTACACTTCTGAAGAAGATTTAACTTCTGGCAGCATTTCACGCGGGATGTCGAGGATTTCCAGCATGCGCTGATCCCACTCCAGCTTGTGAATGTTAAACATCATGGTGCGCGAGGCGTTAGTGAAGTCGGTGATGTGCACCCGTCCCTGCGTCATTTTCCACACCAGCCAGGAATCGACGGTGCCGAACAGCAGCTCGCCACGGCGGGCACGCTCACGTGAACCTTCTACATGATCGAGTATCCACTTCACTTTGGTCCCGGAGAAGTACGGGTTAATCACCAGACCGGTGGTGTGCTGGATGTACTCTTCCAGGCCTTCTTTCTTCAGTTTTGCACAGTAATCTGCGGTACGCGGGTCCTGCCAAACGATGGCGTTATAGATTGGCTTACCGGTTTCTTTATCCCAGACGATGGTGGTTTCGCGCTGGTTGGTGATACCAATGGCGGCGATCTCATCAGAACGGATGTCCGCGTGTGCCAACACTTCAACCAGGGTTGAACTTTGTGACGCCCAGATATCCATCGGATCATGCTCAACCCAGCCCGCTTTCGGATAAATTTGCTGGAATTCGCGCTGCGACACGGCAACGATGTTGGAATCATGATCCAGAATTACCGCACGTGAGCTGGTAGTTCCCTGGTCGAGTGCGACGATATATTTTTTTTCTACGGTCATAATGTCTTCCTGATGAGTTCGAGAGTTATACCCGCCGAAGCGGGTATAGCAGGATTACGCTTTACGCTGTGCAGCGCGTTGCACCACTTCATCCTTTTTTACCGCAGTCTGGCCCGGCAGATTGCGGCCAATCAGAGAACGGTAGCCAAATGCGCCAACGATTGCACCGAGCATCGGTCCGAAGATTGGCACGAGGAAATAAGGAATATCGCGACCGCCGGTGAAGGCCATACTGCCCCAGCCTGCGAGTGATGCGAACAGCTTAGGACCGAAATCACGCGCCGGGTTCAGAGCAAATCCAGTCAGCGGGCCCATTGCTGCACCAATCACGGCAATCAGCAGACCGATCAACAGCGGTGCCAGAGGCCCGCGCGGAAGACCGTTGCCGTCATCGGTCAGGGCCATAATCAGCGCCATCATTACGGCGGTAATCACGGCTTCAACCAGGAACGCCTGCCCCACGCTGATATGCGGGTTTGGATAGGTTGAGAACACGCCAGCGACATCCAGGCTTTCTACGCTACCGCGTACCAGCTGATGAGTCTGTTCGTAGTCGAGGAATAAATTGTAGTAGAGCCCATACACCAGCGCAGCCGCGCAGAACGCGCCGGCTATCTGAGAAATGATGTAGGGGAGCAATTTACGTCCTTCAAAATTGGCAAATAACCACAGGGCAATACTGACAGCAGGATTCAGATGCGCACCGGAGATGCCCGCGCTGAGGTAGACCGCCATGGCAACGGCGACACCCCACACGATGCTGACTTCCCACTGGCCAAAAGCGGCACCAGCGAGTTTTAACGCAGCGACACAGCCTGCACCAAAGAAGAGGATGGTCGCGGTGCCAAGAAACTCGGCGATGCATTGTCCTTTAAGTGTGCTTGTTGCATGACTCATGTTGAAATTCCTGAAGGCGAGTTAAGAGTTTACTATCATCGTTTTTCTCATTCCCTGAGCCGCCCAAGTCTTTTGTAGGGCTGATGTGAATTTATCGTTAACGAGCATAAACGAGAAATAGCGAAATCAAAAGTTGTGTACTGCGTCATAAAAATGAGCGAATTCGCGTATTTCAGGGGGCTTAAAATCACTGTACTGCGCGTTTAAGCGGTAACGAAATGCGCAATTCATTAACCTCGGCCCCACCTTATTGCGTGAATATGTTACGCAAACCAGGTCTACGCTGAAAATTGTTACAGACTGCACCCCAACAGGCTTAGCTGCTGGACTTGCTATGCGCGTCTACTTACAATCGAAGAATCGTTGTTATCCGCGGAATGTCGGTTCACTCCTTATCCCTGCGGCTAGCATCATCAGCGCCCTGCGATTAGGAGAGGTTATAGATATGTCATTTGAAGTATTCGAGAAACTGGAAGCAAAAGTGCAGCAGGCGATTGATACCATCACGCTGTTGCAGATGGAGATCGAAGAGCTTAAAGAACAGAACGGAAATCTGAATCAGCAAATTCAACATGCTGCTGGTAATAGCGAAGCGCTGGTGCGTGAAAACCAGCAGCTAAAGGAAGAGCAGCATGTGTGGCAGGATCGCCTGCGTGCGCTGCTGGGTAAAATGGAAGAAGTGTAAGACTTCACTTTTTATTAAAGTGAGTCTGCAGAGAGCGGGTGCCAGCGGCACCCGTTTTTGTATCCGTTATTCGAGATCGAGCGGGTCTTCAGACAGGATCATACCGGTGTTATCGGCGTAGAGATGATCGCCAGAGAAGAAGGTAACGCCACCGAAATTAACGCGCACATCGCTTTCACCAATCCCTTCTCCGGCAGCGCCGGCAGGAATGGCAGCAATCGCCTGAATACCGATGTCCAGCTCTTCCAGGTCGTCTACCTGGCGCACTGAGCCGTAGACCACGATGCCTTCCCATTCATTCTGTACTGCCAGCCTTGCCAGTGCGGCATCAACCAGCGCACGACGCACGGAACCGCCGCCGTCAACCAGCAGTATCCGGCCCCGGCCGTTTTCCTCCAGCAAATCATAAAGCAGACCGTTGTCCTCGAAACATTTTACCGTAATGATTTGCCCACCAAACGAGGTGCGGCCACCAAAGTTTGAGAAGAGCGGTTCAACGACATTCACGTCTTCGTGATAGATGTCGCACAGTTCTGAGGTATCGTATTTCATAGGGATTTCGTCTGTTTGCTACAGGGAGCTTAAGTATATCGCTTAATCGTCACTGTTGGCAAAATCATCAATTGTTAAAAGTTACGATGGGTCAAGTACATCGCGATTAGCTCAACAGCAGTCCAATGGCAAACAGCACGTTGATCAACAGCGCCGTTTTGACCGTTCTGACCAACAGCGGGCGCATTGCCATTGCGCTGGATTCATGTATGACATAACGCGTCTGCTGCCAGATAAGGGGCACCGCCAGCAGGAAAAGCCAGCCGAAGGGCTGCGGATTATTCATCAGTGTAAACAGCGTGAAGCTGGCTATCGCGCCCGCCAACAGCAGGACATGATAGTGCCGCGCGCGCCGTGGGCCGAGGCGAACTGCCAGGGTAAATTTACCGTTTTGGCGATCGTTTTCGATATCGCGCATATTGTTGGCGTTAAGCACCGCCGTTGCCATCAGACCACAGCCGGTGGCGGGCAGCAGTGGTAGCAAATTAAATTGGTGAGTTTGCAGATACCAGCTGCCGATAACGCCAAGCCAGCCAAAGAAAATCATCACCGATACGTCACCCAGGCCAAGATAGCCGTAGGGTTTTCTGCCCACCGTATAGGCGATAGCGGCAACGATTGCCAGTGCGCCAAGCAACAGAAAGCCCAGCATGTCGCTCAGGGTTTTGCAGGACCTTATCAGCAGCATAATACCGCTCAGCATTGATAGTGCCACGGCGAGAGCCATTGCCATTCGCATCTGCTGCTGGGTTATTGCCCCTTTTTGCATACCGCGCAGAGGGCCAATACGCGCCGGCGTATCGCTGCCTTTTACCGCATCGCCATAGTCGTTTGCCAGATTAGAGAGGATTTGCAGCAGCACGGTGGTTAACAGTGCCAGCAGTGCCGTCGTGAGATTGAATGAACCCTGCCACCACGCCAGCGCGCTGCCGGTAATTATCGATGCGCAGGCCAGCGGGAGCGTGCGCGGGCGCAAACTCTCAATCCATGCCTGTGGGTGACTGATTGGGGTAGCCAGCTGGCTGTTGTCGGTCATAGGCAGGCCTCTGCTCTGATTGGCGGGTCCGGAAAAGCCGGATCAACGTTTTAGAAGCAGTGTAAGGCGCTTAGTGCCCCCAGGAATTAACCCTGGTCAAGTTGGCTGGAAATTTAACCAAAAAAAACGAGGGCCATATACTGGCCCCCGTAGTACGGCAGTTCACCGTCGTTACAGAATAAAGCGGCTCAGATCTTCGTCTGCAACCAGTTCATCCAGATGCTTACTGACATACTCGGCATCGATGGTGATCGACTGACCGTTCAGATCGCTGGCGTCATAGGAGATTTCCTCCATCAGGCGCTCCAGTACGGTATGCAGGCGGCGTGCACCGATATTCTCAGCAGTTTCGTTCACCTGCCAGGCGGCGGCGGCAATTTTGCTGATGCCGTCTTCGGTAAAGTTAATATCCACGCCTTCAGTACCCATCAGTGCTTTGTACTGCACGGTGATCGACGCGCTCGGTTCCGTCAGGATACGTTCGAAGTCATGCGTGGTAAGCGCCTGTAACTCAACGCGGATCGGCAGGCGTCCCTGAAGCTCAGGGATCAGGTCTGACGGGCTGGCAACCTGGAATGCACCCGAGGCGATAAACAGAATGTGGTCAGTTTTCACCATGCCGTGCTTGGTAGAAACGGTACAACCTTCTACCAGCGGCAGCAGATCGCGTTGAACACCTTCGCGGGAAACGTCAGGACCTGAGGATTCGCCGCGCTTACAGACTTTGTCGATCTCGTCGATAAACACAATACCGTGCTGCTCTACGGCTTCGATGGCATCCTGCTTAAGTTCTTCCGGATTAACCAGCTTGGCGGCTTCTTCTTCCACCAGCAGCTTCATCGCATCTTTGATTTTCAGCTTACGCGGCTTCTGCTTCTGGCCGCCGATATTCTGGAACATCGATTGCAGCTGGCTGGTCATCTCTTCCATGCCCGGAGGTGCCATAATTTCAACACCGGCGGAAACAGCGGCCAGATCGATTTCGATTTCTTTATCGTCAAGCTGGCCTTCGCGCAGTTTCTTGCGGAAAGACTGGCGTGCGGCAGATGGCTCAGCAGGCGCTTCCGCCTGGCCCCAGTTGTTTTTAGCCGGGGGAATCAGCACGTCAAGAATGCGGTCTTCTGCCATTTCTTCAGCGCGGTAGCGATTTTTTTCAATCGCCTGGGAGCGAACCATTTTAATCGCCGAGTCGGTCAGATCGCGGATGATCGAATCCACTTCTTTACCTACATAGCCCACTTCGGTGAATTTAGTGGCTTCCACTTTGATGAATGGCGCATTGGCCAGTTTTGCCAGGCGACGGGCAATTTCGGTTTTACCGACGCCGGTTGGGCCAATCATCAGAATATTTTTTGGCGTGACTTCATGGCGCAGCTCTTCGTCCAGCTGCATACGGCGCCAGCGGTTACGCAGGGCAATCGCCACAGCGCGCTTGGCGCCGTCCTGGCCGATGATGAATCTGTTCAGTTCGCTGACGATTTCGCGCGGGGTCATTTCAGACATAAATTGGGTCCTTACGCTTTAGACGCTAATTCTTCGATGGTGAGGTTGTGGTTGGTATAGATGCAGATATCACCTGCAATACCCAGCGCTTTCTCCACAATATCGCGCGCGCCAATGTCAGTGTTTTCCAGTAATGCACGAGCGGCTGCCTGTGCGTAAGGTCCACCTGAACCGATGGCAATCAAATCGTTTTCTGGCTGGATAACGTCACCGTTGCCGGTAATGATCAGCGAGGCATTTTCATCGGCGACGGCCAGCAGTGCTTCAAGCTTGCGCAGCATACGGTCGGTGCGCCAGTCTTTTGCCAGCTCAACCGCGGCTTTCACCAGGTGGCCCTGGTGCATTTCCAGTTTGCGTTCAAATAGTTCGAAAAGGGTGAAAGCATCTGCGGTACCGCCAGCAAAACCGGCAATGACTTTGTCATTGTAGAGACGACGCACTTTTTTAACGTTGCCTTTCATTACGGTATTACCGAGGGTAGCCTGGCCATCGCCGCCAATTACTACCTGGCCGTTGCGTCGTACACTTACTATTGTTGTCACGGGCGGACCCCTTGTTGCAGTTGGTGAGGTCCCCGCACTTTTCGTGCGGGGACACTGATGCAATCTGATATGGGGCGGCTTTTAGGGGTTTCAACCCCCAATGGCGAGAGGAATGCAATTTGAGTGGCCGGAACCACGAAGATTTTTCAGCGCGCTATCAGCGGCGGCACGGTTGCCATACGGACCAATCACCACGCGGTTCCAGCCGCCGCCGGTGGTAATGCGGCTTTCGAAACCTTCAAAGGCCAGCGCTGCACGAACGGACTCCGCCTGGTCAGTTCCTTTGAAGGAACCACACTGCACCATCCAACGCTGCTGCTTCTCTTTTTCGGCTTCTTTAGGCTTCGTTTCAGCTTTTGGCTGAGCAGCAACTTCCTGCTGCCGTGCTGGTTCACGGGTGACAGGGGTTATCGGTGCCGGTTTCTGCTGAGCCTGGTTTTGCTGCTGCGCGGCTCGCTCGGTCTGTTGCGTCTGCTGCTGGGTTCGCACCTGCTGCTGATTTTGCTGTACCGGCTGGGCCTGCTGCGTTCTTGCAGGTTGCTGATATGCCTGCACCGGTTGGTTTTGCTGGGTTCTTACCGGCTGCTGCTGAACCTGCTGCGGCATACGTGACTGCTGCTGTAGCTGATTCTGACGCTGTATGGTCTGCTGGCGTTGAGCTGGGGTTTGCTCATTCCACGGCACCTCATTCAGCTGGGTTGGCTGCTGACGCATATCGGCCTGCATTTGCTCCAGCAGCTGCCTCTGTTCGTTAGTCAGCTGTGTCTGCGAATGGGCTTCACCGCCGGATGAAGGTTCTGTCGGCGTAGGCACACCTATCTGGCGATTTTCTAACTCTTTGATATAGCGCCAGCGTTCCTCGGGTTTCGGCGGCAGGCCGTTACCGGTGGCTTTATGATCGGTGATGACGGGGGTGTCTTCTTTTTTATGATGCGCAATAAACCACAAACCACCGACAAAGGTGACGAGGACTGCAACGGCCAGCATGGTCATAAACTTTGATACGCCTGAGCCACCGCTGCGCTTTTTACTGCGACTGTTGGTCTTGCGACGCGTCCCTGTCGAACGCCCGCGGCCTACATAATCTTTTTGTGCCACTATCGTTCCGTTAATAATCAATGAAAGAAGACCGGGCAAAATCGCGATGGGCACCCGGCTACAGCCCGTCATGTTACTTAAGGGTCGGAAGTTTGACCAGCGGCGATCTTACTAAGAATCCGCTGATTTTGCGCCAGGTCGCAGTTGGCGAAAATCACCATTACACAATATGTTAATCTTCATCGCGCAGTGAGGGTGCCGTACTACCGCGGATTTTTAACTCAAAATCCAGTAGACGAGAGCCAACATTTACCATCCGCCCCTGAAGCTGTTCCAGCAAGAGTAGCATCGCTTCGCGCCCAATGTTAAATCGCGGCTGCGCAACGGTGGTCAGCTGCGGATCGCTGTAGCGTGATAACTCTATGTCATCAAAGCCAATAATAGACAGATCCTTTGGGATTTTCAGGCCCATATTCTTCGCCTGCGACATCGCGCCCAGCGCCATGATGTCGCTGTGGCAGAACAGGGCATCGGGTGGTTTTGGCAGCGCCATCAGCTTTTTCATCGCCTGCGTCCCGGCGTCAAAAGTAAAATCACCGCGCACGATATACTGGGGGTCCACGCTCATGCCGCTGCGGCGCAAGGCCTGAATATAGCCCTGCAGGCGATACTGACACAGTGGCATATCTTCCGGTCCTGATATGCAGGCGATACGGCGGTGGCCCAGCTTTTGCAGATGGTTCACCGCTTCGAACGCGGCGGTCAGGTTGTCGATATGCACGGTGGGCAGTTCAAGCTCTGGTGCAAATTCGTTGGCCATCACCATCGGCGGCAGGTTGCGTTGTTCTTCCAGTCCGGCTTCAAAAGGTAGCTGCGATCCCAGCAGTACCATGCCGTCGATTTGACGCGTCAGCATTAAATTCAGAAACGATTTTTCCTGCTGATTCTGGTGGGCGCAGTCGCCAATCAGAACCAGATAGCCCTGATCTGCGGCAACAACCTCGATCCCGCGAATCATTTCACTAAAAAACGGGTCGCAGATATCCGGCACGATAACCAGAATAGTCCGTGATTCGCTACGCCTGGCGCTGCGCGTCATTGAATGCGGGGAATAACCGACGGCAATCACCGCCTGTTCAACTTTACTGCGTGTCGCGGCGGAGACCTTTTCCGGGTTCATCAGGGCACGGGAGACCGTTGCCGTTGATACGCCTGCTTTTTCAGCTACGTCCTTCATGGTCGCTGCTGTTGTCTCTTGATTGTGCTCCAACGCTTTTCTCCTCACGCCAGCCGAAGCTGACCTGACTAACGGGTGATAATGTGCTCTTTCAGTGGCGGGCCGCGTATCCCTTTGCTGACCATTGCGCATTTTTACAGATGCAGCGAACTGCTGTTACTTAATTTGCATAAAAAATGTGACTTGTGCGACTTTTTTCGATCTACGCCGCAACTTTGCCATGCAAACGTTTCCGTCTTCCGCTTCTGTGCGACCAGTGCCGGTGAATTAGCCCTCCGCGGGATCGATATCCAATGACCATTTCACTTTGCGCGACTGGGGGAGTGTACCGATAAGCGGCAGACTGGATTTAATCAGCCGCTGCAGAACGGAGCGGGAAGGGTGTTGCAGCAACAACTGCCAGCGGTATCGACCGCTTCGCTTGGCCTGCAGAGCTGGCACCGGCCCCATCATCCAGAATCCGTCATCATTCAGCGGGCTGGCTTCCAGCAGGTTGCGCAGCTGCTGAAGGAACAGAGAAGCCTGTTGATTATCGTGATCCTCCGCGCGGAACAGCGCGTGGCTGGTAAAAGGCGGCAGAAATACGCTTTTGCGCTCGCTGAGCGCCTGTTTAGCAAAGGCATCGTAGCCCTGCTTCAGCAGCGTTTGCAGTAAAGGGTGGTCCGGGTGATGGGTCTGCAACAGCACTTCCCCCTGTTTGCCCGCCCGTCCTGCTCGCCCTGCTACCTGAGTGTAGAGTTGGGCAAAGCGCTCGGCGGAGCGGAAATCCGCAGAGAACAGCGCGCCGTCAACGTCGAGCAGGGAGACCAGCGTGACGTCAGGAAAGTGATGCCCTTTCGCCAGCATCTGCGTGCCAACGAGAATACGCGCCCCGCCACGATGTACTTCTGCCAGCTGCTGCTCCAGCGCGCCCTTACGGCTGGTGGTATCCCTGTCGATACGCGACAGCGGCACGTCGGGGAACAGTGTGCTGAGGTTATGTTCCAGCTGTTCCGTACCCAGCCCGACGGGTACCAGATGCGTCGATCCACACTGGGGACACTGATGCGGTATCGGGCGCTGACTATCGCAGTGGTGGCAGCGCAGCTGGCGCTGATTCTGATGCAGCGTGTAGTAGCGGTCGCAGCGCTGGCATTCAGCAATCCAGCCGCACTCGTGGCACAGCAGTGCGGGGGAGAATCCCCGGCGGTTGAGGAACAGCAGAACCTGATTATCCGCCTTTAAGTGCTCGCCTATTTTTTTAATCAGCAGCGGAGATAAGCCGCCCTGGAGCTTCATGCCTTTCAGGTCGATCAGTAACTGCGTGGCGCGCGTGGCATTTCCGGCGCGTTTGCTGAGGTTGAGCAGGTGATATTTGCCCAGATGCACGTTGTGTAACGTTTCCAGTGCAGGCGTCGCGGACCCCATCACCACCGGTATATCTTCCTGTCGGGCACGCAGCACCGACAGATCGCGGGCGTGATAGCGCCAGCCCTCCTGCTGTTTGTAGGAGCCGTCGTGTTCTTCATCAATAATGATGGCGCCCAGTCGGGCAAACGGCGTAAACAGCGCCGAACGAGTACCGATAACAATCGCCGTTTCGCCGCTGCGGGCCCGCAGCCAAACCGCCAGGCGTTCGCTGTCGTTCAACCCGGAGTGCAGGACATCCACCGGGGCGTTAAAGCGTTCACGAAAACGGGCGATAGTTTGCGGTGTCAGGCCAATTTCCGGCACCAGCACCAGAGCCTGGCGGCCGTTAGCCAGAATGTTTTCCAGCACGCTGAGATAAACTTCGGTTTTCCCCGATCCGGTGATCCCGTCCAGGAGCCAGGCGGAGAAGCGATCGTCGGCACTGCGAATAGCGCCAACCGCGGTCGCCTGCTCGGTATTTAATCGCAGCCGTTCACCGCAGATGGCAAAGGTTTCGCGCCAGTCCTGCATCGCACGGGTCACTGCATGAAGTTCGCACAGTCCTTTGGCCCTCAGCGCCTGCAGCGTTGCTTCGGTGATGTCGTGCTGGCTGACCTCATGTCGGTACAGCGTTCGCTGGCGCAGAGCGGCCAGCGCCTGCTGCTGTTTGGGGGCACGCTTCAGGCTTTCCGGCGGCGTGGCGCGGCCCTGCTCTGTGATTGCCCACTGCCAGATTGGCGCCTCTTCCGCGGCTTTTCCCTGCCGCAGCAAAACCGGCATGGCATGGAACAGTACTTCCCCCAGCGGGTAATGGTAATAGTCCGCCGCCCACAGCAGGATATGCCATAAAGAAGGCGAGAACAGAGGGGTACTGTCCAGCACCTCATGTACGCTTTTCAACTGGTCGCGAGGATAATCGCTGTGTTCGCCAATGCTGACCACGACGCCAATCGCTTTACGTTTGCCGAACGGCACGCTGACGCGGCCACCGGGAACGGCATGGCTGAGGTGGGGAGGCAACAAATAATCAAAGTTGCGCGCAAGTGGAACGGGCAGTGCGACCTGAACAACGGGCATGGCTTCATCCGGGTGAAAAACAGGGCCATTTAGTGTACACTGTGTCGTTCGCAATGTGCGGATCCGATTGCAGCGTACGGTTGATTTCTGTATAATTCGCCGCCGTTGATACGGTATTTTGTATCGCGATGCCCGTAACCTTCGAGGTTTGGGTATATCACCTGACTATTAATCTTCGTGTGGTGCCGGTGCAGGAAACATTCCTGGCGCGGGAGAGCGACACGGCCTTAACTGAGGTTTCCCATGAAAAAAGGTATTCACCCAAATTACGTTGAAATTACTGCTAAATGTTCTTGCGGTAACGAAATCAAAACTCGTTCTACTACGGGTCGCGATCTGAACCTGGACGTTTGTGGCGAATGTCACCCGTTCTACACTGGCAAGCAGCGTGATGTTGCTACCGGTGGACGTGTTGACCGCTTCAACAAGCGTTTCAGCATCCCTGGCAGCAAATAAGCAGCCAGCCAGAAACGGTCAACGTTTCGGATGCACGAACAAAAAAACCAGCTCAGGCTGGTTTTTTTGTCTCCGGAATCAGGAGGACTTCGCGTATTTCAGCACGTCACCCTGCCAGCCTTTTTGGGCATAGTTTTGCAGATGGTCAATACGTTTGACCGGCTGGCCCGCCGAGAAGTTAATCTCTCCCAGTTTTACCATCACCTCTGACGGTGCGAAGACCGATTTAAAGTGATATTCACCGTGGCTGAGATCGGCAATGGTCGTCCAGTAGGTTGACGTACCTTTATTCTCCTGTGGGAACTTCGAATATTTTGCGTACGCATCGGTGATCGATTTCACCATCGGATCGCTGGCGTCCGGGTAGTTAATCGGGAATGCCGCATTGTTGACTACCGACAGAATAAATCCCTGAGCCTGTGCTTTATTATCCGGCTGCGGGATATTTTTTACACCAATACTGGTACGTACAAAACGGTCTTCCGCGCTTTGCGTACCGGGAATGTGGTTTTCGTCGACACCCTGGTATTTTTTCAGATTTGCCAGCTGGCGATCGTATGACGGCGGATTGGTCATCACACGATAGTCGCGGTTGTGGTAAATGTTGACCTTACCGTTGTCGATTTCAATGATTGCAGAGTCACCGGTGACGTCTTCCAACGCGATATGTTTCGTATCCGATGCGTAATCAATCGGCAGCTTTTTGGCGACCAGACGAACATCTTCTAAACCCTTCACCGCTTCATCAACCGTGGCGAAATTGTCCAGTAGATAGCTGAGCCATGCGCGGCTATCGAGTTCGGGCTTATCCTTGTTATCCGCCTGGACCTGCTTCCCGTTGGTGTAATATTGCGTGTGTCCCGCCAGGCCTTTCTCATTCATGCCATCCATTGGAAAAACACCGTCAGCGTAAATGACTACACTGCCGTAGCGTGTTTTCCACTGTTTCGCTCCTGGGCCGTCACTGCCTGTGTGCTCAATTCCTCGTGGAGTAATCACCAGGGAAGGATCGACCGGGCCGAAGAAATCAAGATTACGTGCGCTGACCATATAGCCCGGATAGGTATTTAAAAATGCGCGGGTGCAGGCGCTGGCGCTGCCTATGGTCGCGATGGCCAGGGATGCACCCATTGCTACAGCCACCAGGCTGGATAATGTTTTATTCATCTTATTTCTCCTTTTGCTCACTGATGGCCAGCATAGCCAGCACGTTTAAAAGGAAAGAGTCGACAACTGAGGGATTTTCCCCCTTCGGTATTTTTTAAGCAGGGAGCTTATGGCAATCAATTTTTCACTGGCGCAAATCGAAGCATTTGCCTGCGTGGTGGAGTCCGGCAGCATTACGCACGCCGCTAAGCGGATGAACAAAGATCGTACTACCGTCAGCGAGCTGCTGGACTATCTGGAACTGGATCTGGGCTATGCACTGTTCGATCGGCACTGTCGGCCGTTTGCGCTGACCGAGCGCGGCGGCCTGCTTTATCGCCGGGCAAGGCTGTTTTTACACGAAGCGCAGGCATTCAGCTATCTGGCGATGCAGCAGCAAAAGCAAGCACCCCAAACACTGACTCTCAGCTATGACATTTTCACGCCGCGTACGCTGCTGGCCACGCTGGCAGAGGAATGCCGTCGGCAGGGGGTGCAACTTAATCTCTGTTATCAGGACCGCCAGGAGGCCGAGCAGGCGCTGCAAAAAGGCGAAAGTGATATTGGCATCTATCAGGCGGTCAACAAATCCGTCAGTGAGCGCTTTAAGTGGCGGGCGGTGGGCAGTATCGAAATGGGGGTATATGCCAGCCCCTCGCTATTCACGCATCGGCCCGTCAGCCAGCTGTCGCTGACGGCCTGCAATCAGCTGATCCCGAATAAGGGTCTGGAAGACCATCTGGCGCGTCGCTTACAGATCGCCGATCGCGTGCAGTTTGTGAATGATGCGATGCTGCTGGAATCCCTGCTGGGCAATGGCGCAGGCTGGGCCTTTCTGCCGGTACATTTACTGGAAGGCAGGAAAAGTCATATTGAGCGGATTGAAACCGAAATGGGTAACAGCGGGATAGTGCATACGATGGTAGCCATCTGGCAGCCGGGGCAGGCCGGGCACCCGATTTTAAATCAGGTGCTCGACCGAATAACCGAGCTGTTTGCGGCGGGTTAATACTCCCAGGTGTCAGGATCGACGCCCATTTCCCGCATAATCGCTTTTGCTTCTTCAGGGATCTCGTCGCTGCGCTCTTTACGCAGATCCACATCATCAGGCAGAGGCTGACCGGTGAAGGCATGCAGGAATGCCTCACACAGCAGTTCGCTGTTGGTGGCATGACGCAGGTTGTTGACCTGGCGACGGGTGCGTTCGTCGGTCAAAATTTTAAGTACTTTCAACGGAATAGATACCGTGATTTTCTTAACCTGTTCGCTCTTCTTACCGTGTTCAGCGTAAGGGCTGATATATTCGCCGTTCCATTCAGCCATGGGTTACCTTAGTCATTATCAAAATTTAGATGAGAAATGCCGAAATTCGGCCAATTATGCCCGAAGTTGGTGTGTATCACACTGCGATAACACAACTTTCTGTAGGGGATATCGGCATAATTTTAGCGGTTATTGGCCCATTGCTCAATCTATACGCAAAGACATTTAGATGTCCAGATGTATTGACGTCTATAGCTGCCCTGTTTACTCTATAGCCCTTCTCTCTTTTCAGCAGGAATTTATGCACCATGACGCGTAAACAGGCAACCATCGCAGTGCGCAGCGGATTGAATGATGACGAGCAATATGGCTGCGTTGTCCCACCGATTCACCTTTCCAGCACCTATAACTTTCTCGATTTCAACCAACCGCGCGCGCACGACTATTCGCGCCGTGGGAATCCGACCCGTGATGTAGTGCAGCGTGCGCTGGCAGAACTGGAAGGCGGCGTGGGTGCGGTACTGACCAATACTGGCATGGCGGCGGTACATCTGGTGTGTACCGTATTCCTGAAGCCGGGCGACCTGCTGGTGGCTCCACACGACTGTTACGGCGGCAGCTATCGCCTGTTTGACAGCCTGAGCAAACGCGGTGCCTATCGCGTTAAGTTTGTCGATCAGGGTGATGAAGCTGCGCTTCAGGCTGCGCTGGCTGAGAAGCCGAAGCTGGTGCTGATTGAAAGCCCGAGCAACCCGCTGCTGCGCGTGGTGGATATTGCTGCGATCTGTCAGGCGGCGAAAGAAGCCGGTGCGATCAGCGTGGTGGATAACACGTTCCTCAGCCCTGCGCTGCAGAATCCGCTGGCGTTGGGCGCAGACCTGGTGCTCCATTCCTGTACTAAATACCTTAACGGCCACTCTGATGTGGTTGCCGGCGCGGTGATTTCAAAAGATCCGCAGCATGCGACCGATCTTGCGTGGTGGGCGAATAATATTGGCGTGACCGGCGCGGCATTTGACAGCTACCTGCTGCTGCGCGGTCTGCGCACGCTTAATCCACGTATCGCGGCGGCACAGCGTAATGCACTGGCGATTGTTGAGTATCTGAAACAACAACCGCTGGTGAAAAAGTTGTATCATCCTTCTCTGCCGGAAAACGCAGGACATCAGTTCGCGGTGAAGCAGCAGAAAGGCTTTGGCGCGATGTTAAGCTTTGAGTTTGATGGCGATGAAGCAACGCTGCGCCGTTTCCTCAAGGCGCTGGAGCTGTTTACCCTGGCGGAGTCGCTGGGTGGCGTGGAAAGCCTGATTTCGCATACTGCAACGATGACGCATGCCGGAATGTCGGCAGAAGCTCGTGCCGCGGCAGGAATTTCCGAGACGCTGCTGCGTATTTCGGTAGGAATTGAGGATCACGAAGATTTAATCGCCGATCTGGATAATGCATTCCAGATTGCGGCCAAGAGGTAAGCATGAGTCATTCAGCAGTGGCAGAGGTGGGCAGTTCACGGCAGTTGCACAAATTTGGTGGCAGTAGCCTGGCGGATGCCAAATGCTATCAGCGCGTTGCCGGTATCATGGCGGAGTACAGCCAGCCGGGCGACCTGATGGTCGTTTCTGCGGCAGGAAGCACCACTAACCAGTTGATCAGCTGGCTCAAACTGAGTCAGAGCGATCGGCTGTCTGCGCATCAGGTACAGCAGGCTCTGCGTCGTTATCAGAGCGAGCTGATTAGCAGCCTGTTACCGCCGGAAACCGCTGACCCGCTCATTGCTGAATTTATTCACGATCTGGAAAAACTGGCCGCGCTGCTCGACGGCGTCATCAATGATGTCGTTTATGCAGAGGTGGTCGGGCACGGTGAAATCTGGTCAGCACGGCTGATGTCGGCCGTGCTGAGACAGCGCGATATTGATGCCAGCTGGCTGGATGCGCGCGATTTTCTGCGTGCCGAGCGCGCTGCACAGCCGCAGGTAGATGAAGGCAAATCATTGCTGCTGCTTCAGCAACTTATCGCTCAGCATCCCTCGCAGCGTCTCGTCGTCACGGGTTTTATCTGCGCCAACGATGCCGGTGAAACGGTGCTGCTGGGGCGCAACGGCAGTGACTATTCTGCAACCCAGATTGGTTCACTGGCCGGCGTGTCACGCGTAACGATCTGGAGCGATGTGGCCGGTGTTTACAGTGCTGACCCGCGGAAAGTGAAGGATGCCTGCCTGCTGCCGCTGCTGCGTCTGGACGAAGCCAGCGAACTGGCACGTCTCGCCGCACCGGTGTTGCACACGCGTACACTGCAGCCGGTATCCAATAGCGATATCGATCTGCAACTGCGCTGTAGCTATCAGCCTGAACAGGGCTCAACCCGTATTGAACGCGTTCTGGCCTCCGGGACCGGGGCGCGCATTGTGACCAGCCATGATGATGTTTGTCTGATTGAGTTCCATGTGCCTGCGCATCATGACTTTGCGAAGGTACATAAGGAAATCGACCATCTGCTCAAACGCGCCCAGGTTCGTCCGCTGGCGACGGGAGCTCACCCCGATCGCAATCTGCTTCAGCTGTGCTACACGTCAGAGGTCGTCAACAGTGCACTGACGCTGTTGGAAGATGCGGCTCTGCCCGGACGCTTACAGCTGCGGGAAGGGATGGCGCTAGTGGCGATGGTGGGGGCGGGCGTGTGCCGCAATCCGCTGCACAGCCACCGCTTCTGGCAGCAGATGAAAGATCAGCCGGTCGAGTTTATCTGGCAGTCGGAAGAGGGTATCAGCCTGGTGGCGGTACTGCGCGTTGGTCCGACCGAGCATTTGATTCGCGGCCTGCATCAGACCCTGTTCCGTGCGGAGAAGCGCATCGGGCTGGTGCTGTTTGGTAAAGGTAATATCGGTTCGCGCTGGCTGGAACTGTTCGCTCGCGAGCAGGAAACACTTTCCGCGCGCACCGGTTTTGAATTTATTTTAGCGGGCGTGGTGGACAGCCGCCGCAGTCTGCTGAGCTACGACGGGCTGGAAGCCAGTCGGGCACTGGCTTTCTTTGAAGAGGAAGCGGTGGAGCAGGATCAGGAGTCGCTGTTTCTGTGGATGCGGGCTCACCCGTTTGATGACCTGGTGGTGCTGGACGTTACTGCCAGTGAATCGCTGGCCGCTCAGTATCTGGATTTCGCCAGCTACGGTTTCCATGTGATTGGTGCAAACAAGGTGGCTGGCGCATCCAGCAGCGACGCGTATCGTCAAATTCGCGATGCTTTTGCGAAAACCGGCCGTCAGTGGCTTTACAACGCCACCGTGGGGGCCGGACTGCCGGTGAATCATACGGTGCGTGACCTGCGTGAAAGCGGTGACAGTATTCTGGCGATCAGTGGCATTTTCTCCGGCACGCTTTCCTGGCTGTTCCTGCAGTTTGACGGCACGGTGCCGTTTACCGAGCTGGTGGACCAGGCATGGCAGCAGGGGCTGACCGAGCCAGATCCGCGTGTCGATCTGTCCGGCCAGGATGTGATGCGTAAGCTGGTGATCCTGGCGCGTGAAGCCGGTTATGACATCGAACCGGATCAGGTTCGCGTAGAGTCGCTGGTTCCGGCGGGCTGCCAGGCTGGCTCGGTGGATCATTTCTTCGAAAACGGCGATGCGCTCAACGAGCAAATGCTGCAGCGCTACGAGGCGGCTCAGGAGATGGGACTGGTGCTGCGCTACGTGGCACGCTTTGATGCCAACGGTAAGGCCCGCGTTGGCGTGGAGGCCGTCCGCGCCGATCATCCGCTCGCCGCGCTGCTGCCGTGCGATAACGTCTTTGCGATTGAAAGCCGCTGGTATCGCGACAACCCGTTGGTGATCCGTGGCCCTGGTGCCGGTCGCGATGTGACCGCCGGAGCCATTCAGTCGGATCTTAACCGGCTGGCGCAGCTGCTGTAGTGTTAACAGCGTGCTGGTGGCCGAATATCATCAGCACGCTCTGTTGAATGAAAGAACTCAAGCAGGCATGGATGCCTGCAAAGCTGGGTAAAATTGGAAGTATGCCTTCGGCGGCCGTATGCATCAGGGTTCGTCAGGCAATGTATCCATAGATCCCATTCATCCACTCTTCACCCTTCATCCAGCAGTATCGCTCAAAAGGGTGATATCCCCTGTTATCCCGTCGAACTGAGCCGCTAAATATCACTTCCGTTCGCATCATGAATTTCCCTCATCTTCGTTGAGGATTTGTCACGGCATGTCATCATTTAACTGTTGACTGAATGTACAATTTCCGTCATTTTGAATGTCTGGACGTCTAAATGGATAGACGTTTAACGGCAGCGATAGAATCAATAGCGATCGATGAGGTAACGGGTATGAGTTTTTTCCATGCAAATCAGCGCGAAGCACTAAATCAGAGTCTTGCCGAGATAAACGGACAGATTAATGTCTCTTTTGAGTTCTTCCCGCCGCGCACCGCTGAAATGGAAAATACCCTCTGGAGCTCTATCGATCGTCTGAGCAGCCTGAAGCCGAAGTTTGTCTCCGTCACCTACGGAGCCAACTCCGGCGAGCGCGACCGCACCCACAGCATCATTAAAGGCATTAAAGATCGCACCGGTCTGGAAGCCGCACCGCATCTGACCTGTGTCGATGCCACTCGTGAAGAACTGCGTACCATTGCGCAGGACTACTGGAATAACGGCATCCGCCATATCGTTGCTCTGCGCGGCGATCTGCCTCCGGGCAGCGGCAAGCCTGAAATGTACGGGGCAGACCTGGTAGCGCTGCTGAAAGAGGTGGGTGATTTTGATATTTCCGTTGCGGCCTACCCGGAAGTGCATCCTGAAGCGAAAAGCGCTCAGGCTGACCTGATTAACCTGAAGCGTAAAATCGATGCCGGTGCGAATCGGGCGATTACCCAGTTCTTCTTCGATGTGGAAAGTTACCTGCGCTTCCGTGACCGCTGCGTGTCCACCGGGATTGATGTTGAGATTGTGCCGGGTATTCTGCCGGTATCCAACTTCAAACAGCTGCAGCGCTTTGCCACTATGACCAACGTGCGCGTGCCGGGCTGGATGACCAGCATGTTTGCAGGGCTGGATGATGATGCTGAAACGCGCAAAATGGTGGGTGCCAATATTGCGATGGATATGGTGAAAATCCTGAGCCGTGAAGGGGTGAAAGACTTCCATTTCTATACGCTGAACCGCGCGGAGATGAGCTACGCCATCTGCCATACGCTGGGCGTTCGCCCTGGCGTGAATGCCAACGTGGGCTGATATGCTGTAAACCGGGTTATAGCATGCAAAAAAACAGGACGCTGAGCGTCCTGTTTTTACATCGGCGATGCGTTAAACCGGGCGGGGTCTCCGCCCTTGCAACCTAGCCGGTGTTACGCATACCTGCTGCCACGCCGGCGATAGTCACCATCAGGGCCTGTTCAACGTGCGCATCCACTTCGCCGCCGTTGGCTTCCTGCTGGCGCGAGCGGTGCAGTAGTTCTGCCTGCAGCACGTTCAGCGGGTCAGTATAGACGTTACGCAACGCGATAGATTCGGCAATCCACGGCTGGTCGGCCATCAGATGCGAGTCGTTGGCGATGGTCAGTACCGCTTTGATATCGGAATCCAGCTGGTCACGCAGCTGTTTGCCCAACGGCCACAGAGACTCATCCACCAGACGCTGATCGTAGTATTCCGCCAGCCACAGGTCCGCTTTGGAGAACACCATCTCCAGCATGCCCAGGCGGGTTGAGAAGAACGGCCAGTCGCGGCACATGGTTTCCAACTGTTCCTGATGGCCTTCTTCCATTGCCTTTTGCAGACCGGCACCGGCACCCAGCCAGGCTGGCAGCATCAGGCGGTTCTGCGTCCAGGCAAAGATCCACGGAATGGCACGCAGTGACTCTACGCCACCGGTCGGGCGACGCTTCGCCGGGCGGGAACCCAGTGGCAGTTTACCCAGCTCCAGCTCCGGCGTGGCCGAACGGAAGTAAGGGACGAAGTCAGCATGTTCGCGCACGTAGCCGCGATACATTTTACAGGACACATCGGACAGCTGATCCATGATGCTGCGCCATTCGGCTTTAGGTTCCGGTGGTGGCTGCAGGTTGGCTTCCAGAATTGCACCGGTGTACAGCGACAGGCTGCTGATGGTGACTTCCGGCAGGCCAAACTTAAAGCGAATCATCTCGCCCTGTTCGGTGACGCGCAGGCCGCCTTTCAGGCTGCCCGGAGGCTGAGATAGCAGGGCAGCGTGCGCAGGGGCACCGCCACGGCCGATACTGCCGCCGCGCCCGTGGAACAGCGTCAGGGTAATTCCGGCTTTCTCACAGGTTTTGATCAGCGCATCCTGGGCCTGATACTGTGCCCAGCTTGCAGCCATCACACCCGCATCTTTCGCGGAATCCGAATAGCCAATCATCACCATCTGCTTGCCCTGAATGATGCCGCGATACCAGTCGATATTCAGCAGCTGGCTCATCACATCGTTAGCGTTATTCAGGTCGTCCAGGGTTTCAAACAGCGGGGCTACCGGCAGGGTGTAAGTAATTCCGGCTTCTTTCAGCAGCAGGTGGACGGCCAGCACGTCGGACGGCGTTTTCGCCATCGAAATAACGTAAGCGGCGATCGAGCCTTTCGGTACATCGGCAGCCACGCGGCAGGTATCCAGCACTTCTTTGGTGTCGGCGCTTGGCTCCCAGTTACGCGGTAGCAGCGGACGTTTGGAGTTCAGTTCGCGGATCAGGAAGGCCTGCTTGTCGGATTCTGACCAGCTTTCGTAGTCGCCAAGGCCCAGGTAGCGGGTGATTTCAGCGATGGCTTCGGTATGACGGGTGCTTTCCTGACGCAGATCGATACGCACCAGTGGAACGCCGAAGCATTTCACGCGGCGCATGGTGTCCAGCAGCTGGCCGTTGGCGATAATGCCCATACCACAGGCCTGTAGTGACTGGTAGCAGGTGTGCAGCGGTTCCCACAGCTGATCGTTGGAGATCAGCAGGTCTGCCGGACGCGGTAAACGCTCGCCTTTCAGACGGCGCGCCAGGTAGGATTGGGTGCTGGTCAGCTGGCTGCGAAGATTTTTCATAATCTCGCGGTACGGCTCCAACGCTTCTGGATTGCCGCACAGCTCGCGTACTTCCGGCGTACATTCGGACATCGACAGCTCGGAGATCAGCACGGCGATATCGCGCAGGAACAGGTCGGTGGCTTTCCAGCGGCTCAGCTGCAGCACGTGGCGAGTAATATCGGCGGTCACGTTCGGGTTACCGTCGCGGTCACCGCCCATCCAGGAGGTGAACTGCACCGGTACGAAATCAACCGGCAGCGTGTAGCCGAAGGATTCTTCAACCTGCTCGTTTAACTCACGCAGGAAGTTAGGCACACCTTCCCACAGACTGTTTTCGACCACCGCAAAGCCCCATTTGGCTTCATCAATCGGCGACGGGCGATATTTGCGAATTTCATCGGTGTGCCAGGCCTGCGCAACCAGCTGGCGTAGGCGGCGCATGATTTGTGCACGGTCATAGTCAGAAAGATCGTTGTGATCCAGCTGCTTAAGGCAGTTGTTCACTTCAACCAGTTTGTGGATCAGCGTACGACGGGTGATTTCCGTTGGGTGAGCGGTCAGAACTAATTCCAGCGACAGGGATTCAATCGCCTCGCGAATGTTAGCTTCGGTCAGGTCCGGCTGTTGCTTCAGGCGTTCAAAGGTTTTCGCCAGCATCTCCGGATGATTTGCCCCTTCGCCCTTTGGCGAAATGGTGTGGTACTGCTCGGCAACGTTGGTCAGATTCAGGAACTGACTGAACGCGCGTGCAACCGGCAGCAGCTCATCGTTGGACAGATTTTGCAGCGTTGATAACAGCTCTTGACGGTGGGCATCATTTCCCGCACGTGATGACTTAGAGAGCTTACGGATAGTTTCCACCCGATCGAGAATGTTCTCTCCCAGTGCATCCTTGATGGTATCCCCGAGCAGCTTGCCGAGCATACTGACATTACTTCGCATTGCGGAATATTGTTCGTTCATATGACCCCTGACACCCTCTTTCTTGTACTTGTAACTTTATTTCACCCTTGTGGGTATAACGCAGCCTTTTATCTAGCCACGTTAATAACCATTCGTCAATTGACTTAAATTTGCCGTATCGTGCCGCTAAATAACGAGAATTTATGAAATTTAATTACACCGGAGCGAGATAAGTTATTCTTATCGTCCCGAATAATCGAAATCAGAGGCAAACAGCTGTTTTTGCAGTTGATTGCCCCATTTCTCACCTTAGTGATAGCAAAAATGATGCACGACCTGGGCGATCAATTCGCGGGTCGGTTTGATAAATGCCGTATCGATAAATTCATCCGGCTGATGTGCCTGGTTAATCGAACCCGGTCCTAACACCAGCGTCGGGCAGATTTCCTGAATAAATGGCGCTTCGGTACAGTAGTTCACCACCTCGGTTTCGGTGCCGAGCAGTTTTTCCACCACCTGTACCAGCTGATGTTCGCGCGGGCACTCATAGCCCGGAATCGGCGGATGCAGCTCACCCACCGTCAGGCGGCCAGGCCAGCGTGCGCTGACCGGCGCCAGCGCCTCATTCAGCAGCCCGTCGAGATCGCTCAACGTCAGCCCCGGCAGCGGGCGGATATCCATATGCAGTTCACAGCAGGCGCAGATGCGGTTTGCCGCGTCGCCGCCGTTGATATGGCCGAAGTTCATTGTTGGGTAAGGAATGGCGAAGCCGCTGTGGTTATAGCGCGTTTTCAGCGTATTACGCAGCTCCATCAACTGAGTAATGGATTCGTGCATCAGCTCAATGGCGTTAACGCCGCGTGCCGGATCGCTGGAGTGGCCGGACTGGCCCTGGATACGGATCACGTTGGAAATGTGGCCTTTATGAGCGCGTACCGGCTTCAGCGAGGTTGGCTCGCCGATAATGGCGCAGTCAGGGCGCAGGCTGGTGGTTTCTGAGAAGAACTTGGCTCCGGCCATGGTGGTTTCTTCATCCGCCGTTGCCAGGATATACAGCGGTTTTTTCAGCGCGGACACATCAACTTCACGCAGCGTATCTAAGATGAAAGCAAAGAAGCCTTTCATGTCGGCCGTGCCCAGCCCGTACAGTTTGTTGTCGTGCTCGGTCAGGGTAAACGGGTCGCGCGTCCAGCGGCCATCGTCGAACGGCACGGTGTCCGTATGACCGGCCAGCAGCAGTCCGCCTGCACCGAGGCCACTTTTAGCTAACATATTGAATTTATTACGCGTGCCGGGAACCGGCTGAACTTCAACAGTGAAGCCAATATCGCGGAACCAGCCCGCAAGCAAATTGATTAAAGTTTCATTACTCTGATCGAGCGCGCTGTCGGTGGCGCTGATTGATGGCGTAGCAATCAGCTGGCGGTATATCTCAATAAAAGGTGGTAATTTTGTCTTCACTGTTGACAGTCCTTGAGTTAGGATAGTATCAATATTCATGCATTAATAGTGAATAAAAATACATTATCGACGTGCGGATGGAAACCGATAATTTTTCCACCATTTGGCTTGGACAGCCAAAGTGAACATAACCGCATTCTGCAACGTAGTCACATTTTTAAAGCGAGTTACTCTCTGATGACCAATCCGTTAATTATCAAACTGGGTGGTGTGCTGCTGGATAGTGAAGAGGCGCTGGAGCGTCTGTTCGATGCGCTGGTGAGCTATCGTGCTGCCCATTCGCGTCAGCTGCTGATTGTGCACGGCGGCGGCTGTCTGGTGGATGAATTGATGAGCAAGCTGTCCCTGCCGGTGAAAAAGAAAAACGGCCTGCGCGTAACGCCTGCCGACCAGATCGATATCATTACCGGTGCGCTGGCCGGTACTGCTAACAAAACTTTGCTAGCCTGGTCGAAAAAACACGGTATTGATGCCGTTGGCCTGTGTCTGGGCGACGGCGGAAGTGTTAATGTTGCTCAGTTTGATGAAGAACTTGGCCATGTGGGACAGGCTACCCCGGGTTCACCGGTGCTGATTAATACGCTGCTGGGCGCAGGTTTCCTGCCGGTTGTCAGCTCAATCGGCATCACCCAGGATGGCCTGCTGATGAACGTCAATGCCGATCAGGCTGCGACGGCGCTGGCCGCGACGCTGGGGGCCGATCTGATTCTGCTCTCCGACGTGAGCGGTATCCTCGATGCCAACAAGCAGCGAATTGAAGAGATGACGGCTGAAAAAGCCGAGCAGCTGATCGCCGACGGTGTGATTACCGATGGAATGATCGTCAAGGTGAATGCCGCACTGGATGCCGCCCGTACCCTGGGCCGCCCGGTGGACATCGCCAGCTGGCGTCATGCTGAGCAGCTGCCAACCTTATTTAACGGCGTGTCCATTGGCACCCGTATCCTCGCTTAATTAGAAACGTTTTCAAGGAATCATCATGCAAGACAAAAGCATCAAAAAAATCGTACTGGCTTACTCCGGCGGCCTGGATACTTCGGCGATTATTCCATGGCTGAAAGAGAACTACGGCGGCTGTGAAGTGGTGGCTTTCGTCGCCGATATCGGCCAGGAGCGTGGCGATCTGGAAGGCGTTGAGCAGAAAGCGCTGCAGTCCGGTGCGTCCGAGTGCCATGTGGTTGACCTGCGTGAAGAGTTCATCAGCGAATACGTTTACCCGGTGCTGCAAACCGGCGCTCTGTATGAAGGCACCTACCTGCTGGGTACCTCTATGGCGCGTCCAATCATCGCTAAAGCGCAGGTTGAGCTGGCGCTGAAAGTGGGCGCAGACGCGCTGTGCCACGGCGCAACCGGTAAAGGTAACGACCAGGTTCGTTTCGAAACCACCTACACCGCGCTGGCTCCACAGCTGAAAGTGGTTGCACCATGGCGTGAGTGGAACCTGCGTTCCCGTGAAGCGCTGCTGGACTATCTGAAAGAGCGCAACATCCCGACCACCGCGTCGCTGGAAAAAATCTACAGCCGTGATGAAAACGCATGGCACATCTCTACCGAGGGCGGCGTGCTGGAAAGCCCCTGGAACGCACCGAACAAAGATTGCTGGGTGTGGACCGTCGATCCGCTGGAAGCGCCGGATCAGCCTGAGCAGGTGACCATTTCCGTTGAGAAAGGTCGCGTAGTTGCGGTTAACGGTGAAGCGTTAACGCCATTCGGCTGCCTGGACAAACTGAATGCGATCGGTGCGCGCCACGGCGTGGGTCGTATCGATATCGTAGAAAACCGTCTGGTCGGTATTAAGTCTCGCGGCTGCTACGAAACCCCTGGCGGCACCATCATGGTTAACGCGCTGCGTGCCGTTGAGCAGCTGGTTCTGGACCGCGACAGCTTCAAATGGCGTGAGCAGCTGGGCCTGGAAATGTCCTACGTTGTTTACGATGGCCGCTGGTTCGCACCGCTGCGTAAATCTCTGCAGGCTTCAGCAGAAGCGCTGGCTGAAGAAGTGAACGGCGAGGTGGTACTGCAGCTGTACAAAGGCCAGGTTACCGCGATTCAGAAGAAATCCGCTAACAGCCTGTACTCTGAAGAGTTCGCCACCTTCGGCGAAGACGAAGTGTACGATCACCGTCACGCGGGCGGCTTTATCCGTCTGTTCTCCCTCTCTTCACGCATCCGTGCGCTGAACGAGAAAAAATAATCTGTTGCGGTGGGTGGGGTGTGCCTCGCCCCTGCATGATTTCCAGAGTGCGGCATCCGTGCCGCCTCTTGCATAAATTCTGAATGGAGTACTGAGCATGGCACTTTGGGGTGGACGGTTTACGCAGGCAGCAGATCAACGTTTCAAACTGTTTAATGACTCACTGCGCTTCGACTATCGTCTGGCAGAGCAGGACATTATCGGTTCCGTTGCCTGGTCCAAAGCGCTGGTGACGGTCAATGTATTAACCTCAGAAGAGCAGCAGCAGCTGGAGAGCGCGCTGAATGTTCTGCTGGAAGAAGTGCGCGCGAATCCGCAGCAGATTGTGGAAAGCGACGCCGAAGATATTCACAGCTGGGTGGAAGGCAAACTGATCGATAAGGTCGGCGCGCTGGGTAAAAAACTCCATACCGGCCGTAGCCGTAACGATCAGGTCGCAACCGACCTGAAGCTGTGGTGCAAACTGCAGGTCAGTGAACTGCTGGCCGCAACTCGTCAGTTCCAGCAGGCGCTGGTAGCCACCGCCGAAGCAAACCAGGACGCGGTAATGCCGGGTTATACCCACCTGCAGCGTGCGCAGCCGGTGACGTTTGCGCACTGGTGCCTGGCGTATGTTGAAATGCTGGCCCGCGATGAAAGCCGTCTGCAGGATACGCTGAAGCGCCTGGACGTCAGCCCGCTGGGCTGTGGTGCGCTGGCGGGAACCGCCTATGAGATCGATCGCGAGCAGCTGGCGGGCTGGTTAGGCTTTGCCTCCGCGACCCGTAACAGTCTGGATACTGTATCCGACCGCGACCACGTGCTGGAGCTGATGTCCGATGCCTCGATCGGCATGATTCACCTGTCGCGCTTTGCGGAAGATCTGATCTTCTTCAATACCGGCGAAGCGGGCTTCGTAGAGCTGTCCGACCGTGTGACCTCCGGCTCTTCGCTGATGCCGCAGAAGAAAAACCCGGATGCGCTGGAGCTGATCCGTGGCAAAGTGGGCCGCGTACAGGGCGCACTGACCGCCATGAGCATGACGCTGAAAGGCCTGCCGCTGGCGTATAACAAAGACATGCAGGAAGATAAAGAAGGCCTGTTTGATGCGCTGGATACCTGGTATGACTGTCTGCATATGGCCACGCTGGTACTGGACGGCATTCAGGTAAAACGTCCGCGCTGCCAGGACGCGGCAGAGCAGGGCTATGCGAACTCTACCGAGCTGGCGGATTATCTGGTTGCGAAAGGCGTACCGTTCCGCGAAGCGCACCATATCGTCGGTGAAGCGGTAGTGGAAGCGATCAATCAGGGCGTTGCGCTGGAAGCGCTGGCACTGGCTGACCTGCAGAAGTTCAGCAGCGTGATTGGCGAAGATGTCTATCCTGTGCTGTCGCTGCAATCCTGCCTGGATAAGCGTAATGCGAAAGGCGGTGTGTCTCCGCATCAGGTTTCGCTGGCCATTACTGAAGCGAAACAGCGCCTGGGCTGATACTCAACGGCGTTAAGCCACCGCGATATCGTTTAGATATGAGAAAGCCGCTGCCTGGTCAGGCCGCGGCTTTTTTAATGGCTAAGCTAACCTGTCGACATCGCCGCTCAATTAATGAAGCGTTCAGCCAGCGAAATCAGTCCGTCATTCAGGCGGCAAAAAACTTTTCTAAATCATCGCTGCCGCCGATATGGCGCCCGCCAATAAACACCTGAGGCACGGTAGCGCGGCCGGTCATGGCGCGCAGGCTTACGGTGGTGGCATCCTGGCCCAGTACAATTTCTTCATACTGGATACCGCGGTCCAGCAGCATCTGTTTCGCTTTGGTGCAGAACGGGCAGCCGGGCTTGGTGAACAGTGATACGGACTCCTGTACCTTAAACTCCGGCGCAACGTAGCGCAGCATGGTATCGGCATCGGAGACTTCAAACGGGTCACCCGGCTTGTTTGGTTCAACGAACATTTTGACCACCACGCCGTTACGCACCAGCATTGAATAGCGCCATGAGCGCGGGCCGAAGCCGAGATCGGCTTTCTCTACCAGCATCTCCATACCGCGGGTGAACTCACCGTTGCCGTCGGGAATAAAGTTGATGTGCTCGGCATGCTGATCGGCTTTCCACGCATTCATCACGAAGGTGTCGTTAACGGACACGCAGAGAATGCTGTCCACGCCGTGGCTTTTAAACACGCCGGCCAGCTCGTTGTAGCGTGGCAAATGGCTGGACGAACAGGTTGGAGTAAACGCACCCGGCAGAGAGAAGACAATCACCGTTTTGTCTTTGAACAGCTCATCAGTGGTGACATCGACCCAGCTGTCGCCCTGACGCGTGTGAAAAGTGACCTGTGGGATGGATTTACCTTCCTGACTTGCAAACATGTAAAGACCTCATCGTTTAATTTTCGGGTGTGCTATTTGTGTACGGACACATTATTGTGATCGAGGGTTGATAGGGCTAATCGTTGATTGCTATCCTATCTATCGCCACGGACTATCGTGGTCTGGAGGATAAGATGAATATTCGTGATCTTGAGTATCTGGTTTCGCTGGCGGAGCATCGTCATTTTCGTCGTGCAGCGGATGCCTGTCATGTAAGCCAGCCGACCCTGAGCGGACAGATCCGCAAGCTGGAAGATGAACTGGGCGTTATGCTGCTTGAGCGCACCAGCCGTAAGGTGCTGTTTACCCAGGCGGGGCTTCTGCTGGTGGATCAGGCGCGCACCGTTCTGCGTGAAGTCAAGGTGCTGAAGGAGATGGCCAGCCAGCAGGGCGAGGCTATGTCCGGTCCGCTGCATATCGGGCTGATCCCTACCGTGGGCCCTTATCTGCTGCCGCAGATTATTCCGTCGCTGCATAAAACGTTCCCCAAGCTGGAGATGTATCTGCACGAGGCGCAAACCCAGCAGCTGCTGGCGCAGCTTGACAGCGGCAAGCTGGACTGTGCCATTCTTGCTCTGGTCAAAGAGTCGGAAGCGTTTATTGAAGTGCCGCTGTTTGATGAGCCGATGAAGCTGGCGGTATATCAGGATCACCCGTGGCACGATCGCGATCGTGTGCCGATGTCGGATCTGGCCGGTGAAAAGCTACTGATGCTGGAAGATGGTCACTGCCTGCGCGATCAGGCGATGGGCTTCTGCTTCCAGGCCGGTGCCGATGAGGATACGCATTTCCGCGCGACCAGTCTGGAAACGCTACGTAACATGGTGGCGGCGGGCAGCGGAATTACGCTGTTACCTGCGCTGGCCGTACCGAAAGAGCGGGTGCGTGATGGCGTATGCTATCTGCCCTGCTACAAGCCTGAACCACAGCGCACCATTGCCCTGGTTTATCGTCCGGGTTCGCCCCTGCGCGGCCGTTATGAACAGCTGGCAGAGGCGATCCGAACACATATGCAGGGCGTGATGATTGGCGGATTAAAACAGGCGATTTAAGCCGTTTAGCGCCGCCACCCGATAGGCTTCGGCCATAGTCGGGTAGTTGAAGGTGGTATTCACAAAGTACTCGATCGTGTTGCCACCGTTTTTCTGCTCCATAATCGCCTGACCGATATGAATAATCTCGGCGGCACGTTCACCAAAGCAGTGAATGCCGAGGATCTCTTTGGTTTCGCGATGGAACAGGATCTTCAGGCTGCCGACGTTCATCCCGACAATCTGCGCGCGTGCCAGATGTTTGAACTGTGCGCGGCCCACTTCATACGGCACTTTCATCGCCGTCAGCTGCTGCTCGGTTTTACCCACGGAGCTGATTTCCGGAATGGTGTAGATACCGGTAGGGATATCCTCAATCAGGTGTGCGTTGGCTTCGCCTTTCATCAGGGCCTGTGCCGCAATGCGCCCCTGATCGTAGGCGGCAGAAGCCAGGCTTGGGTAGCCAATCACATCGCCCACCGCGTAGATATGCGGCTGTGCGGTCTGATACATGCTGTTGACCTTCAGCAGCCCACGGCCATCGGCCTTCAGCCCGACATTTTCCAGCGACAGCGAGTCGGTGTTACCGGTGCGTCCGTTGGCGTACAGCAGGCAGTCCGCTTTCAGCTTTTTACCGGATTTCAGATGCATAATCACGCCATCTTCAACCCCTTCGATTTTCTCGAACTCTTCGTTATGGCGAATCACTACGCCGCTGTTCCAGAAGTGGTATGAGAGAGAATCTGACATTTCCTGGTCGAGGAAGGCCAGCAGACGGTCGCGGGTGTTAATCAAATCGACTTTGACGTTCAGCCCACGGAAGATCGAAGCGTATTCACAGCCAATGACCCCGGCACCATAGATAATGACATGGCCTGGCTCATGGTGAAGGTTGAGGATCGAATCGCTGTCGTAAACCCGTGGATGGGTAAAGTCGACATCCGGTGGGTGATAAGGGCGTGAACCACAGGCGATCACAAATTTTTCAGCGGTCAGGCGTTCCGTGGTGCCGTCATGGCTTTCGACTTCAATGGTGTTGGCATCAACAAAACGCGCATCCCCCTGGAACATCTCACAGTGATTTCGTTCGTAGAATCCCTGGCGCATACGGGTTTGCTGACTAATTACGTTCTCGGTGTGGTTGAGAATGTCGGCAAAGGAGGAGCGAAGGAGACGTGAGTGGTCGCTATACAGTGGGTTCTGGTTAAATTCGATAATGCGGCTAACGGCATGGCGCAGTGCTTTCGACGGAATCGTTCCCCAATGTGTACATCCGCCGCCGATATTGTGGTAGCGCTCGATCACTGCGACTCGCGCTCCCTGTTTCACCAGCCCCATGGCAGCACCTTCACCGCCCGGGCCTGAACCAATAATTATGGCGTCGTAATCATAAGACTGTTGCATACCAATACGTCCTATTTTATAAAACAATTTTACAACGATATTCTAACATCCAGCGGCCAACTTCCCAATTCTTACCGCTTTTTTTGCCACCATTTGCCAAATTTCCAGGTTAACAGGCGGTCACAAAGTTTGCGGCACTGTACGCTGAAATTTTTGCTATAGTGCCCACTTGCAGGCTAAACAGGCATAAAAATGGGCGTCAGAGCGCAGCAAAAAGAACGTACACGGCGGTCACTTATCGAGGCGGCATTCAGCCAGCTAAGTGCCGAGCGTAGCTTTGCCAGCCTGAGTCTGCGCGAGGTGGCCAGAGAGGCGGGCATTGCCCCAACGTCATTTTATCGTCACTTTCGTGATGTAGATGAACTGGGGTTAACCATGGTAGACGAAAGTGGCTTAATGCTTCGTCAACTAATGCGACAAGCGCGTCAGCGTATTGCCAAAGGCGGCAGCGTTATTCGCACTTCCGTGTCGACTTTCATGGAGTTTATCGGCGATAACCCTAACGCCTTTCGGCTTTTGCTGCGTGAGCGCTCAGGGACATCCGCCGCCTTCCGCGCCGCCGTCGCCCGGGAAATACAGCATTTTATCGCCGAACTGGCGGATTATCTGGAAGTGGAAAATCGCATGCCGCGCAGCTTCACCGAAGCACAGGCGGAAGCGATGGTCATCATTGTGTTTAACGCCGGTGCAGAAGCACTGGATATCGATGCCGGACAGCGTCGTCAGTTGGAAGAACGGCTGGTACTGCAACTGCGTATGATCTCGAAAGGGGCATATTACTGGTACCGCCGTGAGCAGGAGAGACTGGCTGTGACGCTGGCATCCAACGATTAAAAAGGTGGAGACATGAGTTTAGCTTCAGGCAGAGACAAAGGAACGCTGCTGCTGGCGTTTTTAACCGGACTTTCCATTAACGGCAGTTTTTCTGCACTTTTTAGCTCGATAGTACCCTTTTCAATGTTCCCGATTATTGCCCTGGTGCTCGCCGCCTGGAGTCTGCACCAGCGCTATCTGAATCGCTCAATGCCTGACGGAATGCCGTCGCTGGCCGCTGCATTCTTCCTGCTGGGTATTCTGTTGTATAGCGCGATGGTACGGGCGGAGTATCCGGACATTGGTTCGAACTTTATCCCGACCATCTTGATGGTGGCGGTGGTGTTCTGGATTGTGAGCAAGTGGCGGGTGCGTAAGAGCAGCTGAATTTCAGGGCGATCGAACGATCGCCCTGATTGTTTAACGCCGGGTCAGCAGTACGCCGCATTCCATATGGTGGGTATACGGGAACTGATCGAACAGCGCCAGGCGGGTCACATCGTGAGTGGCCGATAGCGTGGCGAGGTTGTTGCACAGCGTTTCAGGGTTGCAGGAGATATAAAGGATGCGCGGATAGGCCTGCACCATTTTCACCGTTTCATCATCCAGACCGCTGCGTGGCGGATCGACAAAGATGGTTTCACACTCGTAGCTCTTCAGATCGATCCCTTCCAGACGGTTAAAACTTCTTTCACCGTTCATCGCCTGGGTGAACTCTTCCGCCGCCATACGAATGATCTGTACGTTATCAATCTGATTCACCGCAATATTGTACTGCGCCGAGGCGACTGAAGGCTTGGCGATTTCGGTAGCCAGTACCCGGCGGAAATTACGTGCCAGCGCCAGCGAGAAGTTGCCGTTGCCGCAGTACAGTTCCAGCAGGTCGCCGCTTGAGTTACGAGTGGTATCCAGCGCCCATTCCAGCATTTTCACGTTCATGGCAGCATTAGGCTGGGTGAAGCTGTTTTCGACCTGGCGGTAAATCATCTCCCGGCCATCCACCGTCAGGCACTCATCCACGAAATCCTGGTCCAGACAGATTTTGGTTTTCGTGGCGCGGCCAATCAGATGCAGGTTAAATCCTTCTGCACGCAGCGCATCGCGCAGCTGCTCGGCGGCCTGCTGCCAGACTTCATCGAGCTTGCGGTGATACAGCAGGGAGACCACGACCTGACCGCTTTGCGTAGAGAGGTAGTCAATCTGGAACAGCTTAAAGCGCAGCGCCTGTGTTTTCCGTAGCGTAGCCAGTAATCTTGGCATCAGGCGATTAATCAACTCGCTGGCGGCCGGGAAGCTGTCAACGCGGATTCTTTCGCGCGTTTGCTGATCGAAGATGATGTGATAGAGATCATCACCATCGTGCCAGACGCGAAACTCGGCACGCATCCGATAGTGGCTGACCGGCGAACGAAAGATTTCAACTTCGGGCGCGTTAAAGGCTGACATCATTGACGTCAGGCGGTTTACCTTTTCGGCAAGCTGATCTTCATATTGTTCTACGGGCAGCTGTTCGGGCGTCATAGTGGTTCCTGGATATTTGGCGGAGATAGCCGGGCGATTGTAGGGATTCCACATCTGATGTCCAGCATTGTGAACGAATTGCCATTATGGATGTCCAGCTGTCTGGACTTCCAATTGCGTTATACATAAAATGCGCTCTCCGGCCTCCCCATGAGTTAAAAGGGAATCCAGTGAAAATCTGGAGCTGACGCGCAGCGGTATAGAATGTCATGGCAATCGCGCAAGCAGACACTGTCTTAGGATGGGAAGTCATTGCCTTTAAAGACACTGAGCCCGAAGACCTGCCGGATTAACGTCGCATTATTACGATCATCGCGTGCTATCGATCGTAAGCCTGCGGCATCCTGCTGGTTTTTTGGATGCTCTATACAATGAAAAAAATGAATAAATCGCTGTTTGCCTTTAGCGCAACGGCAATTGCACTCTGGGCGCAGTATGGCTTTGCACAGGATAATAAAGAATATACGCAGGTTGTAACGGCAAACCGCTTTCAGCAGCCGATCAATACAGTACTTGCGCCGACCACCGTTGTGACTCGCGCTGAAATCGATCGCTGGCAGTCTAAAAGCCTGAGTGATGTGATGCGCCGCTTGCCCGGCGTCGATGCCGTACAGCAAGGGGGGATGGGGCAAAAGACCAGCCTGTTTATTCGCGGCACCAACTCTAATCATGTGCTGGTGCTGATTGACGGCATCCGTCTGAATCAGGCCGGTATCACCGGTTCTGCAGATATCAGCCAGATTCCGCTGGCTCTGGTGCAGCGCGTTGAGTATATCCGCGGTGCCCGTTCTGCGGTTTATGGTTCCGATGCGATTGGCGGCGTGGTTAACATTATCACCACGCGTGAAGGTGAAGGTACGACGCTGGAAGCCGGGGTGGGTTCAAACAGCTACCAGAATTATAACGGCTCCACCCAGCAAATGTTGGGTGAAAACACCCAGGTGACGCTGGCCGGGGATTATACCTACACCCGTGGTTTCGACGTGAAGGCCGGTTATCCAAATGATTACGGCCCGGCTCAGCCAGATCGCGATGGCTTTATGAGCAAAACGCTGTACGGCGCGTTGAACCACCAGTTTAACGAGCAGTTCAGCGGTTTCGTGCGCGGATACGGTTTTGATAATCGTACTGGTTATGACAGCGGTTACGGTTATACCGTACCGGGTTCGTTAGTCGATACGCGCCAGCTCTACAGCCAGACCTGGGACACCGGGCTGCGCTTTAATCAGGGTATCTACTCTTCACAGCTTGTTGCCAGTATCAGCCACGTCAAGGATTACAACTACGATCCGCGCCTGGGGCGTTATAGCGACGCAACGACCCTGGATGAAAGCAAACAGTATAATGTGCAGTGGGGCAATACGTTCGCCGTGGGGCAGGGTGCCGTTAGCGGTGGCGTCGACTGGCAGAAGGAAACCACGGAACCAGGCACCAGCTCGCTGGCAAACAGCACCGAGCTTCGTAATACCGGCCTGTATCTGACCGGGCAGCAGCGGTTCGGTGAGTTTACCGTTGAAGGCGCGGTGCGCGGTGATGATAACTCCCAATTCGGCTGGCATAATACCTGGCAGACCAGCGCCGGTTGGGAGTTTGTAGAAGGCTATCGCTTTATTGCTTCTTACGGTACGGCCTTTAAAGCGCCAAACTTGGCCCAGCTGTACAGCAACTTCTACGGCAACGATGACCTGAAGCCGGAAGAGAGTAAGCAGTGGGAAGCCGGATTTGAGGGACTGACTGGTCCGGTCACGTGGCATATCTCCGGCTATCGTAATGACATCGACAATCTGGTTGATAGCGATCCAACGACCTACCGTTACTACAATATCTCGAAAGCCACGATCAAGGGCGTTGAAGCAACGGCTTCCTTCGATACTGGTCCGCTGAGCCATGAAGTCTCCTTCGACTATCTGGACCCGCGTAACGGTGCGACCAATGAGATTTTACTGCGCCGTGCGAAACAACAGGTCAAGTACCAGCTTGACTGGACGGTATATGACTTCGACTGGTCTGTGACCTATCAGTATCTCGGCCAGCGCTATGATAAGGATTTCAACGTTTATCCCAACCCTACAGTGAAAATGGGCGGAGTCAGCCTTTGGGATCTCGCCGTGTCGTATCCGATCACATCCCATCTGACTGTTCGTGGTAGAATTGCCAACCTGTTCGATAAAGACTACGAGACAGTGTATGGCTATGAAACCCCTGGACGGGAATACTACCTCAACGGCAGCTACACCTTCTAATCCGCGCCCCACCGTGCTGGTTTTTGACTCCGGCGTCGGTGGGCTTTCGGTCTATGATGAGATCCGCAAGCTTTTGCCGGATCTCCACTATCTCTACGCGTTCGATAACGTTGCCTTTCCTTATGGTGAAAAGTCAGAAGAGTTTATCGTTGATCGGGTTGTCTCTATTGTAGAAGCGGTTACGCTTCGTTATCCCCTCGCGCTGGTGGTCATTGCCTGTAACTCGGCCAGCACGGTCACCCTGCCTGCATTACGCGAACGGTTTTCCTTCCCCGTAGTAGGCGTTGTGCCGGCGATCAAACCCGCTGCGCGTTTAACACGTAACGGTATCGTGGGCCTGTTGGCGACGCGTGGTACGGTAAAGCGTCCTTATACCCATGAGCTGGTGGCTCGTTTTGCCAGCGAGTGCAAAACGGAAATGCTGGGTTCGGCGGAGCTGGTCGAGCTGGCGGAAGCGAAACTGCACGGCAAACCGGTGGCGATAGAAGAGGTGAGGCGGATTTTACAACCCTGGCTGCGTATGAAGGAGCCACCGGATACGGTCGTGCTGGGATGTACGCATTTCCCTCTTATTAGTGAAGAGCTCCAGCAGGTGTTGCCGGAAGGGACCCGGTTAATAGATTCTGGTGCTGCGATTGCTCGCCGTACCGTCTGGTTATTAGAAAATGAATCGCCAGAAGCTTTTTCTACAGATAGTAATATCGCTTACTGCATGGATATTACGGAACAGGCAGTACAATTAATGCCCGTTTTGCAGCGCTACGGGTTTGAAAAGCTCGAAAAACTAGCGCTCTGAAGCACTTTTGGGCAAAAAAACAACATTCGCACATCTTTTTAAAATTAGCCCTTGTCAGCCGCCAGAAAATCCCTATACTGCGCCTCCACTGACACGGAACAACGGCTTACAGGCCAGCGTGTTAGAGGTTCAGGAAGTTGTCTGAATCGCCGGAAAAAACTTCTCAAAAAGAAGTTGACTCCGAAGGAGGAAAGCGTAATATACGCCACCTCGCAGCAGGAAGCCTCGGCACT
>NZ_JAPDNC010000015.1:0-101133 GCF_025947915.1 Erwinia sp. INIA01
TGAAAACAGCCAGTCCGTTCCCGGGGGGCCGACATGGTCTCGCAAAAGTGTAGCGGTATTAGGATCAGCTATTTAGCAAAAGATTTATATCGGCCGGATGAACGGTTCTCAAACGTCAAAATTTAACATAAGACTACTTTCCGGCACCGCCTGAGAGTCACTCAGTGCGATCCTGTGGCCAGAGGGTCGTTTCCGGCACCTTTTTCCGGCCAGAATCCTGAAATACGGCCATGAAGATAACGGTGCATCTGAATTATTATGCGGTGAGATTTACTTTACACCGATTAGTGCTCGCAGATGCTGGAAACGTCCGCTTTTGGCACGGAGCGGGCCGTTATTGTCCAATATCGGACTGTATCAAAAAGCGCACGTTGTAGCTTCAGGGCACGGTACGCTCAGCTGCTGTATTTATAAATAAAGGTATCGTCAATCACTCCAGCGCTGTCCAGTCGATCAGAAGCTAATATGGCTTCTAGTTTGAACCCACACTTTAATGCAACAGACTGACTGCGCACGTTACGTCTTGCAGTACGAATTTCGATTCTTTTAGCGTTAAAAAATTCCGAGGCTATTTTTGTAGCCATCTTGCATGCTTCAGTCATTATGCCTTTTCCCATCGCATCCGTGGCAAGCCAGTAACCGATCTCGAAATAAGGAATAGCCCGATTCCTTATGAATAAGCTAATACAACCCAGTAGTTCCTCTGAGGTACTGTCAATAATTAATAGCTTATACTCTTCTTTGTCATTTAGGAAATTATCTGCTGCATCAAGTATATTATTCCTGACTGAAGAAAGAGAATGAAAGCCTGGAGACCAGAGCAAAAATTCATGATGAAACGGACTAAATTCATTGAGTTTACGTTGCATTTCTTCTGAGCGACTCAGGTCAGGAGTCGTCAGATAAAAACGGACGTGTTGCAATAAACAAGCAGGAATTTCATCAATGCGCATCTTTATCGTTCCATCTATATAGACTTTTTATTTAATTAACACACACCGAAAAAAAATGCATCCATTTTATATAGCTCATGCCCTTAAAAAATGGATTACACAATGACCAATGGGAGCAATGCACAGCTAAAAGTATTACTTAAAACGTTAATCCATGGGTGTTTAACAAGGTCCGCTCCTGGTACATACTTGCCGTTCACCCTTACACATCCTTCCCAAATCCCGGCATGTTGTATTCATCTGTGCAGGCTAATCGTTTCCAGCTTGGCCGGATTTAGATGATGATCCGGGTTCTGGGGTTTTCGGATCTGGCAACGGACAGGGAGAAGGAACGGCCCGGTGAAGCATAAAAAGCAGACATTGAGCAGGATTGTCACCTGAATGCAGACATTCAGCCTGGTCATGTAAAAAATGGCAAAGCGCCGGTTACGGCTTTACTGGTACAGGATACCGGGGACTCACCACTGCGGAGTGAAGGACTGACACAAATTAACTTTCCATTCGTTGAAAAGTACAGAAAAAGGAAACCCCGGTTTAACCCGGGGCATCATATTTTACAGCTATCCGGCATATTTAACTGTTACCACCATCACCGCCATTCCCACCATCACCGCCATTACCACCATCGCTTCCGCCATCCCCTCCGCTTCCGCCGTCACCACCGTTCCCGCCATCCCCTCCGTTGCCACCATCACCGCCATTCCCGCCATTGCTGGCACCATCACCATTACCGCCATTGCCTCCCTCACCACCATTTGCGCCATCTCCTCCCTGACCACCGGGTCCGCCATTTCCGCCAGGGCCACCATTGACGCCAGGGCCGCCATCTCCCCCACGACCACCATTTTCTCCTGGACCGCCGGGCCCACCGGCTCCGCCATTTTCTCCAGGTCCTCCGTTTGTTCCAGGAGTACCATCAACCAGAACCATCCCATGTGAAGGATGTTCAGTTACAGGGGATTTGCTCAACACACTGGCATGAGCGAATGACGTTAACGATAAATATATAAGAGCAGGAAACGCATAAACTATTTTCAGACGCATAACATACCCCTTGTCTTAAATATATATTATCTACACATATTAGGTATTAATCCTGACATGGGGCAGCAGCCCCTCCTTTACCGGCAGCGCCGCCTTTTCCGCCTTTCCCGCCTTTTCCGCCTTTTCCACCATGTCCACTTTTACCATCTTTACCTGGCAACCCATCTTTACCCGGCTGGCCACATTCTACGGTTATAACTTGAGTTGAGATATTCTGATCGGTTAACTTTGCACTTTTAACAAATTGAATATCTGTATTTTCCTGAGTCGTTGCATGTGCTGAACTTAACAGAAACAGTTCAGTCCCGAATAAAAAAATGATCATCTTAACGTTTATTTTCATGAGGTATAATCCTGATTGGTTTAATCACAAGAAACTGCCAGATCTGAGGATCTGGCAGAGAAGATGCTGTCAGTGATTAATCACCGCCATCACCGCCATCACCGCCTCCGTCGCCATTATCACTCCCACTTCCACCGCTGCTTCCATTGCCATTTCCGTCATTGTTTCCGTTGCTACTGCCGTCATTACTGCCGTTTCCGTTTCCATCGTGATTACCGTCGTTGCTGCCGTTTCCGTCGTTACCGCCGTTACCACCATTACCGCCGTTCCCGCCGTTCCCGCCTGTACCTCCGGCACCGCCTGCACCACCTGCACCTCCGTCACCTGTAAGAATAATTAAATGATCAGCAGAAGATACATTCATGTGGTGAAAAGGTTCTGATGCACGAGTAAAACCAGCAAATGCGATCAATATAAATAACGAAATTTTGCTTACCTTCATAACTAAAACCCCATATATAAAAGTTTTCATTTTTGAAAGAAAGAATGCGGAGTATCTCCGCAGTAAAAACATAATCATAAAAAAGTGAATTTGTTTGTTTTGATGTAAGTCATTATTTCTATAGAAACACAAAAGTGATAAATTACATTTTCGTGAACTTTTCATGAAATGACTTTTATTTTCCATTCATATATGTATTCAGATACCCCCCCTGACTTGCCCTTTTTGTAAAGAATTTTTGCACGATTTATTTTTAAATCGCAGTACAATGCACTCAAAATAAAATTCAAATAATAAACTATATTTAATTAAAATAATGGTGGAAGTTTCAGATTCAGATTAGTTAACGGATGACTGGCCTTCAGATAAGTCTTATTAAAAGAATAAGAAAAGTGATCTACTCAAAATAATTCCTATCCCCATGCAGTTAGTAGGTTTTTTTCCTGAACATCTTCTACTGACAGGAACCAGTATTCTCTCAGTCATTTATTTCGCAAACTGCCTTTAAATGACTCAACATTCCAGCGTCTCTGCATAGGCTATCCATCTGCACCGGTGTTTCGGTTCCAGCCCAACCAGATCCAGAGCATGTTCCGGGTTTGACAGAAACCGGATCTGCGGGGTTTAACACACAGGGCAGAATGGAGGATTTCGGATGAAAGGGAGGATTTGAACATGCAGGCGGTATTTCAGCAAAAATCTTCATGGGCGCGCGTCTTGGATTTTAAATGCTCACCGATCGCCAGGCACCCGCCGGCTGCAGCGCGTACTTTGCGCGTTTCCAGCATGGCTTCTTGTCCGCTTTGAGCGAGGAGCAGAGCATTCAGCTTCCGCTCATGAGCAGACAAATGGCTTTAAAAATATGAGGAATCTGAACTCTATATAAAATGCTTTAATTCCTCAGCACTTATGTTAGCCAGCATTGAGGCTTTCAAATGTGAGGATACTGCAAGATACCTGGATATCAGGTTGAACCCTGCGGTATACCCCAGCCATCTTGGCAAATCTCCGGTTCCGAAAAACCAGGCATTATGGTCATAATCAGTGCGCTGCCAGCTGTCGTGCAATTGTGAAGTGCAAGACTGGACTATATCTGAGCTGAGCCTTTCCCAGATTTCAGGTTCACCGCCAAAAAGCTCAAGAGAAAAATGCCCGGCCAGCCCCTCAGAGACTAAAGCCTCCCCTAAAGTTGAGCCATATCCAGGCCCTTGCCATCTTGCAGCATGGTGCAGTTCATGAGCAAACATACGCTCAATAGAGTGCGCATAGTTTTTGCAGAATGCTTTATTTTCAGGATCGACAGTTATATAGACAATGCCAGCTTCAGGACAAAAACCGGCATGCCCTTTTTCAGGGATAACATACTTCCCGGCTTTAACCACCACATCCAGTGAAGGAAGCGGCATCAACATTTTGGCTTTTACGTAGGTACTAGCCAGGGTGGTCTGAAGCCATTCAGAGTGAGCGGTAAGTTGTTTCTGAGCATTCAGTATATGAATGGTTATTTGTGTTATGTCAGCATCACTTAGAATCCACAGTAAACGTCCGTATATTAGCAGAAATATAACGAATGTCATGGTGATGCTCAGCAGTGGCTGGCAGACCAATAATCAGGGGTGCCCGCTTCTGGCACATACTTGCCGTTCACCCTTACACATCCTTCCCGAATCCCGGAATGTTGTATTCATCTGCGCAGGCTAATCGTTTCCAGCTTGACCGGATTTAGATGATGATCCGGGTTCAGGGGTTTTCGGATCTGCGCTGCAAAGAGAGGGGAAGAACAGTGATTTAAAATGAGTCATGCTTAATCAATTCTGATATGATTATTAACAGATAACCTCTAATCACATCAGCAATGATGATTCACAAATGACACTTAAGAATACTATGACAGACAACGCGCCCGGACTGAATATTCACGGCGGACTGCCGGAGACGGCTGAAACTGCACGCCGGACATCGCCCCTGCAGAAACGGATACTTATCGTGCTGGCCGCCCTGAGCCAGAAAAGGCCGGGTCCGGTGGCCATCAGTGATCTGAAGAACATGCTGGAACGTGGTTCCGTTCAGCCCGTGTATGCAAATAACCTGCGTGGTTCCTGCAAACGGATGAACGCCGCAGGCTGGCTGCGTATCCTGCGTGCTCCTAATCTGCAGCTGGCAGTTGAACTCACTGATTCCGGAACTGATGTCGCCTTACCGCTTTTAAACAGCGAGCTGGAAGCCGTGCAGGCACAGCTTCGCGCAGCCGGTGTCCGTGTGCTGCATGAACGGTCGGAGAGCAGTTACCGTCCGGAACATAACATCATGCTCGACGGCAGAGAATATGCCGTGTGGCGGGGCGATTTCGTTGTCCGCCTCGATGGCACGACCTGCCTGCAGCTGTGGCACCGTGACGGCAGGAGAACGGTATTCAACGGCGATCCCGTGCAGGTAGCTGAATGGTATCAGACCTGTTTTGAAGCGGGCCTGCCGGTGAGGTGCCAGGTGAATCAGGGACAATAACGGGGTCCGCTTGGAAAAAGGAAAATATCCTACGCTAAGCCTGTTTTTTGTACAGGCCACTATCTATTGAGCGTAACGAACGGTATTTCCCCAATCCCAGCTTAAGATTGGTTCGCCAGACGTAATCTCCGCTCAGATTGATATGTTCCCATCCCAGCGGCGACAGGTGAGAAATCAGTTGCTCATTAATCGGGATCCCTTTTCGTCTCAGGGAATCAATGGCTCTTTCTATATATACCGTATTCCACAGTGAGATCGCCGCAGTCAGTAACGTCAGACCACTGGCGCGATAGCTCTGATTCTCCAGTCCCCGATCTCTGATTTCACCCAGCCGGTGCATAAAGACCGCTCGCGCAAGGGCATTACGGGCCTCACCTTTATTCAGCCCCGCCTGTACGCGTCGGCGCAGTGATGGATCGCGAAACCAGTCCAGCATAAACAGTGCCCGTTCAATACGCCCGATTTCCCTCAATGCCTTTGCAAGGCCATTTTGTTTAGGGTAACTGGCCAATTTTTTCATCATCAGCGATGCTGTAACTGTCCCCTGTTTTATCGAGCTTGCGAGGCGAAGCACCTCATGCCAGTGCGTCTCAATGTCTTTAAGATTCAGAGGGGTTGTGGATATCACAGACTGAAGTCCAGGATACCGCTCAGCCTTTCCCTGAATAAAAAGCCGCTTGTCGTGAAGATCCCGGATCCTTGGCGCAAAAGCGAACCCCAGCAGATGCATCAGCGCGAAAACATGCTCCGTAAAACCAGCGGTATCAGTGTAATGCTCGGTAATTTCCAGATCACTTTCGTGATATAGCAAACCATCAAGTACGTGAGTTGAGTCCCGCACGCGGCTGATCACTTTGGTGTAAAACGGGCTGTACTGGTCCGAAATATGCGTGTAAATCTGCACGCCTGGCTCCTGACCATATTTCAGATTGACCTGACCAGCATAACGCCCGTGGCTACCTACCCGAAAATTCTGCCCGTCGGACGAAGACGTTGTGCCATCGCCCCAGAATGCCGCCAGATGCCGCTGTTTCTGAGCATTAACCAGCTCAGCCAGTGCTGCTGAATACGTTTCATCCCTGATGTACCAGGCCTGAATCCCCTCGAGTGACGATTTTGTTGTTCCCGGACAGGATTCGGCCATTTTTGTCAGTCCCAAGTTGATCCCATCGGCCAGGATGGTGGTCAGTAACAATTTTCTGTCTTTCGGTCTGACGTTATTATTTTTGAGATGTGTGAAATGGTGGGTAAAACCGGTCCAGCCGTCCACTTCATCCAGCATTTCCGTAATTTTAGGGTGCGGCAACATACCGTAAACCAGATTGGCAAAAGGGGATGCTGCTGAAGGGACACTGTTATCCAGCGGGGTAATTTTCACACCTTTATCCGATATATCAACATCGGGCAAATCACCGGCCAGCGCCATCGCATTCACTTCCTCAAGGCGCGATGCCAGAAGCGTCATGCGGCTCTTGATGTATTCATGGCAATCGGTCGGAATGGCAAGGGGTAACTGATTATCCCGGAGTGATTTTTCAAAATCGCCTGACGGGATCAGATAATCATCGAAATTCCTGTAGCGACGCGACCCCTTTACCCAAATATCGCCAGAACGTAAGGCTCCCTTCAGCTCATTCAGCACGCAAAACTCGTAATATTTGCGGTCAATACCGGAAGGAGTGATCACGACCTTTCGCCAGCTCTCAGGAATGAACCCGGTTGGCGCGGATGGCGGGACTTTTCGGAGCTGTTTCCGATACATCTCCCTGACGGTATCGAGCGCGTCACTGAGCTGTATTGAGGCGGGCGCAGCCCTGAACTGCAACGCTGACAGCATCCGGGGGGCATATTTACGAAGGGTACTGTATTTTTCTGTGATCAGATGAAGCGGGTCGAAGTTATCCTTACGTGACAGAAACCGCGTTTCCTCCACGCTGTTGATGAATTCCTGCCAGGGAAGGACATCTTCTATTGCTGACCAGGGGTCTTCACCGGATTCTCTGGCGTTAAGTAATGCCTGTCCGACGGTAACGTACTGCTTCAGCTTGCTCTGAATAAGCTTTCCCGTTTGCTGAAGTCGTTCGGCCTGCGTGCGTTTTGCCCTGCTGAACAGGCTACCCAGAATACGTTCGTGCAGATCAATAACTTCGTCAGTCAGGGTGGCCCTGGCTTCCGATATGATACAAACCAGCGAGGCATAACGGCGGACATCCGTGAATTTAGCCAGATCCCGGCTACTCATTTTCCTGCCTTCGCGTGCGAGTTTCAGTAGCCGGTTCTGGTGTACGGAAAGCGCAATGCCGTCAGGCAGTGCCAGTGACTCAATCGCATTTAGCCGATCGATATGTTGCAGGACATTTTTACCATTAATTTTCCCCGGAGGCTGGAGCAGCCAGGCCAGCCGTGAAGGTTGTTCACCCTCAGAGACCAGCAGACGGTCCAGTGCCGCTTTATGTCCCGGTTCAAGCTGCGCGGTAAGCGCAGAAAAAACGGCCCTGTCGGCAAGCGTTGTTGCTTCGGCCAGGGTCCGTTCGATGACATCAACAGAAGGGAAAATGACGTTATTATTGTGGAGCCAGGAGAGCATTTCCTCCGCGAGTAAAAAACCTCTGTCAGTTCGCATGGCGTGGGGATAAAGATGGCGAATGCAGGCTTTTTGCAGCGCCCGGTTGAAAGGGGATAATTCCAGGTAGCGGTAGAGTTCAGCCAGATGTTCCCAGCGGGTGACCTCTCTTGATGCATATTCGGCCCATAAATCAGGCTGAAGCTTCAAATGGGCCGCGAGCCGTGAAACTACCCCGTCGTGAGGGGACATATTTTTGTCGGGAGGAAACCCAGGCCCTCGCAAATAGCAGAGTAAAACAGCAAAACCCAGGCGGTTTGCAGGTCTGCGGTGTTTATTAATAAGCGCGAGGTCATGTTCACTCAAAAAACACATTCGCGTCAGAAGAACGTCATCATCCGGCACAACTAACAAATGTTCTTTTTCGTCACTGCTGAGTATTTGTCTCCGTGGCATAAATGCTTCCTATGCATATAGTTTATTTGAGTTATCGCTTTACACTGACCGAAACCGGTCTGTTTCGTACACTCATTTACGAATATGTACGAAAGTAAGTGAAATTAATTTCGGACATGCATTATAATTCGTACATCTATTTCGTACGGAAATTTGCACTATGTCACGGGTTTTTGCTTATTGTCGGGTCTCCACTCTGGAGCAAACAACAGAAAACCAACGCAGAGAAATCGAAACTGCCGGTTTTGCTGTCAGACCTCAGCGAATAATTGAGGAACACATCAGTGGTTCAGTCGCGGCCAGCGAAAGACCAGGATTTATCAGACTGCTTGATCGCATGGAAAATGGTGATGTACTGATTGTCACCAAACTTGACCGTCTTGGTCGTAATGCGATGGATATAAGAAAAACCGTCGAACAACTTGCAGTGTCTGACATTCGGGTACATTGCCTGGCTTTGGGGGGCGTGGACCTGACCAGTCCGGCAGGGAAAATGACCATGCAGGTGATTTCAGCCGTGGCTGAGTTTGAGAGAGATTTGCTGCTAGAGCGTACGCACTCTGGTATTGCGCGGGCAAAAGCAGCCGGAAAGCGGTTTGGACGTCCTTCAGTGCTGAATGAAGAACAGAAAACTACGGTGATTGCACGGATTAACTCCGGGATCAGTATCAGCGCCATTGCGCGTGAATTTAATACCACCCGACAAACCATACTCAGGGTAAAGGCAGGGCAATAATGATCCTGAGTTCACAGCTAGACGATCTGCTATGTGCCAGAAGCAGACTTTTTCTTTAAGTCTGAACTGGCAAAGTTCTTCCAGTATCAAAACCGTTAAGCCGTGTGTGCTGCAAAGCGGTTTTCAGGTAATCCGGGGCTGAAATCAGATTCAGATTTGAGCAGTGCACCGTCATGTTCAGACAGCGCAGTGAGTCCCACAGAAGCCGTGGTGCAATAGAGACGGGTAAAACCCTCACCGGCGAGCGTCGGACAGGTGCTCTGGATTCCAGGTGACGTCAGAATAGCGTCTGTGGTCCCATCCGGGCGGTAACGGACAACACGGTTACCCCCCCATTCAGCATTCCACAAATAGCCCATCGCATCCACGCAGGAGCCATCAGGCGCACCGCTGCCTTCAGTTTTAGTGAACACGCGCTGGTTCTCCAGCGAGGGGTAATCACAGCACATTATCCGACCCTGCATTGAGTCACAGTAATAGAGCGTGAAACCATCGGGGCTGAAACAGAGGCTGTTCGGTATAGCGACATCGGGCAGTGCAAGCGTCTCAACAGTCAGCGTTGCCGCGTTGAGTCGATGAAACTTACCGATGACTTTAACGGGATAACCGTCATCCATCGTCCCGAAGATAAAATTACCGGCACGGTCACATCGTCCATCACCTATGCGGGTGCCGGTGTCTCCCGGTGAAGCGGCCACTGGGGTAATTAACCCGCTGTTGAGATCATAGAAAGCCAGCCTTGACGCGAATCCCATCAGCAGAATGTGAGTTTGTTCAGTCAGTGCAAAGGAGCCAAGGCGCTCAGGCAGCGACCAGCGCATCACAGCATCATTGCCTTCTTCTATGGCGAGCAGTTCACTGGCTTCAATGTCAGTCCAGTAAAGCCTGCGGGTTCTTTCACACCACAGCGGGCACTCTCCGAGCGTATTCCTGGCCTCAGCTGCAATTGAAAACATGATAATCCTCCGGATATAAAAGGTCGTACAGTACGATGGCAAAAGTGGATAACGCAGTTACTGCAGAAAACGTGCAGAGAGCCGATCGCCGAAAAGCATGACGGCAAGTCCGATCAGCATGACAACCATGCCCCCGAGCCTGAGTAACGAAACCGGACGCCGTACAGCGCCCAGCAAGCCAAAATGATCAATCATCTGAGACGAGAGTAACTGTCCGACAATCGCCAGCCCGAGCAGAGCTGAAAATCCAATTTTCGGCGCAAGCACGACATAGCTGAACAGTGCACATGCACCTATCATTCCGCCTGCCAGACTCCAGAGGGGTTGCGACGGGATCGCCGCCAGCGATGTCATCAACCCACCCCGCAGCAGCGCATAAATCCCCAGACTGAACGCACCCGCCGTAAAGGAAAACAGCGCCGCAGTGACCGGGTCGCCGCCCAGTCCGCGTGCCAGCTGGCTGTTCAGGGTCGTTTGCAGGGTGATCCCCAGACCTGCGGCAAAAGCGATTACGTAATAGATCATGCCCATGCTTTTCATCCTGGTCAGTCGGCCTGCATCAGCGGCAGGAAGGCGTCAGCAAAAATGTCAGGCTGGTAGCCAGAGGCTGCAAAAAGGTGCTCACGCGACTCATCAATCGCCGCACGTAGTCGCGCGCTGTCTACGCCCAGCACCTTACCGTTCTGTTTAACGATGCGTCCGCCGATCATGACGGTGTCGATGTTGCTGCGCTCGGCGGCATGAACCACCGTGCCAAAAGCATTGCCGGACGGGTAAAGATTGAGATCACTGACGCTAATCAGCACCAGGTCGGCTTGTTTGCCTGGCGTCAGGCTGCCCACTTTGTCCAGCAGCCCTGCACAGGCAGCGCCATCAAGAGTCGCGGCTTTAAGGAGTTGCGCCGCCGGAAGCGTTTTCAGCGCATGTTCAGAATCGCAGCACTGCTGCTGATGCATGCCCATCACGCGCTGCAGGTAAAAGGCGACGCGCATCTCCATAAACATATCGGTGCTGTACGACGTTTCGTTGTCTACGCTCAGGCCAGGGTTGATGCCATGACGCTGCGCGGCCTCAATGGCGAACATCCCGCTTTCGATTCCATAGTGCGAATCTGAGCGCGGGCAGACGTTCACCCGGACACCGGCCTCCCGCAGAATTTTCCATCCCCGGTCGGGCAGCGCCGTGCAGTGATTGAAAATATTGTCCGGACCCAGCAGCCCCTGCTGATGCAGCGATTCAAGTTCAGACCCCATCTCAGCGCCAAAGAACTCAGTAACAATCGACAGTCCCAGCCTGCGGGCCTCGGCCCACAACTCCGGCTCCAGCTGGGCCATGACGGCGAGAGAAACCAGGCTTTCAGGGTTGTCGGTGAAATACTTATCCTGCAGACGCTGCCAGTTTCCCGGCCAGTGCGCTTTATCCCATTCGCCAGCTACCGGTGCGCCGGAAGCATGAATGGCACGAATGCCGGTATCAAGCAGGGCTTCGACGGCGGCATCGGAATGCGCTGCGGTCCGGCTGTTGTGCGAGTTATCGATCATCGTGGTGATACCCGCGTCTAAAGCGCCCAGCGCCGTCAGCAGGTTGCCAACATAGATATCGGCAGGGCGATAATATTTAGCGAAGGAGAAGTGTGTGGCGTTGCTGTAGTCGTCCAGGCAGGTGGCATTTGGGTTAATGCGGCGCAGCTGTCCTTCCCATGCGTGACGATGAGAATCGACCATTCCCGGCATGGCGATCATGTTGGTGGCATCAATGACATGCGCACCCGGCACATCAAGGTTCTGGCCCACGGCGGTAATCGTTGAGCCGTTGATGAGAATATCGCCGCGCTCAATGTTACCGACGTTCTCGTCCATGCTCAGTATTGTCGCGCCACGAATCAACGTAGCCTGTGAAGTGACATTCTGATTGTTAACAATATTTCGGATGTAGTCGGTCATTAAATCTGCCTCTGTCCTGATTAATGGGGAAACGATACGCCACGTCATTAGCCTGAAAAAGATGCTTAAAGCGTTTTCATAATTCATAATTCGCGAATAATCACACTCACTTTTACCCAGGAGCAGGACGATGGATCGGATTCAGGCTATGCAGGTTTTTATAAGAATTGCTGAAGCCGGAAGCTTTGTGCGCGCGGCAGAGACACTGTCACTGCCAGCGTCCACCGTCACCAGCACGATTAAAAATCTGGAGAAATACCTGCAGGTGCGTCTGCTTAACCGGACGACGAGGCGGGTCAGACTCACTCCTGAAGGCCTGCAGTATCTTGCGCAGTGCCGGGAAATCCTTTCACTGATTGAACACACGGAATCCAGCCTGACCGATTCCGTCAGGCAGCCCCAGGGGCGACTGCGGATAGATATGCCCGGTGGGATCGCCCATTTTATCGTCATGCCGAATCTGAAAGATTTTTACCGGCTCTATCCTGATATTTATCTGATGATTGGCGTCAGCGACCGGCAGGTCGATCTTGTTCAGGAAGGTGTGGATTGCGTCATCAGAACCGGGGAATTAACCGACTCCACGCTGGTTGCCCGACCCCTTGGCCGGTTTCGCTGGGTGACCTGCGCCTCGCCGGACTATCTCAGGGAGTACGGTATCCCTGAGACGCCGGAAGCGTTGTCGCAGCATCGGGCAATCCATTACTTTTCCGGTTCGGGAAGACGGACCAATGAACTGCGTTTTACGCGTGGCACTGAGATGCTTTCCGTTCCGGTAGAAGGAGACGCAGCCGTTAACGAAACGGGACTCTACATCAGACTGTGTCTTGAGGGTTTTGGGCTGGCGCAGCTTGCTGAGAATGTGATTTCGGAGAATCTGCAGCAAGGCAGGCTGGTCGAGGTTCTGGCGGACTGGCAACCACCTTCAGTGCCGGTGACGATGCTCTATCCGCATCAGCGTTTTCTCTCTCCCGCAGTGCGTGCTTTTGCTGACTGGGTCGCCGGGCTTTTTAACGATGGCGCAGGTCAAAAACGGTCTTCTCTGTAAAAGGTTGCCTTAAGTAGCAGGGATATTTATCGGAACGATAATGGAGAGTATCCGCAGCAGGAGAACAGAGCGCTCTCCCGCTGTGTAGGCAAATTCAGCCCGGCTGCAGTGCCGGTTCCAGGTGTGCATTTCGTCCGGCAGCCATTCCTGTGCAGGCACCAGCGACCGCGATCGCTGCGGTCATCAGTAATGGCAGTGTCCAGCCTCCGGACAACTCCTGTACTTTACCCAGCAGCAGCGGACCCATCGCCGCCATCAAATAACCGACGCTCTGCGCCATACCTGACAGCGCGGCGGCGTCACCGGCATTTTTGGTACGCAGCCCGATGAAAGTCAGGCCCAGCATCATGCTGGCACCCGAGCCGAAGCCGAGAAGTGCAGCCCACAGCATCGCCAGATTCGGCAGGTACAGGATGCCGATAAAGGACGCAGCGGTTAACAGGCTGACGCCGGCAGCGGCTGCTTTCTGATCGTTGAGGCGACGCAGCGTAGCCGCCAGAATCAGGCCGGGAATGGCGGTGGTCAGTTGAAGAATGCCGTGTACTTCACCGGCCTGGGCTGAGGAGAGTCCACTGTCCGTTAGAATGGCGGGTAGCCAGCCAACAGCAACATAAAACGGCATCGCATTCAGGCCCATAAACAAGGTGACCTGCCATGCCAGAGGCGAGCGCCAGACCGCGACGGTCGCCGCTTTTTTCTCACCCTCTCCTGGCAACTGATGCTTCATCTTTAACTGGGGCAACCATAAAAGCAACGCAAGCAGCGGTGCAATAACCAGCATGGCTAACGCGATGTTCCAGTCCCAGCTTTGCGTCAGAGGAATAACAACGGCTGAACCAATAGCACCAGCAGCGCCCATGGTGATGGAATACGCCCCCGTTACGGAAGCCACGTTTCCGGAAAAGTCACGTTTGATAAGGCCAGGCAGCAGGACATTGCCGAGGGCTATCCCGATACCTATCAAAATGGTTCCGCCATAAAGCGCCCAGACACTGCCTGTGGAGCGAAGCAGGATGCCCGCTGAAATCACGGCCAGGGCACCAAAAAGGGTGCGTTCCAGACCGAACTTCCTGGAGATAGATGCGCTCAGGGGAGAAAAGGCGGCAAAGGCCAGTAAGGGCAGCGAGTTCAGAAACCCAACGGCAGTCATACTCAGCCCAAAATCATGGCGAATGTGTTCTAAAACGGGTGCGATAGCGGTAAAGGGAGCGCGCAGATTAATGGCAATAAAAAGGATACCGGTCACAAGTATGACTGAAGGCCACTTGTTCGTAGTGTGGGACATAAATTTTGCTTTCTCTGGAAAAAAGAAAGAGTTTAAAGTATGCATGAGTTACAGAATATAGATAACCTGACAACATATAGCTAAATCATGCCAGTTAATAAAAAACCGGTGACCTCACCGGATGAGTTTAATGCCGATGCTTTCAGTCAGGCTGCTATCGCGCTGCATGTATCATCGTCAGGCGAGTATGCCGGGCAGAGCCCGCACGCTCACCGTAAGGGACAGCTTATTCTCTCTTTGCGCGGTGCAGTGAGTTGTGAGGTTCAGGATGCGCTGTGGCTAGTTCCACCGGGACATGCTGTCTGGGTTCCGGGTGAAATCCCCCACAGTTGCCGGGTCACGAAGAATGCAGATACCTGCTTTCTGTTTATCGAACCCGGCGCGGCAGCGATGCCGGAAATCTGTTGTACCCTGGCGATTACTTCTCTGGTCCGCGAGCTTGTTCTGTATCTGGCAGAGCAGGGACAGGCTTATTCTACTGACAGTAAAACTGCCAGGCTCGCAGCGGTGCTGCTGGAGCATATTCCGGATGTGCCGGTTGAAGCGCTCCATCTTCCCGTATCCGATCATCCTAAAATCCGGAATATGGCGGAGGCACTTTTTAATGAGCCTGATGATCGGCGAACGTTAAAGCAGTGGGCTGCACATCTGGTCACCAGCGAACGATCGCTGGCCAGGCTGATAAAAGAGGCGACAGGAATGAGCTTTGGTCGTTGGCGTCAGCAGTTGCATTTAATGATTGCCCTGAGCCATCTGGCTGAAGGTCAGTCCGTGCAGCGGGTAGCCGGAACGCTCGGATATGATTCGGTCAGCGCGTTTATTACGATGTTCAGAAAAGCGCTGGGTAAATCACCTACGCAATATTTTTCTTCCCTGGACTAATGCAATAAAACGCAAATCGGATTTTTACAAAGACAGTCAGCGTCCGCTTCACGCCCTGAGACATTCGACAAGCTTTTTATGGCTTCAGTAAGGGCGAGTGTCGCGCTTCGAGAGCCAGCAAATATTTCGCTTCGTCGTAGCGGGTTCTGGTCTTCCAGCAGCGGTAAATGATCCTTATCCATTTAAACGCTAGAGCCCGGATTGCTGATTGGTGAGATTTTCCTTTTTCTCGCAGTCCCTGATAATAAAGTCTGGCCCAATATGATGAGTTAACCGTCTTGGCAGCCCATTCAACGAAGGTCTGCCTGACGAACTTCGCACATTGCCATCTCCAGTGAACCCAGGATTTCTGGCCACTTCTTTCTGTCACCGGGGCAATACCTGCATAGTTTTGAATTTCTTCAGCGCTGTTAAACCGGTCACGGTTATCACCAAGTGCAGCAAGCATCCGTGGGGCCATACACGGCCCCATGCCCGGAAGGGATTTGAACAGCCCCGCATCTGGCAATGTGTCAAACAGCGTTTCAATTCGTTCGTCATAGGTTTTGATGATTTCACTCACGACTTTAATTTGTGTCGCCAGTGCTGTTGCCATCAAAGCATTAGCCTCTATAACACTCGGGTCAGTCGTCAATGGGATCGCGTTATCAATACTCGCAACACGTTGCTCGGTAAGGGCCATTGCGCGGCCACCTTTGGCATTCAGAAAGTTGCGGATCGTGTCGCGCCTGGCTCGTTTCAGTTGTTGCAGACTGGGCCACCGTATAATCAGTTCACACAACAGTAAGCTACCCCGATGTGAGAACCACTCCAGGGGCTGAGGATAATACTGTTTAAGCGTGTTGATTATCCGGTTCACAAAACGGCGTTTATCCTCAACCAGCTGACGACGCTGCTCAACCAGTAGCTGGAGTAACCGGATATCCGCATTGTCGGGTTCAATGGCTTTTATCTTTTGGGGATAACGCAGCATTAACTCTAGTGCCAGCTCGGCATCCTGCGGGTCATCTTTAGCGCCGCTGGGCGAGAAGGCTTGCCGGTAACGAGCCAGGGACAAAGCGTGGACGGGGAAAACGGTGATAAACGGATATTTCTGAAGAGCATACACCACGGGTCCCTTCTTCAGATCGAGAGCTATAGCGATCCTGCCTTTTACCTTCTGGTGTAACTCGGTAAGCCAGGCATCAAGCGCTTCTGCTGTATGTTCAATCACATGGAATACGCGTTCACCGTTTTTAAACTGAACACAGACATCGTGTTTTTTATCTGCCCAGTCCAGACCTACGTGTGCAGCAAATTGATTAGTCGCAGTCATCACCAACTCCTTTCATCGGGGATTGGTATGCATTCCACGCTCTTCGAAAGAAATATAGCCAGCAGTTTATCTGCATGCCCTGAGTATTCGTTAGCGAACGTGGAGCACCTACTGGTTCGAAAGAAAAGCGGCGATCATCACATGATTCTCGCTCAATATTCGTAACCAGTAAGCGCATACCCTGAATCACTTCAAAGTGTAATTCTCAGGGTGCGAATGACTATATTTCGCTCACAACGGACCGTCATGCCAGCTCAAAAAACAGGCTTAACGTAGGATATTTTCCGTTTTCCAAGCGGACCCCCTATACTGGTTGTCGGGCCTGACCTGTACTGAGCAGAATTTCATCACCAAATCAGGTATGCAGCATTATGCAGCCCGGCATAACGTCATCGTTGTTGTCCCGGATACCAGTCCCCGGGGTAATAATGTCCTGGATGCCGACAGTTACGATCTTGGCCAGGGGGCCGGTTTTTATCTGAACGCGACGGAACAGCCGTGGAATGTTCATTACAGGATGTATGACTATATTCTCAGAGAGCTTCCGGATGTCGTCATGAATCATTTTCCTGCAACGGCAAGAAAATCTATATCCGGTCATTCTATGGGAGGGCTGGGTGCTCTGGTGCTGGCTCTGCGAAATCCTGGTGAATATGTGAGCGTATCAGCATTTTCCCCGATAGTATCGCCTTCTCAGGTGCCATGGGGGCAACAGGCATTTAGCGCTTACCTGGGTGAAAACAGAAAAACGTGGGAAGCCTACGATCCAGTCAGCCTCATTTTAAAGGGTGAAAAATTACCAGAAATCTTCATTGATCAGGGGCTGAGTGACGCCTTTTATGAAGAGCAACTGCGCACCAAAATCCTTGAGAGAGTATGCAATGAGATGAACGTCAATGCGTCGTTCCGATATCATACTGGATACGACCACAGCTATTATTTCATTTCCAGCTTTATTGGTGAGCACATTGCTTACCATGCCAACAGGCTCAGGCTGTCAGCATGAGTTGATTTCCAGCCTCAGAAAATGTGCTTAATTTTCAGGCCTGAACAGGGCCTGAATCCTGCAGACCTGAGATGTACTGTAACCGGTGGCCTCAGCAGTTTCTCTTATGCTCAGTGTATGGAAATATAGGGGCCAATCCAGCCCCGGGGCGACATTTCCGGGAGACAATCAACTGGAAACATTTTAATGTGAGAGTTTATGCAGGTCACAGCGTATGTATTACCACATGCCATTGGAAGAATGATGCATGCTACCTTTGAGTGTGGAATAACCAGAAGCCTATTGCGCCGGAGGATGCCTTGCCATGTTGACCGATCTCAGCAGAGATGAAAGTAAAAAACTTGCGGCAATCGACTTGTTGAAAAATCCTGACAAGGGCCGGGATGATGCGTTAAAAAAATATACTCATCTAATATGCCAATTGCTGAACATGCCGATGGGCTTTGTTTCTGTTCTCGATGAAGAAAAGCAATACATCAAATCAGCCCAAAATGTTGCCGTCACGGAAATCAGCCTGAACGAGGCATTTTGCGTACAGACCCAGGAACAGAGTAAGACATTCATTTGTCATGACACTCATCAGCACCCTACCTTTCGTGACTATCGCGCGGTGAAAGAGGCTCCATTCATTCGCTTTTATGCAGGCTGCCCACTTAAAACCCAGGATGGAGTATCCATAGGTACCTTGTGTATCCTCGATACTCAGCCCAGGGAACTTTCAGACGAGCAGCTCGATCTTTTTGAAAAGATTGCAGGACTTATATCGGATTTTCTGGCCTCGTGGCACTCCGTCGGCTACCTCGATATAGTCACGCTATTACCAAACCGGCAGCGACTACTGAAGGATATAGAGGTTTCAACTGAAGGCGCATTCAGGCTCGTTATTATTGATTGTATTGATATGCCATTAGCCTACGAAATGGCTCGCTCACTCGGTATGACTGCCGTAGAAAATGTACTTCGTAATATGGTCGCAGAGCTGCAGATCCGCCTACCTTTAGAAGGGCCGCTCTACGCTGTGGCAGTTGGACGATTTGCCTTTTTTACCCATAAGGAAAAAACTCGGACATTAGAAGATATATCTCAAAGCCTTCAGGGGATCCAGGCCAGGCTTACCCCTGAAGTTCGCCTTGATCTGGATATTCACATGGGTGACTCCGGGCTTTGCGATAAATCTCTGACATCGAATGAAATTCTGCGCCGTGCAGTCAGCGCATTGCATGAAGGGATAAGTCAGGGGCGCCGGTTTACAGTTTATGATGACGCACTGGATAGCCGTAAGAAGACTGATTTCAGCCTTCTTACTGAAGTTAGACAAGCGCTAAAAGAAAACCAGGGCTTATATCTGGTTTATCAGCCGAAAATCTCACTGGTGACAGGGCGTGTAACCGGAGCCGAAGCTTTGCTTCGATGGAAACATCCTAAAAATGGCGAAGTGTTGCCGGGTGTGTTTATTCCTCTGGTCGAAAAGACCAGCCTGATGCGTGAGCTCACAGCATGGGTTATCGATCACACTATTGTGCAACTGAGTGCCTGGCAAAGCCGTGGACTTTATTTACCTGTGTCGATTAATCTGGCTGCCAGTGATTTTTCAAGACCAGATTTCTGCGATGAGCTGGAACAGAAAATGCTGGACGCGCGTCTGGATCCCGCCCTGCTGGGGGTGGAGTGTCTGGAAACCGAGAAGATGCTGGAAAGCCCCGCTGCACTTATCGGCCTGGACATGCTCAAACAACGCGGATTTAAAATATCTCTGGATGATTTTGGTTCCGGATACAACAACATTAATTACCTGCGACAAATCCCGATGGACATCATCAAGCTTGACCGCTCTATTGTGAGTAAGGTTGCTGGCGACAATGCCAGCCGCATTATTGTTCGCAACGTTATCGCACTCCTCAAGCAGCTCGACTATATCGTTCTGGCCGAAGGAGTCGAGGATGCCAGGAGCGTTGATATTTTAAGAAGGCTGGGCTGCGATGAAGTTCAGGGCTATTATTTTGCCAAACCGATGACCCCTGATGCTTTTGAAACCTGGTATCACGGCAGAGACGAAGCCTTAAAGTGAACGAGTATTAAGTAAATACGTATGCTCACCTGCCCGTAATATATAAATAAGAAGGGAACTGGTCACCCTGACCTGCTCTCCATTGATTATCAGAGGCCGATGTTAGTCATGCATCCGGGTAATCATTACAAATTCTCACTTACGCTTCTAGCTCTTAGCAGTCTTAGAGACTGTCATGGCATATTACCAGGCGTAGAAACCCTGCGAGGGTAGGGTTATTACGCCTTTGCTGTTGAGAAAGGTAGTTTAATTTGCAACCGACTTCACTCCCATTGATTAGTAAGCGTCAACTCAGCACCGTCTGGTTAAATTCGCCTCTCCCTGTAATTTAAGCGTCCACTTATTCTAATTAGGTAGACACCTGATGACTGACTTAAAATTTCTATCACGCCAGCGTTACACATCCGCAGTCGCATCTTGCGGGGTTCAGCGGGGTGTTGCAGGCGGACGCGTACGCCGGGTTCAACGAGCTGTACCGCGAAGGCCATTTAAAGGAAGCGGCGTGCTGGGCGCACGCACGGCGCAAAATCCACGACGTGCACGTGCGGACGCCCTCTGACACCACGACCGAAGCGCTGTGCCGTATCGGCGAGCTGTATGGCATCGAGGCGGGCATCCGGGGCAAAAGCGCGGCGGTACGGCTGGCCATTCGGCAGGAAAAAGCGGTACCGCTGCTGACCGCGCTGGAAGGCTGGCTGCGTGAAAAGCAGAAAACGCTGTCACGGCACTCGGAGCTGTCGAAGGCGTTCGCGTACGCGCTGAACCAGTGGGATGCGCTGAAATACTACGCGAGCGACGGTTGGGCAGAGCCTGACAACAATATCGCGGAAAACGCGCTGCGGACGGTGAGTCTGGGTCGGAAAAATTACCTGTTCTTCGGGTCGGACCACAGTGGCGTTCGTGGTGCGCAGCTGTACGGGTTAATCGGGAGTTGCCGTCTGAACGGCATCGATCCAGAGAGTTATCTTCGTCACGTGCTGTCAGTTATCGCCGACTGGCCGGTCAATCGCGTGGGTGAGTTACTGCCGTGGCGCATCACGCTGCCCGGGGAATGATCTCCAGGCCATCCTGTCAATACGGCGCTCGCTGTACACTTACGGACAACATATTTATCGGATCCGAGAAAAGGCTTTATGATGAGCGCCGTACCACGCCCGGCCGCTGGCTGGGCTGGTACACTTTTAACGTCAGCAAAAAATAAAAGAAAGCGAGGAGTTCACGTCTTTTTATCTGACGGTCGAAGACGGACAGGCCCTGCCTGATTACCGATCGGGACAGTACGTGGCGCTCCCTGTCTTTATCCCTGAACTGGGCTATAGCTTATCCGGCATGCCCGGGGCCGGTTACCTGTATATTTCCGTGAAACGCGAAGATACGCATGCGGAAGGACAGGATCCTAGTTATGTCTCATCAACCCTCCATAATGTCGTCAGTGAAGGCGACACGGTAGACCTGAGCGCGCCGGCGGGTCACTTCTTTTTATTGAACCCCAAATAGTGAAAAAAACAGATACGTAAGTGCGAGCATTACTATAAATGGATGATACTGACATCAGACCATTTTCCTGCCATTTCCCGTGTCGGGGCATGATCAGGCCAGTGTTCATAATCCATTCCACACAATGTACGGGAGAAGTATTTCAGATCGTCCCGTTTTGCGAAACCAGCCAGCTGAGAACGATTATTGAGGCGAACATCCATAATACGTTTCGCTCCTGATTATTTGAGTCGGGTAAAAAGTGTTCCGCAGAAGATTGTGTGAAGCCAATGGTGAATATTCTCATCAGATTATCTTTTACCTGTTCACAACAGTGTTAATAAGCGCCGTATGAAAATCATGATCCCGGCACGCTATTTTGTTATCCATTACTGACAAATTTCTCGTTAGTACAAGTATCACAATAAATATAATATACCTGCGGGAGATTACTGATACAGAACACGCCGGGAATGTGCCGCCATTGAAGCAATGACGACACAGCCCTTTTTAACCGTTCCGTGAGAGTTCCCTGGCAATATACTGTGCGGTACGGCTTTCTTTGACCTGCGATACCTGTTCGGGAGTTCCTGCGGCAACTAGGCGTCCTCCCTCATGTCCCGCTCCAGGACCGATGTCGATAACCTGGTCTGCCTGAGTAACCGCCCGCATATCGTGTTCAATCATTATCACCGTATTTTCTGCATCAACAAGCCGCTGCAGCTGCACAAGGAGACGGTCGGCGTCTGAAGCATGCAGGCCGGTTGTCGGTTCATCTAGGATATACAACGTGTGGCCACGTTGGCTACGTTGTAGTTCGGTTGCCAGCTTGATCCTTTGCGCCTCCCCTCCGGATAACTCGGTTGCTGGTTGTCCCAGACGCAGGTAGCCCAGACCAATTTCACTCAGCAGACGGAGGGGACGAGCCACTGGTTCTTCAGTCGCAAAGAACTGACTGGCTTCATCCACCGTCATATGCAGGACCTCCGCGATATTTTTGTCCTGCCAGCAGATCCTGAGAGTATCCCGGTTATACCGCGCGCCATGGCAGGTCGGGCACGGTGCATACACGCTCGGCATAAACAACAGCTCCACGCTGACGAATCCTTCACCTTCACAGGTTGCACAGCGGCCTTTTGCCACATTGAAAGAGAATTGACCCGCATCGTAATGATGGAGTTTGGCGTCAGTCGTTCCGGCAAAGAGCTTACGAACAGGATCAAACAACCCGGTATATGTCGCCAGGTTTGAACGGGGGGTCCTGCCTATCGGTTTCTGGTCAACCTGAACCAGACGCTTTACCAGTCCGGTATCACCGGTCAGGGTACCGTACGTTTTCTCCGTTACGGATGGCCCCTCAGCGTCGCTGGCTTCGGAAAGCACGTCTTCTGGCTCACCGCCAAGTGAAGAAAGCACCAGTTCCGGTAAGGCCTGGGCAATCAGACTGGATTTACCGGAGCCAGAGACTCCCGTCACGGCTGTCAGCACACCCAGAGGAATATCAACATCGATCCACTTAAGATTGTGGCGATGGATCCCCTGCAGTTTCAGCCACCCGGATGGGATACGGGCAAAAGATTGTGGTGGCCGGACTTCATCAAATAAATAACGCGCGGTACGAGATTGGGTGACGGCTTTCAGATCTTCAGGAATACCACTGTAGAGAACATGTCCCCCCTGTTCACCAGCAGACGGTCCCACATCAACAAGCCATTGCGCCCGTCGCATCAGGTCAAGATCATGTTCAACGACAAACACCGAGTTGCCGGCATCACGAAGGTTCTCAAGCGCATCGTAAAGCGCTTTACTGTCTGAGGGGTGCAGACCCGCAGACGGTTCATCAAGAACATAGACCACACCAAACAGCATCGAACTGAGTTGCGTGGCAAGACGCAGTCGCTGAAGCTCTCCGGCAGATAGAGTTGGGGTTGCTCTGTCCAGAGTAAGATAACCCAGCCCCAGCTTCTGCAACTGATACAACCGGGCCATGACACCACCGGTCAGCCGTTGTGCCGCCAGTCGTTTCTCTTCCGATAACGCCGATGTCCGGCGGACATCGGGTGTCACGGAATGGACCGCTTTTCCGGATGCAGCACGCTCTGTCAGATCCCGACGGGTGATATCCCTGTCGGCATCTGCGCCGGCGTGGTGGGCACTGAAATCCCCCCGGGAGATTGGAAGGAGCAATTCCGCCAGCTGGTCTAAGGGCATCTGCATAAATTCACCAATGTCCACACCGGCAAAGGTGACGGACAATGATTCTGACTTCAGCCTTTTCCCGTGACAGACCGGACACAGCTTGCCTTCCATAAAACGGGAGACTCGTTTTCTCATCAACGCGCTTTGCGTGCTGGCGAAGGTATGTAGCACATAACGACGTGCCCCGGTGAAGGTCCCCATATAACCCGGCGTCATTTTTTTCCTGACGGCTTCACGCGTATCTTCCGGACTCAGTCCCGGGAAAACCGGTACCGTGGGGGTTTCTTCGGTAAAAAGGATCCACTGACGGTCTTCCGCTGGCAGATTTTTCCAGGGAGTGTCGATGTCATACCCCAGCGTCACCAGAATATCCCGCAGATTCTGTCCGTGCCAGGCCGGGGGCCAGGAAGCAATAGCCCTTTCACGGATACTAAGTGAGGGATCGGGCACCATCAGTGTTTCAGTTACCTCATAGATATGGCCCAGACCATGGCAAGAAGGGCATGCCCCCTGCGGCGTGTTGGGAGAAAAATCCTCGGCATACAGCATCGTCTGTCCGGCAGGATAAGCGCCCGCCCGTGAGTACATCATTCGCACCAGACTGGATAAGGTGGTCACGCTGCCGACAGAGGAGCGCGCGTTACTGGCACCGCGTTGTTGCTGAAGCGCAACGGCTGGCGGCAGTCCGTCAATGGCATCCACATCCGGAACCCCGACCTGATCAATGAGGCGACGAGCGTAAGGGGCAACCGATTCAAAGTAGCGCCGTTGCGCCTCAGCATAAATGGTGCCAAAGGCCAGTGAAGACTTACCCGAGCCTGACACACCCGAAAAAACAACCAATGCGTTGCGCGGAATGGAAACATCCACCTCTTTAAGGTTGTTCTCGCGAGCACCGCGAATCACAACTGAATTGCTGTCGTCAGTCAGGATGGGATGATAACCGAAAAGTTTCTTTGCCATAGAATTTCCTGTGTTAGGTGTGTCCGCTCTTAATAAGGCCACCTCTTGTGACGGTATCTGGTGGTGTGCCGGACCGCTCGATCAGAAAGCCCGTCGAAAAAAGCGTTTGTGTGACCGGAAACAGATTGCTGTAGCTGGGCCCGGTGGTACCATGTGGGACACCGCTGAAGTTTCAGCGGTACCCTGCGGATCCGCCTTCTGTATGAGAACTGGCTGGCGGCGTACCCGGGACCGGAGATTTGGCTCCCGTGATAATGCGGGCTCCCCAGTACGCGACGCTGTGGTTCCAGACCCAGCTGATGGCGACACTCAGGCGGTTTCGGGTACCAATTAAAAAATACAGATGAATAATCTTCCAGAACCACCACGCCAGTGCTCCTCGGAAGTACGTCAGGGATCCGGTGATCAGTAGTGGATCACCGTACGAATAGATCTACCTTCGTGCATCAGGTCGAAGGCTTCATTGATGTCATCCAGACCCATGGTATGGGTCACGAAAGGCGCCAGATCGATCTCACCTTTCATGGCGTCTTCTACCATGCCAGGAAGCTGGGTCGGCCTTTAACACCACCAAAAGCAGAGCCCTTCCATACACGACAGGTGACCAGCTGGAACGGGCGCGTGGAGATCTCTTTACCGGCGCCTGCGACACCAATGATAACTGACTGACCCCAGCCGCGGTGCGCGGATTCAAGCGCAGAACGCATGACGTTTACATTGCCGATACACTCAAACGTGTGGTCAACACCCCAGCCAGTCAGCTCAATGAGAACGTCCTGGATAGGTTTGTCATAGTCTTTCGGGTTAATGCAGTCTGTTGCCCCGAATGAGCGGGCCAGTTCAAATTTCTCAGGGTTGGTAGCGATGGCAAAGATACGCCCCGCTTTTGCCTGACGTGCACCCTGCACCGCTGCAAGGCCAATGCCGCCCAAGCCAAAAATAGCGACCGAGTCACCTGGCTGTACTTTGGCGGTATTGTGTACTGCGCCGATACCTGTCGTAACACCGCAACCCAGAAGACACACATGCTCATGATTCGCCTACGGATTGATTTTGGCTAAAGACACTTCAGCGACAACGGTATATTCACTGAAGGTGGAGCAGCCCATATAGTGGAAAAGCGGCTGACCTTTGTAAGAGAAACGGGTGGTGCCATCAGACATGAGTCCTTTACCCTGCGTAGCACGAACAGAGATACACAGGTTAGTTTTGCCGGATTTACAGAACAGACATTCGCCACATTCTGCGGTGTAAAGCGGAATAACATGGTCGCCAGGTTTAACGCTAGTGACGCCTTCACCCACTTCCACAACAACGCCGGCACCTTCGTGCCCCAGAACCGCCGGGAAGACACCTTCCGGATCGTCACCAGACAAGGTAAATGCATCGGTATGACAGACACCGGTGTGGGTTATTTTTACCAGAACTTCACGTTTACGAGGTGGTTCCACATCAATCTCAACGATCTCAAGCGGCTTACCAAGTCCAGATGCAACAGCTGCACGTGATTTTATATGTCATTTCCTTTCATTACAGTTTAAGACCCCATCAGACATCTGCCTGGCAGAGTTAACGGAGATAGGAGCCGACTATCGAAATGGTGTCGTCGATTGACTGGACTGACCCCGCCCCGGTAGACGATCCTGCCCTATAGTTTGAGCATAGGAGGAGCGTATGGGTACACCACGATTTACACCTGAATTTAAGGAAGAAGCCGTCCGTCAGATAACGGAACGCGGTTATTCCGTCGCCGAAGTTTCTGACCGGCTGGGCGTTTCAGCACACAGTCTCTATAAGTGGTTACGGGCTATTAAACCCGATAACAGCGAGCAGCATGCCCGTGATTTACTGGAAGCGAAAAGCGAGATCCTGAAGCTCAGGGCCCAACTGAAGCGCACTGAGGAAGAACGGGACATACTGAAAAAGGCCGCGCGGTACTTTGCAAGGGAGCCCGACTGAAGTACCGCTTTATCAATGAGCACCGCACTGTATGGGGTGTCATGACGATGTGTCGGGTGTTGTGCGTTGCCCGGGCCGGGTTTTATGCGTGGCTGCACAACCCGGTCTCCGCGCGGGATAAAGATAACCAGCGTCTGCTGACGCTTATCCGTGACTCCTATTCACTGAGCGGAGGCGTATACGGTTACCGCCGGGTTCATGGCGACCTGAACGAAATCGGGGAAATCTGCGGTAAAAACCGGGTGTGCCGTATTATGCAACTGAACCGGATTAAAGCCGTGCGCGGCTATAAAGCTCCGCGTCGTATCGCTGGCAGACCTTCAGTGGTTGCGCCTAATCGTGTGCAGCGGCAGTTTACCGTTGTCCGGGCCAATCAGGTCTGGGTCACCGATATTACTTATATCCGCACCTGGCAGGGCTGGCTGTATCTGGCGGTGGTTATCGATCTCTTCGCCCGTAACGTGGTTGGCTGGTCGATGAAGCCCACTCTCTCTCGCGAACTCGCGCTGGACGCTCTGATGATGGCCGTGTGGCGTCGAAAACCGGACGGCGAGGTTATCGTACATAGCGATCAGGGCAGCCAGTACGGCAGTGACGACTGGCAGCGCTTCTGCCGGGCCAATAACCTGGCGCCGAGCATGAGCAGGCGTGGCAACTGCTGGGATAATGCAGTGGCCGAATCGTTCTTCAGTTCGCTGAAAAAAGAATGGATCAGAAAACGCATTTATAAAACCAGGGATCTGGCCCGGGCGGATATCTTCGATTACATTGAAGTGTTCTACAACCGGGCCCGGCGTCACAGTCACCTGGGTGGCGTCAGTCCTGAGGCCTTTGAAAAGGCCTCGCCGTGAGGACAGCGAATGTCTATGGGAATGGGGTCACTCCAGTATCGACCAGTCATCAAAAACTGACGGTGCAGATTTCCGAGTTCAAAATTGCCGGAGTCCGGGATGACCGGATTTTTACCGACATGATGTCCGGGGCAACGGACGAACGCGAGGGACTGCAAAGGCTGCTTGCCCGCGCCGAAAAGGATGACATTATACTTTGTACTAAAATGGACCGGCTTGGGCGCAATACTGCGGACATGATCCACATAGTGGATGCTTGCCATAAGAAAGGAATATCCATCAGGTTTCTTGAAAATGGTCTGAGCACAGAAGGTACAATGGGTAAAATGGTTATTCAGATCCTTGCGGCCGTTGCAGAAGCAGAGCGTGAACGCATACTGGAACGAACTAACGATGGCAGGATAATTGCCATGGCGGCCGGAGTTAAGTTCGGACGAAAACCCCATCAAAAATCAGCAGTGGCCAGAGAACTCATTTCCAGGAAGATACCCGTTAAAACCGTTATGGAGAAAACGGGCATATCCCGGGCGACGTATTTTCGTCTGAAAAAATGCGCACCGGGTGCTGATGAATAAAGCAGAGCGGCTGATTTTTTAAATATCCCGCTGATTCACTCTGGCCGAAAGTTGTGCTGCATTTTCTTTACGTTCACTGTAACGATCGGCGAGATACTCGTTGTTGCCGCGCAGGAGTAGCGTGAATTTCATCAGTTCCTCCATCACATCCACTATCCTGTCGTAATATGAAGAGGGAAGCATACGGCCTGTGTTATCGAACTGCTGCCACGCTTTGGCTACCGATGACTGGTTAGGGACAGTAAACATGCGCATCCAGCGTCCCAGGATGCGCATCTGGTTCAGAGCATTGAAAGACTGTGAACCCCCGCTGACCTGCATGATTGCCAGCGTCTTCCCCTGAGTGGGCCTTACGGCGCCTTCAGACAGGGGGATCCAGTCAATCTGCGCTTTCATAATTCCGGTCATGGCACCGTGACGCTCCGGGGAACACCACACCATACCCTCAGACCAGCGAACCCATTCTCTGAGTTCCTGCACCCTGGGATGCGAATCAGGCGCATCATCAGGCAGGGGTAATCCTGAAGGGTTGAAAATCCTGACTTCTGCGCCCATTGATTCAAGTAGGCGCGCCGCTTCCTCTGTCGCCAGCCTGCTGTATGAGCGTTCACGCAGTGAACCGTACAGCATCAGGATCCTGACGGGCTGCCTGACTGCAGAGACAGTGAGCCGCTCCTCAGTGATTTCGCTATCAAAAATCCCGACATCAATATTGAGTAACGTGTTCTTTATCATGTTCAAAATCCCTTATATCTGCTTCCCGACTCTTTGCCCCTGGTCGTCAATTACTGCCTCGCCGTCTTCTTTGATAAACGCGCCCTGCTGAGGGTCGGGGAGAATATCCAGAACCGCTTCCGACGGGCGGCAGAGTTTTGTGCCGAGCGGCGTCACCACGACCGGGCGGTTGATGAGGATGGGATGAGCGAGCATGGCATCCAGTAACTCATCATCGCTGAAGCGGTCTTCAGCCAGCCCCAGCTGCTCATAAGGCTCCGTGTTTTTACGCAGCAACGCGCGCACGCTGATACCCATGTCTGCAATCAGCTTTTTAAGCAGGTCACGCGACGGCGGTGTCTCCAGATACAGGATGATGGTCGGCTCCGTGCGCGTATTGCGGATAAGCGCCAGAGTGTTACGGGACGTGCCGCAGGCCGGGTTGTGGTAAATGGTAATGTCGGTCATGAGATCCTCCGATCGGGGCTGCAGTCTGGCGGCCCGTGGGTTTCAGGTTAAACACTCAGGCGCAGGGCCAGCGCGGCCAGCGTCACGAAAAGTACCGGCAGGGTCATCACGATGCCCACCCGGAAATAGTAGCCCCAGCTGATGGTGATGTTTTTCTGTGCCAGAACGTGGAGCCACAGCAGGGTGGCCAGGCTGCCGATGGGGGTGATTTTCGGGCCGAGGTCGCAGCCGATAATGTTGGCGTAAATCATCGCCTCCTTCACCACGCCCTGAGCGGCACTGCCATCAATGGAAAGTGCACCGATCAGCACGGTGGGCATGTTGTTCATGACCGAAGACAGAAAGGCGGTCAGGAATCCGGTACCCAGCGTGGCTCCCCATATGCCGTGCTCTGCAAAGCGGTTCAGCAGCGAGGAGAGATAATCCGTCAGGCCGGCATTTCGCAGGCCGTACACCACCAGATACATGCCCAGCGAGAAGATAACTATCTGCCAGGGCGCACCCTTCAGGACCTTACGTGTATCAATGACGTGCCCCTGTCGGGCAACCAGCCAGAGGATAAACGCCGCCACGGCGGCCACCAGGCTGACCGGCACGCCGAGCGGCTCAAGGGCAAAAAAGCCCGACAGCAGCAGAAGCAATACCACCCAGCCGGTTTTAAAGGTTCGCATATCGCGGATGGCTTCCTGCGGGGCCTTCAGCTTCGCCAGGTCATAGGTGGCCGGAATGTCCCTGCGAAAAAACAGGTGCAGCATAACCAGCGTGGCGGCAACCGAGGCGATATTCACCGGCACCATAACCGAGGCATATTCACTGAATCCCAGCGTAAAGAAGTCCGCCGTAACGATGTTCACCAGGTTCGACACGATAAGCGGCAGGCTGGCGGTGTCCGCAATAAAGCCGGCGGCCATCACAAACGCCAGCGTGGTACCGGAGCTGAAGCCCAGCGCCAGCAGCATGGCAATCACGATGGGGGTGAGTATAAGCGCCGCGCCGTCGTTGGCAAACAGCGCGGCCACCGCCGCGCCCAGCAGCACAATCCAGGTGAACAGCAGCCGGCCCCTGCCGCCACCCCAGCGGGAAACGTGCAGGGCCGCCCATTCGAAGAAGCCGGACTCATCAAGCAGCAGGCTGATAATGATAACCGCGATGAACGTCGCCGTGGCATTCCACACAATCTGCCAGACTGCCGGAATATCCGCAGGATGCACCACGCCGGTCAGCAGCGCCAGCCCGGCCCCGATCGTGGCGCTCCAGCCAATACTGAGGCCCCGGGGCTGCCAGATAACCAGCACCAGGGTCAGAACAAAAATTGCGCCCGCCAGAAACATAACCACTCCCTTTTGCAACGTGTCCGGTTACTCAGCGAAATGAGTGAAGAGTAGCCGCCAGTGAAATATGAAATAACGTATATGTATGAATGATTTTTTTTACAGGCAGACAGCCCGACCGTTGGTGGCGGCATTATCCTGAGCGGCCTGCAGGCATAACGCACGGATATCGTCCCGCTGACACTGGTAAGCCTGCTCAATAACGGCAGCGGCCCAGGCGGGCATGTGCGGTGACAGCCGGTAGTGGATCCACTTTCCGTCGCGGCGGTCAATAAGCAGCCCTCCCTCCCTGAGTAACGCAAGGTGTCGTGATATCTTGGGCTGCGACTGTCTGAGGGTTTCCGAGAGTTCACAGACGCAGAGTTCGCCTTTTTCGCGCAGCAACAACACGAGGCTGAGCCGGGTTTCATCAGAAAGATTTTTAAACAACTGAAGCGGGGATGCGTTTGTCATTTGGCCTCCTGTCAATACAGAGACGCAGTGTCTCTTCACAATGCAATGGCGTCAACAATAAATATGAAAAAGTGAATGTGTTTTATGTGAGGGTTGGCCTGCGTCACTGGCAGAAGCAGGGATGCAGGGTCCCGTATCTGAAGCCAGGCGTGTGTGAACACGGCGTTGACGCCTTCCTGATTTCGTTTATAGTAAAACGCTGTTCTGGTCGTGTCCGGGCCCTGTGCCGGCACTTATCAGGCCTCGCCGCCGGTCCTGAAGGCCCCATTCAGACGGCATAATCCGGTCCTGAAGGCAGACATCCGCCGTAAAGGAGAAATAAAAATATCATGCGTCTTACGCCACCCTGAGTCGTAACCCCTCTCTGTCGCACTGAGTAAACTCAGTCGCGCACTCAAAAACATCCCGTCTGCGGATGTGCTTTTTCATACAAATTTTTTTCCCTCACGGGCTGACCGTATTCAAAGGCTTCTGTCAGCGCTCATCTGAGGTCAGTAGTTTCAGTCCCGTAATCCCGGCCAGAATGAGAAAAAAACAGAAGATCCGCAGCGCACTGCGGTCTTCGCCCAGCATGGTGATGCCATAAGCGCCCGTACCCAGCGCCCCGATCCCCACCCATACCGCATAAGCCGTACCCACGGGAATAGTCCGGGTGGCCAGCGACAGAAGGTACATGCTCAGGCAAATGAATACCGCGCAAAAAATGCCTGGCCATAACCGGGTAAACCCGTCGGTGCGCGGCATGGCCGCCGCGTAAAAGATCTCACAGCATCCGGCAAGCAATAAATATATCCAGCCCAAAACTTCTGTCCTCAGTGTTAACGAAATGCGCCATTTTGCCCTGTGGTATGTCTTTTCTAAAAGCCATTCGTCACCGGCATGGACGGATAATTATCCATCAGCTGCTGTTCAGGCTTTTCAGGGTAATGCGGCTCAGAGCAGCATCTGTCTGCAAATGGTGTCCTGTGTAATCATTCCCCATCACTACCCGTGTCAGTTTACGTTGCCAGCCCTTACTGACAGATATCTTTACACGCGGCCGGTTCGTAAGTTTTCAGCAATTTTCTGGAAACAGTTTGAGTAATTTTTCTCAGAATGGAAACGTACCCTAGCCCCGCCAAGGCTTCGCTTTACGATAATTTACCTGAAGGCGGCCATTTGCCTGACGGTGCATGATAAAATGTAACCACAGACTGACCGCATTTAACTTATTAATTTAATTATCTAAATTTCTTACATCAGTCAATCAGGCTGTGCATTGCATTTTTGGAGTGCACAGTCTCTGGGTTGCCTGATTCACAATTCGTAAGTCAACATCTCAGGGGGAGATTAAGTGACAGAAAACCCAATCGGATTAACCAGTAAAGTTATCAAGCCCGTTTCTAATTTTTTCTGTTCACCTGTAGCGGGCGGTATTGTGCTTATTATTGCTTCGGCAGCCGCTATCATCGTGGCCAATTCGCCCCTCAGGGAAGGTTATGAAGCACTCCTGAAATACAAAACAGCCGGCCTGTCCGTTGAGCACTGGATAAACGATGCCCTGATGGCCGTGTTCTTTATGATGGTCGGGCTGGAAATAAAGCGTGAGCTTGTCACCGGCCAGTTAGCCACCTGGAGCCAGCGTGCGTTGCCGGGCTTTGCCGCACTGGGTGGTATGGCCGTACCTGCCCTGATTTACGTGGGGTTTAATGCCGGTCATGACGAAACCCTTTCCGGCTGGGCCATCCCGGCGGCCACGGATATTGCTTTTGCGCTCGGTGTACTCGCCTTACTGGGCAGTCATGTGCCAGTCTCGCTAAAAATTTTCCTGTCGGCGCTGGCTATTCTGGATGACATGGGGGCGGTGGCTATCATCGCGCTCTTCTATACCAGCAACATTTCGCTTCTGATGCTGGGTGGTGCAGCGGCAATGGTTGCTCTGCTGTTTAGCCTGAACCGTGCCGGCGTGACGCGCCTGCTGCCCTATCTGCTGACGGGGGGAGTACTGTGGTTTTTCATGCTTCAGTCAGGCGTGCATGCCACCGTCGCGGGTATCCTGCTGGCGTTCTTTATCCCGCTGCAAACCAGGAATGCGGCTGATGAAGTGCCTCTGGACAGGCTTGAGCATGCCATCAACCCCTGGGTCACGTTTATGATACTGCCGCTGTTTGGCTTCGCCAATGCGGGCGTCGCGCTGTCGGGCATGACGATGAATGACCTGTTGTCGCCGGTTCCGGTAGGCGTGGCGCTGGGCCTGTTTTTGGGTAAACAGGCAGGTATCTTTGGCCTGTCGCTACTGGCCGTCAGCCTGGGTCTGGCGAAACGACCAGAGAAAAGTACCTGGTTACAAGTTTATGGCGTCTCGGTACTGTGTGGGATTGGTTTTACCATGAGCCTGTTTATCGGCAATCTGGCCTTTACAGGCAGCCCTCTGCTCGTTGATGAGGTCAAGGTGGGGGTTCTGGCAGGATCCATACTGGCCGCTCTGGCCGGTATTTTGATACTGCGCTTTGCGCCTTCGAAGCAAGTCCGGTAACGTATTATCTACAGGAAAATCCCCGTGACAACGGGGATTTCTTCATACTGTCAGTGTATATTCTGAAGAGAAAATTGAAATTATTTAATTTTATTATAAATAAATAATTACCTTTCTATCTTTCACATTTTACAGGCGGAGCCCCGTTCAGATAAGTCAGGATAAACGCTGGCAGATTAGTTAAAATAATATGTTATTCAGGTAAATAGTCGGCTAGCGTGGTTTTTTACACGACTGGCCCTCTAACCCCGTTACCGATACGCAGAAAACTGATTGCAGAATCACCCATATCCGGGCCAGGTTTTAAAGGAAGCCGGCAACCTCAGCCAAAGGTAACTCTGTCGCTGAATGCCGGCGGAGGCCCGCCGCAGGCGGTTACAGGCCAGCATATCCCGCAATCCACCCCTTTCCCTGCCAGACCCAGCTGGACCTGCAGCGACTCCGCGATTATTTACTCCTGAACTGCGGTGATTTGGCGGTGAGCTTCAGCTCGCCGGGAAATCTTTTCCGCAGTGTTAGCGGGCGCCTTGCGGCCGCTTACAAGGGGTAATTCGATTTAGTTACAGCATCCATCTTTTTTCCTGTCCGGGGCCTTTGGCCCCGGGCGGGGAAAACCGGTGGGTAACACAGAGGCACGGCGCCGATGTTCGTCTCTTTCCCGTGTCAGGGGTCACTCTCTGTTTGTTGTAACTAATCTGACTGCCCCGCACCTGGTGCGGGGAGGTGCTTATATTTTCCTGCCAGCGGCGCTGAAGTCTGGGTATCGGGGGTTTATGCCTTGAACGTAGTGAAAGGAGCTATCCCGGATGCAGCGTTAGCTGCTCCGAATACTCCCTTTTTAAAAGGGCATGTTTAGTTCAGAAATAATGTTCGAAATTAAGCATTACTGCGGAAGAGGTTTCGAAATTAATCTGGTGATAAATCTGTCGTTCGAATTTAATCGGTTATTTGATAATGTCTTCGAATTTAACTGAGTATTTAATCACCGTTCACAGGCATTTTTCTGACGGTGATACTGGAAAACCTTACAGGATACGAAGTTTGCCGCCGGTTACGGACGTGCGCCGCCCTGCCGGACTGCCTTTTGCGGCAAAATTCCAGCACCTAAACCGCGATATACGCGGTTAAGTTAAAGGTGGTGTATCAGAGATGTATGCCGGCCTGCTCAAGCAGAAGGGCGTAATAACGCTCAGGATCGGAGAGATGAAGCTGCGGATGCAGTGCCTTTACCGTACGCTCTGCCTGCAGCTGCTGCGCGGTCGTACACTGGCCACTCGCCACCCAGCGCATCCAGCCGGTACGGTTTGGCGTATTATCACGTTTTGCGGCGCGCAGCTGCAGCAGGTTGTCGCTGTGACGGTCGATCTGAGCGCCCAGGTCGTTCTCCAGCTGGCGACGTTCAGCACGCAGCTCCGGACTGACCACCCAGCGTTTTATCTGACGCAGGCGGTTTTTCAGGGAGTGGTGTTTCTCGATATCCATGCCCAGGCGAGCCATGCGTAACAGATGGCGTTCGTATTTCTCTCGCAGTGACTGAGCCACACCTTTTGTAACCGCCCACTGGCGGTATTTGTGCAGCCACTGACGGATATCTTCGACAGCGATCCCGCGTGACGTAAAGCAGCGTTCGGTCAGGAAAATACGCACCGGTTTGTTCTGACCGGAGTCCGTGTCCCTGTCGCGGTGTACAACGACATAGTCCAGTTCTTCCAGCACCCGCAGCGCATGAAGCGCCACGTCATATGCTTTACGTCCGCTCTCATACACATGCAGCGCGTTCATGCGTCTGGCCACGTCTTCCAGGGGAAGCATGACTTCAAACATGTAGTCGCTGTCCGGGCTGTAATCGCTGTTGGCCGCGAGTACCAGCGAAAGCGCGGTGAGCGCTTCCCGGCTCTCTGAACGCGGTGTGATACGCATCGGTTTCGGGCGGAAGGACGGATCGAATATGCGGCCATAGGGTGTGTAGCCGGTACGGCGCAGGGCGATCAGATCGCTGTTACGACACCAGTCGTGCTGACGGAAACAGGCCACCACTTTAGACGCGGTTCCGCGCGGGACGCTGCCGGTAAAAACAGGCGTCAGATGACGATGTGTTTTTGATGACCCACGGCGAAGCCGGTTAGACTCCCCACGGCGGGACGGACGGTAAACATCCTGATGATTTGCTGCTGATGATTCAGGCACAGCCCCCTGCACTTATGTTGCGCAGAAGGAGGGGCCGTTGCAGGTATTGAGTTTTCCTGTGCATGGCACTATACTCCTCCACATAGGACAACAGTTCTATGTGGATTTTGTGGCCCCGTTAATCTTTCCTACCCGCCAAAGTTGAGAAGATTATCGGGGTTTTTGCTTTTCTGAAGCCTGTCAGCCAGTTACTTCATTCCCTGCCACCTTTCGGCGTGGCCCGCCAGAATTCATTAACGCTCTGCAATGTACCACTCAATCCTCGTGCAGGCAATATGGTAACCCCTTCACGCTACGTTCCGGATCAGCTTCCAGTGAGAGTTCTTTCTCAATAAGATATTCGACCAGTGCAGCCTGCGTCATTCCCTTTTCCTTACAGAGCTTTAACAGACCGTCTTTGTAGGCATTACGCATATACAACGTGACTTCTTTATGCGTGTCTTTTTTTCGCAAAAGAGAAAGACGTTTCTTCTCTGCATCTGAGAGACGGTTACCTTTGCGATAAAGCCGTTTGGCTTTTGGAGGAGATTCAGTGTTCAATGCCTGCGACATTTCTTCTCCTGCAGAAAATTTATTCGTCATTTCCGAAGGATACTACAGTTTTAGAAGATCGGCGACTGTCCTGAATCTGAAGTGAGACGCACGTTGGCGCGTGGTCTGAAGATCGGCGCAGGCCCGGCCAGTTGCGGGAAGTTAGCTGGCAGGTTTCCCGATTGCCCTGAATATGTTCTCAATCACGACTGGTAAGTATCAGGTCATGACGGTGTCGGGATTTCTAATCCCTGCAGCGTCATGATCCGCCAACCGCAGGGCGGCAGGAATTGTCTTCAACCGCCTCTGGAGATGATCCGGCGGCTGACCCGTTATCGCGCAATGAGAGAAAATGGATAACCTGCTGCTGCAGCTCCGCCCGGTCATAACCCCGCAGAAGGGGAATATCCGCCTGACGCATGACTTCGTTGAGCAGAATATCGCGCCGGCGACGTGCTGGTTTGAGGTGAGAACGGTCGTCCAGCTCGACGGCGGCCACTACGGTGAAGGTTGCCCGGTCAACAATCACCACATCGCAGTGCCACTTCGAAACCAGGCTGAAGAGTTTCCACCATGCCTTGCTGCGGGGACGCACGCCAGAGGATATCTGAACGATATCGGCAACCCTGACCTGCGGGCACAGATACCACCGCCCGGCGTCCGTGCCCCTTAGCAGTTCATGGAAAAAATGTGTCTCCCGGTCGGTCAGTAATTGCCCCCTGCGGCTCCATAAGGTGTTCCTGGACATCATCTGTTCGGTTTCTCCCGGTCTGACGCCGGCCTCTTTCAGCGCTTTCAATAACGGTGGCTGTTCCTGCTCCTGGCTCATAACTTTCAGTATCATGAAAGCGGCCACAATAATGACGACAAGGATCAGCATGGTTGTCATGCTCATGGGTAACTCCTGAGTTGTTTGAGGGTGTAACAGACTGCTGCTGTCAGAACGGCGCTGATGGCCAGCGCCGCCCTTCAGAGTTTCAGCATTCAGGAAAAAAACAATGAGATGGGGTAATCTTAGTAGTGGCAGGCGGTGTTTTTTCAGTCACCTTTTCCCGTTAAAAGCAGATTCACCAGGCTGGTATCCGACATGCACTGCCTGACCAGATTTGCTCCGGCTGCGAACGCAGCAATATTAATGACAGACCCCAGCCACATCGCCGGGTGCTCCACTGCCATCCCGGTGACTGGCGGGAATATCAGCGCGATCGTCACCAGCGCACCGATAAGCAGGTTCTGCCTGCCGCTTCTGACAAACCGCCGCCCTTTCCGCCGTACCAGATACGGATGCAGAAGCAACGTCACCGGCATCATGGCCGGTCGGGTACGCATATTCTGCAGCGGCCTGGTTTCGCTTTCCGTTAACCCGTGTTCGCGGATAAATCGCGAAAGGTGTTCCGTTGTGATGCTGTCAGTCACATTCCCGGCCGCGCCGTAGGTGTCGCGGCTCCAGCGCCTGAGAAGGCAGCCTCTTTCACTCAGCTCAGGCAGCATGACGAAGAGAACCAGCAGGGCCACCGCTGCGGTGACAATAACGAGAAATCCGCTCATCGATTACTCCAGTGTTTTCTGTGGTGCAGGTTTAGGCTCCGGTTCGGTATGAACCCGTTCGTGTCGCACGATATTCACTTCATCGCTGCGAAAATCACGGTCATGCAGAACGTCATCCGTTTTATCCTGCCCGTACCGTGCCAGCAGGCTGTCTTCCAGCTCACGCTCTGCGATGTCTGCCAGTCCGTGGCGGTCTTCCTTCCCGCCGTTGCTGTCCATCAGTCCAGTGTTTTCTTCAACACGGTGCTGTTTATCCTGCTCCTCTTTTTCTTCTGTACCCAGGGTATTGCGGATAGCCTTCTCCAGTGCTTCTTCATCCTTCACCTGCAGCTCCTCGCCAGCGGATGCGGCTGCTGTCTCCGGCGCACGGCTTTCGCTCTCCTCTGTGCGACCGGATGCCAGGACCACCGGGCTGTCGGGGTTTTTCTCCATCAGTGTCAGCGCCTGGCTGATATCTTCGGCCTGCAGTATTTCACCGTGTTTTTCACCGCGCTGCAGTACGATCCGGTTACCATCTCCGGCTCCCTCATAATGTGCCTGACTGAAGTCAACCTGTCCGGTTGCCGGCGATACCGGGACATGCCAGTTACCGCGCTGTCTGCCATTTTCGTTAATGACCGGCCAGATAATTTCCGGTGTTTTCCCGGACAGAAACCGCGCGTCCGCCATCAGGTCACTGTCGGTGCGCTGCGCCAGCCGGGTGTCTGCCACCGGCTGGCTTTTATCCCACAGCATGACTTCGCGTTCAGCGAGGTTATCTTCCGCCCGCATCACCACGTCATGCACCGTTTCCCGTTTACCGCTGTTACTTTCAACCTGCTTTGTCCATCTCTGCAGATTGTGCGCGTAAACCTGCACGTGTTCTTTCGTCCTCGACAGCTGTACATAGGCGTTATCCAGTGTCGCCATCCTGCCGGTTGACGCCAGTGCAATGACATAGTCCACAGAGGCACCCTGGGAGCTGTAGTTCGTGACAGCGTAGCCATAGTCCATATGCTGATCCGCGAGCGACCGGTTGGGATTCAGGATCAGCGTCCGGCCGCCGGTATCGAGGGTTATCTGTCCGTCCTTTGTCACCCCCGTGACGGTGCCCTTATCACTCGACATAATTCCCCGCTCACGGTCAGTGGCCGTCAGACGTATTTTTTCACCGGTGCTTATCTCTGCGGTCCTGGACGTGTACACGGCCACGCTCTCTTTACGCAGTTCCGGAGGGGAAAGCCAGCGGTCATCAGCGCCTTCCAGACCGTGCATGCGGACGATACCGCTGTCCTGGTCAGACTCTCCCACTTTGTAATACTTTTCCCCGATCCTGACCGTGTTATCCCGGTTAGTCGTCCAGAATGAACGGCGTCCGAGATCGGCATTGCTGTTACCCACCCGGATAAGCTGATTCACCACAGTGCTTTCATCCCTGTCCAGCACGCGCTGTTCAATCAGCTTTTCATGTACCTTCTCATTCAGCCTCTGGCGGTCACTGTTCAGCGGCGTGATTATCAGTGTGTTATCCCGCGCTTCCGGTGCCCTGCCGGCATAGTCATCAGCGACGAGGGAGTAAATGTCGATGCGGGGAACATCGATCTCTTTTTCCGACAGCCCCATTTTCACGCCTTCTTCGAGCGCCTGTTTTTCAGCGGCAACCTGAAGTGCATGCACGTCAACAACACTGCTTTCAGGGACAACCGCGTCACGCTGCCTCGCCACCACCTCCGGGCTGACATGCTCTGCCACGGAAAGGGCTTCTTTGACATTACCGGCGATGATCGCTTCAACAGCCGGTCTCAGTGTCGGCGTCTGACGCACAATCTCTTTCATGACGGCCACATCTGCCGCGCTGCGCTCCAGTGTCAGCGCGAACGGTGCACCGGACTCCAGCGATTTGAGCTGATCCTTGTCGCCACTCAGTACCGCCCGGCCTCCTCCTTCCGCGATAACCGTCAGCAGAGAGGCCATCTGTGCGTTGCCGTTCATGGAAGATTCATCGATAACAAACAGCGTGTTGCTGTAGTCGCGTGCTTCCCCTGCTTCCTGCCACTGGCTGTTTTCACTGAGGAAGCTGGCGATGGTCTGCGCGGGGATACCGGCACCGTTCAGTTCACTCACCGCCCGGTGAGTGGGTGCCAGACCGGCAATAACCGGCGGATTCTCCATACTGTTGATTGCTGCGGCCACCGTACGGAACTGTGTTGTTTTTCCCACCCCCGCATAGCCCTGAATACCGATGATACGGTCACGGGATGTGAGGATAAGATCGGCGGCCTGACGCTGACCACCGGTCAGGTTCCCGGACTGATCTGCGGTCAGGCCACCGGGAATAAGCGGGCGGACAGCATTTTTTCCTTCCGCCACATGGCGAAGGATGGTCAGCTCATTGTCGAAGTTGTCGCGGGAAATAAACAAACCGGCAGCACCCTGCTCAGGACTCAGCGGGATGATTTCTCCCCGCTTCTGCAGCAGACTCATATGCAGCGACAGGTTCTCCGCCAGAATCACGTTATCAGTGGCAATCTCAGCCCGGATGGCGGTTTCACTGAAGGTCACACTAGTGCCTGTCACCTTCTCAATCGCCAGTCGGACCTCACGTTCATTAAGTGACATTTTTCGCGCGCCCAGTGCCCGCAGCGCATCCGTCAGATCGTCCTGGCCGCTCAGGGATTTCAGACTTCCGGTGATGGTCACCAGTGGTTTATTTTCCTCCAGACGTTTTGTCATGGTGTGTTCATCAAGACTGGTGAAAGCAGTGACATTGTCACCACTTCGTTTCAGCATGTTGATGGTGGCGTCACTGACATCCCGCCCGCTCAGTACGGCGATGACGCTCCCCTGCGCGCGGCGGGTTGCTCCAAAGGACTCCGTGTACCCGTAGTCGGCATACAGCGGCGCGTCAGGATTCACCTGCACCTTCTGACCGCGGCTGTTGCTCATGACCAGCTTATCTTTAAACAGCCATTTTCCCGGTTTCAGACCGATGACCGTCAGCGATTCACCTGTACCTGCCCTGACGTGGATATCGGCCGATGCCCGCAGTTGCTCCCCTTCACGCAGCTCCAGCGTTTTTTCACGGTACAGCCGGTAATGACTGTCGATGGCGCTGATTTTCAGTCCCACGGTCTGGCCTTTTTCGTTCGTCATCGTCAGCCGGTTGTGCTTCTCGCTGACGCCGGTGATGGTGAAGTCTTCTTTTGTGCCCGGCGCCAGGTGATGTTCCAGTACCATTCCTTCGCGGTATGCACTGCGATCGTTGCGGCTTGTTGCATCCAGCCAGACCGGCTCCCGGACAGTGACCTGCGTCAGCACCCGTCCCAGCGTACCTTCCTCCTTCATCACGTCACGGATTTTACCGGTCAGCTGTGCCCGGACCTGCCGGTTTCCGGCCTGTGCAGTGACCTTTTCACCCAGCGCAGCCTTCTGCGCATAGTACCGGGCAGCCACCTCCATCCGGTCATCCACGGTGTCTTTCTGAACGAGCGTCACCGATACGGCATCACCGGCCGCGCTCGCCGTGAAGCTTTTTACCCCTGAAGCTTTCAGCACCTCCGTGGCAAAACCGGTGGTGCGCCTGGCGTGGGTGTCGGCCACCACCACGGTGCCGCCCTGTTGACCGGACGTCTTCAGGACATCGTGCATCGCCGTGGTACTGAAACGTTCGGCCTCACTGACCAGCACCAGTGCATTTTCCGGCAGCGGGGTCTCTGCCAGTTCTGCGGCCGTGGTCAGGGTGACGCGGCGGGAGCCGTCAAACAACGTTTTCTGCCGTTTAAGACTCCCACTGTCTGCCGCCACCACGACGAGGGGTCTGTCGTTTTTCTCTGCCAGCGCCACAACCGATTCACTGAACTGTTTCATATAAGCCTGGCCGCCCCGGACATCCACCAGAGTCACCAGGCGGTTTGCCTCCGCCAGCTGCGCCATCGCTCCGCGCTCCCCGGAGGGTGACTGCAGTCCTCCGCTTTTCTCTGCCAGCCCGCCTGCGACCTCAGCCAGCCGTTTTTCGTCGCGCAGCTGCGCCGCTGAGGTGAACAGGGTCTGCTTCGTATCAACCGCCAGTAATGAACCCCGGAAAATGGCGTCATCGATGGCCATACGCACGCTTAACAGTACGCCGCCCTGAATCGGCACATGCGTCAGCACGCTGGTCAGGACGTTGTCATAGGTAAAGCGGACGTTTTTCGCCGACAGCCGGGCGACAGCCGCGCTGACTTCTGCGGCCATATCCGGACGTTCAGTAAGCTCCGCCCTGAATGACCGATCGCCCCGGCTCTGATTTTCGCGGCCTCCGGTCAGCTGCTCAGGGTCAGCTTCCCGCTGCTGCTGACGGCTGGTATCTGCAACCGTATCGCGGAAAGTGGCCGGGTCAAAACCGGTATCATCCAGCGTTTTTTTCCAGTGTTCCCTGACCGATTCCATGTCACTGAACTCTTTTTTGTTCCGGGTATCGAGTGCCGCCACGCTTTTCTGGCGGGCACTGGCATCTGTCCCAACCGCATCGAGAATATCCTGCCTGCGACTGGAAAACTCTTTAACCGGCACACCCGTGATGTCCCATTCTCCGCGTTCGCCGGTCGTGGTCACCGGATACCCGGCAGCCTCGATATCCTGACGCAGAAATGCACGGTACAGCGTGCCGAGACTCACCTGCTCAGACCAGACCTGATCGGTAAAGCCCTGCCGGTTTTTGGTGTCGGACGACAGGGTTTTCCAGCCACTTTCTGCCAGCGTGACATTGGCCACGACAGCATGCGTGTGCAGCTGTGGATCGAGATTGCGGCTTGTGTCATGCAGAAAACGGGCAATCACAAGGTTACCGGTCCGCTCCATCCCTGACACACCGTCCTGCATGGTCCGGGTGGTGGCCAGCTTTTCCACCTCGTCCAGCGTTTTATCCACTGCGCGGTTGTGAGCCTCCACCAGATAACGATCGCCGGTCACCAGCGCCAGCACGGACACACTTTTGGGTGCCGAGAACGTCAGGTCATAGCCCGGACGATGGCGGTTCACGTCCCCTTCCATCCGAGTCAGGTCCGTGCCGTCGGGCAGACGCCCTTCCAGAAGTTCGGTGAACATTTCCCGGCTGACCGGGCCGTCAAGTCCCAGGGATTCTGCGCCGGTGCCATACCATCCGGTGGCCTGCTCACCAAGGAAATAATAATTATCCTCGGCGGTATAGTAGGCTCCGGCCTTTGATGCACTTTTAACTGTCGATACTGATAGCATTTTTCACCTCAAAAACGATCATCCACAGCCATGCTGTCATGATGACGGACATCATCGACGACCAGCTCCTGCGCGGGTTTGTCCTGGTCCGGTTCAGCCTGGGCCGCTTCAGCTTCCTGAGACACATCGCCGGCTGACGGTGTCGGAGGCGGCAGTGACGCCGTACGACCGTCACTGGTGGCGTCTTCGCTGGCAGGGGCAGCATCAGGAGGTGGGGAACTCTCAGTAACGGCGGCATCGCCAAACAGCCGGCCGACAATCCGACTGGCTATATCGTTTTCACCGGCGTTGATCCCCTCCTCCAGTTCGGCATCAAAGAGGTCATCGACCGGACGGTCGATACGGCCGGTGGCGATCTCCCGGTAGATCTGGCGGGTCAGGCGCATACGCACGGCAGGCCAGCTGCCGGGCAGGGTGATGTAGCACTCCAGATCGTCGAGGCTCTGTATATCGGAATAGCTCACCAGGAACTCATTGGTTTCATCTTTGGAGAACTGCACACCGTCGCGGATGATGTCCACGCCGTAGCTGTACTGGTCGCGGAATTTTTTGTGCTGTTTCTCACCGATTTCACGCTGCACCCATTCGGCCACCGTGCCGCTGGGCGCACGATAGAACATGCGGGTATTGAGTAAATCCCAGATGGACTCGGCAAAGTTGGTGCCGAACTGCTCTTTCAGCTGCGGGAAGTTCTGCACGGCCACAACGGAACATCCGCCAAATTTGCGGGCCTCGGCCAGAAACTCCGGCAGTATCGGCAGCTTGTGCAGTGACGGAAGTTCGTCGAGGAACAGCCAGACACGGCGCTCACGGGACGCCGTCAGGCTGAGTATTCCGGTCATACACATATACAGCCAGGCGGTCAGCAGCGGTTTAAGTGAGTTGTGGTTCTGACCGTCACTGGAGATGAAGATCCACGGATTATCGCCACCGGCATCTTCCGTGTGCATCCAGTCGCGGATATTGAAAGGATGGCGGCCCTGCTCATCCAGCCCCTGCAGGTAGCGCAGCGAACGCGCATAGGTGGTCAGGATAGTGCGCACGGTCATGGCCGTTTTCTCGATGCTGCCGTCAACCAGGTTGGCACCGTCAGTGTCTTTGAGGTATTCCCTGAGTTCAGCCAGGCTGATCGACATCAGTTTTTTCAGCAGACCGGCGATGCTGCGATCTTTTTCCCTGGCCATGCGGCGGGCGGTGGCCACAAACAGGGCACGCGCGGAGAGCACCCAGAACGGATCGCTTCCCCCCTGGCTGTCCGGCAGCAGAGAAGTGGCGAAGTTCTCAAAGTCTGCAATGGTCAGACACTCTTCCCATAGATCCCAGGGTGCGCAGCGCGCATCAAACGGGTTGAGGAGCAGGTCTTTATCCTGCCGGTAGAACAGCGGGATGAAGTTGTTGCCCTTGTCGTACACAATGACCCGGTCACCCCGCTCGCGCAGCTGCCGCATCAGGTCGTTGAGCGCCGTACTTTTACCGGACCCCACCGTACCGTGCAGGCCAAAGTTCTGCATTTCGGAGTCCTGCAGGATATGCAGGCCGCAGATACTGATGGGCGACATCTTCCCGGCCTTTTTGAGCAGCCGGTTAAGGTCTTTGTAGGAGTCCGCCATCACGCGACCGCCGGTGACTTCGTCCGCGCGCTGTTTTTTCCCCTTGTTACCGAAGAACCAGGTGATGCCCAGTATCATCAGCACAAAGCTGAAGGTCGAAATACCCCAGCCATAAAAGGCGGCATCCCTGACCTGATCGGCTGCGTGGATGAAATACGGATCGTTCATCACCTGGGACGCGGTGTGATGGAAGCGGACAACCTCGCCGCTGGCCCTTTCGTAACTGAAATTCCAGCCATACCCGTCAGCACCGGACATCTTATTTAACGGGATAACCGTCCATTTAATCAGCCAGTACGCTGAACCGTGGATAAACGCCTGCAGTGGCAGACGGATGCACATCCATAAAATAAAAATGCAGGCTGAAAACAGGATGACCCAGTAAGAGGCGATATTCATGATCTGCATGAACATGCCGATCATGTATTTCGTGACCTGCCCGCCCTGAGTAAAGTCGCGTGCGTTAAGACTCATTTTCATGGTCCTTGTATAAGGTGATTAACTGACCGGCAACGGCGTGAACAGACAGCCGCGTTCGCAACCCTGTTTAAGCGGGAAGTGTTAACTGAGAAGCGATGCCGGAAAAAACTGAGGGTGTCAGGTCAGGCCCATGCGTGAACGTGCCTGGGATAAGCGCCGTAACATTCCGCCTCCTCGCCTGAAACAGGTTTCAGGACTGTGGCGGGCGGTGCGGTTAAACGATGACTTCGAATAAGGGGATACTGACCTGCCGGCGGAAAAACGCTTTCTCCTGCTCCGCCAGCGCCCTGAACCGGTCTGAATAACGGTTAACGGCATTCATCAGGTTGTTGGTATTGGTAAAGAAAACCGGGCATTTATCCGCCACGTCTTCCAGCACAGGCTTAACTATCTGCTCAAAGGCATCCTGCATCCCTTCATGCGTCAGATCGTCAGCAATCAGGGCAACCTGCTCCTGCAGGGTACAGACCGCCACACCCGGATAATGAGGAACCGGTTTAACCGTATCCGGGTATTCACAGACCCTGCAGGGGAAAGCGTCATCAAAGTCTGGCAGCCTGTCAGTCCATGACCGGTCTCTCTGCAGTCGTTCCGGCTCAACGGTTGCAGCAGTGAAGAATTCCGTCTGCTCCCGGATTATCCCCCGGGGATCGACTTTCCGCCATATGGCTGTTTCCCTGCCCGAAAGTCTGTCTGCAGCGGTGACCGTCATTCTCGGCTGGCAGGCTGCCGGTATCCATTCCTTCGCGCAGGCGGGCGTTTTCACCCCGAATGGCTTACTGGCCTCGCCCATCCATAAATGAATGCAGTCGGTCGCCGCATCGTCTGTCCCCTCAATATGCATATGAACACGATGAACGGTAAGACTGCCCTGCACGTTCCAGCGGGTAATGACGGTGATATCAGATACCGGCTTATCGGTGTTGAGTAAAATACCCTGCACTCCCCGGCGTCCCTTTTTACGGCAGACATAATGAATGCGTTTATTGGGTGACGGAAAGCGAACGGTGATTTCCCTGTCGTTCTGTAAAAGAATATCCAGCTCAGGGATCTGCACATCGACCAGTTCGATACTTACGTTCGCAAAGTTCAGAAAAAATGAAGGCGTTAAATGAATATACATAATTACCTCTGACAGATGCCTTTTAACCCTGACCTCACGGCCAGAGTTAAATTGTTTCAGGTTAAAATTCTTGATGCGTTTATGCGGCGGGGTAATGTCTTTTTTCTACTGCTTTTGTTATCTCAACGGCTTTTGTCATCCGGAACACAATCATATCCACGTTACAGGCTGAAATGGCAATAATCGTAAATATCAAATCACCGGCAACAAGAGCAACGATATTCAGCTCTGTAGACAGGGCGATCATTCCTGACATCGCGATTATCACAAACCATAACAACCCGTAGGTCTGAGTTCTTGATGATATTTCCTTTGCCAGCCTGAGTTTTCTTAACCGGGGTTCACGGATTGCCGCGAAAAAAGGATCACAGCTAAACATAAACCTGATGAAGTAAACCCACTGCGCAACACCAAATATCAGGATGCAGAACCACACATATCGACTCAGCCCAAAGTCAGGTGAGAAAAAAGCACAGATAACGAAAAAGAGATACAAAGTAAGATGATACTTAATCCTGCTGAGTGTAGTGAGGAAGGAGGCTCTCCTCACTACAGGCTCCAGCATCGCCTCAGAAATCAGAACGACATCATGTCCTCCTGTAGATACTTCCTTGTCAGAAACCATGTTAGCTCCTTTTTGAAAAACTATCTTTTGCAGCAGAAATCGCACCGAGTAAAGATGAAATTTGAAAGCGAGACATATCCAAATTGAATATAATCAACCCCAAAACACTTATAATTAAATTACCAAACACCAAGGCGCCAATATTAAGCTCAGTTGATATCGAAATTAAACCAAGCAACACAATACCAAAAGCCCAAACCATACTATAACTTTTGATCTTACTACGAACCAAAACCATCAGCTTAAGTTCTTTTACCTTTGTGTCACGTACCATAAAAAATAAGGTTGCATAGCTTGACATCAATGAAACCAAGAGAAACCAATGCATCACACCGAAAGCAGCAACCAAAAAAAACACCCCACTACCTTTGTCTACTTTCGGTAGAAAAAAGGATAGGGTCGCGAAAAAAACATATAGTGCAATGTGATATTTAAGCACCCCCACAATCCGTTTTAGGGATGGTATTTCCCTATCAGAGGATAGTATGGACTCAACTATTTTCGCTGAATCGCTTTTAACCTCACTGTAAGTAATATTCATAATACCACCACCTTTTTGAAAAATTTTTATTTGTCATCATTCAAGAAGTCTTTGTAGGTCTTAGCATCTTTCAAGTTATACGAAGTCAAATCCTGATGTACATCAGCCGCATCCTTGTTGTTAGAGAATATTTTATCAGCTTCTTTAAAATCTTTCTTCTGATTATCCATGCCAGACTGACTATTTTCACGGCCATTTCCCATCTCATATTTAGCATAATCTTCCCTTCCCTTGACAGCATCAGATATCTCGTCAACATTTCCCTTTACGTTGATATTGATATTATTCCCGACGATACGACCGTCTATTTTTGCGTTTGTATCATCCCAGTCGCTGCCGGGCTGTGCGTTGTTTGCCGGTGCGTGCATACCTTCACCGGTGCGACCCGCATTCTGTGCATAGTCTCCCTGTATACGGCCCTGCAGTTTCTCCTGCACAAATTGCTCTACCAGCGCTTCCCTCTGCTGCTGCACATTTTCATCCGAGGTGTTGGTCAGCACTTCACGCGCATCGTTAGGTGCATTTTTCTGTACCCATTCCACAAACTGCTGATTGTAGTTCTCACGCGCACTGGCGCTGAGCGTATCGGTTTCAGATGCCATTCGTTGCAGCTCATGCGTGTGCGACTGGCTGGTTGAATACTGCTGGAACTGACTGTCTGAGGTGTTAATACCCGTGGAAATCTGGTTCATCAGCCCGGCCGCGTTGTTGTCAACGTGCTGGCCGTTGTAACTCATGTTGTAGTTACGCAACACATCCATCCCCTGGCTGAAGTCCTGTGCTTCCCGTGCGGAGACAGTGTGCGAATTATCCTTACCGCTCTGGCCACCTTCTGATACCTGAGAAGTGGAGCCGGTCTTACCATTCATGTCCACACCCGCATGGATATCACCTTTCACTGATACACCGCCTAGGAATGTACCGGCTTTGCCCCAGATAGCATCACCTGAGTTAAAGTTAACAGAGCCTCTCGCACCGGCATTTACTGACATACTGCGGGACTTATCTTCCAGCTCTGAGTACGCCTGGGTCAGACTGACGTTGTTCCGGCTGGCATAATCCTGCGCCACGCTCTGCATACGGCTGACCCGTTCAGAGTCGTTCACGCTCATACCGGTAGAGGCGGACAGCGTGGCGGTATCACTGTTACCGAACTGCTCATGGAACTGGCGCAGCTGCGAGGCGTTCTGCTGCACAGAGTGGTTATACCCCTGCTGCGCGGCTTCGGTCTGGCTCATGCTGTCCCGCGTCATTTTCTGGGCCGCGCTGGCCAGATGCCGGTCAAGATGCAGATCAACCGGCAGACGACTCATGGCGCCCGTCGAATCATAGACGGTCCCGCCGGCAGCGGTGCCGGTTTCCAGTGCGCCGTTCGGCAGCTGCGTCGTGTTAAGCCCTGCACGGAATTCCCGGTTCAGGTTGGTTTTGAAGCCGTTGACGTTATCAACCTGCACATTACCCACGCTGTGGTTACCGGAAGCCACTGCCGCAGAGTCGCCTGCAGACGCGCTGCTGAGCGCGCTGCCGAGGCTCGAACTCAGACTGGCAAAGCCCTGGCCGAGGCCGGTAAACAGACGGAACGCCAGGAACGGGATAGACAGCATCAGCCAGCCCGCGATACCGGCCGTCGTGCTGCTGGTTTCCATCAGCCGGCTCACGTTGGACAGCGTGGGACCGGTAGAGTGATAACTGTTCTGCGTACTGAAGTTCACCGCAAAGTTGAAGATGGCAAACATCACCGGCCACAGCATCAGGCTCCCCATAAAGTTCAGATAGCTTTTGATGACGGACAGTGCGAGTTCCCGGATAAACAGCGCCAGGATCATCAGCGGGAAGATACACACACAGAACAGCATCAGCACGGTGTGCAGCTGCGGCAGCACTTCGGTTGCGATGGTGTAGCTCACGGCATGGGAAAGCCGCAGTTTCATCAGCGACGACTCCGAGGCGATATCCACCATCGAGGCGGTGTCGTTCATTCCCTTAACGTAGCTGTTCATCCCTCTCCTCAATCCGGCAACCGCGATGTTCTGCAACATGATGGACTGAGCGGATTTACTGCTGTCAAAAAAGTAATTATAGGAACCGGCCAGCTGGTCGGCATATACGGTCTGAGGTGCGGTACTGCCGGGCAGCATTTTCGCCGCATGAGTCAGGAATGTGGTCCCGGTGGCATTACTTTGTGCCTGCAGCAGCGTTTTCAGTCTTGGTGCCGCATCACGGCAGTACATGAAGTTAGCGCCTGAAGAATCTCTCCACATTATTCCGCGCAGCGGGCTGGGTTTACTGAAAATCACCGACTGGACGTCAGCAGATTCCATTACGTCCTGATAGGTATATTTCTGATTCAGCATGATATCGGGAACCACACACTGCTTTGTGTATTCCACCAGGTTATAGGACAGAACCGGATCGCGGCTTTGGATGGTAAAGCTGTCCTGCATCAGTTTGGAGGCGAACAGCATCCCGGTTTTGGTGTAAGCCCGCTCGTCCGGGAAATGGAACGTATCTTCATACAACGTTGCCAGCGTATAGCCGGTCCCGGTGACCAGATACAACGGTATAGCAAGTCCAATCGGGACGTTATCGACCCGACCAATCGTCTGTGGCGCGGTCAGGTCATTAACCACCACGGTCGTTTTGGGCGTCAGCAGCAGCGTGGTGACCAGCACAAACGTCAGCCCCCACATGAACATCACTTTCAGATCGTGAGTTTTCAGCCAGGTCAGGATACAGAATATGATGCCCAGCAGTTCCGCTATCCACACCAGCGTTTTCCAGCCGTCATTCTGCATGATGGTAGCCACTGCGTTCAGCCCCATTGTGATCATGCCGCCACCGCTGGCGACCCACATATCAAGCGCCATTAGTTACCCCCGAACTGGTAGTTGGACAGGATATTGTCAGACACGGAGGAAGAGAGCTGCTGGCGTGTTTCGGCCAGACTGCGATCGTATTCCGCCAGTCCACTCTGCTGCACCTGAATGCGGGCCACGCGCGCGCTCAGTTCATTGCGGACCTGCCGCAGGTTTTCACGAAAATGTTTGTTCTCTTCATCAGTATCGAGTGAACCTGCGGCACTGGTGGCCGCTACATCGAGCAGCCCGTTGATGTATGACATCACCATGTCAGCCGCGATGTACTCCGCCAGGCTGCTGACCACGCTGGAATCCATCCCCACGGACGCGGAGTCGATGGTGTAGCGCAGGATACGCACGCGGGTGCTGCTGATAAGCGCCTTTTCATTTGCCGTCAGGGCACTGTCGTTGCGTGATTTTTCGAAGATTTCATTCAGCATGTCGCGTACGCGACCGGTCATCCCCTGTGCCTCCGTCAGCGTCAGTTTGGAAATCGTCGGCTTCAGGCAGGACGTGGTGTCATTGCAACGGTAGACCTTCTCCGTGCCTCCGTTCAGCAGCGTGTTGAACATCGACTCACTGCCGCCGCGTGGCTGCAGGAACGTCGGATTACCCTGTGCGTCGTAAATAACCGTACCGACCATCGACATCACGAATTCTTTCAGTGCTCTGTCATTGCTGAAGAACTGATTGAGCTTGCTGAATGTTTCCCACGTCAGGTTGCGGTTACGCGGGATGCGTTTTTTCTCCTCCTCCGTCGCCTTGTTATAGACGTTGTTGTTCTGCCCGCCCACGCCACACCCCTGACGTGAGGAAGCCCAGTCAGAGAACACATCGTGTTTGTTGCCCAGGTCCTGGCAGATCTGCTGGCTGGCAGCCTGGGTTTTTGGCCACAGCCCGCCAACGATAGACTGCGCAGCCTGGCAGGTGGAGATATTCATGTTGTTGACGTCGGAAGACAGCTTCTGCAGATAGTCCTTCACGCTCTTGCACTGCGGGCAGATGGTTTCCAGACCAAGGTCAAAGGCATAGCCCACGGCGTTGGACATAATCTGTTTACCCATCACCTTGATCGCATCGCCGTTGATAAACGAGAACGACCCCAGGTACGCATCGATACCGCCACAGCCCGATTTGATATCCGGCAGGGTGACGGATATCAGCTGGATATTACGCACCGGCGTACGCACGAACAGGTTACCGCCCGTCAGGTAACCCGCTGACTGGCCCTGCCAGGCCGCCGCTTTGGTGACGTTTGCCCCGCCGCCGCCCATGTCGTTAAAGAACTTGTTGATATCGGTCTGCACATCCGCGTGAACGCCGGAGCAGACAGCCATCAGACTGCCCCATAACACGGCAGCTTCTCTGAGTTTATTCATTGCGGATGTACTCCAGAACGGTGCTTGATTGCGGGTACGGCGACAGGGCCGGGACCAGCCCGGCGTGGCGCGCCATTTTCGTGACCAGGATAAGCGTGTCTGTCGTATCCGGTAACGCGATTTCTTTGGAGGACAGGCGGATATCATCCGGGGTAACACGGGGAACGCTGAGTGCATCACTCCAGATGGAGAGACACAGAAGATTGCCGTTCCCCTGATGCATCACCAGCTCGGTGACCGCACGCCCGGCGTGATAGCAGTTAACCACCATCCGGTTCACGTCAGTCAGCCAGGCCATCAGATCGCTGACAACACTGTCACTGAATTCATCATCCATCACTTCATCTGACACAGAGACATAGAAAAGCCGGGGACGGGTTGTCATCACAGCACCCCCAGACGATCGGCGAGGGCAAACGACTCATCGAGGCGCTGCTTTAACGTGTCTTCGGTCAGTTCCCCCTGGGACAGCGGGATGGTGACCAGGGACTGCGTGTTGATGATGAAATCGGTTGGCGTGGCCTGCGGCAGTTCGGCAAAGAAGTCTTTCAGGATGCCGTCATTCACCGGCAGGACATGAGGAAACACCGCGTCACCCACACCGTCAAAGCTGTAGACAAACACCCCGATCCCAAGCTGCCCGGATACGGCTTTCAGGGTCGGATTGAACCGGTGGCAGTACGGGCAGTCAGAGCGGATAAAATGCACGATCTGCCAGTGGCTGATATCCACGCTGCGCCCGTCGTTGAGGTGGAACCAGACCGGTTTCAGCGGCGTGCGGTTAGCGCCGGGCTTCTCACTGCGTCCGGCAGCTGGCGGTTCCGCTGTCTGCGCACCGGTGTCTTTGGCCTGTTCCAGGCGGGCGATATCATCGATGGTTCCGGCCGTGGTGAGTACCGGCACCACCATCAGCAGTACGGCGATAAGGCGTGTAAACATGTTTCAGTCCTCGGGTTTGAAGTCGGTGACGACGTTGAGCATGCGGCGGGCCAGGTCATCCTGAGTGATGAATCCGTACGCCAGCGGCTGATATTTTTTGGTGCGGGGTTCGACCAGGTAAATCGCCGGGAAATGCGAAATCTTCATTTTCTGTGCCTGACCGCCGTCCTGACGGGTGTCCGGCAGGTCGGCATTGACCCGGCCATCGACCGTGACGGGAATAACGGGCAGGCCGTACTGCTCACTGAACTCTTTCACCACCGCGCCCAGCCGGTTATCCAGTGGTTCATTGCCGCGATAAAAGAAGAACACGCCGTAACGCTGGTTCACGTAGCGAATGGCCTGCTGCTGTTTCTGCCGCTGCTGCGTGTACTGAATGTTTGCCGTGCCGTTGTAAACCGGGTGCTGCAGGCTGTAGTCCAGCTCCGGGTTTTCCAGCAGAACCTTCTCCCAGCGCGAAGCAAACAGGCTGGCCTGATTCACCATCCAGTCCTGCATCACCTTGTAACGGCGGATGTTCTCCGTGGTCGGGTGGAGCATCGCTTCATTCATCAGGTTGTCGCGGAACGCCTGCAGGCGTTTCATCCGGGCGGTGGGGCTTTCCTGTGGCGGTGGCGGCGGTTGCGCCTGACGCGCATCATCATCTTTCTGCACGGGCTGGTTGTACCAGTACCAGCCCACCGCCGGATCGTAGTTGTAGCCGTCAGGCTCCGTCTTCTCTGCCGCACACAGCGGCAGGGAGGCGATCAGCAGCAGCGCTGTCAGTCTCTTCATCCTTACCTCCCTTTGGTGTTCAGGCTGTTCTGAATATCTGATGTGATGCGCTGATTCAGTTCGTTCTGGTCAGGCAGCTTCACGTTGCTGTTCAGCTCGTTGTAGAGATCGGTGAAATCGATATGGTCGAATTTGATGGTCTGCAACTCAGTAACCTGAATGCCCCGGCAGTCCGGGCTGTTCGCCGATCCGAAGCCGACATGCAGCTGGTCACGTCGTCCCTGCTCCTGCACGATGCGGGCAATCTTGTTATCGAAGACGCAGTAGCCTTCTTTTTTCTGCAGGCACACACCGAGGACTTTTTTCGAACAAAAGGTGCCGACGCTGACGGTCAGGAGTTTCTCTTTTGCCTGACCAATCGCTTTTTCTTCGGTGTTGCAGTGCGCCAGTCCGGCGCTCTGTCCCCAGCCCCCGCTTTTGCAGCAGTTGCTGAACCCGGCAGCGCTCTGGCGGCAGAACATCGCTTTTCCGGTGAATGCCCGTGCTGAGTTGGCGTCCATACCCGCAAAATCTTTACCGGCTGCGGCCAGCGCGGCGAGTTGCGAAACGGCTTCACTGAAATTCTGGTTCTGCCCGGCCTGCATGCTGGCGCAGCTGCCGTCAGAGCAGTAAAACTCGGAGCCACACAGGTAACCGGTGCTCTTTTCCGTATGGGCGCACTGGTAAGTCATTTTCTGGTACACACAGAGATTGCCGACTTTCTGCGTACAGGTGCGGGTGCCCTCGCTGCAGTTCCGATCCTTTATCAGCGCCTGGCAGGTATTGGTGTCGTTCTCGTACACGCTCCAGGTGGTGGTGTAACCCCAGCAGTCGCTGTACAGGGTGTAAATCGCGCCGCCAACGGTCACGCTGCGGTTACCGCCCGGTTCGCTGCAGACTTCGCTCAGCTTCACCGCATCCCCCATGCTGGCCGGACAGCTGTCGGTCCAGTCAATGGTCGCTTTCACCGTATCGCGCACGCCTTCCATCGGGAACGTGGCCCGGAGAACGTATCGCCCGTTCGCCAGAAAAGTCTTCAGGGTGTTCTGGTACGACCCGCCGTTACCTGATGTATTCCAGCGGATCTGCAGGCTGATAACCTGCCCTTTTTTTACTGACTGTTTGCTGATATTCAGGCTGCCTGAACGGTTCAGGTCGGTTGTGACATTCTGTCCCAGAACACGCACTGAAAAATTGAACCCCCCGCCGTGATAGTCAGGTGCTGAGGGTTGTAACAGCTCCCACCTGCCGCTGCTGATGGTGCCGTCTTCCGGTACAGTGACGTCATACTGTATCCACCAGTCATTCAGATCCTTTGCGGAGACATCGCCGGCGTTCAGGACCAGCTGCGTGCTGTAGGTTTCGCGGCTGCCGGTGGTGCCGATGGTCGCGCGCCGGGTACAGGTCTGTTTCAGCTCCGTGGCCATCTCACAGCTGTGCGTGGTCCAGGTGGTTTTACTCAGCTCCTGCGCGACACACTGTTGACCGGTCAGGGACTCTGCTTTGCTGCGGATATCATCCGACAGCTTAATCATGTCGGAATCAGCGCTGATGTTGTCTGCCGGGTTGTTAACGTACGATTCACGCGCAGACTGGCCCAGGTCGGAGGTGCTGAGTTCCTTCTGTCCCAGCACGTCCATATTCGTGTCGGTCTGCGTGCCGCCCCCGTAATACGACTGCTGCGGCGCATCCGCGCTGTAGTTCTCGAAATAGTTATTCGGGTCGCCCGTGGTGGTGCCGGATGCCGCCTTTCCGGCATTCACACCTTCCTGATTTGCGGTGTCCATCGGGGCCGCCAGCGCGCTGACTGACGCGCAGGCCAGCAGCATTCCCTGCAGCAGGGTGCGGGTTACGTTTTTCATCGGGTTCCTCGGATGGGGATAAAATCTGCCCGGCTCTCCGGGCAGATGTACGGTGACAGGGCTACGGCTTCACGCCGCTGCACTCTCCACGGCGGTTAATCATCGTCAGTGCCTGGTCCAGCGCGATATCGCCGTAGATAATGTCGAAGTGCTCACCGCACTTTCGGACCAGCGCCGGAACCTGATCCACGCCGTACTTTTCGAACCGTATCGGGTCAATCTGCACGCCCTGCACTTTGTAGGTGGTCACCAGATGCATCATGAATTTTGCCGTCTGTTCCATGCTGTCACCGACCAGCCCCCGGAAGTACACCGGTATTCCCGCCTCCTCCGCCGCCTGGATAAGCAGCGCCAGCTTTTTCTCCGGCACTGACGAAGAAAGGAAGTAGGCCTGTTCATTCTGCGTGTCCTTCAACTGCGTGGGTTCCGGACCATCTCCGGCGCGGGCATGGCCTGCTGTCAGCCCCAGCGCCAGCAGCAGGGTGATTGTCTGTCGTTTCATTGGTTGGTCCTCACAGCACAACGCAGTTGCGCTTTTTCCAGATCAGATACCCGTAATTTTTCTTCGACACGGGCATCTCTTTGCCGGTCTGCCAGAGCATGACGTTACGCCCGAACGGATGGCAGTTGGCCACGTCCGGTATCGTGTTCACCATCTGATAGCGATAGCGGCTCTTTGGCATGATGGCGGTCGGGTACTCGTAGCAGACCGCGCGGTTCTGGCCCACGGAATCCATGATGAGTCCTTCACGGTGCAGCTTGAAATCCATGCGTTCTGTCAGCAGTGCCGCACTGTTCAGGCCGCTAGACTCATTGACGATGTTGCCGGTGAACGGATACATCGAGCCGTGAGAACCGGCACACCAGAACAGTGCATCGAGCGGTTTACCCGCCACCGATGCCAGCGCATCAGCAGCACACGCCATCTGCGCAACCGGGTTGGCAAACAGCATCACTTCCGGGTTAATAAACAGCGAGAGATTGTCGTTATGCCACATCGGGTCCAGCTCGGAGAGATAACCGATATCGTACTCACCGCCCTGCATGCACATCGCGGATGTAATGATGTTGAGCCAGGAGATAAGCGGGTATTTGTACCAGTGAACGTTGTAGAACGTGCCCGGGTGTTCATTGGCCGTCTTTGTTCCCGCGCCGGTCGGTGCGCCGGGGATCGGGATGGTGAAACCGCCCATATTGACCATGCAGCCCGGCGCCCGGGTGACATCGGTCATGGCGAACGGCTCCCAGAAGCCAATCGCAATACCCGGCCGTTCAAATACCGGTGGCGGCACAGGGCAGAACTGGATCGGCGATGACGGATTCGGTGTGTCCGGCAGTTTACCTGCCGAGACTTTCACGTTACCGATACTCATGGGAAACAGACATTCCCAGCACACATCGGTAATGGGATTCACCCAGCGGCCATCACAGGTGGGGTCTTTCGCCTGCGCCGGAAGGCTGAACCACAGGACCATGATCAGACTGACTGCGCGCCACCCCATATCAGTTCCCCCTGGCTTTGTCGTACGCCGCCTGCAGGGTACTCAGCTCAGCGGCTCCGCCGATAAACGAGACGTTACCGGCATTTGCGCCCTGCACCGGCATGACGATAAAGGCCGGTGTACCCTGGATTTGCAGACGTTTTGCCAGTACCTGATTGGCTGCCAGCCCGCTGCCATCGGCAATGTTCTCAGGCAAATCCTTCACACCGGCTTTTGCTGCTGCAGCACGGATATCGTCTCCGGTCAGCTTTCCTTCGTTATGTCCGGTGTCATAAATCGCGGCATGGTAACGGTGGTAAGCATCCGCCCCTTTTTCTCTGTAGACGGCCAGGCCGGTTTTCGCGGCCTCAATCGAAGCGGGCCAGCGGTTACCGAAGATTGGCCACTCTTTATAGATGTAACGCACATCCGGGTTATTGCTGATGAACTGCTCCACTACCGGGGCCACTTTCGCGCAGTAAATGCACTGGTAGTCAAAGAACTGGATGACCGCGACTGCACCTTTCGGATTCAGTACCGGCGATGTCGGCTCATTCAGCAGCGCGTCCTGGTTCTTCAGCACGGCACTGACTGCCTGACTGCTCTGCTCGTCCTGCGCCTGCTGCTGCAGTTTCTGGCTCATTTCAACCAGCAGTTCAGGATGTTCACGCAGGTAATCAGCCGCGATGGTGCCAATGGCTTTTTCCTGTTCAGGAGTAAACGTGCTGCTGGCAGCAACGGCAACGCCTGCAGAGAACGTGGTCACGGTCAGGGCCATCAGTGCGCTGAGTAATGTTTTTTTCACAGGGAAATCTCCGGGTTGTGGGTATCAGACGGCAGGTTGTTTTCACGTTGAACGGCTGACGCGGGGAAATACGAAGAAAGGCTTCTGTTCATATCCCCGTCGATAACCGTGACTTCAGATCCATCAATCAGTACACGCTGTGGCTGAAATTGTTCTGCTGTTGTTTTCACAAAATTTCTCCGGTAATTAACGGTCTGGCAGACCGTATTCAGTAATGGCAAAAAGGGGTTTTCCCGGTGCCTGTTTCACTTCCGCCGGGACCTGGCGGATACCAAATTTCGCGGTCAGGGTGCCGTTCTGGTCAAAGTAAACCCGGCTGCCCAGCGACATGGCGCTGTCCCGGATATTGCCGTTGACCAGGATTATCCGGCTCGATGTGGTGGCCGGGCGCTGCTGCTGCATCCAGGTTATCTGCCGCTGATCATCCGCATCGATGAAGTACAGCGTTTCATCGAAAACAGGGATGACGTCGAACGGGCTGACGCGTTGCCCCTTACGGGCAAACACCACGCCGTTCTGATCGGCGATATCCCGGTTAACGACAAAGGCCGGGTCATACAACCGGGTTTGTGTTTTCCGGCTGGTCACCAGCCCCTCAACCGGCGGCGGGCGCATCGCGCTTTCCTCCACCCGCTGACGCATTTCGTCTGCCACCTGCTCCTGTGTCTCAGCGCCAAAATGTTCCTGAAGGTTGTTCTTCAGAACGCTTATCAGGTTCTGTTCGCGGACATCCCAGGTGTCGCCCCAGATGCCGAGACTGGCCGCACCCGCATTCATACAGGCGAGACTCACCAGGGCACCGCAAAGGATGCGTTTCATCGTTACTCTCCGGGGTTGTGGTGATCGGGGGGGTTACTGACCGCCCTGCTTCATCGCGGCAGCCAGACGCGACTGGATTTCCGGCGTGGCATCCGGCAGGCCGGTGACAACGGCGGGACTGACCACAATGGCCACATGCTTCTCCTGTGCATAGTCACGGGTAACAGTCGTGAGTCCGCGGTCGAAGCGGGCCAGCAGCTGGCGGCGCTGCTCCTCAGTCAGATCCATTTTTGCACTCTGCCGGATGAACGCATTCATCGTGTTTTTCATATCAAAGGTCACCATGCCCGGCGGTTTCAGCAGATACTGGCTGACTGCAGCGCTGATGCCGGTGCTGAGTAACACCGACAGCATAACGGCGAGAACGACAGATTTTGTATTCACAGCGACATCTCCCGTAACGCGTTAACAATGTGTTTTTTATGCGGATCGTGCTCGGCCATTTCAAAAAGGATGTCTTTGATATCCGCCCCTTCCTTCAGTCGTTTTTCGCGGTAGGTGAAGTCGTCACCTTTCGAGGAAAACAGGCCGTCGCTGAGCGGGTCCAGCAGCAGCCGGTGGAAACTGGAATATTCCCCGACACTCAGCAGGAACGAACTGTAACGGGCCTTTTTAGCCGGCGGGAACTTGCGGATCATTTCCCATTCCAGTTCACTGAATGCGTGCGGCTCCTCTTTCTGGAAGGTCGTGAAGGACTTCGCATCCTGCATACAGGTAAATTTGAACGAGCTGTTGTCGTAGGCCGCCAGCGCAGCGGTGGACAGATTTTTATCCCTGATGGCCTGTGTGACCGTGCCGTAAGAGCCGTTATGACGACGTGCAGTACGGTAGCCCTCCTCGATGAAGTCCCTGATTTTGGTGCTGGACCCGCCCAGCAGCTTCCAGCCTTCATCAATGATGTTCATTTTTTTCTTGTTACGCGGCGAGGTGTACATCATGTTCTCGTTCCAGATCATGATGGTGAACAGGATCGCGGAGAGCAGGTCAGCCTGTTTTCTCAGGTCGCCCAGTTCGGTCACCACAAACTGCAGTCCGTGCTTCAGTGTCGGCTCAGAGGAGTTGAAAAACTGGCCGTAAAGCCCGTACGTGCAGTATTTGCTCAGCAGTGTGGTGATTTCATCAATGCGGCCACCGATGCGGGAAGAGTGCTGCTTCGACACATCGTCCTGCTTCTTCTTCAGATAACTCACCACGTGGTCAATACGCATGTCCTGCTGGTACTGCGGCCACGACTCGGTGATGGCCTCCAGGATAAGCGACTCGTGAACTTCATCCAGCAGGCCGTTCGAACTGCCGAGGATGCATAACTGGTCACGGATACGTTCTGCCGCCAGTGTGATGTTGGTGACGTTGGCAAACGGGTTAAACCGCAGGGATTCCCCGTTAATGTAGGTGCCACCCAGGCTGCTGCAGGCGGCTTTGTACGAATCACCGATATCCTGAATGGCCACATCACCGCCGTCATCCAGCACAGATCGCGCGATGGAGTTGGCCAGCACCGACTTACCGGCCCCGGATGTCCCGGACATAAACCAGTTGAAGTTCGTGTTAGGCAGTGACTCGTCGAACACGTTGATGAACGCCACCTGGTTGCGGATGCTGGGGATCAGAATGCCGGAACGGCAAAGTTTGTTATCCCCGATGATCGGCAGCAGATTGACCACATGGAAAGCTTCTGCGCGCTGCATCCCGCCGGTCTTACGGCAGTCGCTGCGCAGTTTTTTATCCACCATCGAGAACGGAATGGTGGCCAGCACGTTACGCAGTTGCATAAAGTCGGCGCGGACCAGCTTCAGCCCCTGCACCGCAAAGGCGTTACGCGCTTTTTCGGTGTAACGCGAGGTCAGGTCATCGTCATCAGGACAGAACAGCGTCAGACCGCAGAAATAGCTGGTCAGTGAGGTCTGGTTTGCCAGCAGCCGGGTGCGGACATCGCCCCATTCGGCGTGTTGCGCCTTCGTGCTCGGAATGTATTTGGCGTAACTGGTGTTAACCCGCGAATCCAGTGACAGGAATTTGCTGTTTGCCTCGCCCTGGCTTTTCATCTGTTCTTCGGTCACCAGCACCATCGTGAAAATAAACGGGCACGGGATGCCGTTGGTCGGCGACATCAGATCCTGAATAATATTGCCGTTCTGCCACAGGAAGTGTTCTGTCGGGTTCTGATCCAGGTTCAGGTTCACCATCCGTGAACTGAAAGGTTTGTTTTCCCTGTCGCTGCCTTCAACGAGGATATGCGATGTCTTTACGCGCCAGGACGTGGTCCTGTCCACAAACTGCGTGCTGAGGTCAGCGGCGGGGTCATACTTCGAATCGTACATTTCAAGACGTGCAGGGTCGTGGTTGAAATACTCGCGCAGGACGCCACTGAACTCATCCACGCCGATCGCAACAGACTGGACATCCGCCGCGTTCAGGCCATTCAGCACATTTCGCCTGACATCACGCACCTTTATCAGATCGGTTTCCGTGACGTTTTTAACCGGCATGCTCCAGGTAAAGAACAGCCGGTAGTCCCGAAGGGTCAGGGGATGGTCAAGCCCGTTGCCAAAGGTATAGCGCGCACCGTTCAGGTAAAAACGCGCGGTGAGATCGTTACATTCCTCTGCCCGGTGGCCCTTCCAGGCAAAGTCTTTCAGACCGTACTGCACCTGCTCTTTCACCGCACGGGTCGACATCAGCAGCACCTGCAGCGGCGTTTCGCGCGGAACGATATCGCGGATCAGATACTCCAGCCCTTCCGCCAGTTTTTCATTGGCACCCAGCAGCGGCTGTGACTCAATAACAAAACCCAGCGAATCTTTGTTTACCCATAACTGACTTTCGCTGTCGTAATCCCTGAAGGTCATCAGGTCGCGGATATGCGGATAGTCCATCTCGTTGAGCATTTTCCGCGTTTCTGTCGTGGTATCGCGATCGCCCATAATTCCGGCAACCGTATCCACGACATTCAGCGGGTCAAATTTGAATTTACTGAAGAATTTCATGGCTGCCTCACATCAGAATGCCGTTCCAGTCTGCCGGACTGGCCACCGTGTAAATCACCTCACCCATATGCACACTGTTGTCAGGCGACACGTACGGCGCTATCCAGATGCGCGCCACACCGTCAGGGCGACGAAAGGCGGCAGCAGGTTCGGGGAAACAGTGCGGCGCATTACAGTAAACGCCCTGGGACGTCGTCACCGGTGTTCCACGAGAGGGTTCGCTGAACAGGCGACGGGGTTCACCTGCGGCCGTCTGCAGGGGAATGCCCGCTCCGCTCACACTGCCGACGGGACGTACCGGCTCCCGCTGCGGGTCCAGCTGAATATTGCCGGTATTGATAAGCCGGTAATCCTCCAGGCGGATACTGTTGCCCTGCGAAGCGGCAGAAGGGGCATTCCGGCTGGCAGAGGCGGACATATCATCCGCCTCTGCCATCCAGACGCCGGAATCCTTCGCCGGTTTGTCGAACTGGAACTCACTGTTCATACCGGCGCAGCCGCTGAGCAGTAACGCCAGCACGGTTATCGCAGGCGGATTGAATTTAGTCATGGTGTTCTCCGTTATCTGAGTGGCCACCGGGCAGGCTGGCTTTTTCGGTGATATCGATAAAAAGATCGCTGTATTTCCTGTTGGTCCCCAGCCGGGAAAGCAGGTCAAGGGCAAAGGGATCGCCGGGCGCAACTTCAAGAAGTCGTCTCAGTGTTTCGCCGAAAAGTGAGACGTAGCCGTCATCCGGAATGAGGCCCGGTTTGCAGTAAACCTTCTTGATGAAGAAGCCCAGCTCGCGTAGTCCGGGAATACGCTTGTCTGCTTCCCGTCCGAAAAGCGAAACCGTACGGTCGGTGAACACCATCCAGCCGCAGTGCTCTGCATGATCCATGCGCGTATTACTCATGGCGTCACACCCTGTGGCGTTGCCCCCTGGCGCTGACCGGCAACCGGTGCCACAAAGTCATTCATGTTGAGATGTGTCGCATCGCCCAGCTTGCCGACCAGCTCCGGCGGCAGACCGCTGTTCCCGGTGGCCTGTGTCGTGGCGTCATCAACGGCTTTATCCGCCTCTTTCGCCAGCTGTGCCGCCTCTTCATCCTCAATGAACTTCGCCCGGAACCCTTCGATAAAGACCACCTCCACGCGGTTGGCGGCCCCGATGGGAATAATCGGGTGGTACTGTTCGGCCCGTTCTATGTAGTAATCAGCCAGTTTGTCAGCGGCTTTTGAGACCCCGTTTCCTGCAGCACTGCGGGCAACATCGCCACCGCTCTGGCTGGCTGTAGCCCCCAGCCCGGCAACGGTCTGACCGACCTGGGACGCACTCTGTCCCAGACCGCCCAGCGCACCGGAAGCAAACGCCAGCCCCAGAATTTTGCCGTTACGCATGACCGGCACGCCCTTGATACCGGCCTTGCCGTAGAAGGCCACATGCCCTTTAACTTCCTGGTCGATATGTTTGCCGTCGATAATGCAGGACAGTCGCTGGAGCTGAACGACGGCACGCTCACTGGAGATATCGCCATACGCTGCAGCTGTGACAAAACAGTTATCCAGATGGTTGAGCCGGTTGTTACCCGGCAGACGCGCCAGCCCTTTCAGCTTGAACTGCATCGGGACCAGATTTTTCTCACCCCGTACCGATGCGTTGGTGTCAGCCCCTTCGATAACGATGGCATCGGAGAAGGTGCCGGTGGGCACCCAGAACGAGCTGTCTTTGGGTTTCTTCTGCCACTTTGAGTAATCCAGCAGTGCGTTATCGATCTGCCCGGTCTGGACCGGAGCCGGTCCCACCGCATACTCAGTACGTGGTGGCATGTATCCACCGCCCTGCGCCTGCGCTGTCGCTCCCGGTTGAGACTGCGCTGTGTTCAGCTTCTGCGTCAGCTCGTCTACTTTCTGATTCAGGCTCTGGTTGGTGCTCATGAATTCAGTCAGCTGATCCTGCAGACCTTTAAACTGCTTCTCCATATTCGACAGGTGCTCTTTCGCTTCCTGCTCCCGTCGCTGGGAATCGACCAGCAGTGAGTTCTGCCCGTTACCGTCAAAGGTGTTACTGACCGTACCGCCGGTCAGGTCCGGCTCGGGGGTGGCAGCATCCGCAGGGGTTTCTTCCGTCGGGGCCGGGGCCACTGCCTGCCGGTTGGCGGCATACAGGATACCGATAACAAAAATCACGGCCCCCAGGATGATGGCCATCAGCTTCCGCTGACGGGTCAGCACCAGCCGGTTAATGTTCATCAGCACCTCCCTTCGTGCGGAATACCGTGATGACAGACACCTTCGCCCCCGGCTTCAGCACATCCAGACGCGGATGAAACGACACGGCCATCACGCCCGGACTCCAGAAGTAGCGCTCACTGAGTCTGACCGAAACCGCAGAACGGCTGGAGATATCCGTGCGCACGATACGGATGCGGTCGCCCTGCCAGGCGGTCACCGGCTTCATCTGAAACGTGGCGCTGACCGCTGCACTGACCGGCACATCCCTGTTTTTCGTGAACACATACCCGGCAGGTTTCCGGTTGGTGATAAAACGGCTGACCAGCCCGCTGATGAGCGCGCTGTAGGAGTCCTGCTTGTTTTCATACTCACGGGCTTCTTCACCGCCCCGGACCTCGCTGTTGTCAACGGTCAGTGACATACCCGCCCGCTTACCCGGTGTGGCCTGCAGGGAGAAGGCGAAGCCGGACTCGGTCTGTACGAACAGCGTGAAAGGCTTCTCCGCCACGGTCGAGAACACCACGGCGCCATCCGGTGTCGGCGATCGCGAGGTCAGCACACCCTGCGTGGCCTGAACGCTGATAACGCGGTCATCGCTGACGCGGATATAGTTGGGATCGGTATTACTGACGGCGGCGGAAACGCGGGCACCGGAGTTCAGCGTCAGCTGCTCCGCATGCGCGGTACCGGACAGGGCGGCCAGCAGTGTCAGCGCGCCGATGACAGAACGTTTATTCATCTGCAACCTCCAGAAAAGCACTCCAGCAGAGACGGTTATTACGGGTGTCGGTACGCAGGCGGTAATGCTTGTGAACCGGCTCAGCGGCATTGAGGCCGTAGGTCAGCACCAGGTCGCCGGTAATATCCACAACGCCCTTGTCCGTCCAGACATTCAGATCTTTGGGATAGAACACCGAACTGCCGCTGTTACCGGCAACCCGTGCTGCTTCCTGCGCAAGGACAGGCTTCAGCTCTTTCTCTGAGCCGTCACAGGCCGAGGCGATCAGCATGCTGTGGCTGGCCTGCGCGTTATCGCTGTTAATGTTCAGCCGCAGATTGAGCCAGGCAAGCGCCATCAGGCGCAGATAACGGGCATCACCCCGCTCTCCGGTAAAACTGAAAGGCGTGTCTGCGCCATACGGCACGATGATGGTCTGTCGGTTGTTGAGCAGCTTGTCGGTCAGTTCTTTGTTATCGCCGTAAATGCGCCAGGCCAGCGCCATAGCGGTAATGGTCATGAACAGCAGCACAATGATGGCCACGCCCATATTGCGGTTACCCGCCGTTCGCAGCTTGTATTCCATGAGGACTCCGGGGAAGGTCAGGCGACCCAGTGCCGTTTAAAACTGTCAGGCAGCTTACTGATGAAAAACCGCAGGGGGGCGGTCGGCAGGCACCAGTAGGCAAGATTGAGAAGGTACTGAGAACCACGGCCCTTTTTCAGGTGGCGAATTCCGATGACAGACGCAAGAAGTGTGGGGCCGAAAATCCACATGTTGAGAAAAACCGCCAGCAGCGCCAGAGGCACATACAGGCAGAACTCATCAGGTGGCAGCCCCACAAAGCGTTTCTGCTCGGAAAACGTAGCCGGGTAGGCGTATCGGTTACGTTTATCCATAGGATCGACTACTTGGGTTGAGGGATGACCCCGAAGGCAACATTTACAAACACCAGAACCGCCGCAACACTGGCAAACATGGCCAGATTCTTGGTTTTGATGTACGTGAAGATACAGGCTAGAATTTCGAGAGTATACAAGATCCAGATAATTGTCGAACCACTTCCGAACGTATCCTGGATTGTAGTTTTCCCGCCCTTAAAAAGGTCTACTGCTTCTGCTTGCATCACCGGGGTGGACATAATGGCGGTGGCAGCTAAGATGCTGAATAAATTGACCTTCTTGCACGCTACCGCCACTGCCTTACGACAGGTTTTTAAAGACGAAAGAATCTTGCCCTTCATATGCACATTCCTCTGCATGGGATATAATGTTAAGGTTTTTCACTTAATTTAATTTCTGCTGTCACGCAGTACGACCCGAGTAATTCTTACTCTTTCAACCTCCCCTTACATTTCCGAACATAACGTTGCGACATCTGTCAAAAAACTTACGATTCCTTTGCTTCCTGACGCTTTTTTACGCTCAGAGGGTCTACACTTCAACATAACTTATTGATCTTGCTGATCAATTTTATTTATCGTTGCAGTGAAATTTTGAATCGATGATATTTAAGGTACTGACAGATATGGAGAAAAATATTAAACCCGCAGAATTAATAGTGAATGTTACCCATCCCGGCGGCACGAAAATTCAAATACATTCAGAAATACATCGCCGTGATTTAAGTATCATCATTAAACATGCGCTCTATCATTACGTCCGCAAGCTGGGCTGGATAAAAGCTGATCTGGATGGGCACGATTACTATGCCTGCCGCGTTGTACCCCTCCCCTTTCTGTATTCTTATTCCCTTAGTGCAGGAACAGCACTGTCAGAATCTTTTTATAATCGGGTCATCGGGACGGTGAAACTTTCAGCGGGATCGGCTGAACCTGAAATATGGATCGCCGTCAGTGCTGACTGGTTCTGTCCGTTTCCGGTGGCCGTGGTTAATTCCGCCCAGGCCCGGACACTCCAGAGAAAAAATGAACAGGCATTCCTGATTGAAGTGGCTGAAGAAGAAATTGCCCCTGAAATAAAATCAGCCGGCGACCACGAAGCTGCGGAAAAGAAAAAGAATTTCGCAGCCAGTATTAAGAAAGAGAAAATAATGGAGCGTTTCTATCAGGGCTGGTCTGTAAATGAGATTGCGGCTGACCAGTTATGCTCGGCGTCATCTGTTTATAAAACCGTATTCAGTAAAACGGGTGTTTCAGCGATGGAATACCGCTACAGAAGGTGGCAGCTGATATATGACCTCTACTGTGCAACACCCAGACGGTCAATGAAAGAGATCAGTGAAATCTGTAGTGTCAGTCACTCACAGATTTATCACGCCGTAAAGAAAGTGGCAGAGAGAGAAAACAAAGAACTCCCGAAAGAAAAGAGAGACAGAAAACTCTCTGAAAAGGATGTCGAAGAAATTAGGTTGAAACTGTCACAGGGAGCTCTCAGAAAAGAGATCCTTCAACAGTACGATATTACAACCATGACGCTGATTAAATATGTCGGTAAAGACCCGTCACAGAATATCATTCCAAAGGCATTTAAGGAAAAAGTCATCAGACTGAGGATGATGGGTAAAACCATAGAGGAAACGGCTGACAAGCTTGACGTAAGTATCCAGTACGTAAAAAAAGCCTGGAAAGAGGCAAAAGGAGATCCGAATGTTAAAAGACGGAGATTGAAATATGATAACAGGAACCCTCTTTCAAAGCGCGACAGAGATCAGGCAGTCAATGCTGTTCTGATCGGCGGTCATACCAGAAAGCAGATATATACGCAGTACGGAATTAATGCACTGACACTGCGCAGGTATATTCGTAAGGCGCTTGAAAAAGAAACTGAGGAAATCAGAGAAAAAAATCAGGAAAAAAAATAAAATCAATACTGAAGAAAATCGAGAACAGGGAGGCTTACATGCAGGCCTCCCTTCAATCACTTGAAGTATTCCAGAAGTTTTCCCGCTACCATTTGTTTCATTTCTTTTGGCCAGTCTGGTTCTAACAGACTGGCATTCCTGACAACTAAAGATTTATCGACGGTTTCTTTTGTTATCCCAAAGAGAGCATCTATCATAAAGCCATTTATAAGGGCATTTTTTGCAATCAGCTCCAACTTGTCATCCAGAGTTTTCTCCGCATCATCCTTGTTGATTTTATTTTCATATACTCTGAGTCCCAGCTTGAACATTTCCATAACGAATGCTGAACGGTTAGCCACATCTCGTGACTCACCATCTTCCAGTCTCTTCTCAACATGCATATCAACTTTTTCAAGCAATGAATAAGGAACGGTAAGGTACACCCTGTTTCTTTTTACTGCGTCATTGTCGTTCATATTTTAAATCCCACCATTCCAGTTTATCGATGAGGAGCATCAATCTCTGCCCCCAGACAATCGTCGTTTCTGATGCCTGAATACTGCCATGACTGGCCACCAACTGGCAACCACATAGCAACCTTAAAGCCACTCATAAGAAACTCGAAAGAAACCCACCGGAAGCTTGTGAATGTAATATGGTTATATCACATTGAAAATATTCAATATGCCATAATGCCTCCTTACAGCAACCATCCGGCCTGTTTTAAGATGCCATCTGGCAACCTTGATATTGTATGTTTTTTCTACGTTTTCGAGCTAAGTTAATGATATAACACAATATAATAGGCAAAATTTATTTTGCGAGTGGTGTGTCAAAATATCGACATCGTGATATTATAGTTTTGTACCTCGTCCATTTCCCTTTAAAAACCGGTGGCCTTATGCGATCTATTTTTCTTGCAATCGCCCTGCTGGCGTCAGGACTCAATATATCAAATTCTCTGGCTGACTGTTTTAATCAGGCTGGCCAGTGGTACTCAATCGATCCCGACTATCTGCGCGCTATCGCCTGGCAGGAATCCCGCTACAATCCGAAGGCCATCAATTATAACCGGGACGCGAAAGGTAAAATAACCAGTACCGATTACGGCATCATGCAAATCAATGACGCCACGCTCAGAAACTTCAGGAAAGAATACCCGGCACTCACCCCGGAAAAAATGCGGGCCGATCCCTGCCTCAACATTTATGTCGGTGCAATGGTGCTGAGAAGAAATTTCAATCAGTACGGAGCCGGGTGGCTTGCTGTCGGAATGTATAATGCAGGTGTTAAGAACAGGGAGATTACCATCAGGAATCGTTACCGTTATGCGATGCTCATCGATGGCCACTACAAAGATATCAGGGCTGGAAAAATTCCGCGTAAGATCATTGAGAGAAACTGACTGTCTGAATGGTTCAGTTTTCTTCTGACAGCTCTGCGATCTCTGGAACCGTTTCTGCTTTTATCCGGTTCGATGCCGGATAAAAACAGAAGGCGATAAAGGAGCCTTGCGGCTCCTTTTATAAATCACTCCGTAACCTCCATAACTCGTCTTATCTCGCCGTCAAAACCCTGACTGTGCCAGAAAAGCGCCTGCCCCGTTCTGTACAGTGCGCCTGATTTGTAATTCTCTTTATCAATTTTAACCCCTTCAAATTCTGCACCGTATTTCTTATGAATCTCCGAGAGTGCTTTATCGAGGATTGCATCGGTAAACTCCCTTTTCAGAGAAATATATCCCACGCCGCCATAAACCACATTGAAAGCAGAACGACAGGAGACGGACATATCCTGTGACGAATCAAAAAAGCTGTCCCTGTATTTTTCAGTAACGGATTTAACGTTTTCCTCAGTGGGTCCGTCAGTCCAGGAAACCGTGATGCTGTCATAATGATTTTTACGCACTGAAAATTTCACGCCGGGGAACTGTGATTTAAGTTCTTTTCTGATGTTTTTTGTAACCTGATTCGCGCCGGACTGTTCCTGTGTAAGATGACTGTATCGTTTATCTGTTTTCAGCTGAATACAAAGGTTTTCAAAAATCACCTTAGCTCTGTCAATCTGCTTACGCTTATTGTCTTCTACCTGAAGGCAGTGTGATACCAGCTGCTCCAGTTCATCCCCGGATATGACCTCATCTGTCACCGACCACTGCACACCGTGAAGAATGCTTTCAGGGAGACTTCGGGAAATGCTGCCATTAAAGAATGCAATATCAAATTTAGCATTTCCGCCACGCGTCATTATTCCTTTGACGGAACCGACTGTTTCCGGTTTTTGTTCACCCTCAATCGCGAAAACAGCCCCACGGCCTTTATTATAGAGATTCGTACTGACAACCTGGCCGACTACCAGAGGCTTTTGCAGAGTGTTTTTCATTATTAATGCCCTCCTTTAATTTTAATAAAACGGCCCGACCGGACCGTATGTTATTCAGAACGGAATATCACAGTCTTTCGGGTGCGCTGATGTGTCATAAAAATTGCGGTCCGGATGCAGAGCCTTCTCCAGTGGGATGTGTCCCTTTGCAACCGACGATGCGACATACAGATCCAGCCCGGCCGCCAGTGCTTCGTGCAGTTTTTCCATGAACACAGTGTTATTCCTGGTAAGGATCTCGAGCACCAGTCGCCGGTGAATGGCTGCCGCAGTAAAGAGGTTACCCAGCCGTTTATGGATGGTGCCGCTGCGGCTGATGATGTAACGCTCAGGCGAATTTATCCCGGTATCGTAAAGCGCCGATTCACTGCCTGCGCTTGACGTTATGCGTTTGAGTGAGGTTACATTCAGGGACATCAGCTCAGAGACTTCAGCCCGATCAAAAACCAGAAAATCACGCCCCCATTCACCATTTCGCGTCGGATAATAGAACCCTTCCCCTCTCATAAGTGAATCAGCCGATACCTGTAATTCCTCATCCAGACTGGTGGCATTCACACAAATTTTTTCCACCCATGTTTTGGAAGATTCAGAAGCGGCGGTGTTGACGTTATGTGTGTTCATGCTGGTTCTCCTTTCAGTGGTTATCTTCATGTTTCGGTGAGTTCGTCGCGGCAGAGGGCAAAGGAGCAACGCCGGGCGGGTGCTGCAGGGGCGCGCAGCGTGCATTTCACCCTTGCAGCAGCTGACCGGGGGTGCTACGACCAGCCCTCCGCGCCGGACTGGCCGGAACATGGCCACGGCAGCGGAGATGAGCAGGAACACACCTGCACGCCACAGCGTGCCCCTCAGCGGCCACGTCTTTATGTGGCCAGTGAACGCGCTGGCGCCAGCCAGCTGCAGAGCCCTGGACGTTCGCCATCAGACCCTAGCCGGGAGGCCCGAAACCCGTTTACGGGGTTCGGCGAAGCTTACCGGCAGGGCCGGTTAGCGCAGTGGGGCTGACGAGCCGGCTACGCCGGGGAGCCGGAGGGGGCCATACTGTGGTTTACGGTTTTGAAGGACGTTCAGCTGCAGCAGCTGCATGACGGGAGAAAGGAGATAAACAGCAGGAGAGGAAGAGGAAGTAAAAGCAGTACAGTAAAGATGATGCAGTCACACAGAAATAATCTCACGCGAACGGAGCAGAGCTGCGCGTCAGCGCAGCCTTTATCCGGTGACGGAACGGCATGCGGCAGTTTTCAGCCGGACGTAAACCCGCCCAGACCAGGCGGGGATAAACGAAATCCTTTAAAGGCCCGGCATCAGACTTTAGCGGCCAGATCCGGTCCCTGCCCCGGATGAAGCTCAACATGGGATACATCCGTAACTTCCCGCGCTTTATTAAGATCACAGGCTGCCTGCATCGCCAGCCAGAGCCTCGCTGAAATACCCAGACCGGCCTCCAGGCGTACCGCCATCTCCGCGCTGACAGACGTCTTTCCTGCCGCCAGTTTACTTAACGCAGCGGGTGAAACACCGAGACTTTTCGCCAGAGAACGCAGCGAGACATTGTAATCTTCCAGGTATTCTGTAATCAGCCCGCCCGGATGCGGGGGATTAAACATTGCCATCAGTGATAGTCCTCCAGATTGAGTATCCAGGCATCGCCATCCGTAAATTCAAATGTGATACGCCAGTTTGCCCGGACGGTGATCGAATAGATATTTTTCCTGTCACCCTTGAGTGGATGAAACCGGAAACCAGGATAGAGACGAAAATCATCGATCGACACGGCCTCATCGATCGCCAGCAGGCGCAGCCGGATACGATCCACGTCCTGAGCCTGAACGCCGCTGGCGTCGCCTTTCTCAAACAGTTTCTGAAGCCCTTTATGCTTCCAGCTTTTTATCACGTACTGCCTCCTGTTTCCTTCTGAGGAACATTATACCATACGTTTCTCAACGGGAAACACTTTCAATGGGTATGCCATTTCCCGGATATCAGGCAGGTAGCTTTATTGCATACCTGCCCGCACAGAGTCAGGGATGGTAGTACCCCACAATGAGGTCCGCGCGCAGAGACTTCTCGATACGATCCCACTCAGCCTCTCCTCCTTCTTCAAACGCAGAGGTCACCATTTTTTTGGCCAAAAGCCAGGCCGCCACAACAGCAGCCGGAATTAACGGACGTGGCACTGACCAGTCAGTGACTGAATCGCACACCAGATCAACGATGTGAAGAGCGGCACCGTCAATCAGTTCCAGTCGTTCAATGTGTAACATGCGTTCTTCTTTATCACAGAGTGACGCCAGAAAACGCATTTCTTCTGCCAGCTGTGGGGGGAAGTTACGGGTGTTGACCTGTTCAACCCATGTTTTGGAAGATTCAGAAGCGGCGGTGTTGACGTTATGTGTGTTCATGCTGGTTTTCCTCTCAGTGGTTATCTTCATGTTTCGGTGAGTTCGTCGCGGCAGAGGGCAAAGGAGCAACGCCGGGCGGGTGCTGCAGGGGCGCGCAGCGTGCATTTCACCCTTGCAGCAGCTGACCGGGGGTGCTACGACCAGCCCTCCGCGCCGGACTGGCCGGAACATGGCCACGGCAGCGGAGATGAGCAGGAACACACCTGCACGCCACAGCGTGCCCCTCAGCGGCCACGTCCTTTTGTGGCCAGTGAACGCGCTGGCGCCAGCCAGCTACACGCCCTGGACGTTCGCCATCAGACCCTAGCCGCAAGGCCCGAAACCCGCAGGGGTTCGGCGGAGCTTACCGGCACAGCCGGTTAGCATAGTGGGGCTGACGAGCCGGCAACGCCGGGGAGCCGCAGGGGGCCATACTGTGGTTTACGGTTCTGAAGGACGTTCAGCTGCTGCAGCTGCTTAACGGAAAACGCAAAAGCGAGAGCCGGCATAACAGAATGAGAAGAGAAGACGGCAGAGAGAGGAAGAAGAAGCGCAGGCGAAGGGGGAAAAACAGTGCGTCAGCACTGTTCCCCCCCGGGCCGCAGGCCCGCCCGCTTTGCCCGCTTCGTACCGGATTTCACGCACGGAGCAGACACCTGATCAGGCGGCCGCAGCTTCACTGATCTCAATATTAACGATATGCAGACCCGCATTAGCCAGCATAGTGATCAGTCTGTCTACGCTGAAAAGGGCGATTTTGCCCCGTGCCAGCTCTGAAATACGCGGCTGAGTCACACCGAGCGCTCTGGCGGCTTCCTCCTGGCTCAACCCGTGGCGGGCAATCCAGGCATTAATGATGGTCATCAGCTGAGAGCGGATTTTCATATTTTCCGCTTCTTCGTGGGTATCACTGATCGCATCCCATACGTTTTCGAAATCGTGAGTTTTCATTTATCCCGCTCCCGCGTCAGTTCCTTAAAACGTTTTCTGGCCAGTTGCACATCATGCTGACTGGTCGCCTGTGATTTTTTCTGGAAACAGTGGAGGACATACACAGCTTCTTCAAACTTCGCAACATACATCGCGCGGTAGATCCCATCCTGGTCTTTTACCCGGATTTCCCGCACGCCAGCACCAACGGTGGTAAATGGTTTCCAGTCATCAGGGTCCATTCCCTGCTGCACCCTGTCCAGCTGATACCCCATCTCTGTACGCATATCGTGAGGAAAGGCGCGAAGATCATCCAGACTGGTATCGATGAAGCTGAGTTTTTTTCTCATTACATATCCGCACATACGAAATTACGTATAATTATAGTACGCCCGCCCGGTTAAAGCTACCAGGTATCGACCCGGCAGCGCTGATAACCCGGCGGAAAGATTACATCAGCCCCCGGGAGGCCATCGATACGCAGGTGTTACCGGCGACGATGATATGATCCAGTACCCTCACATCAACCGCATTCATCACATCAACAATCTTTCGCGTAACCTCAATATCCTGCCTGGATGCTTCCTGATAAAAAGACGGGTGATTGTGAGCAAGGATCAGGGCTGCCGCGTTAAACGTCATAGCAGCACGCATCACTTCGCGTGGATAAATACAGGTAGTGTTGATGCTGCCGAGGAAGAGTTCGCGATATGCGATTAACTCGTTCTGGTTGTTGAGGAATGCCACGGCAAAGACTTCACGCTCGCTCCCCGCCAGTTTGGCCCTGAAAAACTCTTCAGCCACCTCATTCTTTGTGAATGCTGTACCCGACGGATAGCGAAGATCGATAACTTTTGCTGCTTCTGAAAGGATCTGCGAATGGGATGCCATAGCGTAATTACCCGCATCATCGCGGATAAATAATGAAGAAAGCAGGTTCTGATTGTTTTGATTTTCCACCCATGTTTTGGAAGATTCAGAAGCGGCGGTGTTGACGTTGTGTGTGTTCATGCTGGTTCTCCTTTCAGTGGTTATCTTCATGTTTCGGTGAGTTCGTCGCGGCAGAGGGCAAAGGAGCAACGCCGGGCGGGTGCTGCAGGGGCGCGCAGCGTGCATTTCACCCTTGCAGCAGCTGACCGGGGGTGCTACGACCAGCCCTCCGCGCCGGACTGGCCGGAACATGGCCACGGCAGCGGAGATGAGCAGGAACACACCTGCACGCCACAGCGTGCCCCTCAGCGGCCACGTCTTTATGTGGCCAGTGAAACGCGCTGGCGCCAGCCAGCTGCAGAGCCCTGGACGTTCGCCATCAGACCCCAGCCGGCAGGCCCGAAACCCGTTTACGGGGTTCGGCGGAGCTTACCGGCTCTGCCGGTTAGCGCAGTAGGGCTGACGACCCGGCAACGCCGGGGAGCCGGAGGGGGCCATGTTCCGGTGTGTGGTTTTTAAAGACGTTCAGCTGCAGCAGCTGCTTAACGGAAACCGCAAAAGCGAGAGCAGGCATAACAGAATGAGAAGAGAAGACAGCAGAGAGAGGAAGAAGAAGCGCAGGCGAAGGGGGAAAAACAGTGCGTCAGCACTGTTCACCCCCGGGCCGCAGGCCCGCCCGCTTTTAAACGCCCTGGCCTGGAAAAAAGGGGCTGTCGCCCCCTGATTCATCTTTCACTGACAAGCACAAAAAACAGGTGTCGCTGGTCCAGCAGAAAATCACGTGCTTTTGTTGTAATGCCAGGTCTGGCCGCCTCGCGGGTATACCGGTTGTAGGACTCACACTCGGCAGCGGTCATCACGTGGCCTGTGTAAGTGACATAACCCGCCTTCAGTGGATTTTGCAAAGCATAATCAAGCCGTTCCCGTATGTTCATCGCTGTTGTCCAGCTCCGCGCTGGTTATAGACGATCCTCCAGTCGCTGCAATCGTCCTTCACCGATATCAGCTCTGCCCTGACGACGTTTACAGCCACGTTATTCATCACCATGATGTGCTCTGTGACCGGGAACAGTGCAACGTCATTATCTACCGGGAACCACAGATCATTATTCGCTCCGCTCAGAACAGGATGCGAACAAAAATGGATTGCGCGTTTTCCCTGAAGGCGGGTTTCAATCACGGTGACAACGCTTCTTGCGCCATCCTGCACGGGTGCATCAGCCGGATTACATGTCATAATTTTCTCCTGAAAGCCGCCCCTCCGGGCGGCTGGTTGAATTACTGTGAATCGGCCAGGCTGGAGTAAACGGTTGTCATGAACTGCTGCCAGTGCTCAAAACTGATCGCCGGGACACGGGCAGGTTTATTTGCCTGAAGGTTATTTACAAACTCCTTCGCGTATGCGACGATTTTGTCGTCAAAAGTCATGGTTTTTCTCCACATTGATTTTTTGAGGCCGGATTTCGCTTTCTGAGGGCAGAGAATCCGGGATGGAATGAGCAGGCTTATGCCTGCTTTTTTCATTTCTGGCTTCTGTCGAATGCCTCCTTAATGCGTGCCAGAATGTCCGCGTGTTCCAGGTTGCTGTAATCACGCATCCGGTAATAGCTCGTACCGATCCGCGCATAAATTTCGGTCACGTTTCCGCAGTACATTTCCGCCATCATGAACGTTTCGCACTCCCCGTCTTCGCTGCAACGCCAGTTCATGGGATACATCAGCCCCAGGGCATCATGAAAGGCATGAACGTCGATTTGCTCTGGCTTTCTCACTGCTGCTTTTTCACGGCTCAGCCAGTACGCCATTTCAGCTTCCGCGCCCGGATTCATTGCCGTAACATCAGAAACTACGGTCATATTGATAAACATATTTCTCTCCTTCAGGTTAAGGGGGACAACACCACGCTGCCCCCGTGTAAAAATCAGTACCCGGCGGCCAGTTCACGCAGGGTTGTGCTGTTCTCACGGATGATGAAAGCCAACGATAAGGTCCGCGCGCAGTGATTTCTCGATACGACCCCACTCGGCTTCGCCTCCCTCCTGAAATGCAGATGTGATCATTTTTTTAGCCAGAAGCCAGGCGGCAACAACTGCGGCCGGGATCAACGGACGAGGTACGGACCAGTCAGTCACTGAATTGCACACCAGATCAGCGATGTGATGCCCGGCACCGTCGATCAGTTCCAGTCGTTCAATGTGTAACATGCGCTGTTCTTTATCGCAGAGTGACGCCAGAAAACGCATTTCTTCTGCCAGCTGTGGGGGAAGGTGACGGGTGTTGATCTGTTCAACCCATGTTTTGGAAGATTCAGAAGCGGCGGTGTTGACGTTATGTGTGTTCATGCTGGTTTTCCTCTCAGTGGTTATCTTCATGTTTCGGTGAGTTCGTCGCGGCAGAGGGCAAAGGAGCAACGCCGGGCGGGTGCTGCAGGGGCGCGCAGCGTGCATTTCACCCTTGCAGCAGCTGACCGGGGGTGCTACGACCAGCCCTCCGCGCCGGACTGGCCGGAACATGGCCACGGCAGCGGAGATGAGCAGGAACACACCTGCACGCCACAGCGTGCCCCTCAGCGGCCACGTCTTTATGTGGCCAGTGAAACGCGCTGGCGCCAGCCAGCTGCAGAGCCCTGGACGTTCGCCATCAGACCCCAGCCGGCAGGCCCGAAACCCGTTTACGGGGTTCGGCGGAGCTTACCGGCTCTGCCGGTTAGCGCAGTAGGGCTGACGACCCGGTAACGCCGGGGAGCCGGAGGGGGCCATGTTCCGGTGTGTGGTTTTTAAAGACGTCCAGCTGCAGCAGCTGCACAGCAGAAACAGGAAACACAGGAGTAAGAGAGACAGAGACGGAAAGACGGAGAAGAGAAAGCGCAGGCGAAGGGGGAATAACAGTGCGTCAGCACTGTTTCTCCCCGGACCTTCAGAGCAGTTGACCGGACCGGTTATCTTCCCGATCCCACAGACCGGCACAGACAGTTCTGTCAGGTGACTCAGAACGGGCCACAGCGTCTCCTGCTCCACTCCCAGAGCATGTTCAGCAGGTCATCGCGCGCGATCCTGTTATCCTGCCAGCGCAGCACCCAGGGCAGAACGGTGACCGGTGTTTTCAGCGCCAGTTCATTTTCGGCTTCCGTCAGCCTGATTTCCTCAGCTGACTGCCCGGTACCGGGAAACATTCCCCGGCACCGTCCTGACTGGTGTAGTTGCATTATTCCTGCTCCCCCTGGCACAGCACGGAGGCGATATTCCACGGCCGCCGGACGCCCTGAATAACCAGATCTTCCGCCTTCTGCAGCCGTGCGGAGATATCTTCCGGCCTGAACGTGTCTGCATTCCAGAAAAACAGTCCTGTCCGGTCGGTGTCCATCCAGATGAGGCCGTGCCAGAACGGTGACCGGTTCCCGGGACTGAAGATGTCGATGGTCAGATTTTTGCAGAGATCGTGCGTCAGTCTCAGGTGAACCGGGAAAACGCCGCCCCATTCATTGCGTGTTTCGCAGTCTGTTATCCACCTGTGGGACAGGGAAAGCTGCGACAGCACCGCATTACTCATCCGCAGGCGATATTCGTCACCGCGCTGCCGGTATTCTTCGTACTCCGCAGGTGAAAACGCCTGAAGCAACGCCAGGGTAAAGGGTTCATTCTCCGTCATATCGCAACGCTGACCGGCGGGCTTCTGTTCTTTTGAGGGTTTGACGAAATTACGTTTTGGTTTAGAATTTTTCGCTGACATATCTGGTTCCTCTTAACTGGCTTATGTCCGGCCCTGCGGAGTTACAGCTCCGGCAGGGCACCTCATATGTGTTAACGGTTTAACGGGCTTTATTTCTGTTTCAGGCGGCTTTATCGTCGTGACTGACACTGCCGTCTGTGACGTTTCCGGCGAGGGATGACTTCATCCATTCAGGCAGCCAGGTGGTTTCCTGCAGCACGTTCTCCGCCATCAGCGCCGCATCTTTTTTCTTCATCCCCTGCGCTTCTGTCGCCCTGTCTGTAAAACCTGCTGACGTCAGATCACTGCTTATCTGCGCCTTACCCGTGCGTGAGAAATAGTTTTCCGCCCCCGGCACCCACCACTGGCGCAGATCGAATTTCATCACGCTTTCAAGCAGGTCAAGTTCACTGGATTCGGTTTTGCCGTAGAGACGTTCCTGGACGCCATCGATGGAAAGTGCCGCGAGGAAGCCCAGCAGCGCACTGCGCCGTTCAGGCTCCCACCCGAGCAGCCAGTCGAAATTTTTATCCCATGACTTTGGCAGTTGTTCCTGCCAGCGTTTTTTCTCGGCCATAAGGAAGGCGTAAGCTTTACCGTTTTCGCCTGACAGGCTGCCGGAGCACGTCTGCCAGACCATGTTGTTGAGCTGCACGCGGGAAGGATCATTGCGGCCATGACGGCCAGAGAACACCGATCGGCACAGATGCCATACCATCAGCGAGACGGAGATATCGGCCTGAGTACAGAGTGAAGCCTGCACGGCCAGCGTACGTTCACAGGACAGCGCCTTCACCAGGGTGGCGGGGATACCGTCGATTTCTTTCGCCGGGGCTTTGTTCCGGGCCTCTTCTTCACTTTTTCGTGCAGCTTCGGCGGCCTGTTCTTCTTCCGGGATGCGGTACACTCCCCGCTGCACACAGGGTTTACCTTCATAAAAGAACACCACCACGCCACGGTCCTCATGCGGGTGATCGCGCCAGGCACTGACTTCAGCCGCATCCTGAACGGCCTGGTATTCCAGTCCGGCACTGCGCCGTTCATCTTCCGTTCCGGTTTCGAAAATGGCTTCCAGCTGCGAAAGCCGTTCCTGCTGTGCGTCCGTGTACTGTGCCTTTACCTTTCCGTCATACAGCCTGTACTGACGTGCATCGTCCCCCCAGTGCTTCACTTCAGACAGACGGCCCTCCCCCCATGTCCAGCCCTCGTCTGCGGCCAGCTGCTGTGCCATATCACCAAGTTTTTTAAACAGCAGGGTTTCAATCATGACCGGGTCGGCAAACCCTTCGCCGTCCTCACTGAACAGATCGATACGGATTTCCCCGCCTGCAGCGAGATATTCATCGCGTCCGATAAAGGCAAAACGGCTGTTCCCTGCGATCTGCGTTTCCCCTTCGGTGATCAGTCTGCGCAGGTATGAGGCGGGCGGTGTCCCTGAGAAAGCGCTTTTCGCCGCAGACCAGACCTGCTCCTGACGTTCGTGCGTCTCTGCCATAATCAGCGCCTGGCAGTGGTCGAGGGTGATGACATCCTCTGCCAGCAGCGTCAGTACGGAGGGAGTCAGCGCGGCCAGCTTCAGGCTGCGTTCCACATGACGGGAGCTGTATCCCAGCAGCCCGGCGATTTGTGCAGGGGTTTTCCCTTCAGCAGACAGGTCGCTGAAACCTTCAATCTGCTCTGCGGGATGCATATCGAGGCGTTTGCCGTTTTCGGTCAGTGAGACGGCTTTCGCCAAATTTTCCGGTACGATCAGAACGCTGATGTTCTGTTCCTGCGGCCAGCGGTTCTCACTGCTCAGCAACTGCAGGGCTTCCAGACGCCCGCCCCCTGCTGCAATCCCTATCTGACCATCAGTCATAAAGTGTCCAACGAGATTCTGCAGAAGCCCGACACCCGAAATACTGTCTGCCAGGCCGCGAATATGTGACGCCGGATGCTGTCGTTTACGTGCCTGATGGGGAGATTTGACCAGACGATCGAGCGTGGCCTGTTCAGTCACAGCGACTTTCAGGATCTGCTCCAGTGAAACCGTGCTGTCCTGTTTCTTCCTGCTCCCTTTTTTTGCTGATGATTCTGTAGGCTTCGTTGTCGCGCCTTTGATGTTCTGCTGAGTCATGCTGCTTCTCCTTCTGTGGGTTAAATGATGTTTCTGTGAGTATTCGCCGTCGCAGAAGGGGGAGAAGCCGTGCCGGGGAGCGCTGTCAAGGCCGCCGGAGGCGTGCATTTCAGCCTTGCCAGCATAGCGAGACGGTGTGGCGCACTACCCTGCGACGGAAATACCACAGGGACATCAGCCACTGCCGGGTGAGCAGGACGCAGCCCCGGACGCGGTACGCGCTCCGTCCTCAGCGGCCACGTCCTTTTGTGGCCAGTGAAGGCGCTGGCGCCAGCCAGCTGCACGCCCTGGCAGTCCGACATCAGACCCTAGCCGGGAGGCCCGAAACCCGTTCACGGGTTTCGGCGAAGCTTACCGGCAGGGCCGGTTAGCGCAGTGGGGCTGACGACCCGGCTCTGCCGGGGAGCCGAAGGGGGCGCAATGTTGTTGTTTTTCAGGTACAGGAAGGAAACCGGCAACAGCAGCAGCCAGGCAGAAACAGGAAAAGGTGCAGGAAACTAAGCAATAACAATATGACGGAGAACAGAGAGAGAAGAGAAGAGAAGACAGCAGAGAGAGGAAGAAGAAGCGCAGGCGAAGGGGGAAAAACAGTGCGTCAGCACTGTTCACCCCCGGGCCGCAGGCCCGCCCGCTTTTCAGCCGCGGCCCGGGGCAACATCAGCAGTCACGTCCGGCGGCACAGACCGGGTCAGCACCGCCAAAAATTAGCCGGGTAAGGACAATACCCGGCACAAATCAAATCAGGATGTCAGATCCTCTTTCATGCGATAAATCATGACCGCGAGGCACAAAAAGCCCGCAGACAACGACAGCAAGTTATCCAGAGATGAAGAGATATTATCAAAGGCATTGTCCCCGGCGGTGCCGTGTGTCGCCGTATAGTAAAACGTGAAGTTCAAGATCGTGGCGGCTGGCAGAAACATCCAGGTAAAGAATTTAGACATCATCCGGCCAGCAGACTTGTTTGATTTTTTCATAGCATTAATCCTTGTATGCAGTTCACTGATTCAGTGAATGAATGGCTGTATAAGGCGCATTAATGCGCACAATCATAGTCGATACATCCGTGTAAGAAAACGTCCCGCGCGGCAGCTCCTCATGATGAACAGCCATTTTGTACAGCTCCCGCTGTTGTCGTGGCCCGTTCGTGCAGACCGCGACCAGGCACCCGCCAGGGGAAAGCATCGTCAGCGCATGACGGATATGCTTTAAATCGGCTCCGTTGCGGAATGGCGGATTCATGATGATGCGGTCGTAAGGTTCAGCCGGCTGGTAGCTGAGAAAATCCCCGCAGCTGACCGGTACGCCGGGAAAAGCCGATTCCAGGTGCTGAACCAGCTCGTAATTAATTTCAACGCATTCACAGCGGGCCGCAGGCTGCGCGGCCAGGATGGCCCGGAGGATCGCCCCTGTGCCCGCGTTTGGCTCCAGAACCCGGTTACCGGGGCGGATATCAGCCAGCGTGACCAGTCTGTCACACACCGGTTCAGGGGAGACAAAAAGCTGGCTGTCTGCGTGTATCTCAGCCACCGGGTGCCGGGAACTGAGTTTCTGTTGCATCTGCGCGATGCGTTCTTTAAGTCCGGTCTGCATTCTTTTGCCCCTCAGAGTGAACCATTACGGAAGGTTTCCCGGCAAGGCCGGGAAACTCTGATTATCAGCGTGGAATGTCTACCGTTTTCATATCCGAAATGTAGATATATGAAAGGGAAAATCCTGTCATCATGGCGCGCCGTATACGATACGGTCCGTGTTCATCCGTAGCGGCCACCCCGCGCACAGATTTGTAATCACTGTGCTTTTTGCTCCATTCCTGTTTTGTCATGGTAATGAAGCCCTCACCCGGATAATTGACCATCGGCGGCCGTTTCGCGGCAACCTTTGCCGCTGCGGCGACTTCTGCCGTGGGGGCGGCATAATCCGTAATACGGTCGCGCCGGATAACGGTTGTGCCTTTACGGCCCATGAATGCGTATTCATTTGTGACCACAGAGCTGATTTCTCCGCCGCTGCGGTTGACGCGGATGATGGTCAGCCATTCACCCCGGCTCAGGACTTTACCGCCCGGAACCATGTCAACACCGGACGCCAGCAGGCTGCCGGTTTCGTCCAGCATGGCGCGCTCATACATCAGGCGATTACGGTAATGACTGGCCCAGCGGTTTTGCCAGTCGATTGTCCGCTGATGGACGCGAACACAGATTTCCCGTGCCTGTTCAGCGGTGATGATATCATCCGTCAGGGCTGACCATACGGACGTCTGGCCTTCATACTGGCTTTTATCAGCAGGGCGCGGGAATTGTTCCAGCGTGAAGCGGGCATAAACATGATCGCCGTTGGCGATTTTCAGCGCCATTTTCCGGTCCAGGGTTTCACATGACCAGAGTTTGATAAATAGCCGGGCGTTTTCAATATGGCGTTCCGATTTACGCAAATCGGCCTCTATTTTTTTGATACGGCGATAACGCACATCCGGGCGCTCTTTGTACGCTGCAAGGCGCAGGGATGCCTCTGCACGGCGTTCCCAGTATTCGGAGGTTTCAAACAGGTTTACCGCCCTGCGCATGCCGTTTTCGATACGCTGTGCGTGCTTACGTGCGCGGCGTTCGCTGTGGTGGCCCACCAGGATCGGCTGACCGAAAGGAATGGCGGAGGCAAGTTTATCCACTGCGGTGAGTTCCCGCTCAGATTCCGCAGCGCGTTTGACGCTGTAAACTTCGAAACGCTCCGCGCGTTCTTCCTGGCGTTCAAACAAAGACTGATCTTCATCTTCGATTTCGCCGGCCAGATCCAGCAGTAAATCCTCGCGGGAAGGTGTCCACATCGGGGCCACAAACAGCCCCTGTTTAGGCGCATATTTAAAGCCTGTGTTTTTTACGCGTGAGTATGTTTCTTCATCGAGACGTGAATCCGCGTACAGACGTAACTTATTGTCATCAGGGGAATAAGTGGCCCGATATTCCGGCCCTGCGATTTGAAAATCTGATGATTCTGTAGGCTTCGTTGTCGCGCCCTTGATGTTCTGCTGAGTCATGCTGTATCTCCTTCTGTGGGTTAAATGATGTTTCTGTGAGTATTCGCCGTCGCAGAAGGGGGAGAAGCCGTGCCGGGGAGCGCTGTCAAGGCCGCCGCAGGCGTTCATTTCAGCCTTGTCAGCATAGCGAGCCGGTGTGGCGCACTACCCTGCGACGGAAATACCACAGGGGCATCAGCCACCGCTGGGTGAGCAGGACGCAGCCCGGACGCGTTACGCGCTCCGTCCTCAGCGGCCACGTCCTTTTGTGGCCAGTGAGCGCGCTGGCGCCAGTCAGCTGCATGCCCTGTCAATCCGACATCAGACCGTGGCCGGGAGGCCCGAAACCCGCAGGGGTTCGGCGGAGCTTGCCGGCCCTGCCGGTTAGCGCAGCAGGGCTGACGACCCGGCTCTGCCGGAGAGCCGAAGGGGGCGCAGGGTTGTTGTTTTTCAGGAACCGGAAGGAAACCGGCAACAGCAGCAGCCAGGCAGGAACAGGAGCAGGAAACCAAGCAATAACAATATGACGGAGAACAGAGTGAGAAGAGAAGACAGCAGAGAGAGGAAGAAGAAGCGCAGGCGAAGGGGGAATAACAGTGCGTCAGCACTGTTCATCCCCGGGCTGCAGGCCCGCCCGCTTTTCTGTCGCGGCCGCACGCCAGCACGGGGCCGGATGAACCTGCCCCGTACCGGTTATTTAAAAATCGAACGCCAGTTCATCTGAATAATTGTGCCCGGCTGTTTCCAGGAGGGATGAAAACGGGCGTCCTTCGTCTGTTATTCCTGTTTGCCTGCACAGGTGCATCAGATTACACAGCAGATCTGCAATAGCAGTCTCCGCCTCTTCCTGCCGGTTAAGCCCGGCACGCCCGGCGAATAACCAGACCGCTTCTACAGCGGCAATAGCCCGACGGGTGTTATCAAAATTCTGGACCCCTTCAAGGGCATGATCGGCCAGAGCCGCGAGATGTTCGATAACGGTAATCCCTACCGGCGCGGCCTCACAGCGCTGGCGGCCATCTGCTGGCGGGTTGTGTTCTGAAGACATGGTGAACCTCCTGTAACCGGGTCATGCTTCCCGGGCAATGCCGGGGAACGATGTGCATCAGCGCGGAATTTCTACTGTTTTCATATCCGAGATGTAGACGTATGACAGGGAATAACCTGTCGTCATGGCCCGCCGGATCCGGTAAGGCCCGTGTTCGTCAGTTGCGGCCACCCCGCGCACGCTCTTGTAATCAGCGTGTTTTTTTCTCCATTCCTCTTTCGTCATCGTAATGAAATCTTCATCTGGGTAGTTGACGATGGGCGGGCGCTTGGCAGCAACCTTAGCGACTCTGGCCTCTTCTTCAGTCGGGGCGGTGTATTCCGTGATGCGGTCCGGCGTAATAACTGTGGTCCCCTTCCGGCCCATAAAGGCATATTCCGGCGTAACCACGGACGTAATTTTTCCGCCGCTGAGGTTAACGTGGATGATGGTCAGCCATTCGCCCCGGCTTAATACTCTGCCGCCCGGAACCATATCTGTGCCGGAAGAAAGTACGCCGCCGTTTTCATCAAGCATTGCGCGCTCATAGGTCAGCCGGTTGCGGTAGTGGGCCGCCCAGCGGTTCTGGCGGGCAATCGTGCGCTCATGCCAGGGAATGCAGATCCCTCGGGCCTGCTCAGTGTTGATGATTTCATCCGTCAGGGCGGACCAGATGCTGCGGTAACCTTCATACTGGTTTGTCTCCCGCGGGTATTTCTCCAGGGTAAAACAAACGGAAATGTGATCGACGTTGGCCAGCGTGAGTGCCATCGCCATGTTGAGGTTTTCCGACGACCACAAACGAATAAATTTCGTAGCGTTATCGATCGTCCTTTCAGCTTTTCTCAGGTCGGCCTCTATTTTTTTGATACGGCGCCAGCGCACATCAGGGCGCTCCTTATAGGCCGGCAGCCTCAGTGACGCCCCGGCGCGCCGGTCCCAGTATTCGGACGTTTCAAACAGGCTGACCGCGCGGTGCATGCCGTATTCAATGCGCTGCGCATCTTTACGGGCACGGCGTTCACTGTGATGGCCAACGAGATTCGGCTGCCCCAGGGGAATAGAGGAAGAAATCCGGTCAACAGCGGCCAGGGTCTGATCTGAATCGGCGGCGCGTTTAACGCTGTAACTGCCAAAGCGCTCTGCACGTTCTTCCTGGCGATCAAACAGACTCTGATCGTCGTCTTCAATATCGCCGGCCAGCTCCAGCAACAAATCCTCCCGGCCCGATGTCCACATGGGCGCGACAAACAACCCCTGTTTTGGTGCATATTTAAAGCCTGCGTCTTTAACACGTTTATACGTCTCTGCATCGAGGCGTGAATCTGCGTACAGACGCAGTTTATTGTCATCCGGGGAATACGTGGCGCGGTAGCCCTGCTCTGGGATTTCATATTCATTTTCAGATGCATTTGTAGGCTTCGTTGTCGCGCCCTGGACGTTGATGTGTGACATGTTATTTATCTCCTGTAGGTTAGATGATGCTTTTGTGAGTATTCGCCGTCGCAAAAATACCAGAACCACAGTCAGGAGCGCTGACAGGGCCGCCGCAGGCGCTTGTAACAGCCTTGTCAGGTTGAGCGAGTGACTGTGGTCTGATGGCATGCGACGGTACGAATGCCTCACGAAGGCTGATGAACACAGGGATAAAGTGAACATGTCACAACGCCGGAACAGCTGGCGCGTCAGCGATGGCTGTTCCGGGCAGGAGAGCACCGGCAGCGGTATCGCCGGTGCGGTTAACGCGCTGGCGCACGCCAGCTGCAGGGGTTGATTTCAGACATCAGACCCCAGCCGCAGGCCCGAACCCCGCAGGGGTTCGGCGGAGCTTCCGGCGCCGCCGGTTAGCGCAGTCGGGCTGACGACCCGGCCACGCCGGGGAGCCGAAGGGGGCCACCGGGTGAGTTTTCAGAAATAAGAAAAGAACAGTGCGGGAAAATGAATTACCTGGAGGACAATAACCCGCACCAGGTCAGTGAGTGACTAATTTCTGGAGATACAATTATTTCTCAGACAAATATACTTATATTTACTGCCAGCAGGAACGGACACTTCATCACCGGGTTTATAAACATCAAAGTTTCCATTAGCGAGGTAGACAGTCCCGTCGTCCAGTATTATCCGGATCTTCTTTCCAGATACGAAAGAGTCAGACTCGGTATTGATATCTTTAAGTTTTCCTACGGTTTTCATTGGTAACTCATCTATCTAAGTTACATCAAAATAACCGAAATAGGTTGCTACTGCATAGAATATAACCAATACAAATGGAATCATAACCGCTTGTGAACGACTCATTTACAGCTCCTTAAGTGTTTGAGATAGCACTTCCCTGCCCATATCATCTACAGAAAATATAGATGTATTCCCTGTCACACAGATACACCTCAGATTACTGTGATGGTTTCTTTCCGAACATCGCCTGGGCATTTTTTCGGGTTATTTCGTCATCATCTGCAGCATCCTTACTGCCTTTATCATCCGCGATACTGCCGGAAGAACCGGGTTGCTCCGTGGCGGATGCCGGTGTAACCGCACCCTTCGGTAAAACCACAGAGATAACCTGCATGATCTCGTCATGAGACGTTGTTTCCGTCAGCAGCTCGCTGAGCAAAAAAGGCAACCGGGGATCGATTTTGTGCAGGGCAAGCCCGGCCAGCATCGATGCCCGTTGTAACCTGCCCCGCTCCCCCTGCGGAACGGCGTCTAAAGCCGCGCTTGCAAACCTGTCCGCCTGAGTGTTAACCGGGTTGATATAGAAAAGAATTTTACGGCGATTATCCATCAGCTTATCCGATTGCGAACATCCCGTTTACGAGATCAAACTGGGACGTCGTTGATTTATAGAAACGTTCTCTTCTCAGATTACAGTGATCACGCAGTGCATCAACGATGATTTCACTGCCACCGCCAATAACCAGCACATGTGAGTATCCACTGAATGTACTGACAACATCCAGGACCCGGCGTGTGAGCAGCTGTTCAGACTCCTTAAGTGCGCTCATGATGTCCGGCAAACGCGTCGTATCATTAACCCGGTTAGCGATATAGTTGCCGTCATGGCGATGAATAATAATGTCATCTGCCAGATAACTGCTCCCCGGTGTTCTCGCGGCTCTGAGTGCATCTTTAACCGCCGTCGTCATCATACTGACACCCACCGTTGAATCCCCGAAAATGCGAGATATACCGGACATTTTCCCCATAACCTGTGAGATATCGAGCGTGGTTCCCCCCAGGTCAACAATCAGCAGTGATTCAAGGGGATCAAGGTCATTCAGAATACTGAATCCCGCCGGAATGGATTCAGGCATCACATCCACATTTGTCACCGTGAACGTCTTTCCTCCGTTCAGGGTTACCGGCCGCATGAGGCTGTTTTGCTTACGCTCAATAGCGTCTGTATTGGGCTGGTTGTTGCGATCGTAATACTCGCTCAACGGCAACGTAACGGTGATATCAACCTCACACGGGGCGATCCCCGTCTGCAACAGGGCATGATGCACCGCCACGACGTTAACATCACTGTACTGCCAGGCAATGTTAGTCGTGATAACAGCATCCGGCGTGACAGGGTCAAACGAGAACTGCGCGCCGTTCATCACATAGTTAAATACGGGTGAACCGAACGGCACAGACCATTCACGTTTAAAGCTGTTAGGGCTGCTGAGCGTCTTCTCTATACCCCCGGCATCCACCCACTTCATTTTGATATTTGTTGAACCGTCATCAACGAAAATCTTCATTTATGTATCCCGCCTTGTTTGAGATTTTACTGACACCTGAAGATGCCAGCAATGAGAAAAATCAGAGAACAAGAGATATATTAGAGAAAAAAAAGAGAAAAACAATCACAAAGCAGCGATAAATGAGATTAACTAGAGAATAATCAGAGAAAGTTTTGTCAAAAAATCGTGAATTCGACCTGGTGCAGTGTTTTAGTCACCGCGCATATTGTGCTGGGGAAAATCGTAGATATACTAATACACTGTATATTTAAACAGTATTAAGGAGGGGTTATGTGTGATGTAAAACTCCATGCGGCATCCGCGTCCCCGGAAGTGCTTTTGCTGCCTCTGTTCGCTGACAGGATTCCTGCGGGATTTCCCAGCCCGGCGCAGGATTATGTTGAGGCTGAACTGGATCTCAACTCGTACTGCATCAGGCATCCGACAGCGACCTATTTTTTACGTGCATCCGGTAACAGCATGGCTGATGCCGGCATGAAAGATGGTGATCTGCTGGTTGTTGATAAATCGATAACGCCGGAGCACGGAGACATTGTCATTGCGGCAATAGATGGTGAGTTTACCGTGAAGCAGCTGCAGATCCGGCCGCGTCTCGCATTGCGCCCGATGAATTCAGCCTGGCCTCCCCTGTATCCTGATCCAGATACGCTGGAAATTTTTGGCGTGGTAACTCATTTCGTGCATACAACGAGGAATTAGCATGTTTGCGCTGGCCGACGTCAACAGCTTTTATGCCTCATGCGAGCAGGTATTCCGCCCCGACCTGAAAGGCCAGGCTGTTGTCATTCTCAGTAACAATGACGGCTGCGTGATCGCGCGCAGCGCAGCCGCAAAGCGGCTCGGCATCAAAATGGGCGTACCGTGGTTTCAGCTCAGGAGTCAAAATTTCCCGCAGCGCCTGCATGCGTTTTCGAGCAATTACGCCCTGTACGCGAACATGTCCGCACGGGTGATGAACATACTTGAAAGCCTGGCTCCGCGCGCAGAGGTCTATTCGATCGATGAGTGTTTCCTGGATATCACACGCATTGACAGCTGCATTGATTTTGAAGAGTTTGGCCGGCAGGTCCGGCATAAGGTACGGGCGCACACCGGTCTGACCGTAGGCGTCGGGATGGGACCAACAAAAACCCTGGCCAAGTCGGCTCAATGGGCTTCCAAGGAATGGCCGCAGTTCGGCGGCGTACTCGCACTGACCCCCGGAAATCCCCGCCGCACTGAAAAACTTCTGTCACTGCAGCCGGTAGAAGAAATTTGGGGATGTGGCCGGCGCATCAGTAAGAAGCTGGAGGCAATGGGTATCAGAACTGCGCTGGATCTGTCCCGCGCGAATACCCGGTTTATACGCCGCAACTTCAGCGTCGTGCTGGAACGTACGGTGCGTGAGCTACAGGGTGAGGCCTGTATTGGTCTGGAGGAAAACCCGCCGGCAAAGCAGCAGATTGTCTGCAGTCGCAGCTTTGGCGCCCGTATAGAAACCTATGACGAACTGCGCCAGGCAGTCTGCAGATACGCTGAGCGTGCAACGGAGAAGCTGCGCGGAGAAAGGCAGTTCTGCCGGCATGTATCCGTGTTTATCAAGACATCTCCATTCAGCCCGCATGAACCCTATTATGCCAATGCTGCCGGCGAGCAGCTGGTACTGGCAACACAGGATACCCGGGACGTGATCGCCGCTGCGGTCAGGGGCCTGGATAAAATCTGGCGGCCGGGTCATCGCTACGCTAAAGCCGGGATCATGCTGAACGATTTCAGTACCAGCGATCAGGCCCAGCTGGGATTATTTGACGACAGCACCCCGCGGCCCGGCAGCGCTCAACTGATGACTGTAATGGACAGCATCAACAACTCCGCACTGGGAAATATCTGTTTCGCAGGCCAGGGGATTAAGCCGGAATGGCAGATGAAGCGCGATATGCTTTCTCCCGCGTGGACAACACGGTGGGCAGAGATCCCACGGGCGAAACTTTGATAGTGCCATGACGTGCTGCGCACCATTTTGTTATCTTGTTATCTTGTTATCTTGTTATCTTGTTATCTTGTTATCTTGTTATCTTGTTATCTTGTTATCTTAATTAAATTTTAAATCATACACTTAACAACTTAATAATATACTAAGATAACAATCGTGTTGTGCTCTGATAGCAAAGATGACAATATTAAGTTGTTAACTTAACAACTTAATATGAGGCTATGATGATTATTGTCCTGGGCAGTCAAAAGGGTGGCGTTGGTAAGAGCACACTGGCGGTCTCAATAGCCGCATATTTAATGTCACTCGGTAAACGGGTACTGATTGTCGATGCTGATGATCAAAAATCAGTCTTAACCTGGTACAACAACCGTCCTGAAACTCTCCCGCATATCCCGGTCACCGGAGCCACAGGTAACATCAAGGCAATGCTTAAAGAGCACGAAAAATCTTATGATTTCGTGATTGCCGACTGTGCAGGTCGCGATAGCGCTGAGATGCGCAGTGGGTTGATGGCTGCAGATGTATTCATTTCTCCGTTACGTCCATCGCAGATGGATTTAGACGTTGTCCCGCATACCTGTTCTGTGTTTACAGCAGCAAAAGACTTTAACGAGAAGGTCAAAGGGTTTCTGGTGCTGAATATGACCCCGACGAACATGTTCGTGAACGAAGCAAACCAGGCTGCCGATGTCCTGAAGGACTATCCTGAAATGCAGCTGGCCAGCTCACGGGTATGTGATCGTAAAGCACACAGGGATGCCTGGGCCGAATCCATGACAATCTTTGAAACACAGAATGATAAAGCCCAACAAGAAGTTGAGGCGCTGGTTAAAGAGGTGATCCTGTGAGAAACCGCGTAAACACACCACCACGTGACGAGGCAGCATTTATCAACGGAGGTTCAGCCGGTATCGATACAGCCAGTACACATAAAGAAAAAAACAAGGTTGTAACAAAGGCTAAGCCCGTCAGCATATCTTTCTTTGAGGAGAACCTGAGAGACATAGATGATTTAATCCGTGAGGAAATGGTATCAGGTTCCACAAGAGTTAACCGTTCAGATGTAGTCAGGGCAGGCTTAGAGGCATTAAAAAAACTATCTAAATCAGAGATATCTTTCCTGATAGAAGAAGCGAAACAAAAGTAGCACATCGAAGTTGTTAACTTAATTAAGTGTTAAGTTAACAACTTAATAAGTTAACAAATTAATAAATTAACAACTTAGTAATTATCCGCATTTTTTTGACAGTCGCTCTAAATTTCATAAGTCAAACGCCTAAAACAGACCCAAGGGGTAAAAAAAAGCCGCCCCGAAGGACGGCTATAAACTGTAAGTTTTACCAGGACAGGTTATCACCTGCACTGATTCCGGACCTGTTAAAGGAACCAGTTGATCAATTGCAGCAATGCTGCAACCAAGTTAAGTATTACTATTACTAGCTCTATCATAACCCGCACCTCCATCTCTGTGGTGCGTAGTTACTAAGCAGTCCCCTTACCCTGATTCCGCCCATCCGGTTATGCCATTCACTTCGCCAGAAGAAGAATTTCACCCTGCTGTACACCCGATGTCTGCTAAACATCATGGTGCCAGCGTAGATAACCCGCCTTTGAGCGGGTTTTTTGCTTTTTGTTCGGGGACATTCAAACTTGTGCCTGACAGGTCCGCAATTATAATTCACTCCCTGACAGACCAGCGAACCAGGTCCATCACAAGCTGATAATGCGTATGCTCGTGCTTTGCAAGACGCAGATGCAGATCCCAGGCCTCTTGCGCCACTCTTTCAGCGTCAGAACCTGCCCGCTTATCCTCATGCTGGTCCAGCCAGCGCTTCATGATCTCTCTTTCAATACTTTTCACGGTAGACTCTCGTGTGCGTTCTGGAGGTTCTACAGTGCTGTCACGACGGACCAACTGAAAAGACGTTTCAGGAACCGTCCTGGCTCACAGACATCCGCTATAGTAATCCCCATCACTGCAGCCAGTGCAACGCGCAGAAACTTATCAACAAGATAGATTAAATAACAGACCATTTATGGATTAGCAGAAGATCAATAAAGAACATGATCCCGCTGTGGCAAGTCACCATGCGTCTCTCAGCGGAACCGGATACCCTGTGAAGGCTGACGCCTACCCTGTAAAATGAGCCGGTGCTGGCATTTCAGCAGTCACCACGGGTTTCAGCGTCAGCCCGGTGTGGCCATGCGCCGCGAACGCCGGCTTTACTGAACTGGTTTCTGCGCTCCTTAACGGACTCAGTGCTGACAGCCTCCGGGAGATCGAGCGTGACGGTGGCAAGTATGGCAAGGCTGTCGTCGCTCAGCGTGAACCCGGTCGGCAGTCGACATATGTCTTCCCTGACATTCTGAATGTGGTTAAAGATGATCCGGAGATAGTCGGGAACCGTGGCTCCGCGGGACCTGACAACCTCCCTGTCTGCCTCAGAGAGAAACACGATTTCAGGTTGCTCTCTGGCGACAACATCAATAACGTCTGAAATCGAGGGCCAGTATTTCAATTCGTAGCGATTTCTCAGTACTACCAGTGGATCACGGATATACGAGCGGTACCGGCTGTTACTTTCTGCTGCCTGGTTAGTCAAATCAATAATATGGTATGCGGTATCGGCGATAAAATCGTTGCGGTTCAGGAGGGCGTCCCTTTCACGCATCTTTAACGCCATCAGTTTTGCATGCTCCCTGATGTCTTCATTAAGCTGTATGAGCCGCTTGTGATCGTCCTTAAGCCGCTTACGTTCCTCATCTGAAGCGTATTTACCCGCATAAGCTAGCTGCTCTACCAGACAGTGGCACTGCGCCTCGCTGAGGCGCTGGCGTGCAATATTTTCCCACACCGGTCTCATTTCGTGCGTACGTTCTAAAAATCTGTCGAGAACCGGCCAGGCTGACATCCAGACTTTTCCGGTATGCAGCTGGTTGCGTAAATCCTTCACGGTATCGATCACATCATCAGCCGTTTCTGTTCGTATATATGCCATGCAATGTGCCCCTCTGTTTCGGTGTAGCCAGTATCTGCCGAACCTTAAACGGTGTCGGTAACGCAGGGAAAAAAATCTGCCGCCGCCACGTTACCAGAACTGTTCAGCAGGATTTTTCAGGGCTTAACTTTCCACTGGACGGGCAGCAAACGGTCAAGGGCGGCCTGATCTTCCGTATAGGCCAGGAAGTATAATTCCTGCACACGCATCCGCTTCAGTACCTCATAACGGTGCGTCCCGCCTCCAGGAAAAATGCCACCTTCTTCGTGCAGACAAAGAAAAACAGGAGAAAGTGGCTGTCTGTGAGCTATGTGCAGGATCGCACGCGCAAGTTTGAAGCAATCAAGTTCTTCCCAGATAGTGTTCGTAGCCCGGCGGAAAAGGGGATGCAACTGCGTTTCGACATCTGAGAATACAGTTCTGCCAGTCACGAGAGATGCTGTTTCATCGCCGGCATATTCCGCGGACTGGAGAAGCCAGGGGCATGGAGGGTCAATCGTGTGCTTACGTCCTTCAGACGAAAGATCCCAGTTTATGAATGACTGACCAGCGGTTGGCCAGTCATCAGGGCAGAGACCCTCAAGAGCGGCTACATCCTCCTGGGAATAATGATACGTTTCACTTTCATCATCCTGGCAAAGCAGTTTTTTTAAAGCTGCAGCTGATATTCTCTCCGCCATATTACCTCTGTTTTTTTTTCAGTTTTCCTGCCTGTCGTCGTGTGAGACTTGATACACCACAAGTCGCCCATTTACCCGTTCAACGTCCGTTCAGGAAATATAACCGGCCCAGCGGACTGAAAGAAGGTACAATCAGTAGCAATGGTATAAAAAACGTACTCATTTATGAAGGTGAATGGCACAGGCTGGCTTTCATACTTGTATATTAAAGACCGTGAAAGCTTTACCAGAAGAAGCCCGAATCTCACTGTGAAACATCCCTCAGATCTTTCGTGTGATGAAGGTGAAAAGCGTGCCATTAATCTAAGGAAAGTAAAATGTCCAAAGACACGCGCATGAATCAGTCATTCTTTTACATTCCCGTTCCCGGGTTTATTGCCATCCTTCTGACATGGATGCTCTACGCCTTTGATAGCAGTTCTGCACTGCTTGGCAGCATTGTTTCGGCTACAGAAAATGCTGTCATGGTTTCATCTCATTTTCCTGTACTCTCCTCTGTCCTTTCATCGATCGTCAAACTGGCTCCCCTGTTCGCGATAGTATTCTGTTTCAGGGAAGGGCGGGCGGTGGTTGCGAGAATGAAAGTTCTGCCGGTAAAACAGGTTATATTGGGATTCTTTCTGGGGTTGTTCGTTTTTTCTTTTTTCAGTTTTCTTTTTCAACTGATAGATTCTGATTTGGCAGAAAGAAAACGGAGTATTTTTCGTTACATTTCTTCGTCAGAACCCTTTCTGGTTTTATATTATGGAATCGTTTTCTTTGTATATTACGGCTTAACAATAGCGTGCATTATTTGTTCTTTTATAATCCCAGGTGTCCGGATAATGAAAAAAAGAGGGTAGTAGCTCCCCTCTGCACCTGTCATATACCGACATCAGAATATGAGCACATATATACTTAGTGTCAATGACGCCCACATAAAAACCAATTAAAAGAGCCTGAATTTAAAGTGGTTTTTCAGAGCAAACCCTCTATTTAAAACAATCTTTGTGATAATAAAATTCGTAAATTACAATATCAAAGTCAAAAACTTCAAAGGAACACGCATAATTTATGTGAATATTTAATCCCTTAACCATTTCCTGATTTGTAAACAAACCGTTCTAAGTATCGCCAATCCAGTCCACATGCCCCTGATTCGATCTGTTTCAGTTGTTCAATAAAGGAGTGATGACCACTTCCGATTTTAACCCAAACCAGATTTGCGTGTGAAAAGACGAGAGGCTGCATTAACCGCCGTGAGCAGATGTGACAGTGCATAAGGGTTCATGCGCCTCCGTGAACAAGCTTCTGCAACACTGCTGCCCTGACGTCCGGGGTCCTGCAGCGCTCGCCGCAGGCCATGACCGGGCCTGCCCGCGAATGGCCGAGGAAGCGCAAGACCAACAGGTCTGAGGGATCCACGGCCTCCGAATGGCCGGATTGTCCACTTATCCACAGCGCATCTTTTTAAAAGCTTTTTTGGTTTTTTTTCTTTTTAAGTCTTTTAGATAGCCGATATCCCGCGCCGGAACTGGTGCCGGAGGTGCCTGTTATGGGATTAGGCACAACTTTTTATGGGGAACAGGAATACTTGTTGTGGGGAATGGGTACTGTTGGCGTGGGAAACACATCAACTGGCTGTGGGAAATACATCAAGTTTGTCGACAGGGTATGCGTCAGATCGTATGAGGGTGTTTCCGACGTTGCAATTTTTCAAATGGGTGCCAATATGGGTAAATAATTTTTTACCCACAGGCACCTCGCGATGACGACTGTTTCACTGAAATCGTTCAAGAAAAAGGTCAGTATCAAACAGTCGAATGAACTGACTGAGGCAGCTTACTACCTGCCGCTGCAGGCGAAGCGGGTGCTCTGGCTTTGCCTGATGCAGGCCTATTTCAGTGAGTCAACGGAGGATATGGAGAACGACGTTCTGCCGTTGTTCAGCGTCAGCGTTTCGGATTACGTGCGTTATTTCAACGTGGCGACCGCCGTGGCCAGCCGTGATGTGAAGGCCGGGGTAAAAGCACTGGGTGAGTCTACCGTTACGTTTTACCCGAGAGACGGTGAATTCGAGCAGGTCACACGCCCCTGGCTGTCGGAAGCAGGCATGAAGCGCGGCCGCGGCTCGTGGCAGTTAGAGTTTAACTATAAAGTCATCCCCTTCCTGGTAGGCCTCTCCTCCCAGTTCACCACCTATTCCCTGTATGACTGTGGCCAGCTCAATAGCGTAAAGGTGATCCGTCTGTACGAGAGCCTCTGCCAGTTCCGGAGCACCGGCACCTGGGTTACCGATCACGACTGGTTGTGCGAACGCTTTATGCTTGCTGATTCCCAGAAGGCCAATAAAGCTGAAATGAAGCGCACCTTTCTTGAACCGGCCATTCGTAAAATTAATGAAAAGACGCCGCTGCGGGTCAGCTATCGCGTCCTTGATGACGGACGTTTCCTCTTCAGCGTGATGGACAGGCCGCTGCCGGCAGCCTGACATGTACATCCGCCCTCAGACTGAAGTTGACCTTATTCCCATACTCCTCCGAAAAAGCGGCTAACACTCTTCCGAAACTTGACCTTTTTCCCACTCTCACCCACTGAAGGCAATACCCTCGAAGTAGGTGTGCCGGGTCGAATACACATTTCCGGGCAGTCGGCACCGCAAAGTTGATGTGTTTCCCATACTGCTACGCCAGATCCTGTCCGGTACCGGCAAACATGACTTCTTTCCCACATACACGACGTCGCCCGGAAACCCGGGTTCCTGCCGCCGACAAACATGATGTATTTCCCACATCTGCGGCCGGAAGTTGATGCATTTCCCATATCTTCTCTGTATTCGCCAGCGCGGGCAGGGCAGAGGGCACGTCATTCTGAATATCAGCGGGTCCGGTGGGTAATTTCACGAGGATGCGAACAAGTGTCGCATCCCGGCCGGTTTCAGCTCAGTAACGCCCGGGCATAAAGTTGACCTGTTTCCCACAACGGTCAGGCAGCGGCGAAGAAATCGCCGGTGGGAAATCCCTTCCGCCGGGGAGAATCACCACGGCATTCTGTCCGACTGGCAGGCTGCAGCAAGAAAGGGGAGGACGGGAAAAAACACTCCGGCGGAAAAGGGGGGAAATACATCCTCAATATCCTGAAACGTAACCCCCAGGTTGTGATATACCCTTACCGCAGATATCCACTGTACCGGGTTATGCTGCGATAAAACGCCCCGCAGACCTTGTGCTCAAAAGTATGAGCGGAGTCATCCCGAAACGCAGGAGCCCTACTACAAGTCTAATGTTGGGTCTCCTTTACAGGCAGTACAGCCTGTAATTTCTCCTAATCCGCCTACAAAAGTGTCAGCGTGACCGCAGTAATTGCAAATCTCAAGCTCTGAAACAAATTCAAAACAGACGGTACACAGATGGCCTGTCCCGAACTGACATACGCTTTGCGACGAGCCACATTTATAACACCCTGCAGGATGAGATGAATCCTCAACGCCCGGTGAATGTTCTGACCCTTCATCAAAAAACGGATAGCGCTCTTGGGGTTCTGCACAGAACTCACATTTATAAGGCGCACTCCCCTGGCCAAGACAGTCACCCCGCCCGCACTGCGGGCAGGTCACAAGCGCGTACGCGTAATGATATGAGCATACGCGGCATTCCGGATGGAACACGCGATGTGTACCTCCGGTCTCCATGGGCCAGTGAACCATAGCGGTTTCCTGACAGTTCGTGCACTGGGAAATATTCAGACCGTCCTGACGCAGAGTATCCAGCTTGTGCGAAACATGTTTGTACTTCGCTGTGGCATAAAAGCGATTTCCGGCCAGCAGCTGGGTTTCATTACGTGCCAACCGTCTGGCAAGACGACCACGAAACAGCTCCTTCCATTCATCGCGCAGCAGACGGTTCAGTGCAAACCAGGCATCGCCCTGTTCGGAGAGGATGTCGTCATGCTCCGCGGAGCTGAATCCGTCATGGTAAAAATGGACCACCCGGTTGCGGTGCCGTCGGACCCGGTCAAAGATCAACGCCGTTTCTTTACGAAGCGGTTTTTCGAGGATGTTACCCAGTCTCTCCAGCGTCTCGCTGTACGTCACGGACTGAAAGTCCCCGGTCAGAAAATCCTTTCTGGCAATTTTCTTTCCGTTACAGACCAGCGTCCAGTGCTCCTGAACCAGCGGAACTTTAAGCAGGAGTTCGACTGCAGTCCAGAAGCTGACGACGGAAAAGCGATAGTCACAACGGTCCAGCTCGCTGCGGGCCTTGTCCAGAAAACCCAGACCGTTATCGATAAGCGCCTCCGCCTCCGGACTCAGCGCGTCCATTTCTTCTCGCCTGCTCATTTTATCCTCTTTTCTGTTCAGTCGTGCTGCATATGCAGCGTACCAGTGGTATCCCGGCTGAAGAGTATCTGCTGACCGACGGCCTGGTCCGGCCTGGACCTCAGGGAATACCACTTCGTGCAGTTCGCACATTTGATCGCCGTCAGTGTATGGATGAACTTCCGTGACACAGCGTGATGAATCAGAAGTATTGCATAAATATGGCGCGGTTAACTGAGTATGAAGGGGGCTCTCAGCGCTTATTATGGTGCCCGGTGCTATTTTAAGGCGGCCGTAGCGGGTCGCTGATACCAGCCTGTACTTGTGGGCTGGTGTCGTGTGAGAACAGCAGCTATGCACTGCATCCCGGCCGGCCATTTATCCGTTTGACGATGCTGCCACATTACCACAGTATAAATCTTCGTTGCAGTCTGAGAGGAAGCTGATGATTTTCGCCAGGACACTGACTTTCATCAATAAATACCAGTGGTGGATCTACACCGTCTGGGCTCTGCCGACGTTCATCTTCTGGCTCGGGGTGGGGTTTTATGCAGCGCAGAGTGAGACCGACACGCCGGGCGGTTTATACTTATTCACCACGCTGATGCTGTGGTTCTTTATCCATTTTCTGCCGGTGATCCTGCTGGCCACTGTGCTTGCACTGTTCCGCTGGAGAGTGCGGCTGCATCAGAGAAAGCACCGTTCCGCTTCACCCGTGTCATAAAACTAACCTCCCGGCTGAACGGCCATTCCGCGCCCTGCAAAAATCACTGACCGGTCAGACCGGCGGAAGCGCACGCAGGATCCCGGCGGCACCGGCACCGTCTCCGGTAAACGGCACCTGCAGCGTCGCCGCCAGTTCCAGCGCAAACACCCGCGTGTAGACCTCCATTGATCGGGCGTCACGGTGGCCGGCGAGTGCCTGGATAACCTTCGGCGGCTGCCTGTGATACAGCATGTGCATGATGTACGAGTGCCGGAACGTGTGTGGTGTCACCGGCACCGAGAATATCACCCCGTCACCGGCCGCCCGCTTCACCGCCGCCTTCAGCCAGTTACGCATGGTCTCATCGGTGGCAGACCACAGGGATTCGCGACGCTTCGGCCGTTCGGTGGCCATCCAGCTGTGTATTTCGTGAACATATCCCTGATCGGTCAGCGGAACCAGGCGCACCGCATCCTTCGGCGGGCGCCCGCGCCGGCTGCGCACCTTTTCTGACAGGATCCGCACAAAGGGCCGCGGGCCGTCGGTCACAAACGATTCCGGGGTGAGCGTGCAGGCTTCGCCGATTCGGGCGCCGGTGTTCCACAGCGTGCTGAACAGAAAATGGTGTTTCCGGTCCGGCATATAGTGGAGCAGGGCGCTCACCTCCGGTGCCAGCAGGTAAAACGGCGTCACGCCGTTCGCGGTGGCCATGCGACGCAGCGCCAGCGCGGTCGGAAAATCCACGCCCGGCGCGATGCTCAGCGCAGTGACGCGTTCTGGTGAATTCTGCAGGGTTACGGGGCTCATTATCATAAAGTTTTCACACAGCGCGATCGGTGGGTTTATACCGTCATTTTCCCTCAGGCACCGGTCCGGAGCCAGCGCAATAAATCGCGCAGAGAGGATCCTGAATTTGGTTTTACCCGCATTATTGCGCCTTATCCAAAGTGCGTAAAGGATCCTTTTTTACCGTAAAACACGTTCAGGCCCTGTGCCACGCGGCTTCAGGGCCGGCCGGCATATTTGGTATAATGCGCGTAAACCCGAATATGCAGATCCGCAGTACTGCCAGCGTATGAAAGCGTGCTAAAAGCAGATTCTGGTTTGACGGACAGGGAAACTGCATTCTGCATTGCAGGAGCTGCGTATCCAAACGGTGAAAAACACTGGATAACAGGACGGGCTGATATCATAAGAAATAATACTGGGAAGAGGAAAAACGGGCCTTTTCTGATTTCCGTTATTATGTAAAGCATATCGTCAGTGATATAAGCTTTCCTGTTAAAAAAAACACTCGGCCGTCCGGCAATCTGCACTGAAATATCGGTCTCAACGACCTATTAGGAAGGGAAAAAATACCTAACCGTAAATCTCGAATATTACCCCCTGATTATAAGCAAGTACATTGATGCAGATAAAAATCATCAACAACAACTCTTGTTTTGTATCTATCACATTCATTTATAGTGAGGCAGATACCGAAAAAACAATATGTAAAAGTAATTATTGGGTTTTTATTTTACATCCATAGCAGAAAAAAATGAATTCTTTTGCGCATGAATTTAACAGAGTTAACTTCACAAATCTGCTTAACAACACCCAGCAGGAAATTAACGTCTTTTTCGAAAAGGATAAATACCCGCACTGAAATTATAACTCTTATTTTTACCTGCCTGAATATTTATGGTTATCAAAAAAATAATTACTGCAGTCTATCCGTTAAAAAAATTTCAACTGACACAAAGAAAACGGCTAAAATCATCAGCCATGGATTTTTCAGCCCAAATGGCTAAAATGAGAAAAACAAAAAATTAAGATAAAAAATTTAAATCTACGGAGGGTTACAAATCAACCTAGAATAAGACAACCCAAGAAAAATTATTATATTTAACTGGACTCATTAATCTTTTAATAAAAAAACAGATGAGCAAGACGTTTATACCAACCTTAACTCGTTCTATTTTCATGATAAAAACCTCGAGAAATCAAGACCATTACTTATAAGGATGTTCTTATTAGAAAAAACTGATTCAATTTCCAGCAGCTCAATAAAGTTAACAATACTGAATAAATGAACCCTCTTCATCACGTTAGTTTTATGAGTTACAATCGTTTTGTATTCTGCACTCAGAATGAAAGCAATTTGTTTATCAGTAAAACCTGAAAGATACATGTAAACAACCTCGAGTTGCCTTGGTGTTAGTGAGTATAATATACCATTGATTAATGACAACTCACTTAACATCTTGAAACCTTCTAAAACAGACACAAGAAACGTAACATCTTTCTGAGCAATCGGGATTACATATATGTTATCTAATATATTAATAAAATCACTTGCCAGCCTGAATCTTCCTGGAACAAAGAAAATAAAATCAACACCCTTGCTATATTCTGAAATGTTATTTATTCTATCCCTCTCATTTTTTGAAATCTCCGCAACAGTCTTGAATATAATGATTCTTTTTATTTCGGAAATATCAATATCACCAAGGTCATTAAATCGCCTGCGGATAATTAATTTTAACCCTGAATTTGAAAAGGATAGTGAATCCTGGATGGATTCAACTGCGCGCAGGAAAAAATTACAATCACTAATGACTATTATAGCACTCTTATCTTTAAAACCATTATTCATCATTCACCAAAAGCAGACTGTCCCTCTATAAAACCCACGCTAAAAACATACGAGGCACGAATTATTTACAACAATACCATATATTATAGCCCTAAGAAAATAAAAGTCAATAAACCCCACTCCTTTTCTATCGTTCTGTTTATATCAATAAGCTTTGCAATTAAAAAACCAATCCTTTATTGCACAATGAATAATCAGGAGAAGATAATTAACCCCGCCAGAAAAATGAGCACAGGCCATTTGTATGAAGCAGCGAACACAAGAACGAATAAAACCCAACCAGATGAAAGAATTAAAATATCGAAATAGATATCCATATGATATTTTATATCACGTTCAGTAATAATCAAATCACATTTCAGTAGACAGTATCAATAACATAAAAAAACACTGCACTGAAATTTTTTAAGGGTGAAGTTATTTATCAAAATAACTAAGTTGCTGCACGCCTTTGTTGATTAAATCGAACTTTTGCTGAGTTGAAGGATCAGACCACGCATGATCCTGATAATGCAGGCAGTTCCGTGGCAAAGCATAAGTTCAAAATCACCAAATGGTACAACTATAACAAGGCGCTGATTAATGTTTGCTTCATCACTTTTTGGCTGGATGATCAGGCCATTCAGGCGTGGTATTATTCAGTAAAACCCGTATCACGCGGACGACCTCAGCGCTATTCAGACCTTGCTACAACTATAGTTCTGGTAATTGGGAGATCCATGGTTAGGGTGTTGAAAAGGATGACAAGGCTGGAATGCCAGAAAGCGTGGGCATGGCCTGAAAACCTGTCCTGCTAAAGGGACACTCTCCCGAATCCGATTTATTCATTAAAGTTCCGCGCACGGCTTTAATCAGATTCAGTTGCTTAATACGAATCACCCGATTTTACCACAGCTTTCGTAGATTTCGTTCAGGTTTCAATGAATTCGCCGGCAATCGTATACGTCTCCGCTTTACAAATATGAGTCTTCGATAGGCTTCAGCAGACACTGATTTGATCTTACCCACGTAATGTGGACACGTCCCTAAGCGAGGGTCTGGTTTTCGAACTGTTCCGGGCTGAGGCCGCCGC
>NZ_JAPDNC010000016.1:0-87760 GCF_025947915.1 Erwinia sp. INIA01
TGCTGATGCTGATGCTGATGCTGATGCTGATGCTGATGCTGATGCTGATGCTGATGCTGATGCTGATGCTGATGCTGGCCGCAGCATCGAATCTGCCTGGCGGGAAAGTGAAGAATGCCCCGCCTGCTTAACGTGGCGGGGCACTGCTTATCAGTTAAAACGCTGGGCAACAGATGCCACGCGCTCACCGAATTTCACTGCGGTTTCCAGATCGCCGGAGGCAATCTTATCCGCGCCCGCGTCTGAAGGCGACTGCACCAGCAGGCCCACGGAGCCGCCGAGGTTGTTCACGTCTTCGCGAGTTGAGGCCAGGGTATTGGCCGGAGGGAAGCCGAGGCTGACCCAGATCCCGCCGTGCTGTGATGCCAGCGTTTGCAGGTACTGCAGGGAGACCTGCTTGTCGCCGTTCAGGCTGGCGCTGTTGCTGAAGCCGGCGAAGATTTTATCCTGCCAGCCGCGGGTGAACCAGATTTTGGATGAAGCATCTGCGAACTTTTTGAACTGCCACGGCACGCTGCCCATATAGGTTGGTGCGCCAAAGATGATCGCTTTGGCCTCGTTCAGTTTCTGCCAGTCACTCTCCTGGATATCGCCATTCTGGTCAACGGCAATCAGTTCAGCCTGTGCGCCCTCGGCCACTTTCTCTGCCACCAGCTTGGTGTGTCCGTAGCCGGAAAAATAAACCACCGCAATACTCATGATAGATCCCCTTGATTAACAATCGTTATTCGGTCCGGCCCGTGAGCGTTTAAGCCCCGGCCAGAAACCTCATCCACAACACTTTCTGAATTCAGCGCGTTCGCGTATGGCTTTGCTATTTCTTGCGCCTTAGTATCCAATAGAAACCACGTGCAAGTTATACCAGCGTTGTTTACAGCGTGGAAGAAGGCACCTTATCGCCACTACGTTTCTAAAAGGAAACCGGCATTAGAGGAATAAGCATATGAATAAAGAGCATTTAGACTGGAATGTGTACAGCAATCAGTGCCCGACCCGTGAGGTGCTGGCCAGGCTGGCGGACAAATGGGCGTTGCTGATTCTGGGCCGACTGGAAAGTGGCCCGGTGCGTTTTAACAACCTGCGCCGCGACGTGCAGGGCATTTCACAGAAGGTATTAACCCAGACGTTGCGCAAGCTGGAGCGCGACGGCCTGATCGCCCGCCAGGTTTTTGCTACCGTGCCGGTCACGGTGGAATACAGCATCACCCCGCTGGGCCAGACGCTGACTAAAACCGTTTCGGTACTGATGCACTGGGCGGAAAAGAATATGGATGCGGTACTGGCGGCGCAGGCGGCTTATGATGCGGCGAATGTAGCTTGAGGGTAGTGAGCAAACTGGCGAGGCACCAGGGTACGCTTGTTGATAAGAAAATTTTGGCATTGGTTGTAAGTAAAGAACTGGTGGAGATTTGCCATGACGACGAAAAGTAAATTTAAAAGCCCGGCATTCGAAGCAATCCACAGTGCAGCAGCAGGATTATTCAGTGTGGATGCTATTCCTGCTGAAACAATGCGCAACAACCGTTTGGGCTAGCCGCGTCCGTTGCAAACCCATATCGGATTCTCTTCCCTGATTACAGTGGCGTCACGCTGTCCACTTCATGCTGGAAAACGTAGGGATCGGACAGCAGTTCAAAGGCTTCATCGTCCGGGTAGGTGACGGCGACGTGGTAGTCTTCACCGGCAAAGGCTTTCACCGCAGCAAGATCCTGCCAGTATGTCGCCAGGAAAAAATGTTCCCAGTCTGCCTGAGTTTCCCGGCGCACCAGCGCTCCGCGGTTCCCCGGCACGCTTTTTGAGTGTTCCACGCCGGTTTCCTCAAGGTGCTGAGCAAAACCCTCAGCGTGTTTCAGCGGCACGCAGCCGTGCCATGTCCTGACTATCATCCGCATTCCTTTTTCTGATCGGTGAGATTTTCATACTATCGTAAAAAACAGGATTGTGTAGTGCCGGAAACGGGGCCTGAAAGAGACCCCTTAGAAGAAAATGGCTGAAGAGTTCATAGATTTAAGGCTGGCGAATCGTTAACGTTGCGCTACGACAACGCTGCTGTCGCTGAATTTTAGCGCCCGACCCGGGCCGCCAGCGCAGCAGGATAGCGTTCGCCGGTGATTTTCACCGTTTCCAGCGCCTGTGCGATCTGGCTTAGATCGCGCTGATTGAGAACGACATCCACCGCCGCCAGGTTTTCATCCAGCCGGTGCAGTTTCGTCGTGCCCGGGATTGGCACAATCCACGGCTTCTGTGCCAGCAGCCATGCCAGCGCGATCTGCGCAGGCGTGACGCCTTTTTCTGCCGCGATGCCGGCCAGCAGAACCCGCAGCTGTTCATTCGCTTCCAGCGCGTCGGCGGCAAAGCGCGGCACTTTACTGCGGAAATCGTCGTCGCCAAAGGTGGTTCCTGCTTTAATTGCCCCGGTCAGGAAGCCTTTGCCCAGCGGGCTGAACGGAACAAACCCAATGCCCAGCTCTTCCAGCAGCGGCAGGATTTCCTGCTCGGGTTCACGCCACCAGAGGGAGTACTCGCTTTGCAGTGCGGCGACCGGTTGCACGGCATGCGCACGGCGAATGGTCTGCGCACCGGCTTCCGACAGGCCGAAGTGCTTCACCTTGCCTTCGGCAATCAGATCCTTCACCACCCCCGCAACGTCTTCAATCGGCACATCCGGATCGACGCGGTGCTGATAGAGCAGGTCGATAACCTCGGTATTCAGCCGACGCAGCGATCCTTCCACCGCCTTGCGGATGTGTTCCGGGCGGCTGTTTAAGATCTGCTGTTTATTGTCATCACCGAAGGTAAAGCCGAATTTGGTGGCGATGACCACCCGGTCGCGCAACGGTTTTAACGCCTCGCCAACGACTTCTTCGTTGAGATACGGGCCGTACACTTCCGCGGTATCAAAGAAGGTGACGCCGCGTTCTACGGCGGCGCGGATCAGTTCGATGGCCTGACGGGTGTCCGTTGCGGGGCCGTAGCCGTGGCTCAGGCCCATACAGCCCAGACCCAGCGCAGAGACTTCAAGTCCGGAATGACCAAGATAACGTTTTTTCATCACGTAACTCCTTATTTGTCAGGATGTTAAACATCAAGTTTACGGCCGGTCAGCCATTCAATTCTCGCCGGGTCGCGGTGTGAGAAGAACGCGCTGGTGGCGGTATCCAGCGCGGTAATTTGCTGCATATCCTGCGGGCTGAGCGTGAAGTCGAGGATGTTCATGTTCTCTGCCATCCGCGCCCGTTGTACGGTCTTTGCCAGCGAGACAATGCCGCGCTGGAAGATCCAGCGCAGTACAACCTGGCCCACGCTTTTGCCGTGCTGTTCACCGATGGCTGTTAACAGCGGATGCTGGAACAGGCCGTTTCGGCCTTCGGCAAAGGGTGCCCAGGCTTCAGGCTGGATCTCACGGCTCAGCATCCATGGCACCGGGTGCAGCTGTTGGTTGAAGGGGTTAACTTCAATCTGATTAACGGCGGGAACGACCGTGTTAAAAGCGATGAGATCGGCAAGACGGTCCGGATGAAAATTGCTGACGCCGATCGCCCGGATTTTCCCGGCCTGATACAGTTCCTGCATCGCTCGCCAGGCACCGTGGACGTCGCCATACGGCTGATGAATCAGATAGAGGTCAACATAGTCCAGCTGTAGCCTATTCAGCGAGCGTTCAAACTGGGCTTTCGCGCCGTCATAGCTGGCATCCTGCAGCCACAGTTTGGTGGTGACGAACAGCTCGCTGCGCGCGATGCCGCTTTGTTTAAGCGCATTCCCGACCTGGGTTTCATTTTGGTAGGACGCGGCGGTATCAATCAGGCGATAGCCGACGTCAAGCGCGTCAATCACGGAGCGCTCGCATTCGGCGGGGTCCGTCATCTGGAATACGCCAAAGCCCAGCAGGGGCATTTCAATGCCGTTGTTCAGTGTTACCGAGTGCATCACGATTTCCCTCAGCGGTGGTGAGTGAAAAGCATACTCCGATGTAATTGATGTGATTAGCGGGGTAAATTCGCTAAGGTTTATGATTTAAATTCATAAATAATTGCTCGGCTCGGCTCGGCTCGGCTCGGCTCGGCTCGGCTCGGCTCGGCTCGGCTCGGCTCGGCTCGGCTCGGCTTAGCTCAGCCTTGCTCAGCCCGGCTCAGCCCAGCTCGGCTCAGGCAGATCAGCTTCGCACCGACTCCAGCCAGCCGTTGACTGTTTCCGCGGTTCGTCTTTCCTGGTCGCACTCCATTACCAGCGGCTTTTCCCGGCGAGCCGCTGGCGCAAGCGCGGCAAGCACGTCCTCGCTGTCGCCCGGTCCGTAGCCGCCGTGGGTGATAAAGGGGATCAGCAATTTATCCGTGAAGTGATGACTAGCCAGAAAGGTTTGCACTACTGGCGGTATGCTGGTGCCCCAGATGGGAAACCCCAGATATACCGTCTGATAACGATCGATATCCGCGACGCTGTTTTTTAATGCGGGCCTGATACCGCGTTCGCGTTCAGTCTTAGCCTGTTCAACCGTCTGAAAATAGTCTGCCGGATAAGGGGCGGCGGGTTCGATTTCAAACAGGTCCGTCGTAAGCTGGCGGTGAATCACCCCGGCAATTACCCGCGTATTACCGCTGCGTGAAAAGTATGCCACCAGTGTTCGGCTGTTGTTACGGACTACCGCCTTGGCGCGAGCCGCCGCTGCCAGCGGAACACTTGCCAGCGTCAGTCCAGCCATGGCGTAAAGCAGCATGCGGCGAGTGGGATCGGGTTTTTCTTGCATGACGAGGTTCCTCTGGCTGGCTTATCCGGGATGAAATCGGTCCGGCACACGTGATGGCTGCCTGTGTGTGCCGGGGAGTAGCAACCAGAGTAGCCTTAGAGCCGGAATAAGATAATCGCGTCAGGCGGGCAGGGGTTATGAAACGGATTCATAGATGCTTTAATTGAAGTGACTCTATACAATCTCTAACGTTCAAAATTGATGTCTATTATAACGTGCATTATAATGTGTATTGTTGAGTGCACTTAAAGGTGAATCATGGAACGTATTCTTGCGGAAAAATCCATCAACATCACAGAGTTGAGAAAAAACCCGGCGAAATATTTTATTGATGAACCGGTTGCCGTGCTGTCTAACAACCGGCCTGCGGGCTATATGGTGAGTGCACGGGTGTTTGAAGCACTGATCGATCTGTTAGAAGAGAAACAGGGCAAAACGCATATTGCCGCACGTTTTCGGCCTACGGCTGAACGCTTGAGCCATATTGCCGATAGTGGGCAGGCGCTATTGGACAGCGCCTCGGATAAGGATCTTACTGAGTTCACGGAATGAGCATAAGGATTTTTAAATCTGCACTAATCCGCCATCAATTGAGCCAGCAGGAACTGGATGATTTGGTTGCGGATTTTCTAATCTATAAACAGGAAGGTGTATTGCCCGATACGTTTGGTCGGGATGCACTTTATGACGATGATGCCACCTTGCCTCTAGTGAAAGAGGAGCGGGTGGCACATATCCATCTCGCCGATGCAGACTCGCATTTCCCTCATTTTCTCCGCCAGTTCAAACGTACCAGCGATCTTGCTCATCTGGTTTATTGTCAGGGCGCAATGGAGCCTGACAGCTATCTTCTTATTATCATTCTCAAGCCTGAAGCGCATAAAATGGCATGAAATAACAACCATATGCACAAGATTAGTAAAATGGCTGAAGCATTTAGAATGAAATATTGAAAGCGTTAAGCCTCAGCCCTCTTTCCGCTGAAGCATCGCCATTAGCGGCGTGACCGAAATGCCGTGTACCAGCACGCTGGCGGTGACAATGGTCAGGGCGATGTCGATGACCCGGGTGGCATCCGCGCCCTGCATACCGTGGACCCAGGCGTAAGCGATATAGTTCAGGCTGCCGATGCCGCGAATGCCCAGCCAGCCAAGACTGGCGCGATGCAGCAGTGTAGTGCCGGAACGCCAGGTGACAATAAATACGGCCAGCGGACGGATCACCATAAAGATCAGCAGCGCCAGCAGCAGGGCGGGCGCATTCCAGTGGCCGGAGAGCGTTACGCCCAGCACGATGATCAGCCCGGCGGCCAGCAGCCGCTCCACTGTATCGCCAAAGGAGAGCGCATCGCCGATCACCAGGCCGACTGATTTAATCGGCGTGCGCTCCTCAATGCCGTGGCGCGTGTGCGGGTTAATCTGCATCTCTGCCGGAAAATCGTGAATATCTTCCTCTTTGTCAGCGTGCCTTTTCTGCACGCTGATTTCAGCGCTGCGTAGCCCGATACCTGCGGAAAAAGCAGCCAGAAAACCCGATGCGCTGAGAGACATCGCCAGTGAAAAACTCAGGCAGATAAGTGCCAGAGCAACGAAATCACTGGGTGCCATGTCCCCCTGCGCATGGCGGGAACGGGTGGCGATCAGGCCAATAATTCGGCCCAGTGCAAAACCAATCAGCAGTCCGCCTGCCAGCGCCCAGACCAGATCCACACTCAGCCAGGTGAACCACTCCTCCGTGCCGGGCGCTTCTCCGGCGTGATACCAGATCAATGCCAGCATCAGAAAGGGTAGCGCCGTGCCGTCATTCAGGCCCGCTTCGCTGGAAAGGGCGATGCGTAAACGGTCACCGTCGCGCGCATCGTTAATCGAAACCAGGCTTGCCAACACCGGATCGGTCGGCGCCAGAATAGCAGCCAGCGCCAGTGACAGCGGCCAGGACAGCCCCGTCAGATAGTGGGCGGCAACCATAATACCGGCGATGGTCAGTAACATGCCGGGCAGGGCCAGCATGATGCCCGTTCTCCAGTAGGGCGAGGTGAGCGGCAGGCGGATTTTCAGGCCGGTAATAAACAGCGATGCCGCCATGGCTATCTCAGTTATCCGACTGGTAAGCGAGGCGTGTTCCACGATATCGAGATTGACGATATCCAGTCCCCAGGGGCCGCAGCCGATGCCCACCAGCAGATAAAGCCCGAATACCGGGATCGGCGCGCGACTGATCCAGCCATATGACAGCGACATTAAAAGTAACAGGCCGCCCGCAGCAGCCGTCCACGCCAGATATCCCATACCTCTCCACTTCAGAATAAAAATTTCATTCTTAGGTATAGTTGTTCAGATAGCAGTTTTCCAGGCACGGAGGGCCGCCGCAGCCCTCAAAGACGGGCCGACGTTACGTTGCTGAGTTGAAAAATCTCTGGTGCAGCGACCTATTCCTGCACCCCACCAAAGGTGGAAATCACCCGCTCGATATGCAGTTTCATCGCCTGCCTGGCGGCTTTCGCATTGCGTTTTTCCAGTGCGTTCAGAATGGCAAGATGCTCATGCTCTGAAACGTTTGGCATATCGCTCGGCGTGAAGTGCGCCTGCAACATGCGGAACATGCTGCCGTAGCGGTGCCCAAGCAGGTGGCCAATGATAAATCCATAGGCGGGATTGCCGCTGGCCTGGGCGATGCGGATATGGAATAACCTGTCGCCGGGATGGGTGTGCGAATTCGCCCGGTTATCTTCACAGTTTTGTTTATAGGCTGCGCGGATCGCCTCCAGCTCGGCATCGCTGGCGTGCAGCGCGGCCAGCGCCGCGGCTTCCGGCTCAATCAGCAGGCGGGCCTGTAACAGCGAGAAGGGCGGCAGCTCGGTGGAAAAGTCCAGATTAATCCCCAGCTCGTCGTCCGGCTCGTGCCACTGGTCGCGTCCGGCTTCGGCCATCACCGGCTCCGCATTGCTGCGCCGTGCCTTGACGATCACGCCGTTGCCAACCTTCACATCGACCAGGCCGATCACCTCAAGTGCAATCAGCGCCTCGCGCACCGATGCCCGACTGACCTGTAGCTGTTCGGCCAGTTCTCGCTCGGCGGGGAGGCGGCTGCCGGGCGGAAATTCGTTATTGTCGATCAGCTTGATTAATTGATCGGCTATCTGCCTGTAAAGTCTTGGGTTTTCCATCTTTTTTATCGGCATATCGCGCTTACCTGAAAATTAAATTTAAGTGACTGCGTGCACAAAAAAGCAACATCACACTTGCCAATGTTACATAAATGTCAATAAAAAGTAATTCTTCTGCGGCCATCTCGGTACTTTTACGCCCCTCAATGTGAGGGAAAAGTTCACCGTTAATGGCCTGACCATTAGATCATTATACCAAAGGAGTTGCAATGAACCTACAGGGGAAACGCGTGCTGATCACCGCCGCCGGGCAGGGGATTGGGCTGGCTACCGCTCGCCACTTCGCCGAACTCGGAGCCGAGGTGATCGCCAGCGATATTCAGCTTTCCGCGCTGTACGATCTGCCGGGCATTACGCCCTATCAGCTGGACGTGACCGACCGACAGGCGATTGCCAGGGCGGCAGAAGAAATCGGCACGCTGGACGTGTTGTTCAACTGCGCGGGTGTGGTGCACAGCGGCAGCCTGCTGGCGTGCAGCGAGAAGGAGTGGCAGTTCGCCCTGGATCTCAACGTGACCGCCATGTTCCACATGATTCAGGCATTTTTGCCGGCCATGCTGGCGCAGAAAAAAGGGTCGATTATCAACATGTCGTCGGTGGCCTCCAGCGTGAAGGGCGTGGCTAACCGTTTCGCCTACAGCACCACCAAGGCGGCGGTGATCGGCCTGACGCGCTCGGTAGCGGCGGACTTTATCGGCGACGGCATCCGCTGTAACGCCATTTGCCCGGGCACTGTCGATTCGCCTTCGCTGCGACAGCGTATTGCCACGCAGGCCCAGGCGGAAGGGAAAAGCGAAGAGGAAGTCTATCGCGCTTTTGTGGCCCGTCAGCCCATTGGCCGCATCGGCAGCGCCGAAGAGATCGCCGCGCTGGCCGCCTATCTGGCCTCCGACGCCAGCGCTTACACCACCGGCACTGCACAGATTATTGATGGCGGCTGGAGCAATTAATTAAGGAGCACGGCATGAAATTAGTTCGTATTGGTGAACCTGGCCAGGAGCGCCCGGCTATCGTTGATGAAACCGGCGCGCTGCGCGATATCTCCGGCTATGTCGACGATATTGCCGGGGAGGTTCTGCTGCCGCAGTCGCTGGAAAAGCTGCGTCATCTGCCCGTTCATAGCCTGCCGAAAATTGACGGCACCCCGCGAATTGGGGCCTGCGTGGGCCGCATCGGTAAGTTCATCTGCATCGGCCTGAACTACGCCGATCACGCGGCGGAAACCGGGGCAGCGATTCCCGCCGAGCCGGTGGTGTTCAGCAAGTGGACCAGCTCGGTGGTCGGGCCGAACGATGCAGTGCGCATCCCGCGCGGATCGGTAAAAACCGACTGGGAAGTCGAGCTGGGTGTGGTGATCGGCAAGGGCGGCAGCTACATCAGCGAGGACGATGCCCTGGATCACGTTGCGGGCTACTGCGTGATTAACGATATCTCCGAACGCGAATACCAGCTTGAACGCGGCGGCACCTGGGACAAAGGCAAAGGCTGCGACACCTTCGGCCCGATCGGCCCGTGGCTGGTCACCGCCGATGAAATTGCCGATCCGCAGCAGTTGAATCTGTGGCTGGAAGTCGACGGCCATCGCTATCAGAACGGCAACACGCGCACGATGATCTTCACCGTGGCGCAGATTATCAGCTATCTCAGCCGTTTTATGAGCCTGCAGCCGGGTGACGTGATTTCAACCGGCACGCCGCCGGGCGTCGGGCTGGGTCAGACCCCGCCGGTTTATTTACGTGCGGGCCAGACCATGCGTCTGGGTATTGAAGGGCTGGGTGAACAGCGTCAAACCACCGTTGGAGAATCACTGTGACTACATTAACCGCCCTGCGCGTAGAAGATATCCGTTTCCCGACCTCGCAGCATCTCGACGGCTCCGATGCGATGAACCCGGACCCGGACTACTCCGCCGCCTATGTGATTATCGAAACCGATAACCCGGCGCTGAGCGGCCACGGACTGACTTTCACCATCGGGCGCGGCAACGAGATTTGCTGTGCGGCGATCCGCGCCATGCAGCATCTGCTGGTGGGGCGGCGACTGGCGGATATCACCGCCGATATGGGGCAGTTCTGGCGGGAGATCACCGGCGACAGTCAGCTGCGCTGGATCGGCCCGGATAAGGGCGCGATGCACCTGGCGACCGGCGCGGTGGTCAATGCCGTGTGGGATCTGTGGGCCAAGTCGGCAGGCAAACCGCTGTGGCGGCTGGTGGCCGATATGTCACCGCAGGAGCTGGTGCGCTGCATCGATTTCCGTTATCTGACCGACTGCATCACTCCAGCCGAGGCGCTGGATCTGCTGGCCACCCGAGAGGCAGGGAAAGCACAGCGTATCGCCGATCTGCAGGAAAACGGTTATCCCTGCTACACCACCTCGGCGGGCTGGCTGGGCTATGACGACGACAAGCTGCGTCGCCTGTGCCAGGAAGCGGTGGATGCGGGCTTTTCGCATATCAAACTCAAGGTGGGTCGCGACCTGGCCGACGACAAGCGCCGCGTGGCGATTGCCCGCGACGTGCTCGGCCCGCACCGCCAGCTGATGATCGATGCCAATCAGGTGTGGGAGGTCAACGAGGCGGTGGACTGGGTGAAGGAGCTGGCGTTTGCCGAGCCGTGGTTTATCGAAGAGCCAACCAGCCCCGACGACGTGGAGGGCCATCGCCGAATCCGCGAAGGGGTGCATCCGATTAAGGTCGCCACCGGCGAAATGTGCCAGAACCGTATTCTGTTTAAGCAGTTCATCATGCGTGAAGCCATCGATGTGGTGCAGATCGATGCCTGCCGCCTCGGGGGCGTCAATGAGGTGCTGGCGGTGATGCTGATGGCGGCAAAATACGGCCTGCCTGTTTGCCCGCACGCGGGCGGCGTTGGGCTGTGTGAATACGTCCAGCACCTGTCGATGATTGATTTCGTCTGCATCGCCGGGACGCATGAAGGGCGGGTGATCGAGTTTGTCGACCATCTTCACGAGCACTTCCTGCATCCGTGCGACATTCGCGGTGCGGCCTATATGCCGCCTACGGCACCCGGTTTCTCCATCGAAATGCATCCCGCCTCGCTGGCACAGTACCGCTTTCAGGGCGAGGGAGCATAACGGTGCGTATTGATGCCCATCAGCACTACTGGCGCTATCGGGCGGCGGATTTTCCGTGGATTGACGCGCAGATGATGCAGCTGCGACAGGACTTTTTGCCGGTTGACCTGACGCCGCTGCTGGCGGGGCGGGATTTTGACGGCGCGATTACCGTTCAGGCGCGGCAAAGCCTGGACGAGACGGCGCAGCTGTTGCAGTGGGCGGAGTCGCGCGGCAAGGCGGATGCGGTGGTTGGCTGGGTGGATATCACCGCTGCCGATCTGGCCCGTCAGCTGGAAACGCTGCGCCACCCGCGCCTGCGCGGCTTCCGGCACCTGGTGCAGGATGAACCGGACCCGGCCCGCTGGCTTCATCAGCCTGCGGTCGCTGCCGGGATGAGTGAGCTACAGCGGCAGGGCTACGCCTGGGACATGCTGGTGACCTGGCGGCATCTGCCGGAGTTAACCGCATTTGCCGCGCGGCACGATGCGGGCTGGCTGGTGCTGGATCATCTGGGGAAGCCCGATATCGCGCGTGGCGCAACGGCCTGGGGCGAGCAGGTCGCCGAGCTGGCGGCAATGCCGCATGTGGTCTGCAAGCTGTCCGGGCTGGTGACGGAAGCCCCCGAGGGGCGGTGGAGCGCGGCTCAGCTGCGCCCGTTTATTGAAGAAGCGCTGGCGCGGTTTGGCCCGCAGCGCCTGATGTTCGGCTCCGACTGGCCGGTGTGCCTGCTGGCGGCGGACTACGACGAGGTCAGCCAGCTGCTGGAGGATGCAACAGATGCCCTCACGGCGGATGAGCAGGCGCAGATTTGGGGAACAACCGCGGCCAGCGTGTATGGCCTGACAGGAGGCGAAAGTGGATCTGTTTTTAAAAGATAAAGTGGTGATTGTCACCGGTGGCGGCTCCGGGATCGGGGCGGCGATATCAAAACTGCTGGCGGAGGAAGGGGCCATCCCGGTGATTGTCACCAACCGCATGCCGGACGAGATCTGGCTGGCGGAAGTGCGGCGCTTACAGCCCGCGCTGGAAACGGTGATCGCCGATCTTTGTGATGAAGAGAACTGCCGCACGGCGGTTGAACAGGTGATGAAGCGCTTTGGCCGGGTGGATGCACTGGTGAATAACGCCGGGGTAAACGACGGTGTCGGGCTGGAGGCCGGGCGGGCAGCGTTTGTCTCCTCGCTGGAGAAAAACCTGATCCATTACTACCAGATGACCCATTTCTGCCAGCGGGCGCTGGAAAACAGTCGGGGTGCAGTGGTGAATATCGCCTCAAAAACCGCGCTGAGCGGGCAGGGCGGCACCAGCGGCTACTGTGCGGCGAAGGGGGCTATTCTGTCGCTGACCCGCGAATGGGCGGTGTCCCTGCGTGAAAGCGGCGTGCGGGTGAATGCGGTGGTTCCGGCCGAGGTGATGACCCCGCTGTACGAACAGTGGATCGCCAGCTTTGACGATCCCACCGCCCAGCTGGAGAAAATCAATGAACGTATTCCGCTCGGCAAGCGCATGACTACCCCGGAAGAAATTGCCAACACCGTGGTATTCCTGCTGTCGCCGCGCGCCTCGCACACCACCGGTGAGTGGCTGAGCGTTGACGGCGGCTATCTGCATCTTGACCGGGCGCTGCTGTGAGCGGCCGCACGCAGCGGTTCTGCCAGGCGCTGGACCTGGTAGACAGCGAGGAAAAAATCGCCGAATACCAGCGGTTGCATCAGCGTATCTGGCCGGAGGTGGCGGCACATATCCGGCAGCACGGAGTGGTCGATATGGAAATTTATCGCCTCGGCACCCGGCTTTTTATGATTCTGGAGGTGGACGAACGCTTTGACGGAGAACGTTTTAATCAGGCAGCGCTGAACAACCCAATCGTTCAGCGCTGGGAAGAACAGATGTGGCAATACCAGAATCCCACCCCGTGGACCGCCAGCGGCGAAAAATGGGTGGCGATGGCGCGAATATTCTCTTTGCAGGACCAATAAAAACTCTTACCACCCTACAAGTACGCTATGAGGATATAACTATGTCTACAGAACGAATCCGGATGTCATCAAGCATCGGGAGCGGCGGGAGCGTCAGTGTACGCTGGGCGTTTATGCTGATCACCACGCTGTTTTTTATGTGGGGCGTGTCATACGGCCTGCTTGACGTCCTGAACAAGCATTTCCAGGAAACGCTGCACGTGACCAAAGCGCAGTCCGGCCTGTTACAGGGTGCCTACTTTGGTGCCTACTTCCTGGTGGCAATGCCGGCGGGCTACTTTATGAGCCGCCGGGGCTACAAAGCCGGTATTCTGGCCGGTTTGATGCTGTACGCCGTCGGCGCGCTGCTGTTTGTGCCTGCGGCGATGGTGAATAACTTTATGATGTTCCTGTTTGCGCTGTTCGTACTGGCCTGTGGGCTGGGCTGCCTGGAGACGGCGGCGAACCCTTACGCCACCGTGCTGGGTGACCCGAACGGTGCGGAACGCCGCCTTAACCTGGCGCAGTCGTTTAACGGCCTGGGCCAGTTTGTCGGGCCGATGATCGGCGGCACGCTGTTCTTCTCGCAGACCACGGCGGATGAAGCGCAGGATACGGTGAAAATGACCTATGTGGCGATTGCCTGCGTGGTGATCGGCATCGCCTTCCTGTTCAAGCGCACCGCGCTGCCGGATATCCGCGAGTCGGAAGAGGCGGCGGCTCAGCACGGTAATACTTCACTGTGGCAGCAGAAGCACTTTGTTGGCGGCGTGGTCGCGCAGTTCTTCTACGTGGCGGCGCAGGTTGGCGTAGGGGCTTTCTTTATCAACTACGCCACCGAACACTGGCACGGCGTGACCAATCAGAGCGCGTCCTATATGCTCTCGGTGGCGATGATCTGCTTTATGCTGGGCCGCTTCTTCTCCACCTGGCTGATGGGCCGTGTGGCACCGGCGCTGATCCTCGCCAGCTATGCGGCAATCAACATCGTGCTCTGCGGCGTGGTGATGCTTGGTCTGGGCGATGTCTCGGTGGTCGCGCTGGTGGCGATCTTCTTCTTTATGTCCACCATGTTCCCGACCATTTTCGCCATGGGGGTGAAAAACCTCGGTAATGCCACCAAACAGGCCAGCTCGTTTATGATTATGGCCATCGTCGGTGGGGCGATCATGCCTTACTTTATGGGGCTGATTTCCGACAAACTCAGCACCGCTGTCTCATACGGTCTGCCGCTGCTGTGCTTCGTGGTGGTGCTGTTCTATGCCTTAAGCCAGCGCCGGAATGCAGCTTAAGCGCGCGGGATCATGAAGAAGATGCGGAGTTATCTGCCAGCCACGGGCGCGGCAGGCTCCGCGGGGCTGTCTGTTTCAGAAGGATTTTGAAGCGGGCAGTAACCCGGCGGTTTACGCTGGCTTCGGCATCTGCCATGCTGACGGCGAAAATGGACAGATCGACAGGAAGCTGCCGCGTGATTGATTTTAATGACTATATTGCACAAACCGATTCGTTACGTGCAGCCCTGCCCGATACGGCTGTGATAAGCACTGGCCAGGTGGAAGGGCTGCACTACCGGCTTTTCAGGCAGAGCGAAGAGCCTGAGGATGTGGTGGTGATTTATCATGGCGGCGGCGTAAGCGGCGATGCCGGATACGACGTTATTGCCCGCCAGCTCTGCGCCGAAGGGCCTGTCGCGGCCTGCGTGGTCGATATTCGCGGGCACGGTTTTTCTACGGGTGAGCGCGGTACGGTCGCCCGACCTGACCGCATCTGGCAGGATGTTGATCTGCTGCTGGCCGAAATGCGCCGTCTTTTTCCCAACGCACGTCGCCATTTGCTGGGGCACTCCAGCGGAGCCGGTATGCTGCTGAACTTCCTCACGCGTTTTCCCTTCACCGAACGGGCGGACAGCCTGATTTTGCTGGCACCGGAGCTGGGGCCGTTTTCCTCCACGGCGAAGAAGACGTCAGCACCGTTTGCCCGCGTGCGGCAGTGGCCATTTGTGGTCAATGCGCTTAGCGGCGGCAGGCTGATGGGGCAGTCGCAGGGCGTCAGCCTGCTGTTCCCTGCGGCGGTACCTGAGCCACCTGCGGGTCTGGTCCGGCACTACAGCGTTAATATGGCCAATGCCCTGACGCCGCGCCATCCGGGCAAGCAGCTGGCCGGAATACCGATTACCACGCTGATACTGGCCGCCGAGGAAGATGAGATTATCTGCTGCCGCGCGCTGGGCGAATTAGTCGCCCGATCCGGAAATGCCAGGCTGGCGTTTCAGACGATTGATCGGGCATCACATCTGGGCTGCGTGTTTGTTGCTTATCGCTTTATTCATGATTTTGTCACTGGGTGCAAAGCGCGCCGTTGAAGGCACAACGCCGGGTTAACTGCTCTCAGCGGAGCGATCGGCGCAGATCGCAATCAGCATCCCGACCAGTGCCGCGCCGCTCAGCACGCGGAATACTTCCTGCCAGGCGGCAATCTCCGGCTGCGTGCCGAGCAGCACTGCGATGACCGCCAGCGTTATCGCCCCGGCAATATACTGGCTGGTCACGATCAGCGCGCTGGCGCGGCCCTGCTGCGGTTCGGAGACGGCCGCCAGCCCGACGGCAAACATCGCCGGATAAATCAGCCCGTGGCCCAGCCCGCTCAGGACAATCCCACTAATGAACGAAGGCGAAAGTGGATGGGTCAGATTAACGGACAGCAGCCACAGCCCCAGCCCGGCGGCGGCAAAGCCCGCCATTAACAGATATGAACCGGCAAAGCGGACGCTCAGCCTGCTGTACAACGCGTTTCCGAGTACAATCAGCAGCGCCAGCGGGGTAAACAGCAGCCCGGTGGTGACGGCATCAAGATGCTGGCTCTGCTGCCACAGCAGAGTCATGGCGAAAAACTGGCTGCCGACGCTGGCCATATAGCAGGCGCTGCTGAGCCATCCCGTTTGCAGACCGGGCAGGATCCGCAGCGATCGCGGCAGCAGCGGCTGTGGCGCATAGCGTTCGTGCAGAATAAACAGCAGGGTCATCGCCGCCGCCAGGCGATTGGCGAGGAAATCTGCCGCCCCGCTTTCCGCAAAACGCATGAGTGCCCACACCAGCGTACCCGCCGCCGCGCAGCCGATAACCGCACCGCTGCCATGGAACAACCGGAAGTTCGGCCTGTGTATTTTTCCTGCTGAATAACCGCTTGAGGTGACGTCTGACTCCATCTTTAAGCCCGACGGGCTTGCCCGCTTGCCAGCAGCCAGAAAATGCCGTCTGACCAGCCACAGCGCCAGCAGTCCCGGCGGCAGGTTGATAAAGAAAATCGCCCGCCAGCTCAATGCGGTCAGCGCACCACCGAGGATAACACCGGCAACCAGCCCGGATGCGCCGATAGCGCTCCAGATCGCCAGCGCGCGGCGATGAGACTCACCGCTAAACCGCTGAGCCATCATCGCCAGCACCGTTGGTTGCAGCAGGGCGGCGGCGATCCCCTGACCACCGCGCGCGGCCAGTAACAGAACGCCGCTCTGTGCCAGACCACCCAGCAGCGAGGCGAATAAAAACAGCGCCATGCCAGCGATAAACATCCGCCTGGCCCCCAGGCGATCGCAGAGTGCGCCACCGCTCAGCAGCAGGGCGGCAAACGTCAGGCCGTACAGCGATACCACCCACTGCATCTCGCTGGTTGAAAGATAAAGCCGCTGCGCCAGCGTGGGCAGGGCAACGTAAACAATGGCGTAATCCAGGGCGATCAGCGCCTGGGCGATGCCGGGTGCCAGCAGCGCGCGGTAAGGGAAATCCGTTCGGGCGCGGATAGAGTCTGGGTGTATATCGGTCATAAGCTGTTCCTGTTGAGTCTTTTGATGAATCTAATTCATCTTTTTCTGCGACAGATAACAGATTAATTCCTGTGTTATGGCACAATCAAAGTCATATTATTCAGCCATAAATGAGTTTTTTTCAGCTATGAAGTCACGCCGACTGCCACCGCTTACCGCCATCCGCGCTTTTGATGCCGTTGCCCGCCACGCCAGCTTTAAACTGGCGGCAGAGGAAATTGGCGTTACGCCAACCGCTATCAGCCATCAAATCCGCGTACTGGAGGAGTCGCTCGGCCAACGGCTGTTTATTCGCTCGGCGCGATCGGTCGCCCTGACTCCCGCCGGAGAGATCCTGTTTCGTGCCTCGGGCAACATCTTTGCTACGCTGCGCGAAGCCGTTGACACCCTTAGCGGGGCAGACCGATCGGCTGCGATGACGCTGAGCACCACCTCGAACTTTTTAACCAACTGGCTGGTGCCCCGCCTGCCGCAGCTGAACGCCGAGCTGCCGGAGCTGGAACTTCGTCTGCATAGCGGAACCGAGCTGGTAGATGTACGCGGTGATAAAGCCGACTGTGCGATTCGCTATAGTATGCGCCCGGACGATACGCTGGATAACACGCTGCTGTATGAGGATCGTTTTGTGCTGATAGCCAGCCCGACGCTGGGTATTAAACAGCCGAAAGACCTGATCGGGCAGACGCTGTTTCACATTGAAAATCGACTGATACCCACCCACGAACCCAGCTGGCAGCACTGGAAGGACGCTTTTGGCCCCGATGAGCTGTTAGTGAAGTCCGGTCTTCATTTTGATGATGAGATGCATGCGATTCAGGCCGCGATCGCCGGACAGGGCGTGTTGCTGGCCAGTGAACTGCTGGTGCAGCACGCTTTGGCGCAGAAGCTGCTGCATATTGCACTGCCGGGCAGCCTGCCGGGCGGGAAATACTACTTTGTCACCAGCCCAGACAAGGCCGGGCGCGACAATATCACGGCATTTAAACGCTGGTTGCAGCAGGCGTTTAGGGATGCTGAGCGGTAGATGAAGGTGTTTTAGCCTATGCTGACTGATTGAAATTATCTCGCCACACCGTGGGTGGGACTTTATATTTATCGCGAAAGTTTTTACTAAAAATAAATGAGCTGCTGAATCCGCAGCGCCAGGCAATCTGATCAATCCTGAGATGGATATCGTTTTCCAGCAGTTCACGCGCTTTAATCAGGCGTGTTTCTTTAATCAATGCCATCACCGTGGTTCTTTGTTCTTTAAACGCGCGGTCCAGACTGGAACGGGAATAGCGCAATCTCAGCGATATATGGTCGGGGGATAACGCCGGATTGGAATAATTCTGCGCGATATACGATCGGGCGGCATTATAAACGTGCGAAAGACTCCCGGTAGAAATCAGTCCGCTTTCCTTAGCGACATCCGCCAGCATCAGTAAGGCCATGTCGTGCAGGCCATCAAGGATCAGCGAGGTCGATTTCGCATTCAGCGAGGCGGAATGGCTGTGCAGCAGCATCATATGCGATTTCATAAACGCCATCAGGTGATGGTTTTCCATAGAAAGCATCGGGCCGGGCAGTTTACCGTCAAAAATCTCCTTTACGGCTTCAATATCCGGGATCAGATACAGCTGCCGGACGTCATCGCTGCGGTAGGTATAGTAATCATTGCGCTCGTGTACCATCAGCGAATCGGACGTCACCTCCGTAGCGGTGGATTTCTTCCTGCCGCTGATGATTTGCGATCCTTCCAGTAAAAGCGAGAAGTACAGCGAAGACTGTGCGGTTTTATGCGGATCGAAAACGGTAATATTTCGCGAGCCATAAGCGCTGCAAAAATCGCCCTTCGTGCCGGAAATGGTTTTATGCTGCGCGATAATTTCTTCCGGGCGGCGATCGTCAACAACGTCAATGCCATAGCAGCTGATATTCTGCGATATCCGCAAATAGCGTTCATCCGGTGGAATATCCGCGGCGTCAAGTTCATGGGGAACATAGAGTTTTGTCGGTCTGGACATCTTCCTCGGGCATCCTGTTCGAATCGAAGGTATTTTTATACACCAGGAAGGGGGGGCTGGCTATTATTGAAAGTGGGTTGAAGATATGAATATCATTTTTTGTGCTGTTAATCCGAAAAATCCCATCAATTTTATCATTTATATTAATAAATTTCGGGGGGCACCCCGAAATCTAATATTACTTATTTATAGTCAATAAAGTTAATAATGGCCTGGTTAAATTCTTCCGGTGCCTGAATAAAGGCGAAGTGACTGGTATTGGGCAGAATCAGCAGTCCTGCTCCGGGTATGGTGTCGGCGATATATTCCAGATGCTGGCGAACAATGGCCTCGTCCCGATCGCCGTCAACAATCAGCACCGGCGTGTGAATTTTTTGCAGTTCGCTGTCGCTCCAGTTTGGCTGCGAAGCCCACATATGGCTAATCTGCTCAACAAAGGCATCGTACTGGTCGGGTGTTTTAGACAGTCGGCGATATTCCCCACCGGCGCGTTTGATATAGTTTGCGAACACCGGGTTTTTATCGGTATCCGGCTTCACGCCGCTGGTTTTCGTGTTTGGCGCAAAAGCGAAAATCTTATTGACCCGAGTTGGATGTCGAATGGCCAGATCGATGCCGATAATGCCACCATCGCTCCAGCCAACGATGTCTGCTTTCTGAATTTTAAGTACATCCAGCAGGGCGACGACATCATCGCTCATCAGATCGTAGCTGTAGGGTCGGCTGTCCCGCGTGCTGCGCCCGTGTCCACGGCTGTCTACCACAATGACCTGATGATGCTTTGCCAGCGCCGCAACTTGCTCGCCCCAGTAATCTGAGTTTGCCAGCCCGCCGTGTAACAGTACTACCGGCGAGCCTTTGCCAGCCGTCGCGTAGTAAAGCTGGATACCGTTAATACTGGCATAGTGGGGTTTGAGCGCGGCGACCGGAGCAGGCGTATTCGGTAGCTGCTGCCAGCGCTCGCTCCAGGCGATGTGGGATGACGGCCCGGCGGCGATGGCGGCTGAGCTACCGCAAACGCCAGCTACTGAGAGCAGCCCGGCAATAAGTAACGTTTTATTCCTGCGCATAGTTTTATCTCCAGATACGATAAACGGGCTGAAGTCGCCCGCTGTCACGTTATTCCCAGTCGGTATTTACCTTAACGTCGTTGGCACCAGGCAGCGCATACACGTCTTCGTTGTACCACTTGCGTGACAGCTCAGCGAGCGTCCCGTCTTTCTTCAGTGCGGCGAGTTCGCTGTCCACCGCTTTGATAAGCTTCGGATCGGCGTTCTTTTTATACAGATAGACGTTCGGGAACAGACCGACGGAATCTGAGGCTTTAAGATTCAGGTTTAGCGCTTTATTTAACGCCAGCAGCGCGCCAATAGGATAGATTGCCGCATCGTATTCCCCGGAGGCCACCGCCTTAAAGATATCGGCAGCAGACTGCTCGCCGTTAGGCTGCAGGTTGATCTGCTGAGTGGGATGTTTTTGGTTGTAGTTATCGATCACCGTGTAGCGGGCATCTGAAGTGTGGATCGGCACCAGCTTTTTCTTGCCGTTCGCCAGATCGCTCAGGTTATGAATATCGTTCTCGTTTTCCCGTACGATTAAACGCAGATCGCTGAGGCCGGAAGGTTCAGCGGACCAGGCGTACTTTGCCGCGCGCTCTTTGGTCAGATAAAAGTGGTCCGCAGCCAGCGTATAGGCCCCGGTCGATAATCCGACAATCATCGCATCGCGCGATACCGCGTTATAGTGGAACTTATAGTCTTTCAGCCTTGCGTCCAGCACCTTTAACAGGTCACCGTCGTAGCCGGTGATGTTGTTATTGTCATCAACGAAGCTGAACGGGAAACCGTTGGCATTGACGACCACCTCAACGGTTTCGGCATTCGGGCTTTTATCCACCGCCAGTACCGGGCTGATATTCAGCGCCAGCAGTATAGCGCTCGCCAGCAGTAATTTACTTTTCAACATATTTCCCCCAAAAAGAGTAAGACGGCACCACGTTATGCGCGTGGTTCTTCCATCGACGGCTAAGAAACAGCTCCAGACTGCGCAGTGCCCTGGCGACTACCAGACAGAGCGCGATATAAATCACCAGCACCACGCAGTAGGCTTCGACATAGTGAAACCCGCGCGCGGCGGCGATATTGGCTTTCGCCATCACATCAATCACCGTGATGGTGTAAACCAGCGACGTGTCCTTAATCAGATCGATAACCACGCTGGTGTAGTTGGGCAGGGCGGAAACGGCAGCCTGCGGCAGAATAATGCGGCGAAACTGAGTAAAGCCGGTCAGGCCAACTGACCAGGCTGCTTCACGCTGGCTTTTTTCTACCGCATTCCACGCCGAGCGAAAGGTCTCGGCGAAATAGGCGCTGAATACTACCGAAAAGGCGATAACCGCCGCGCTCAGCGGAGCCAGCTTGTAGCCATACATCGGCTGTTGCGGGCTGCCAAACCACGCGCTGGCTATCCACGGCCAGACGTAAAAGACGAAATAGAGCATCACCAGCATGGGGACCGATCGACCAAATGAGATCATTATCTGGGCGAAAGAGTGCAGCACCGGTATCCGACGAATGATTACCCACGCCAGCAGGCCGCCTAAAAGCGTAGAGAACAACAGCGATAGCAGCGTAATCGCCAGTGTGATGGGCAACGCACTGAGAATAAAAAAGGTGTTATCGCGAATAAATTCAACACTAAACATCAGTGAGGTTACTCCAGTAAATAGTGATACTTTTTCTCTATCCGTGAGGTGAGATAAAAGATGATCAGGTTAAGTAACCAATAAACAAGAATAACGCTAACAAATGCTGCTACCTGTTTAGCGCCATAACTGTTCTGCGAAATTTTTTGCGCACGGCCAAATATATCGACAATGCCGATAATATTAACCAGTGAAGTCATTTTAACCAGGTTGATTAATAAATTACCGAAATTGGGAATGGCAATAATTAAGCCCTGTGGAAAAATGACTCGCGCTATGCCGATCGAATAGGGAATATTCAGGCTTTTCAGCGCTTCTTTCTGCCCGATATCCACCGCTTCCCACGCGGAGCGCATCATTTCGGCAAAATACGGGCTGATGCCCACCGAGAGCGCCAGAATCGCAAAGGTCGTATCGCTAATTAACGCGGCAGGGAGCGCCAGTGAAGAAAGTAGCAGCTTGCCGCCAAAGAAAAACAGCAGGATCAGCAGCGCCAGCGGCGCACCGCGCAGCACGTCGGTCACGGTTTTCACCATTATCCGCAACGCTGTGGAACGACTGTAGCCTGACACGGTGAGGGTCAGGGCAAGACCCAGTCCCAGCAGCAGAGAGGCCAGCGTAATACCCAGCGTGACCGTCAGGTTTTCCAGCAGTTTAGGAACAATCAGCGTCAGGTCGGCAAACGTCATAAGCGTAGGTGCGGTCATTGATCGACTCCTCAGGCGTGATAACGCAGGCGAGCGAGGAAAGACTGCGTCCGCTGATGGCGGGCCGCACCAAAAATATGCTCCGGCGGGCCCTGCTCAACGATTTCTCCCTGGTCCATAAATACCACACGTGATGCCACCTGACGGGCAAACTCCATCTCATGGGTGACGATAATCATGGTTTGCCCGCGTGCCGCAATGTCCTGAATCAGCGACAGGATCTCGCCAACTTTTTCCGGGTCCAGCGCGGAGGTCGGTTCGTCCAGCAGCAGCACGGCGGGCCGGATTGCCAGCGCGCGCGCAATGCCGATGCGCTGTTTCTGCCCGCCGGAAAGGCTGTTAGGGTAGCTGTCTTTTTTGTGCAGCAGGCCTACCAGCTTCAACAACCGTTCAGCGGTGGCGATGGCTTCATGGCGCGGACGCTTTTGCGCGTAGATCAGACCTTCGGTGATATTCTGCAGGGCGGTAAGATTATGAAAAAGATTCCATGACTGGAATACCATTGCGGTTTTAGCACGCAGCTTCTCAATGTCTTTCTTCGCGGCATGCTCACAGTCTACGGTAATATTATCAATGGTAATATTACCCGCGTCGGCAGGTTCAAGAAAATTGAGTGTGCGTAGCAGAGTGGTTTTCCCCGAACCGCTTGGGCCAATAATACAAATTATCTCTCCGGCCTTAATAGAAAGTGATACCCCTTTTAATATCCGTTCTCCGGAAAAGCTTTTCGTTATTTTTTCTATGGCTATCATGTTTTTTTTCGCAGTAACCCATCCCGTGAATCAGGAATTAAGAGTGATATTTGTATTTTAAATATTGGCTTGAAAAGTGTTGGCGCTATTTAAAATTAATGGAGAGACGTTATCAGCAAGCCTCGCGGCAATCAATACGCGGGCTTGAGCTAATAAATCACAACATCATCATAAAAATTAATATAGTCAGGGTGAGAGGTGAGAGGTGAGAGGTGAGAGGTGAGAGGTGGTGGTTGCCTTAACCGGGTCAGCCCGCTAAGGACCGACCCGGGGTGTTATTCTGCGTAGCTGTGTTCCGCTGCGGGGAAGGAGCCATCCTTAACTGAAGAGACATAGCAAGCAATGGCCGCCTGAATCGTACCGCCATCCGCCATAAAGTTGCGCACGAACTTCGGCACGCGGCCGCCAAGGCTCAGTCCCAGCATATCGTGAAGAACCAGCACCTGGCCGTCGGTATCCGGTCCGGCACCAATGCCGATAACCGGTATATTGACCGCCAGAGCAATGGCCCTGCCAAGTGCGGCCGGCACGGCTTCAACCAGAATCATTGCTGCACCGGCTTTTTCCAGAGTCAGGGCGGTTTCAACCAGTGCGGCAGCCTGGTCCTGCCCGCGACCCTGAACTTTGAAGCCGCCCAGGACATTGACGGATTGCGGCGTCAGGCCGATATGGGCACATACCGGTACGCCATTTCTTGTCAGTTGGGTAATGGTTTCCGCCAGCCACTCACCCCCTTCCAGCTTCACCATCTGCGCACCCGCCTGCATCAACCTGCCACAATTGCTGAGGGCGCGTTCGACGGTGGCGCAGGTCATAAAGGAGAGGTCGGCGATGATAAAGCTGCCGCTGTTGCCGCGCTTCACGCTGGCAGTGTGGTAAATCATGTCATCTATTGTGACCGGGAGCGTGCTGTCGTGCCCCTGGAGGATCATCCCCAGCGTATCACCAATCAGCAGCATATCCACACCGGCCTGAGCGGACGTGTGGGCGAAAGTGGCATCGTAGCAGGTCAGCATCGCGATTTTTTCGCCGCGCTGCTTCATGGATCTCAGTTGGGTAAGCGTGATATCAGGCATAAATAGAGTCTTAATAAGTTATGCGAATAAGCTGTTCGGTAATCAAAATGAGCGCGATAACGATCATCAGTACGCCGGAGGTGCGGCTGACCAGCCGGGCGGCGTTGGGACGCGTCTGCAGTATGGCCCTGGAGCCGTAACCCACCAGCAGGTAAACCACGGAACAGCTGACAATATGCAGCAGGCCGAGTGCGGCCATCTGCACGGGTAAGGGCCACGATCCCTGCGGGTCGGTGAACTGCGGCAGCAGGGCGAGGAACAACAGAAACACCTTTGGGTTCAGGCCGCTGACGCACAACCCCCTCAGCGCCCACTGCCATCCGGAACTGTGTTCTGCATCTGCCGCCACCGCAGGCACAGAGGGATTTCGCAGCATACCCATCCCCAGCCACAGAAGGTAACCCGCTCCCGCCACGGTAAGAACGGCCATTGCCGAATGCATACTGGCGATAAGTGCGCCTGTGCCGATGGCCACAACGATCGTGGCGAGTAAATGCCCCGACAGCAGCCCGGCAATAGCAGGAACGATGGCCCGGCCACGTAAACCGGCGGAAATAGCGTAGGCCCAGTCTGCGCCCGGCGTGATGATAAACAGTACGGACACGGCCCAGAAGGCGATGAAGAGATGCAGGGACATTTTTTATCTCTCTGATTTAACAAGGTGGGTGTTTATGTTTATGTTTTTACAGCGAATTAAGCGATGAGTATGAGCTGTGGGCACCACGCTATTTTGCTTATGGCCTGAAAAGGGTTCATACAGCGTTGTTCTCGTCTGATGATGAAATCGGGAAGAAAAGATTATCCTTTCAGCGTTGAAATGTGCTTCCATACCTGTGGTTACTTTCGGCCTTATTGGGTAAATTTTTCCAAATGGACAGAATAGACAGGAAGATTCTTGCTGAGCTGCAATCAGACGGCCGGTTGTCATTAACCGATCTGGCCGACCGCGTAGGATTAAGCCTTTCCCCCTGCCATCGGCGGGTTCGTGCGCTGGAAGAATCCGGGGTCATAAGCGGCTACCGCGCCCACATTCAACCGGAACGGCTGGGGCTGACCTTTTTTGCCATCGTGTTCGTGACGCTAAAAGAGGGCGATCGCCAGGCCGTTGCGGCGTTTGAGTCTGCGGTACAGCAGGTCAAGAATGTGACGCTGGCACAGCGACTGTTCGGCGATCCGGATTACATCCTGCATGTGATTACTGAGGATTTGGAAGCCTTCCAGCGGCTCTATGATGAGCAGTTAAGCGGAATGCCCGGAGTGCGAAGACTGACTTCAACGCTGGTGATGAAGACGGTGGTAAAAGATGGGCCAATGCCGGTGTAGGCTAAAAATATAACGATGTTGAATAGAGGTCTGGTGTGAAAATCAACCTCTTTTACCCTATGGAATATATTATTATGGTACGGATCATGGTTACGCAGGCGCTGTGTCGTGCGTTGAGATAAAAACTGATATTTTGCATTTAATATCGGTGAATCATCATAGGTGGCGACGTGTTACTCAATCTACTGCATGAATTTCGTGAGTCTAAAAATTCAAAAACGCGCAAGCTTAAAACGCTGTACAGATTGATACTGAATCACGGGCCAATAAGGGCAGAGACATTATCGTCACTGGCCCATATCCAGTCGGCAACCTGTGCAAGATTACTGGATGAATTAAGCAAAAGCGGCCTGATTTCGACCGCCGAACTTGGCGAGTCTACGGGCGGCCGTAAACCCATTCTTTATCAGATTAATTCAGCGGATGGCTATGTTATTGGCATCGAGATTAGTGATATTTACTCCACCGTGCTATTACTTAATCTGAAGCTTGATATTTTAGGTATGGTGAAAGTTCAGAATAAACGTGTTGAACCTATAGATCGGATGATTGATGGTTTACTGATTAAAGTTGATGCGCTTTTGTCGGAACATAATTTGACGACGAAGGATATTTTAGGCATCGGAATTGCGCTGGACCACATTCTTGAGCGCGATAAAACTCCACCCGATCGCTATGAATCTGAAATTTCAGAAATTCAGAATGTTATCGCAAGCAGAGTCGGCTGCCTGGTGACTATCGGTAGCGGAATAAATTTTGCGGCTTTAGCGGAATATCGGTTACGGTATAAATCACAAAGTCAGCGATTTTTATTTACTACCTGCGATACTGAAATCCGCAGCTGCACTATTATCGACAGCGTACTTTCTCGCCTGCCCATCAGCACCGCCCAGTCTTTTGGGCACACGACAATAGATATCAATGGGCTTCATTGTGAATGTGGTTCTGAAGGTTGCCTGAAGCAGTACAGCTCATTGGCGGCAATAAAAAATCAGGTTATACAGCAGCTCCGGCTGGATAAAGAATCAGTGATTAATACGTTGGTTAAAGACGAAAGTGAAATTGATTATCATGTCATTTTTCAGGCACTGGCTATGGATGACCCTCTCTGCCAGTCTGTTTTAGCCGAAGCGGCCCGCTATTATGGTGTGGCAATTGCCAACGCGGTGCTGATATTCCAGCCCGATGTGGTTGTCTGTGGCGGGACGTTAACGCCGAAGAATAACTTTTTTGCGCTGACTAAAGAAACGATAGAAAGAAAGATATCTGCTTTTCCACATATTAAGACCCGTATATTCTCTGCCAGTGATTCTTATGAAATCGTCGCTCAGGGGGCGGGTGGGGCAGTATTAGAAAAGTATCTTGAAGAATAAAGAACGCTATCCATTGGGAGTAAACTGACAGATAACTGCGGGATGTGCAGGTATCTGTCAGAGTCTTTTCTATTAGCAGGCAGGTACTTCTTCTTTGTGATGGTAGTGGAAGGTAAAGTAAAAAATAACGGACAGAACGGCAGTATAAGCCGCGAAAACCAGCCAAATTGTCGGCCAGTCCTTCACGCCATCAATACTGAAATAGTCAACGACCCGCCCGCTCAGTATCGCGCCAAAGTAAGCGCCAACGCCATTCACCATGGTCATAAAGAGCCCCTGTGCGCTGGCTCTCATTCGGGTATCGACGGTTTTTTCGATAAAAATAGAACCTGATATGTTAAAGAAATCAAAAGCACAGCCATACACAATCATCGACAGAATTAAAAACAGTAAGCCAATCGTTGAAGGATCGCCTAAGGCGAAGAAGCCAAATCGGAGCGTCCAGGCAAGCATGCTGAGCAACATGACCGTTTTAATGCCGTAGCGTTTTAAAACAAAGGGAATCGCCAGGATAAAACAGACCTCTGCCATTTGTGAAATCGACAGCAGCAGAGAAGGGTACTGAACAATCAGGCTGTCTTGATACTCAGGATTCCGGGCGAAGTCATGCAGGAACGGGCTGCCAAACGTATTGGTAATCTGTAAAACCGCACCTAACAGCATGGAAAAAAGGAAGAACACCACCATGATGGGTTGCTTAAACAACACCAGGGCATCCAAACCTAACTTGCTTCCTAAGCCGGAGGTGATGGCTTTTTTGACCACGGGGATGTGCGGGAGCGTCAGGGAATAGATTGCGAGTAATAAAGAGCAACCGCCAGCAATGTACAGCTGATTGCTGCTTAATTCGAACTTCAACAGGCTGATCAGCCACATGGCAATGATAAAACCGACCGTGCCGTAGACGCGGACCGGGGGAAAGTTCGTTACGGAGTCGAGCTGATACTGGGACAGTGAAGAGTAGCTGATTGAGTTTGACAGAGCGATGGTCGGCATAAATGCCATCGCATTGATCATCATGACCAGGAACATCACCGTCGGGTCGGTTACCGATGCCGCGTAAAACAGCGTTCCAGCGCAAACCAGATGGCAAATCATATACAGGCGATTCGCCGGGATATATTTGTCGGCGATAATGCCTATAATCCCCGGCATCAAAATAGCAGCGATGCCTTTTGAGCTGTACACGATCCCCACTTCTGCACCGGAGAAATTTAGCGTCCTCATCATATAGGCACCCAGCGTCACCAGCCAGCATCCCCAGATAAAATACTGCATGAATAACATTATTTTTAAACGGTATCTAATGTCCATAAAAGCTCCGGCCGGGACAGTGCGCTATGTATTTTGATGGATGACTGATTAACTCAATCAACATAATGAAATGACCACAGGTGCTGTATATTTGGCGCTGTTAGCACCTGTGGATTAATTAATAAACTACCGTCAGGGTTAGAATCGTTTAATGACCTCAGTGACCAGATTCAGGAAGGTTGATTTCACTCTTTCTGCCGTTTCAATCACTTCATCATGGCTTAATGGCTGATCCAAAATACCGCATGCCATATTGGTCAGGCACGAGATACCCACCGTCTTAATCTGGGAATGATGCGCAACCAGTGCTTCTGGCACCGTTGACATTCCTACCGCATCTGCGCCAAGCGTTCTGATCATGCGGATTTCTGCCGGTGTTTCATACGTTGGGCCGGTCCACCAGGCATAAACGCCTTCACGAAGTGATACCCCTTGCTCCTGAGCGACATCCTTAATTGTCTGGCGAAGTGATTTGTTATAAACCTCGCTGACATCTAAGAATCGGGTTCCCAGTTCCGGGTTATTCGGCCCCATCAGTGGATTCGCAGCCGTTAAATTAATATGGTCGGTGATCAGCATCAGGTCGCCGGGATTAAACGCTTTATTGACCGCACCGCAGGCATTGGTAATGATTAATTTTTCAACGCCTAACGCTTTCATTACCCGCACCGGGAAGGTGACCTGTTCCAGCGAAAACCCTTCGTAATAATGGAAACGCCCCTTCATTGCCACAACGGTTTTATCGGCAATGGTGCCGATAACCATTTCATTGGCGTGCCCAACCGCTTCTGATTTTGCAAAATGCGGGATCGCGCTGTAAGGAATACGTACGGCATTTTGCAGTGTGTCTGCAAATGGACCCAGACCGGACCCCAAAATAATACCGACGGTGGGCTTGAGGTCGGTGTGTTCTTGAATAAATTTCAGGCTTTCTAAAATATCATCTGTCTGGTGCATCACGGCTCTCCGCAAGAGTTCTTAATTGAATTTACGGCGATTATATCGTCGGCAGGGGGAGGGGGAAGCGATCTTGATCTCATTTTAAGAAAAAGTGGCATCAATGGACAAACTGTGGAGGGTTGTGGCGCTGCCCATAGCAAAAACGCTACGCGCAGGCCGCGTACAGTTCACTGATGCTGAACGCCAGGAGGGGGTTCACGTTGAGTTTGTGCGCCGGTATCACAGCCGCGAACAGCATCCTGGTGCTTGTTTCGCGCATAGCAAAAAGCCCGCTTAAGTTTCCTTAAGCGGGCTTCTCTAAATATGGCTCCTCTGACTGGACTCGAACCAGTGACATACGGATTAACAGTCCGCCGTTCTACCGACTGAACTACAGAGGAATCGTTTGAACGAGGCGCATATTAGCGATCTGCCTGTTGCCTGTCAACAGCAAAAGTAGCGGTGCTATCTGAATGGCGTAGTTTGCAGCAGTCCGTTGTTTTAATGCACAATTCCATCCGGGTTTTGCTGTTCTAACGTGAGTTCCAAACGCTGATAGGGGTCCTGGCGATAAAACTGGCGCAGCCGCTCGTAAACCTGCGGGAATCTTACCAGCAGCAGTTCCGGGGCACTGAAGAAATACTCCGACAGCACGGCGAAGCATTCCGCGGGATCGCTGGCCGCATAGGCATCAATGGTCGCGGCGTTTTCTCCAACAAGGTCAACCTCTTCCTGAATCGCGTTCATCGCCGCCAGCATATCGCGCTCCCAACCGGCAACGTCACGGAGTGCCATGGCCGGAATACCGGTTGACTCGCCGCTGCCGTGTGCGTCCAGCTTGTGTGCCACCTCGTGGATCACCAGGTTATAACCGGAGCGGTCAAAAGAATCCTGAATATCCAGCCAGTTAAGGACGATCGGGCCCTGTTCCCAGCTCTGACCGGACTGCACCATGCGTTCGCGGTGAACCAGGCCAAACTCATCCTGCCATTCGTCATCAACCATAAAAGGGGTAGGGTAAACCAGCACTTCCAGAAATCCATCCAGCCAGTCGTAGCCGAGGTTGAGCACGGGAAGGCAAAACAACAGTGCCAAACGACAGCGTTTCAACTCGTCCAGTTCAAGATTCTGTAAGCCAACAAGACGTTTCTGGCGCAAAAAGCGTGCGGCGAGCGCGATCAGTGTCTGGCGTTCATCTTCATTGAGCGGAGCGAGTAGGGGGATCTCAAGCGCCTGTTGCCAGGGTAATCCACTGGTCGCTGCGTCATCATCGCTTTTCCACGGCCATTTGATCATGCTGATATTGCCCCCATGCGGTAATGAATTCCTCTTACACCATGCCGCAGCCGCACAAATGCTGCAACGGGTTAATACACATTGCATGAAATTTGAGCGGCTGACGAGTGTGATGCTGATGAAAGTTGCCAAAAATGATGGCAAATTGAGGGGGATATTCAACCAGTTATATTAGGAATTGTCTGTGATGAAGCGCAAACGACGCTGAAAAACTTCAGCGTCGCGCATCATTCACAACGGTCAGATTCGTTCAAAGTCGATGACCCAGACCCAGGGATTCACTTTCCAGCTGGTACCGCCATACTGCGCGGTCCATGCTTTGCGGTAGGCCTCTTTTGGTGAGTCGGTTTCGCTTTGCATGGTAAAGAAGTTATTTAAAAAATGGCTGTCGAACTGCACACCTTCAGCGACGATATCATCATCACTGATGTCCTGGATTTTTTCCACGCGCAGGCGGGTGATCAGCAGGTCAATACGGCTGGCCCAGCGCGGCATATGAATACCAGCCTGCCAGCCGGGATGACCGATGCCATCTTCACTTCCCCAGGTACTGGTATCGGCCCGGTAGCGGCAATACTTGCGGTCCCTGAACGCCGCCGGGTCCTGTTGATAGCGTGCAACGTCTTCGGGGGCAATAACCGGCCCGCGCCAGGTTTCTCGCACCCATAACCGATCGCCCGGCTGGCCGTGCGGGCTGTGGTGGCTGATGTTCTCCATGCTCATTACCAGGTTTCCTTGCAGGTGGTTACGCTTTACATCAATGCCGTAACAGCCTTCATGATTATCCTGAACCGGTCCGAAAGGTTGGGATTTCATGATGCGCCGGGTCTGGCTTTGACGGCCAGATAGCAGGGCGCGCACCCGTTGATCGCTGAACAGAATCGGGCGTTCTTTCATGGGATAACCTCTATATCTTTCTCAACCAAACCAGCTACATAGTTAAAATGAAAACACAATGCGGAGAACTCCTAACTTAAACCTTTAACACCAATCAGGGGCATTTTTTTGGTAAAACATCAGTAAAATTTAATAAAAAAAACGGAAAGATAAAACGCCGCTGATGACGCTATGCTGGCAGTTGAATTGCCGTATTCGGGTAGCGACCCGACGTCATTTTTGCAGCGTAACATATTTTACATGTTGCTTAATTACAATGTCTTAAAGCGTAGCGGCATTTTTAAAATATTCAGAAAAGTGTGGAGCATACCTGGATAGACCAGCACAACGCAAACGATAATCCTCTGCACACGATGGCAGGTGAAACGTTTCGTTACCTTTGGCCTGTATTATGACTGCTTAATGATTTGGGTGATTTTTAATCAGTATGAATTGGCAGCAGAATACATCAGCCTGCATTCAGGCTGTAACATAATGAATACATGCACTATATAGTGATGAGGGTCGCATTTTTATCGCGTTGACGCAGCACGTTGCAGTGGCTTATTGCCACTGAGATCTCAACAAGTCCAAAGAATGAAGGAGAGTCTATTATGCTGAACACCTGGCAATCGCGCTTCGAACAGTGGCTGCATCAGAGCTGGCAGAAAGAAGACAAAGCGCATGATGTGGCTCATCTGGCGCGCGTATGGCAAACCGCACAGCGCATTATGCAGGGAAGCGAGGCCGACCCGCTGGTGGTTTTGACCAGTTGCTATTTTCACGACATTGTTAACTTACCGAAAAATCATCCGGAGCGGCATCTGGCCTCTGCCCAGGCGGCGGAAGAAGCCCGGAGGGTTCTGCTGACGGAGTTTCCGGACTTTCCTTCAGAAAAAATTGCCGCCGTAATGCACGCGGTTCACGCCCATAGCTTTAGCGCCGCCGTGACGCCAGAAACGCTGGAAGCAAAAATCGTACAGGATGCGGATCGGCTGGAATCTCTGGGCGCTATTGGCCTGGCGCGGGTGTTCTATGTCTCCGGTGCGCTGGGGCGTTCGTTGTTTGACAGTCATGATCCCCTGGCCCGTGAAAGGCCGCTGGATGATGCCGAATGGGCGCTGGATCATTTCCAGAAAAAGCTGCTTAAGCTGCCGCAAACTATGCAGACCGCCGAAGGCAAACGTCTTGCAGAAATCAATGCTGATTTCTTAGTGGCCTATATGGCAAAACTCTGTGCGGAACTGCAGGGCGATTTTTGCGGCACGGATCGGCAGGTACTGGCTGAATTTGCGGTTAGCCACTGATATATTAAATTTTTATGACAGTATGGTTAAATTTAGCTTAACAGGCTAATTTGATGTGTAAATTTATCAGGAGATTCAACAATGACTGAGACAGTAAGCCTGACGTTAAAGATCGATCCTGTATTAAAAGAAACACTGAAAGCCATTGCGCTGGAAAATCAGACTTCGGTCAGTCAGGAAGTGACCCGCCGTCTGCTGATCACGCTTGAAGGGGCAAAAGAACCGGAAGTGGACAATCAGGATACGGCTGAAGAACTGTCAGAACAGCTGAGCGCAGCAGAACTGAAGCAGGTTCGTGCGCTGCTGAAAAAGAGTAAAAAGAAAAAATAAGCGCTGAGTACGTTTCGCGTATCCGCTGCGATTAACGCCCCTCGTCGTGAGGGGCGTTATGCTTACCTCTATTCCAGTGTTTTGACAATTCATGCACCGACGGTTTGTCGCTGTCCTGTGCCACTCACCTGGCGATTGCCTCACCGCTGTCACTGACAACGCTTTTACTGCGGCGCCTGTCTCACTCCCACAGCGATTATCGTCATCAGGCGATAATTTACGATTTCCCCTCTGCGTCTTCATCACCGTAATACAGCACGCCCAGTTTAATTAACGGACGGCCCTGGCTTTTCCGATGCAGGTTGCTGTCGCGCAGCGAATAAACGCAGCCGCAGTATTCCTGCTGGTAAAACCGCTCGCGCTTGCTGATTTCGATCATGCGCGCCGAGCCGCCTTTTTTGCGCCAGTTGTAATCCCAGTAGCTGATGCCCTCATAAGGCGCGGCTGCCCGATCGCCGCAGTCGTTAATCTGCTGCATGTTCTTCCAGCGTGAAATACCGAGCGAACTGGAGATGACCGGAAAACCGTTCTCATAGGCGTAAAGCGCGGTGCGCTCAAAGCGCATATCAAAACACATGGTGCAGCGCACACCGCGCTCCGGTTCCCACTCCATGCCTTTTGCCCGCGCAAACCAGTTGTCGGTGTCGTAATCGGCATCGACAAACGGAATACCGTGCTGCTCGGCAAAGCGGATATTTTCCTCTTTGCGCAGCAGGTACTCTTTCTGAGGATGAATATTCGGGTTGTAGAAGAAGATGGTGTAATCAATTCCCGAAGCCTGCAGGGCTTCCATCACTTCACCAGAGCAGGGTGCGCAGCAGGAATGCAGCAGCAGTTTATTCGCGCCTTTCGGCAAGGTGAGTTTATCTCGTTCAACAGTGCTCATTAAATCAGATCCACATTAACTGGAATTTTGACTAAGTGTAGAGGCATCTTGTATGACAATAAAGCGCTATACTCGAACGTTGTTGCCAAAGGAAGAGCAGGATGGCTGACGTACATAAACCCGACGTGCGTAGTAAAAATATGCGAGCGATTCGAACCCGTGACACCGCGATTGAACAGCGTGTGGCGGAGTTGCTGGGCGAGCTGGACATCACTTTTCGGGCGCAGGATAAGTCGCTGCCAGGCAGGCCCGACTTTGTTTTGCCGGACTACCGGGCAATCATTTTTGTTCACGGCTGCTTCTGGCACCATCATCATTGCCACTTATTCAAGATGCCCGCCACGCGCACGGCGTTCTGGATGGGGAAAATAGACAGTAACGTGGCGCGCGATAAACGCTATATTGCTGAACTGACCGACGGCGGCTGGAAGGTGCTGCTGGTCTGGGAGTGTTCGCTGCGCGGTAAAACGCGGCTGGAAGAACAGGCGCTGAGCGCCCGTCTTGAAGAGTGGATCTGCGCCGCTGAAGGCAACGGCGAGATCGATGAAAAAGGTATTCATCAGCTTTAACGGTTAATCCCGGCTGATGGGTTTGATCACGGGTTTTGCCGGGAACAGGTATTTTCCCAACGTGACCAGCACCACCGCAAATACGATGATCGCCAGCGCCAGCCATTCACGAGAAGAGAGCGTTTCCCCGGCAAAGCCAATCCCCAACAGCACCGCCACCACCGGATTAACATAGGCATAGCTGGTCGCCACTGCCGGGGTGACATTGCGAATCAGGAACATATAGGCGTTGATGGCGATAATCGAACCAAACAGGCTGAGATAGCCCAGCGCCAGAATGCCTGGAAGTGTAGGCGTTCCGGTCAGATGCTCACCGCTCAGCGTGCTGGCAATCAGCAGCACAATTCCCGCAGACAGCATCTCAACGGCTCCTGCCATCATTCCCTGCGGCAGTTCAATGCGTGAGCCCCAAACGGAACCGAACGCCCAGGTCATTGAACCCGCAAGAATCATCAAGGCTCCCCACGGATTACCGGCCATATGTCCACCGCTGTTGAGCAGCAGTATTCCTACCAGCCCCACGCCGATCCCCACCCATTCAATCCAGCGGGTCTGGATGCCAAACATGCGGCTAAAGCACATCGCGAACAGCGGCACGGTCGCTACCATGACTGCTGCCAGTCCGGAAGGCACGTGCTGATGCTCGGCTACGGTGACCGCGCCGTTGCCCATCGCCAGCAGTAAAACGCCGATAATCGCCGCATTTTTCGTGGCTTTCAGCGACGGCAGTTTTTCCCCGCGCAGCAGCAGAATCGCCAGCAGCACAACGCCCGCCAGCAGGAATCGCAGCCCGGCCATCATCATTGGCGGCCAGCTTTCCACACCGATGCGGATAACCAGATAGGTTGAACCCCAGATAAAATAGAGAGAGAACAATGCCGCCAGCAGCGGCAGCCAGGCAGGAATACGACGCAACTTCATCTTAATAGCTCAGTCCGGTTGAGTAATTGCAGCGCTAAATTCTCGTTTTTTAACGCGGAATAGGGAAATGTTTTTCTTCAGGACTGGGAATTTTTTTACAAAATTTGCACTTGTTACGCATAATTGTTTAGATCACCCCCACTTTCTACGGCGAAGCGCAGGGCGAAATATGGCCAGTGTCAAACTGACGGTAAAGCGTTTATATCAACTAAGCGGTGAACGGATGGTCAACACCCGGGCGACGGCGCGTATTTTCGTCGGCGATCGGCTGATTGCCACGGAGGAAATAACCGGGATGACCGAAAGCCCGGTAAGCAAGTATCTGCACCACACCGAGCGACAGGGTCAGCCGGTGCGCGTTGAGTGGGACTGCGAAGGTATTGCCGATATGGCGGTACTGGAGATTGAGCGGTGCCCCTGCTGTCAACATGATGAACATGAATAAGGAATCACACTTTGGCGGGAAGTAGCTTACTGAGCTTGCTGGATGATATTGCCACGCTGCTTGATGATATTTCGGTAATGGGAAAAGTGGCGGCAAAGAAAACCGCGGGTGTACTGGGGGACGACCTGTCTCTTAATGCGCAGCAGGTTAGCGGGGTGAAAGCCAATCGTGAGCTCCCGGTGGTGTGGGGGGTGGCCAAAGGCTCATTCCTCAATAAGCTGATCCTGGTGCCGCTGGCGCTGGTGATCAGTGCTTTTGCGCCCTGGGCAATTACGCCGCTGCTGATGATTGGCGGTGCCTACCTCTGTTATGAAGGGGTGGAAAAGGTGCTGCACAGCCTGCACAAAAGCAAAAGTGATGAAACCCCGGAGGCCCGAGAGCAGCGTTTGCTGAAGGTGGCGCAGCAGGACCCGGCGGCCTTCGAGAAGAAAAAGGTGCAGGGGGCTATCCGCACCGACTTTATTCTCTCTGCGGAAATTGTGGCGATCACTTTAGGGATCGTCTCGGAAGCTCCGCTGCTGAATCAGGTTTTGATTTTGTCCGGGATTGCGATTCTGGTCACCGTCGGCGTTTACGGCATTGTGGCGGCGATTGTGAAAATTGACGACCTTGGCTACTGGCTGCAGAAAAAAAGTTCGGCGCTGGCGAAATCGGTGGGCGGTGTACTGCTGGCCACGGCCCCGTGGCTGATGAAAATTCTGACCGTGGTAGGAACCGTGGCGATGTTTCTGGTCGGCGGCGGCATTATCGTGCACGGTGTGCCGGTTCTGCATCATGCTATTGAAGGATTTAGCGCCGGATTGGGCGCGCTGGTTGCGGCCCTTGCGTCTAACGGGGCCAATCTGGTGATCGGGTTTATCGTGGGGTCGATTGTGCTGTCGCTGGTAAATTTGATTGCCAGAGTGCGCGGCTAATCGGTATAACGTGCGGCTTGCGGACTCGCCAGGCGGGTCCGTTTTTTTACCAATGTGGGAGCAATGTGATGAAAGACGATATTTTTGAATTTGATATTGATGCGCAGCTGGAGCAGGCGGAAGCCAACGCAGAGAAAAAAGCCGCAGAATTGCCGGCTGACTTAGGCGATGAAGCTGACTGTGAAGGTTGCAAAATCTAAGTGTAAGTGAGAGCTGGTTCACATAAACGAAACCTGCAAAACTTATTCATTTTTTTTATTTATCGAGTTTTTAACTGCTTATTTGCATTTAACAATTTGTTTACCTCCAGTTAACAGCATCGAAATCAACAAGATGCTATAACTATTCTGTCTTTTAACCGGAAGGGAGGTGCTTTGTGATGTTTATAATCAGTAATGAAGTGCAGCACAAGGATGGTGGACCCGTGATGATTGTGACGGGTGTTGCCAGCGGTATGGTTGAATGTCGTTGGTACGATGGTTTTAGCGTAAGGCGAGAAGCATTCCGCGAGGATGAACTGGCGGCAACGTCGGGTTCCCGCCTGGCCGGTTAAGCGCTACGACCCCCGAACAGGCGTGTTGACGCGTCTGTTCGGGAGGATCGACCGATCACAGTTCGTTCTGAATACAAAACTCTTCCCAGCTTAATCCCAGCGCTTCAGCATGCGAGCGCAGATAGGTTTCAATCGCTTCCACCATCACGGCTTTATCCGGCTCGGCCAGTTGAATGGCAAACAGCACACCGTCCAGTTTTTTCTCGCGCACGTAGGCCGCGTAGGCGCGATCTTTTTGCAGCGCCTGGAGCTGCTCGATGCTCATGCCAACGCTTGCCGCCTGCTCTGCTGTGAGGTTTTCAATGCCTGATTTCAGTTCCGGATGTGCCTCAAGGAACAGGTCTTTAGCAATGGCGTAATATTCTTCAACGGTTTTCATAGCGGTCCTGCCTGGGTAATTTCGGCCGCCAGTGTACACGGGGCAAGCGGGAAAAGGAAAGGTGCGGTGCGGGTGCAGGCGGGGTGAAAAGGGCAGAAATCGGTCGTGAACTGGCGATCGGGCTTGCGGCACAGCGGGAATTAATTATAACGTAGCGCGAGATTCATAAAGCAGGGAAAAACATGAAAAACTGGATTATTGCAGGGCTGGCCGTTACCGCGTTGAGCGGTTGTGCGCAGCTGGAAGGTTACAGCAGCGCGGTGAAAACGCCACCGCCGGCATCGCTGGTGGGTAACTGGCAGACGATGGGCCCGCAGAAAGGGCTGGTCAGCCCCGAAGCACGTGCCAGCCTGATTATTACCGCCGCGGGCGATACGCTTGACTGCCGTCAGTGGCAGCGGGTGATTGCTAAACCGGGCAAGACCACTCTGCTTGATGGTGACTGGGTGAACATCAATAACCAGTCCCGGGTGATGCCGCTGGAGCTGGAAGGCAGCGTTTTGCATTACGATAAGCTGACGTTGAGCAAGGTGAATCAGCCGACCGCGGAGTGCCAGAAGGCGCTGGCGGATAATGCTGCTCCGGCTGCTGCACAGGCTGCGGCTGAACCGACTGCCACGAAGAGTGGTAAGCACTACAGCGGTGTGTTTAACCGGGCGAACTGATCCGGGTTGAGCCTGGTGCTTGCTGAGATAGTGTGCCAGTGCTGTGTTGTCTGCCGCGTCGGGAGTTAGCGCTGGCTGGCCGTGCCCCCGAGAGGGCGGTCCTCGCGCCGCGTTGCGGTTCCTTCACTCCGTTCGTCAGCCGTTCGGACCGTCACAGACGCGCGTCCTGCGCGGCTGTGGCTTTCGGCCACGTCCGTGTGGCCGAATCCTGGCTTCCTCTCTGCGTTCAGCGCTGTGGATTGCCCTCTCGGGGGCACGGCCAGCCTGCTGTCAAAATTCCGTGATGCCTGAAAATCTAAAAGCGATGAAATGATTAACGGGGACAGCCTCTGCTGCTGCGTAAGGGCATCCACAGCGCTGAGGTGGAGCCATTACGCCAGGAGACGACAACACGGATGTTGGCGTCAGGTCAGGTTTGAACAGGGACGTTCAATCCTGGCCGATCCGGTCGGCGCAATGGCGTAACCGAGGGTACCGCAACGCGGCGCGAGGACCGCCCTGAAGCAGCAGCAGAGGCTGAACCCCAACAACCAATTCAACAGCGAGAAAAGCGTGTAGTTATTGGCTGCGCGAGGAGCCGCTACACTATTCCAGTACCCACACGCTCACGCTGCCCGGATTACAGCGGAACGTCGCGACACCGTTCTCGTCACTTTCAACCTGCTCCTCGCGGTGGCCGAGATAATCAAACCAGCGCTTACCGGCAAAATTATCACCCAGCTCCAGTACTTTCTCCCCCTCATCCCCGTTGGACATGATCACAACGCATCCCGGCAGTTCCTCCGTGCCGCTGCGCGCAAAGGCAACGCAGTTGGCGTGATCGAACCACTCGGTCTGCACGCCGTGCGCATACAGCTGGCGGGCACGGATCAGTGCTTCAAGCTCCGCCACCACCGGCATCTCAATCTCATACTGTTCGCCGTCGCCGCCCTCATCCTGATAGCTGGCACCGTAAAGATCGGGATAGAACAGGGCAGGGACGCCGTTTTCACGCAGCAAAATCAGCGCGTAGGCCAGCGGTTTGAACCAGGGATCGACCGGGGCCTCCAGCGCTTGCAACGGCTGGGTATCATGGTTGGCGACAATGGTTACCGCATGCCACGGATCGGCCGCGACCAGCGTGTCGGTAAAGATCTGGCTCAGATCGTAATCGGAACCCTGCTGCGAGGCGTGATGGAAATTCATTTGCAGCGGGGCATCAAACAGCATGGTTTTGCCGTCCACCTGGTCAATATACTGTTGCAGCTTGTCCAGCTCATGCGACCAGTATTCGGCAACGATGAACAGCGGCTCGTCGTTGACCTCCTGCACGTGCTCAATCCACTCTTTATAGAACCAGGCCGGAATATGCTTCACCGCGTCCAGTCGGAAGCCGGTGGTGGCAGGGATTTGCTCCATCACCCAGCGCGCCCAGTACTTCAGCTCCTCGGTTACCGCATGGTTGCGAAAGTCGATATTGGCACCCATCAAATAGTCAAAGTTGCCCAGCTCATCGTCGACCTGTTCGTTCCAGCCCTCACCGGTGTAGTCGTTCACAATCTTGAATACGCCGTTCTCATCGGGGTTTTCAATATGGTCGACGCCGCTAAAACATTTGTAATCCCAGACAAATTTTGAATATTTTCCCTCACGAACCGGGAAGGTGAAGCGGGTCCAGGCTTCGGCTTCGATCACCTCATCATCAATCTCTTCGCGATTGTCCGGATTCACGCGGTTGATCTGCACCCGTTCCTTTTCATCCGCGCCCATTTTGTGGTTAAGCACCACATCCAGAATGACCCCTATCCCATGGGACTTCAGCGCTTCGGTTGCAGCCAGCAGCTGCTCTTTATCACCGTACTTAGTGGCTCTTGAACCCTTCTGCTCGAATTCGCCTAAATCGAACAGATCGTAAGTATCGTAACCAACGGAATACCCGCCGGACTCGCCTTTATACGCCGGAGGTAACCAAACAGCGGTTACGCCCATTTCAGCCAGACTGGGGGCCTTATCAACCACTTCAGGCCACAGCTTGCCGCCATCGGGATAGTACCAGTGAAAAAACTGCAACAGCGTGGGATTGCGCATATCCTTGTTCCATTTTTCATCAGTTCGGGATCTGAATTATGGAGCAGCCGTTGTGAAAAGTGTGATCTGAGCTGTAATTTTTTTTCACCGTTATTCAGCCTGGCATTGAGTTATCACCAAATGAAAGATGACCCGATTGCTATCTTCTGCAACACTAAGGAATAATTCGAACGCACATCTCGCGGAGGCCGCGTTGTCCTTACATAATCTTGTTAATTTTCCCCGTGTTGAGCTGCTGGGCGCTCCAACGCCGTTGGAGCATTTACCCCGTCTTTCAGACTATCTGGGGCGCGATATTTTCATCAAACGTGATGACGTTACACCAGTGGCGCTGGGGGGCAACAAGCTCAGAAAGCTGGAGTTTCTCGCCGCCGATGCGCTGCGCAATGGCGCTGACGTGCTGGTTACCGCCGGCGCTATACAGTCTAACCACGTTCGCCAGACGGCGGCAGTGGCGGCAAAACTGGGTTTGAAATGTGTGGCGCTGCTGGAAAATCCCATCGATACCCGTGCAGAAAACTATCTCAGCAACGGTAACCGCCTGCTGCTGGAATTGATGAATACGGAAGTGGTGATGGTGGATGCGCTGCACAACCCCGACGCGCAGCTGGAAGAACAGGCCACGCTGCTGGAAGCACAGGGATTCCGTCCGTACAGTATTCCGGTGGGCGGCTCAAGTGCCTTGGGGGCGCTGGGCTACGTTGAATGTGCGCAGGAAATTGCCCACCAGAGCGAAGGCGTAGTGGATTTTGCGGCGGTAGTGGTGGCATCCGGCAGTGCCGGGACCCATGCCGGACTGGCGGTCGGCCTGGAGCAGTTGCTGCCGGATACCGAACTGGTTGGCGTTACGGTTTCCCGCAAGGTGGCTGCTCAGCTGCCGAAAGTGGAATTACTTCGTCAGCAGGTGGCGCAGTCGCTGGAACTGAATAGCAGTGCGGAAATTACCCTGTGGGATGACTATTTTGCACCTAAGTATGGCGTACCGAATGAAGAAGGCCTGGAAGCGGTAAAACTGCTGGCGCGGCTGGAGGGGATTTTCCTCGATCCGGTTTACACCGGTAAGGCGATGGCGGGGCTGATTGACGGTATTGCTCAGAATCGTTTCCGTCGTGAAGGGCCGATTGTTTTTGTGCATACCGGCGGTGCCCCGGCGCTGTTTGCCTATCATCCGTTTTAAACCTGTATCGTCTTTCACCTGACGTTAAACCTGTTGTTGAAAACCGGCACGGTCCTTAAAGGCCGTGCCGGTTTTTTTAATCGGCAGTGATTAACCGATGGTCATCAGGCTGGCGTTACCGCCGGCGGCGGCTGTATTCACACTCAGCGAGCGCTCGTGCAGCAGTCGTTCCAGCAGCAGATTGGTTTCTCCACGTGCAAAGCCCTGAACCGACACAATCGCGCCGTCCCGCGCGGCAATGGCCTCGCAGAGCGTACGCAGCTGATCGGCATCGCCGTGATAGATCGCCGCATCATACTCCCCCTGTTCCAGCGGTCGGTCAGCCAGCGTAATTCGCTGCTGCACCGCCGAAGGAAGCTGCTGCCACAGCGCGCGATGCAGCTCATCATCCTGCCACAGCGCCTGGCTACCGACGGCGGTGACCGCTGCCAACTGAACCAGCGTATCCTCCTCGTTATCGGCAATACACAGCACCCGTTCGCGCGGCAGCAGGGTAAAGGTATTGCGCTCGCCGGTTGGCCCCGGCAGCAGGCGTACGGTGCCGCCCAGGCCCAGTTCAGCGTAGCGCGCGCACAGCGCTGCCAGATCCTTGCGGTCGGTTGCCCACTCGCTTAGCGCCTGATGCGCGGTCAATAGTTCCGGGCGCAGCTGCGTATCCGGTGGGCTGAGGCGGTCCTGGCGGTTAAGCGTGGTTTGCAGCGCATCGTCCGGGCGGTACGACAGCAGGCGATACAGATACAGCGGCCCACCGGCTTTCGGTCCGGTGCCGGACAGACCTTCACCGCCGAACGGCTGTACGCCGACCACTGCGCCGACCATATTGCGGTTAACGTAGAGGTTGCCGACGTGAGCCTTCTGCGTCACCTGACCGATGGTTTCATCGATGCGGGTATGCACGCCCAGCGTCAGGCCATAGCCGGAGGCATTAATCTGCTCAATCACCTGCGGCAGGGCGTTGCGGGCAAAGCGCACCACGTGCAGCACCGGGCCGAAGATCTCGCGCGTCAGGTCAGTTACGCTGCCCAGCTCGATCAGCGTCGGCTGTACAAAGGTCCCGGTCCGCCATTCGCGGCTGTCCTGCACCTGCTGCTGCGCGGACTGGAACACGGTAAAGCCTTTGCTGCGCATCGACTGAATATGCTGGTCGATGTTGGCCTTCGCCTCGGCATCGATCACCGGGCCGATGTCGGTGGAGAATCGTTCAGGGTTGCCCATACGGCATTCGGCCATCGCGCCGCGCAGCATGGTCAGGGTGTGATCGGCAACATCTTCCTGCACGCAGAGCAGACGCAGCGCCGAACAGCGCTGACCGGCGCTGTCAAAGGCGGAAGCAACGATATCGGTGACCACCTGCTCGGTTAGCGCCGAGGAATCCACGATCATCGCATTCATACCGCCGGTTTCGGCAATCAGCGGCGTCGGGCGGCCCTGCGGATCGAGGCGTCCCGCCAGCCCGCGCTGTAGCAGGGTGGCAACGGCGGTCGAGCCGGTAAACATCACGCCGCGCACTCGGTTATCCTGGGTCAGCTGCGCGCCGACGGTTTCACCGGTGCCCGGCAGCAGCTGGAGCGCGCCCTGCGGCACGCCCGCTTCATGCAGGATCGCCACTGCGCGTGCGGCGATGAGCGGGGTTTGCTCGGCCGGTTTGGCCAGCACGCTGTTACCCGCGGCCAGCGCGGCGGCGATTTGCCCGCTGAAGATGGCCAGCGGGAAGTTCCACGGGCTGATGCAGACCACCGGTCCCAGCGGACGGTGGGTTTCATTGTCAAAGTCGTCGCGTACCTGTCCGGCGTAGTAGTGCAGGAAATCCACCGCCTCGCGCACTTCGGCGATGGCGTTGCTGAAGGTTTTCCCGGCTTCACGCACCAGAATGCCGATCAGCGTCTGCATCTGGCCTTCCATCAGGATCGCCGCGCGTTCGAGGATCGCCGCGCGCTCCTGCGGTGGGGTGGCGAACCAGATCGGGCCGACGTTGACCGCCGCATCCAGTGCGGCAGAGACTTCTCCCGGCGTGGCGTGGCGCACGTGGCCGACGATATCCAGCGGCTCTGCGGGGTTAATTACCGGCAGGCTGTCGCCGGTTTCCAGCGGCGCGTCGATCAGCGGCGCGGCCTGCCAGCTCTCGCTGGCGCTGTTCAGCAGGGCGCTGGAAAGCGAGGCCAGACGGTGTTCGTTGGCCAGATCCAGCCCGGCGGAGTTCTGCCGCTGCGTACCGTACAGCTCGCGCGGCAGCGGGATTTTTGGATGCGGCAGGCCAACGGCACCTTCGGCCTGCGCCAGTTTTTCCACCGCCTCAACCGGATCGGCAACCAGCTCATCCAGCGGCAGGCTGGTGTCGGCAATGCGGTTAACGAAGGAGGTGTTCGCGCCGTTTTCCAGCAGGCGACGCACCAGATAGGCCAGCAGGGTTTCATGGGTGCCGACCGGGGCATAGATACGGCAGGGGCGATTCAGCTTGCCGTCCGCCACTTTTCCCACCACCTGCTCGTACAGCGGTTCGCCCATACCGTGCAGGCACTGGAACTCGTACTGGCCCGGATAGTAGTTGTTGCCCGCCAGTTGATAGATGGCCGCCAGCGTGTGGGCGTTATGGGTAGCAAACTGCGGATAAATCAGATTGGGCACCGCCAGCAGCTTGCGGGCGCAGGCGATATAGGCGATGTCGGTGTACACCTTACGGGTGTAAACCGGGTAGCCTTCCAGTCCGTCGACCTGAGCACGTTTGATTTCGCTGTCCCAGTAAGCGCCTTTGACCAGGCGGATCATCAGACGGCGACGGCTGCGCTGCGCCAGATCGGTCAGTGCATCGATCACCATCGGGCAGCGTTTCTGATAGGCCTGAATGACAAAGCCGATACCGTTCCAGCCTTCCAGTTCCGGCTCAAAGCACAGTTTTTCCAGCAGATCGAGCGACAGCTCCAGCCGGTCGGCCTCTTCAGCATCGATATTAATGCCGATGTCGTAGGAACGCGCCAGCAGGGTGAGGGATTTTAGCACCGGGTACAGTTCGTCCATCACCCGCTCGTACTGCGCGCGGCTGTAGCGCGGATGCAGCGCAGACAGCTTGATTGAGATACCCGGGCCTTCATAAATGCCACGACCGTTCGAGGCTTTACCGATGGCGTGGATCGCCTGCTGGTAGGAGAGCAGGTAGGCTTTGGCATCACGGGCGGTCAGGGCCGCTTCTCCGAGCATATCGTAGGAGTAGCGGAAGCCTTTCTCTTCCAGCTTGCGGGCGTTAGCCAGCGCTTCGGCGATGGTTTCACCGGTGACGAACTGTTCGCCCATCAGCCGCATTGCCATATCCACGCCTTTACGGATCAGCGGCTCACCGCTTTTACCGATAATACGGTTCAGCGAGCGGGAGAGGTTGGCTTCATTGTGGGTCGACACCAGGCGGCCTGTAAACAGCAGGCCCCAGGTGGCGGCATTAACGAACATTGACGGGCTGCGGCCCAGATGTGAATGCCAGTTGCCATTGCTGATTTTGTCGCGGATCAGTGCATCGCGCGTGGGCTTATCGGGAATACGCAGCAGCGCTTCCGCCAGGCACATCAGCGCCACGCCTTCCTGAGAGGAGAGGGAGAACTCCTGCAGCAGGTTTTGCACCATTCCGGCGCGCCCGCCTGCACTTTTTTGGTGCCGAAGTTTATTTGCCAGCTGATGCGCCAGCTCATAGGTCGATTTTGCCAGGGCGGCAGGAAGGCGCGCCTGATCCAGCAGCATCGGCACCGCTTCGGTTTCCGGGCGACGCCAGGCCGAGGTGATAGCCGCGCGAGCAACGGACTGAGGCAAAACGCTTTCGGCAAAGTCGAGGAATGGCTGGTGCGTCTCTTCCTGCGGACGTTCTTCTTCCTCAGCGGGAACCTGACCGGCGACCAGCTCGGGCAGGGACTGGCCCTGCTCAACCTGCTCAAGATAGTTAAAAATGGCCTGCTTAATTAGCCAGTGTGGCGTGCGGTCAATACGCTGGGCGGCCTGCTTAATACGGTCGCGTGTGGCGTCATCCAGTTTTACGCCCATGGTGGTTGTGCCCATGCCTGAAAGCTCCTGAATCAGAGAGAATAAACAATAGCGAGCAATATCACTGATGTTGCAACTTTGTGCAACCTCGTTAAATGTGACCTTTTCCTCACTCTTTAAAATCGGCCTTTTGTTAACGTAAAAAAAAGCGGCATGGTTATTGCTGCAAGAATCCCGCCAGGTATGAATGCCGCGTAAACCCTGGTTTTAATGAGGTTGCTGTGCGGGTGCAACCCGCTTAAATGTGACTCAGTGCAACCTGTTGACATTTGGCGGTTGCTACCGGGTGAAATGGCTGTGTGAAGTGTGTTAAATCGATTGTGCGCCGTAGCCGTTTACGGCAGGATACCGCCCCCGGCAGGAAGCCACCCTCTTGCGATGCTGCTGTTATTGCACCTTTGGGCAGTAAACGCCTTGCAGCCTGACCGCTACGGAAACGAATAATAAGTGGAGAACCTGAATGACTGTAAGTACACCAATGGTGGTGACCTTTTGTGTTTATATTCTTGGCATGGTGTTGATTGGCTTTATCGCCTACCGCTCAACAAAAAACTTTGACGATTACATTCTGGGCGGGCGCAGCCTCGGCAGCGTGGTGACCGCGCTTTCCGCCGGTGCGTCTGATATGAGCGGCTGGCTGCTGATGGGCCTGCCGGGCGCGATTTTTATCTCCGGTATCTCAGAGAGCTGGATCGCCATCGGGCTGACGCTGGGTGCCTGGCTGAACTGGAAAATCGTTGCCGGACGTCTGCGCGTGCAGACCGAGCATCATGACAACGCGCTGACCCTGCCAGATTTCTTCTCCAGTCGTTTTGAGGATAGCAGCAAACTGCTGCGGGTGATCTCAGCGCTGGTTATCCTGGTGTTCTTCACTATTTACTGCGCCTCCGGCGTTGTAGCGGGTGCTCGTCTGTTTGAAAGCACCTTCGGCATGAGCTATGAAACGGCGCTGTGGGCCGGTGCGGCCGCCACCATCGTTTACACCTTCGTCGGTGGGTTCCTGGCGGTGAGCTGGACCGATACCGTGCAGGCCAGCCTGATGATTTTTGCGCTGATCCTCACGCCGGTGATCGTCATTATTGCCGTTGGTGGACTGGGTGACTCGCTGCAGGTGATTGAGGCCAAAAGCATGGCTAACCTCGATATGCTGAAGAACCTGAACTTCGTGGCGGTGATTTCGTTACTGGGCTGGGGCCTGGGCTACTTCGGCCAGCCGCATATTCTGGCCCGCTTTATGGCGGCGGATTCTCATCGTTCTATCCGTACGGCGCGCCGTATCGGCATGACCTGGATGATCCTGTGCCTGGCCGGTGCGGTCGCAGTTGGCTTCTTCGGAATTGCCTTCTTCCAGAACCATCCGGAGCTGGCTGCCGGGGTTAATGAAAACGGCGAGCGCATCTTTATTGAGCTGACGCGTATTCTGTTTAACCCGTGGATTGCCGGCGTGCTGCTGTCGGCGATTCTGGCTGCGGTAATGTCAACGCTGAGCTGCCAGCTGCTGGTGTGCTCCAGCGCGCTGACGGAAGATCTGTATAAAAACTTCCTGCGTAAAAAAGCCAGCCAGCGTGAGCTGGTATGGGTAGGTCGCCTGATGGTGCTGCTGGTGGCCGTGGTGGCAATTGCGCTGGCCGCAAACCCGAACAACCGCGTACTGGGCCTGGTCAGCTACGCCTGGGCGGGCTTCGGTGCCGCGTTTGGTCCGGTGGTGCTGTTCTCGCTGATCTGGCGCCGTATGACCCGCAACGGCGCGCTGGCCGGGATGATCGTTGGTGCGGCTACCGTTCTGCTGTGGAAAAACTACGGCTATGCGGAGCTGTACGAAATCATCCCTGGCTTCCTGTTCGGCAGTATTGCCATTGTGATCTTCAGCCTGATCGGTAAAGCACCTTCCACCGCAGCGCAGCAGCGCTTTGACGCAGCGGAAGCGGAATATCGCAGCTGATAAACGGCTGAGCCATTCTGCCGTGTAGCGGGATGGCTCTCCTCTTACTGATGGGGTTTCTCGAAATGGGGAACCCCGTTTGCCGCAAAATTCTTTACGGTAAACGCAGCCCCAAAGTCCGCTAATCGCGGCCTGACCCTGAATGCCTGACCGTTGCGTTAATGAAGGTTAACAGTCGCCAGATTCCCCCCTTTCATCTTTCAGCAAGCCCCTTTTCAGGTTGAACGAAACAAGTTTCCCACCGTTACATTTCCTTAAATAATTCTCGCTCGCAAAACAGCAATATTTCGCCTGAAATGCTTGTAATTCCTTGTCCGATAATGATAATCGATATCGTTTGTATTTTACTTTTCTTTACCGCACTTGACCGTATTTAACACTTCCGAGGGTGTTGGCATGTTTGTTCCTTTTCTGATTATGTTGCGTGAAGGGCTGGAGGCGGCGCTGATTGTCAGCCTGATTGCCAGCTATCTGAAGCGCACCCAGCGCAGCCAGTGGTTTGGAGCAATGTGGGTCGGTGTGGTGGTTGCCGCTGCGCTTTGCCTTGCGCTTGGCTGGTTCATCAATGAAACCACCGGCGAATTCCCGCAGAAGCAGCAAGAGCTGTTTGAGGGACTGGTGGCGGTTATCGCCGTGGTGATCCTCACCTGGATGGTGTTCTGGATGCGCAAAGTGTCGCGCAACGTGAAGGCCCAGCTGGAAGATGCGGTGGATAACGCGCTGAAGAAGGGCAACAGCAGTGGTTGGGCGCTGGTGCTGATGGTGTTTCTTGCCGTCGCCCGTGAAGGGCTGGAGTCGGTGTTCTTCCTGCTGGCCGCTTTCCAGCAGGACGTGGGCTACGGGCCGCCGCTGGGCGCGATGCTCGGCCTGGGCACTGCGGTTGTACTGGGGATGTTGATCTACTGGGGCGGCGTGCGTCTCAACCTGGCAAGCTTCTTTAAGTGGACCAGCCTGTTTATCATTTTTGTTGCCGCAGGCCTGGCGGCGGGGGCGATCCGTGCCTTCCATGAAGCGGGGCTCTGGAACCATTTCCAGGACGTCGCGTTCGATTTCAGTAACGTGCTCTCCACCCACAGCGTATTCGGTACGCTGATGGAAGGCATGCTTGGCTATCAGGAAGCCCCGACCGTGAGCGAAGTGGCGGTCTGGCTGATTTATCTGATTCCTGCGCTGCTGCTGTTTATGCTGCCGGCACGCGCATCCACCTCTGCGGCGCGCAGCACGCGCTGAAACTGACCGGGCAGGCAGCCGCCTGCCGGTTCAACTCTTTGACAGGGATTACACTATGACTACACACTTTCGCCGCCACGCACTGAATGCCGCTCTGCTGGCCGTTCTGACCTCCTCGGGGGCGGCGCTGGCTGCTGATATTCCGCAGGTCAAGGTTAGCGTCAACGACAAGCAGTGCGAACCGATGACTCTGACGGTGGATGCCGGTAAAACCCAGTTCATCATCAAGAACGACAGCCAGAAAGCGCTGGAGTGGGAGATCCTGAAAGGGGTGATGGTGGTGGAAGAGCGTGAAAATATCGCCCCATCCTTTACCCAGAAGCTGACCGCCAATCTGGAAGCGGGCGAATACGATATTACCTGTGGCCTGCTGAGCAACCCGAAAGGCAAGCTGATTGTGAAAGCCAACGGCAGCAAAGTGAACGACGGCAAGCCGGACGTGCTGCAGCTGGTCGGGCCGATTGCCGACTATAAAGTCTACGTGATGAAAGAAGTCGAGCAGCTGGTTGCCGGAACGAAAGCCTTTACCGATGCGGTGAAAGCGGGCGATCTGGCGAAAGCGAAAGCACTGTATGCTCCAACTCGCCAGCACTACGAGCGCATTGAACCGATCGCCGAGCTGTTCTCCGATCTCGACGGCAGCATTGATGCCCGTGAAGATGATTTCGAGAAGAAAGCCGAAGATCCGCACTTCACCGGTTTCCACCGCCTGGAAAAAGTTTTATTTGCTGATAACACCACAAAAGATATGGATAAATTTGCCGACCAGCTGTACAAAGATGTGCTGGATCTGCAAACCCGTATCAGCGAGCTGGCTTTCCCTCCGAGCAAGGTGGTTGGCGGCGCCGCAGGTCTGATTGAGGAAGTCGCTTCCAGCAAGATTTCCGGTGAGGAAGATCGCTACAGCCGTACCGACCTGTGGGACTTCCAGGCGAACGTTGACGGCGCGCAGAAGATTGTGAACCTGCTGCGTCCGCTGCTGAAAAAAGACAATCCGGAATTGCTGGCGAAAGTGGACGGCAACTTCAAAAAAGTGGATACCATTCTGGCGAAGTACCGTACCAAAGACGGCTATGAATCTTACGATAAATTGACCGATGCTGACCGCAACGCTCTGAAAGGCCCGATTACGGCGCTGGCCGAAGACCTTTCCCTGCTGCGTGGAACGCTGGGCCTGGATTAATCAGATATGGCAAAACCCGTTGATGACGTGACGTCAAGTTCACGTCGTCGTTTGTTGAAAGGTGTGGGCATCCTTGGCGGTGCCCTCGCCGTGACCGGCGGCTGTCCGGTCCATGCAGCCGGTGACGGGAAAGTCTCGTCGCCGGGCACCGTTTCTCCTTCCGCACGCAGTGAAAGCCAGCCGTTCTTTGGGCTGCGTCAGTCCGGTATCGTCACGCCGCAGCAGGCGGCAATGATGCTGGTCTCGTTTGACGTGCTGGCCGCGGATAAAAACGATCTGGTGCGTCTGTTTAAGCTGCTGACCGACCGGATTGCGTTTCTGACCACCGGCGGTAAAGCGCCGCTGGTCACCAATCCGCAGCTGCCGCCTATGGACTCCGGTATTCTCGGCGATGATATTTATCCCGACAATCTGACCATCACCGTCTCCGTCGGCGCATCGCTGTTTGATGAACGATTCGGCCTGCAGGCGCATAAACCGCTGAAGCTGCAGCGCATGACCCGTTTCCCTAATGATGCGCTCGATGCCAGCCTGTGCCATGGCGATCTGCTGCTGCAAATCTGCGCCAATACCAACGATACGGCAATCCACGCGCTGCGCGATATTATCAAGCACTCGCCGGATCTGCTGAGCGTGCGCTGGCGCCGCGAAGGGTTTATTTCCGATCACGCCGCGCGCAGTAAAGGCAAAGAAACGCCGATCAACCTGCTGGGCTTCAAGGACGGCACGGCCAACCCGGATACTGCTGATGCTTCACTGATGGATAATATCCTGTGGGTGAGCAAAGAGCAGGGCGAACCCGCCTGGGCGCTGAACGGCAGCTATCAGGCCGCGAGGATCATCCAGTTTCACGTGGAGTTCTGGGACCGTACGCCGCTCGGCGAGCAGCAGACGATATTTGGCCGCGTGAAACACAGCGGTGCCCCGCTGGGGATGGAAAACGAGCACGATGTACCGGACTACGTCAGCGACCCGGAAGGGAAGGTGATCCCGCTGGATGCGCATATTCGCCTGGCGAATCCGCGTACGGCGGAAACGCAAAGCAACCTGATGTTACGCCGTGGCTACAGTTATTCCCTCGGCGTGTCGAAATCGGGACAGCTGGAAATGGGGCTGCTGTTTGTCTGCTATCAGCACGATTTAGAAAAAGGTTTTCTGACCGTGCAAAAGCGTTTAGACGGCGAAGCCCTGGAGGAGTATATCAAGCCGATCGGCGGAGGATATTTCTTTGTTCTTCCGGGCGTAGTGGATGCTCAGCACTATCTCGCGCAGGGTCTGCTTGAGGCCTGATTAATAATAGCGGGTGCTGCGCGCCCGCTATTCTATGATATGCCGCCCGCCGTTTTTTGTTTCAATTTCCCTCTCCCTCATTGTTTAAAAAATGCGCCATACAATTTAATTATGACAGTAATGTTAAATAAGCAATTAATTTAATATGTTGTATTTATTGATTTTATTTTTTGACAAATAATAACAGTAAAAAATATGTTGCAATTTCGCACCGATATGCTGGAATGAAATTGTAGTATCTTTTCGCATTAAGTATCCCACTATGGAGATAGCGAATGCCCAAGTCCTTTAACGGACCCGTAAACAGAAAGTTAACCATCGCCGTAAAACGCGAGGAGTTCATTTCCTCTACAGCATTCTCTTCTTTAAAAATTTATCGTTCCATCAACCCTGTTAATTGCTTTCCGGTGCACTCTGCGCCCCGGCGCGGCTTTGCATCTGTTGCAACGGCCAGACACGGCTTAAAAGGAAGCCAAAACCTCTAAAGCGTTCACGTAATCGCATCGCCAACCTGATGCGGGAAATGAAACCAACTGTAAGGTGCCACTATGGGAAGACAGAAAGCAGTGATCAAAGCTCGTCGTGAAGCAAAACGTGTGCTTCGTAGCGATTCGCGCAGTCACCGTCAGCGTGAAGAAGAATCGGTCACCTCGCTGGTGCAAATGGGTGGACTGGATGCAATTGGTATGGCGCGTGATACCCGCGACCATTCCCCGATTGCCGCCAGAAATGAAGCTCAGGCGCACTATCTCAACGCCATAGAAACCAAACAACTGATCTTTGCTACTGGTGAAGCCGGGTGTGGTAAAACCTGGATTAGTGCCGCGAAAGCGGCGGAGGCTCTGATTCATAAGGATGTGGAAAGGATCATAGTGACCCGACCGGTGCTACAGGCGGATGAGGATCTGGGATTCCTTCCAGGGGATATCTCAGAAAAATTCGCCCCGTATTTCCGCCCGGTCTACGACGTTCTGGTTAAACGTCTCGGCTCTTCCTTTATGCAGTACTGTCTGCGTCCCGAAATCGGTAAAGTTGAGATCGCTCCCTTTGCCTATATGCGTGGCCGTACCTTTGAAAATGCGGTAGTGATCCTCGATGAGGCGCAAAACGTCACCGCCGCGCAGATGAAAATGTTCTTAACGCGCCTGGGGGAAAACGTCACCGTTATCGTTAACGGCGATATCACCCAGTGCGACCTGCCTGCCCACGTGAAATCCGGCCTCAGCGACGCCATGGCCCGCTTTGAGGAAGATGAAATGATTGGGGTGGTGCGGTTTACCGCAGAAGACTGTGTACGTTCTCAGCTGTGCCAGCGTACGCTGCTCGCCTACGGTTAACGTTAAAATCCGCTATAAAGCCCGGCTTATGCCGGGCTTTTTTTTGCCTATTTGTCGATGCCAAAGCCCTGGCGCAGGATCGCCGGCTGCACGGCAGGGAAATAGATATGCTGGTAGTAGCTGGCGGTGTTGTTACCCCAGTTATCGCCGTCGGTACGGCCGGTCTGCTGCCAGTGTTCCACTATTGTCTGGTTATAACTGCGGATGGTTTCAGGCAGAACGTCCTGGCGATAATGCTCTTCATGGCGGAAACCCGCCATCGGCATACGCGGTTTTTGCGGAGCCTGCTGATCGACATAGCCCAGCACTACGCCCGCGACAGGGAAGGTCAATTCCGGCAGCTGCAATAGCTCAATCAGCGCCGTTGGATCGCGGCGAATGCCACCAATCGGCACTACGCCCAGGCCGTGTGAACGGGCGGCGGTCATCACCGCTTCCAGCGCGATACCGACGTCGGTTGCGCCTGAAACAATACTTTCCAGGCTCTGATGGGCGATCTGCTCTTTGCCTTCGGCGGCAATCGCCAGCTGGCTTTTATGCATATCCAGCACAAAGGTGATAAACACCGGGGCCTGGGCGATCCATGGCTGTCCACCGGCCAGTTCGGCAATACGCGCGCGTGTGGCGGCATCGCGCGTGACGATCACCGACACCTGCTGGGAGTTGACCGAGGTTGGGGCCAGCCATGCGCATTCGATAATGTCATCAAGAATGCGGTCATCGATAGGTTTAGCCAGATAGCTACGATCGCTGCGGTGGCTTTTTAAAATCTGTGTTGTGCTATTCATCAATAATCAACCTGGGTAATTAATAAAAACGCGAAGATAACTGACGCAGAACAGCACGGTTTGCCACTTTGTGCCTGGGATCACGTTTTTACACTCATCACCGATGGATGAAGTACTACAACCAGCATTCTGCCCGCCATGATATGTCCAGATATGACAAATAGATAAAAAACATAAACATAGTCCTTTATATTATTTCCTGAGCCGAGTGGCCCTTGCTAGCTTATCTGCGTGCAGGAATTCAACCATTCAGGAGCTTTCAATGAAACATCGTGCTTTGGCCTTAACGTTGCTAGCCAGTCTGACCGGCCTCGCCGCCGGTGCCGCTCAAGCCGACAAACTTGATGATATCAAGCAGGCCGGTGTGGTGCGTATTGCCGTGTTCGACAGCAATCCGCCGTTCGGCTATATCGATCCACAAAGCAAAAAGCTGGTGGGGTACGATGTGGACTTCGCCGATGCCATTGGTAAGGCGTTAGGCGTGAAAGTGGAACTTCGCGCCACCAATCCTGCTAACCGCATTCCGCTGCTGGTATCGAAGAAGGTGGACCTGATCGCCGCTAACTTCACCATTACCGACGAGCGAGCCAAAGAGGTGAATTTCAGCGTACCGTACTTCGCCACCGGTCAGAAATTTATTGCCCGCAAAGGCGTGCTGAAAACCCCGGATGACATTAAAACCCTGCGCATCGGCGCGGACAAAGGCACGGTACAGGAGATAACCCTGCGTGAACGCTATCCGACCGCCAAAGTGATCTCCTACGACGACACCCCGCTGGCTTTTGTGGCGCTGCGTAACCGCAACGTGCAGGCGATTACTCAGGACGACGCAAAACTGGTCGGCCTGCTCGGCAATCTGCCAGCGGCGCAGAAGGCGGAATTTGAAATTTCTCCGTTCAGCCTGACCAAAGAGTATCAGGGCGTCGGTATTCCAAAAGGTGAGGATCGCCTGACCGATGCGGTGAACGACACGCTGATCAAGCTGGAAAAAGACGGTGAGGCGGTTAAAATTTACGACCGCTGGTTCGGGCCGCAAACCAATGCTGCACAGCCGCGCGGCGACTTCAAAATCGGGCCGCTGGATCAACAGCCGAAAGCCTGACGCACGGTTTGCAGGTAACGGATAAGAGGGGCGCAGCTTGCTGCGCCCCTGATGCATTTTATAAAACAAGGACAGAACATGAACCTGGACTGGCTGCTGGCACCGCAGTACCTTGACTGGCTGTGGCACGGTTTTTTGCTCACTCTGTGGCTCTCGGCCTGCGCGGGACTGGCCGCCACGCTGTTGGGATTTGTACTGGCCGCGATGCGCGACAGCAGCCTGGAACCGCTGCGCTGGCTGGCGATGGGCTACAGTTCCCTTTTTCGTAATACTCCGCTGCTGGTGCAGCTGTTCTTCTGGTACTTTGCCGCCGGGCAGGTCCTGCCGGGCGCGGCGATGGACTGGCTCAACAGTTCACATCAGGCCGGCCCTTTTACGTGGCCATCGTTCGAATTTCTTGCCGGATTTTTCGGCCTGACCGTTTATTCCTCCGCCTTTATTGCTGAAGAGATCCGCTCCGGGATTCGCGGCGTCGCGACCGGGCAGAAGGCTGCTGCACTGGCGATGGGGCTGACCGGCTGGCAGGCGATGCGCTACGTGGTACTGCCGCAGGCGCTGAAAATTGCACTGCCACCGCTGCTGGGCCAGTACATGAATGTAATTAAAAACTCGTCGTTGACCATGGCGATTGGCGTGGCCGAACTGTCTTATGCTTCCCGCCAGGTGGAAACCGAAACTCTGCGAACTTTCCAGGCATTCGGCGTGGCCACGGTATTGTACATCGCCGTTATTGCGCTGCTGGAAGGCTGGGGCATGTGGCGGCAGCAGCGTAAGCCGCTGGGAGGGCACTAAAATGGATTTCAGTATTATTCTCGATAATCTGGGCTATATGCTGTGGGGCACCTGGCCAGACGGGCCGCTGGGCGGGGCAGCGCTGACCCTGGCAATCAGCCTGATGGCCGGAGTGGCCTCGGCGGTACTTGGCACGGTGCTCGGCGTGGCGCTGGCGATGTCGCGCGGCGTGGCCGCCGGGCTGCTGGCGGCGGTACTGGGTTTCTTCCGCGCGATTCCGGTGATTATGCTGATCTTCTGGACCTACTTCCTGCTGCCTATGGTGTTTGGCGTTGAGATCCCGGAAATCACCACGGTGGTGTGCGCACTGGCGCTGATCGCCTCGGCCTATCTGGCTCATGCGGTTAAGGCCGGTATTGCGGCGATTCCTGCCGGGCAGTGGCAGGCAGGCCTTTCACTAGGGCTGACCCGCTGGCAGACGCTGCGAATGATTGTTCTGCCGCAGGCGCTGCGGATGATGGTGCCTTCCTTTATTAACCAGTGGATCTCGCTGATCAAAGACACCTCGCTGGCCTATATTGTTGGAGTGGGGGAGCTGACCTTTCTGGCGACGCAGGTGAACAACCGCAGCATGGTTTACCCGATGGAGGTGTTCCTGTTTGTGGCGCTGATCTATTTTATCTTCTGCCTGTCGCTGGATATCCTGGCCAATGCGGCAAATCGTCGCTTCAGTGCGCAGGGCCGGGTGCAGAAGCGAGCGTGGCTCGGGTGGAGAAAACAAAAAAGCGCCTTAACGTGAGGCGCTTTCTTAAATACGTTATAAAACGTCATTCCTGCCGTTTGTCGAACCCTGTCGAGGGTTCTCACCCTCCCTGGCCGCGAAATATGCAAAAAAAAAGCCTGAACTTTCGTTCAGGCTCTCTCTTTAAATATGGTGGTGAGGGAGGGATTCGAACCCTCGATACGTTGCCGTATACACACTTTCCAGGCGTGCTCCTTCAGCCACTCGGACACCTCACCATATTGTCAATCTCATCACCCGCAGGGGGCAACGGGGCGCTACTATAGGCAGTCAGCTGTTACCGGTCAAGCAGTATTTTTCCCTGTGCTTCCGTTCGGTTAACTCCTGAGCAGCTGTCTTACCTCATCACCTTTTGCGCTGCCGTTGTCATCTTATCGTCACCTGGCAGACACAAAACTGACATTGTTGTGTCGCAGACTGGCTCCCTGAAATCTTTAGAAAAATTTATTCATGGAGATCGTAACAATGAAACAGAAAGCCTTTGCCCTCTCGTTGCTGACCGCGCTGGTGTGCTCTACCGCTACAGCGGACCTTGCCATATGGAACCGCGCCGCACAGGGTGATATTACCGAACCGGGCGGTGCGCGCCGACTGACCGGCGATCAGACCGAAGCGATTAAAGCCTCGCTGAGCAATAAGACCGCGAAAAACGTGATTTTGCTGATCGGGGATGGCATGGGCGATTCTGAAATTACCGCCGCGCGTAACTATGCCGAAGGAGCGGGCGGTTTCTTTAAGGGAATTGATGCGCTGCCGCTGACCGGCCAGTATACCCACTATGCGCTGGATAAAAAGAGCCACAAGCCGGACTACGTGACTGACTCCGCCGCTTCCGCTACGGCCTGGGCCACCGGCGTAAAATCCTATAACGGTGCGATTGGCGTTGATGTGAACGGCAAGGACCATCCATCTCTGCTGGAACTGGCAAAAGCCGCCGGTAAGGCCACCGGTAACGTCTCTACCGCCGAGCTGGAAGATGCGACTCCGGCGGCACAGATCGCGCACGTCACCTCACGTAAGTGTTACGGCCCGGAGAAAACCAGCGAGCTGTGCCAGAGCAACGCGCTGGAGAAAGGCGGTAAAGGCTCAATTGCCGAGCAGCTGCTGAACGCGCGTGCCGACGTCACGCTGGGCGGCGGCGGTAAAACCTTCGGTGAAGCGGCGAAAGCCGGTGAGTGGCAGGGTAAAACGCTGCTGGAGCAGGCTAAACTGCGCGGCTATCAGCTGGTTAACGATCTGGACGGCTTGAATGCTCTGACCGTGGCCGATGACAGCAAACCGGTGCTGGGCCTGTTCGCCGACGGCAATATGCCGGTGCGCTGGAAGGGGCCAAAGGCAACTTATCACGGTAACCTTGATGGTAAGCCGGTGACTTGTGAAGTGAATGCTGAACGCCCGGCCTCAACGCCAACGCTGGCGCAGATGACCGAGAAGGCGATCCAGCTGTTAGAGGATAAGCCGCAGGGCTTCTTCCTGCAGGTGGAAGGTGCATCGATCGATAAGCAGGATCATGCGGCGAATCCGTGCGGCCAGATCGGCGAAACTGTGGATCTGGATGAAGCCGTGCAAAAAGCGCTGGAGTTCGCGGCCAAAGACGGCAATACGCTGGTGATTGTTACCGCCGACCATGCCCACTCCAGCCAGATTATTGCCAATGACAGTAAGGCACCGGGCCTGACGCAGACGCTGAATACCCGTGAGGGCGGGCTGATGACCATCAGCTACGGTAACTCAGAAGAAGATTCGCAGGGGCACACCGGTACTCAGCTGCGTATTGCTGCCTTCGGGCCACATGCGGCGAACGTGGTGGGTCTGACCGACCAGACCGATCTGTTCTACACCATGAAATCAGCGCTGGATATTAAGTAAATATTCACCTGTCTGGGGAGCTTCGCTACTATTTAAGCGACGCTCCCTTTCAGGAATCTTCCTATGCCGCAAAGCCTGCTGCGCACCCGTGATGGCCACGGTGCTACGGTCACCTTTTCCGAACTGCTGTTTGATCTGATCTACGTTTTTGCCGTTACGCAACTCTCACACTATCTTCTGCATCATCTGACGCTGGTCGGCGCGCTGGAAACCCTGCTGCTGTGGTTCGCCGTCTGGCTGGGCTGGCAGTACACCACCTGGGTCACCAACTGGTTCGATCCGGAAACCCGCCAGATCCGTCTGCTGCTGTTTGTACTGATGCTGCTCGGCCTGTTTGCTTCCTCAGCGATGCCGCAGGCGTTTGGCGAACGCGGCTGGATGTTTGCCCTGTGCTATGTTGCGCTCCAGGTGGGCCGCAGCGCGGTGACGCTATGGCTGTTGCCGAAAGGGCATCTGCTGCTGCGTAATTTCCAGCGCATTCTCGGCTGGATGTGCATCTCCGCCGTATTCTGGATACTCGGCTGTTTCTTTGACGGTGCGGAGAGGATGGTGCTATGGGCGATTGGCGTTTGCTGCATCTATTTTTCCCCCATGCTTGGCTTCCCGCTGCCCGGACTGGGGCGCTCGGACAGCAGCCGTGAATGGACCATTGACGGCCATCATCTGGCGGAGCGTTGCCAGCTGTTTGTGATTGTGGCGTTGGGTGAAACCATTCTGATTACCGGTGCCACGCTGAGCGAGCTGGAAGTCTGGAGTATGCCAATCGTCATTGCGTCGCTGGTGGCGTTTGTCGGCAGTCTGGCGATGTGGTGGGTGTACTTTGATACCAGCAGCAAGGCGGGCAGCCATGCGATCCAAAAGGCAGATAACCCCGGACAGATGGGCGCACGCTTTCATTATGTCCACGTGGTGCTGGTTGGGGCGATTATTGTTTGTGCGGTGGCCAACGAGCTGGTGATCGTCCACCCGGATGGGCACATCACCGTCGCGGATGCGGCGGTACTGCTGCTCGGACCGGCGGCCTACCTGCTGGCCAACGCCATCTATAAGTTTCTGGTGTACTGCCGTTTCCCTCTGTCGCATATCGGCGGGCTGGCGGCGCTGGCACTGCTCATTCCTGCAGCATTTACGACCGATCGCCTGATGGTTAACGGACTGACGACGGTCGTGATGGTCATCGTGGCGGGGTGGGAGAGCCTCTCGCGCCGCCGTAATGTTGTTTAGGTCGGCGCGATTTCCGAGGCGTCACTCATAGGTAAAGGTGACGCCGATTATCGACTGCACGTTGCCCGCCGTCAGCTCCCCGCTGGTGCGCGCATAGTTGGCGGTCAGTCCGAGATCGCGTGCTGTTGGACCAACGGTTCCCAGGGAAACCGGATCGTTAGCCTGGACGATGGTGCCGCTGCGGGTCATTTGCACGCCGATCCCCTGAGCCGCCGACGCCGAGGCGCTGTTGGTGAAGATCGATTTGCCTGCATCTTCCGTGGTGCCCGAGAGGTAATAGCTGATCTGCTGGTTCTGCGCACATCTGATGTTAAGCGGCACGGCGGCAGAGGCGGGATAGTCCGGCAGCGTCACCGTCACGCTACGTGAGGAGACGTCGCAGCCGCCGGTGGGCACTACCACATTGTTGTTGGCATAAATATTCCACACGAACTGGAAGGAGTCGTTATCCCTGTTGTTGGTTTGGTGCAGGATCAGTACGGCGACCAGCGATCCGGCTTTGATCGTGACACCACCAGCCGTGCTGATGGGCGTCAGATACAGCACGGCTGGCCATCCCTTGTCGGCTTTTGAGGTATAGGTCACCGGTGAGGTTTCCGTGGTGGTCGGAAACGGATAGCTGACGCTGTTGTATCTTACGGTACCGGTAAAGTTGGCCAGCGCGCCGCCGTAGGCCGATCCGCGCTGCAGCGTAACGTAGTCGATCATGGTTTCCGGATAGTCGTTATGGCAGTAAATCTGCGTCGACAAATCGACCACCAGGTTCTGCCCGACGCTGACCGCCGGGGTAAGATTGACATAGACGTTGGCCGTGCCGCCGCCAATTGGAATCGTTGCGCCGTTGGCGGTTCTGCAGGCAAACGCCAGAACGTTGGCAGACCAGCTCATCAGCAGCAGGGCGGTCAGCAGGGTGATTATCTTTTTCATTAACAATATCTCCGATTCAGGCGTAGGTGTAGGTGACGCTGATCACCGCCTGGATAGTGCCCTGAGTGGCACCACCGTTGACTGTTAGCGCTCTGACTTTCAGCGGGAACGTAGCGGACTGTGTAGTCCCATCGACCTGTACCGATTTTTTGGTGCCGGTATTGAGGGTGGCGCCCGCATCATCCTGTAGTTCAAGCTGGATGTTGCCCGCCGTACCCTGGTTTTTGTAGTAGCCCGTGGCATCCGCCGTGCCGCTAAAGCTGGCCGTTACCCGTGAGGTACCGCCCGGGCAGTTGCTCAGACTCAGCGTGGCATCCTGCCAGGCTGACGAAGACCCCGCTGTGACAAGGCTGAAGGTGTAGAGATCGCCAAGTTCCACCGCTGCGTTTTTGGTAGAAACTACGCAGGGTTGCGCCACTACCTTGCCATTGACGGTAATCGTCACGTCGGCGGCCTGCATAGTCGGGGAGGCAACTGACAGCATAAGTGCCAACAGCCATCCGTTCCGGGTCAATTTCATTTCAGTCTCCCGTTACAGAAATTCAAGAGTGAACGTTGCGGTGGCGTTCACGTGCCCGGCCGTGACCGGGATGCGGGTGGTCATCAACTGAGCATAAAAGTTCAGCGTATTAGCCTGCCCCGGCGTCAGCGTGGTCCAGGGAATACTGGCGGAGGTGGCGTTCAGCGGCAGCATTGCCTGCTGTGCGTTAAGGATTTGGATCCCCATCCCAGCCGCCGATGCTGCACCGGTATTGAGCTTCAGCAGTGCGGTATTATCGTTATCCGCCACGCCGGTGAAGCCAACTTTTACCGCCGTTACCGAACTGCCGCAGGGCGAAAGCAGGATACGGAACGGAACCGGAGGTGTGGTACTGCCCACCGCGTGAAATTGCCGGCTCGCGTTGTTCATCAGATCGACGGTGAAGTCTTTTGATTCACCCGCTACGGTGCAGGCGTTATCCCGCACGTAGCCGCTGATGGTAATCGTGCTGTCTGCCGCAGCGGCTCCGTTAGAGGCCAGTAGAAGGCATGCGCCCAGCAGATAAAGTGTTTTTTTCATCATGGCTTCCTTAGCGGCACACCGCTGACAGCTGGCTTAATGCCTGATCCTGGTCTTCTTTCGCCACGCGGTAATCGGCCTGGCAACTGGCGTCTGCACCGTCTCCCCATTTCACCAGCACCTTACCGGTCGCTGGCATGCCGCTGAGATACACCTGGCCACCGTCGGCGACGATGCTGCTATTCTGGCCGTCAGCAGAAGACGCCATGGCACCAAACGGTACGGGTTTGCCTTTGTAAGTCAGGGCCATCAGCAGTTTCATACCGACCTGCGCCTTAAACTCGGCACGAACAATCGCGCCGTGTGTCGGCACCACGGTGGCAACGGCGTCATTCAGTTCAATGTTGTCCGCCAGACTGTTGGTATTCAGTGCGATACGGTTTTCGCGATAATCCGTGGCGTAAGGCAGTACGGCGTAGCCGCGGCTGTCGGTGCGAACGCCGGTCTGGTTTTCAACTTTTACATTTCCTGCACCAGGTGCCTTAATCAGCACGACCGTATCGTTCATTGGCTGGCTTAGCGTTACGCCGTTAGCATGCGCCAGTACACCGCCGCTCATGCCGTAGTAAACCTGATCAATATTTTCACTGCGGCTGTAGCCAACGTTAGCGTTAGCGCGACCACCGCGATAGTTCAGTGCCGCATACCCGTTACTGCCGCTGCTGCCGTTACCACCGCCTGCATAGCCGGTCTGCATGCTATAGCTCAGGTTGTTGTCTTCCAGTACGGTACCGTAAAGCCCGGCCAGGCTGGTTGTCCGTCCATTAAGATCGTTCGACATGCTGTAGCTTGCGCTGGCATTACGCCATGCGGATTGGCTGTCGGAACGCATCCAGTGGCTGAACGGAATCGACACGTTCAGCGCCAGCATCTGGTCACGGCCCTGCTGCCAGGCGTTTTTGGTCAGGCTGTAGCTCAGCGTCCAGTTAATGTCATCAACGGCGGTGTTCAAACCCAGCTGCAGCTGCTCATCGGCGCCATCGGTTCCCCAGTAGGTCTGATGACTGCCGCTCAAATAGGCCGTCGCAGTGCGTCCTAACTGCTGTGTGATGCTGGCCTGCACTTTGCCCCGCTTGCTGTAGGCGAGGTTGTAGTAGTCAGTAAAGACCGGTTTCATCTCAACGATGCCGTCCTGTGTTTCCACGTTGTAACCGCTCATGCGGTTGTAGGTGGTGTCGGCAAAGCTGAAAAAGCCGCGGGTAGAATAGCGATAACCTACCAGCTGGAAATTGGTGCCCACTTCACTGAGCGATTTGTTATACAGAAAACGTATCGACTGCCCCTGATGATCGCTGTCATCGGGCAGGGTGGCGTTGGCCTGCGTCACATCAAGTGACAGCGCGCCGAACTCGCCCATGTTTTTACCTACGCCGAAATTAAATGCACGATAGCGATCTGCCAGCTGTGCGCCGCCGTAGATCGTAAAACCCGAAGCCAGCCCGTGTAGCAGGGTGCCCTGGACAAAATGGGGGTTTTCCTGCTGATCGTTACCGCTGCGGTATTCCGCGGCGGTAAATGAGTAGCGGGTACGGCCTTCACGCTGCAGGATCGGTACAGAAGAGTAGGGCACGGTGAAAACCTGGCTGCTGCCGTCCGCTTCTTTAATGGTGACCTGCAGATCGCCGCCGCTTCCTGCTGCGTACAGATCGTTGATGGTGAACGGGCCCGGTGGCACGGTACTGTGATAGATCTCGTAGCCGTTTTGTTTGATCGAAACCTGTGCCGTACCGCGCGCAATACCATGAACGGACGGTGCGAAGCCTCGCTGGCTGTCCGGCAGCATATTGTCATCTGAAGCCAGCTGGAGGCCGCGGAAGTTGATGCCGTCGAAGATATCGCTGTTGCTGTAGCTGTCGCCCAGCGTCAGGCGTGAACGCCATGAAGTGATGTCGCGCTCCAGCCAGGTGTTCACGTGCTGCCATTTATTTTCATTGCTGTTGGAGCTGCCGCTGCTGCTGTAACTCCAGGTGGTGTTATCGCGCAGGCGCCAGGCACCGATATTCAGCCCGCTTTGCAGGTTCAGGTAAGCATAATTGCTGTTGCCGCCGTTCGTGTTGTGAACGCTGTTACCGGTGAAGTTGTAGTTCAGCAAACCGGCATTAATACCGTTATCCCACATTTCAGGTGGAATATAGCCGCGAGCATGTCCGCCCATAAAAGCCTGAGGAATGGTCAGGTGTAAACGCTGCTGACCCACATCAAAGCGGCTGGTGGCATCGGGAATCATCTGAGCGAGCGCTACGCAGGCATCATTTCCCAGCAGGTCCATTCCGGCTATTGATGCGGTGTTCACACCCATATCGCTCAGCTGGCCGCGTGTCAGGCAGGGAATCAAACCGTGACCGTCTTCTCCCGGATTAAAGCTGACGTCATGAGTCGTCATGTAACCGTCGTTGAGATAAATATCAACGCGGTAAGTACCCGCCGGAACTTCCTGTCCTTTTTCAAAATTAGAAAGGTCCGCGACTGCGGCGGGATCGTCTGCCAGAAAACGCGGGTTAAAGTAAATTTCAGCCTGTGTAGAAAAGGTCTGGGAGGCCAGTAAAATCGCGAGTGGAATGCGGACGAATTTGCCGGAAGATCGTGTTTCATTGCTCAGTGCGCGTCGGAAAGCCAAACGGTCGAGTCCATATTTCAAATGTGACATAGTCCCTCCGGTCCGAAGTCGCCCGGCAGTCATTTCTTTTCGTTAATAGGGGGAAGGGGAGAGTGTCTCTCCCCATCGATTTACTGCATCGCGCCTTTCATGCGCGGGGTTAAAGCACCGTAATCATTAATGGTCCGGTAGGAGATATCACTGCCTGCATCTGCAGGGAGTTTGATGCTGACTTCACCCATTGGCGGCACGAGTGCATTTTCCAGAATTCGGGTACCGGCGTTGATCTCGGTGACGGTCTGGTAATAAGGCGTTGGATTAATCAGCGTGAGGGTACCCGCGCTGCGGCGAAACTTAATTTTTTCTGCGGCCTGCTCTGGCGGCATGGCGAGATTAGCCGGGCGATAGTAGAGCTTGATGCGGCTGATAATGGCCAGCTGTAGCGTATTTTCGCTGAGCTTTGATTTCTCCATTGACGGGATCGCTTTAACGTTCATCCAGAACAGGCTTTCGCGATCCTGCGGCAGCTGATTGTTAGTGGCATCCACGATGCGCAGGGTGTTCTCTTTTTTACCCTGCATGGCAAACAGCGGAGGGGTGATAACGAAACGGCCGTCCTTCACTCCATCCTTATTCTCAACCCATGACTGGATAAGATAAGTGCTGCTGTCGTCGTTATTGGTGACAGCCAGCTGAACCTGTTTTTGCCCGGCGGGATAAATGACCCGGGTTGCGCCCAGTGCAACGCCGGCTTCTGCCTGCGGAACCAGGCCCGCAGTGGCAACCATAAATAAGCCAGCCAACAGGCCCCGAGTGAAGTTGAGTGTTTTTTTCATGTTGTCTCCTTTAGCATTCACCGTATGTTCTGTTGGCGGTATCTATGCTGTTCATTACTGGTAGGTCAGGGAGAACCAGGCCTGTGCATTGGCGATGCCGCCGGTAACCTGATTGCCCGTTGCCCGATATTTTGCGACGAAATGTAATGTGTTCAGCCCGGTATAAATTCGCGTCCATGAAGCGGGTGGTGAATTTGGACTGATTAACTGGTCATCTTTGTCGAACAGTGCAACCCCAATTCCGGTTGCGATCCCAGGTCCTTCTCCGACGGAGAGAACATCCGGGTTTTTACCATCAGCCACGCCGTGAAAGGTCACACCTACACGCTGGCTAACTGCCGTGCTGCATTCCTGCAGCTGGATGTCGAAGGGAACGGGATTGGCATCTTCCCCTACGGCATGAAAACGATGACTACTGATTTGCCCCATCCTGACAGTCATTTGCCGGTCACCGACTTCAACGCGACAGGATTCGGCGATAACGATCCCCTGGAAACGCATACTTCCGCCGGGTAAAGTGACGTTCCACTGATTTCCCGCCAGTGCCAGCGGGGGTAACAGCAACATCAACAGACCCGATTTCATCCTTTGCATTTTGTTCATCCCAGTCCCGTTGCGGATAGCGGGCCATCCTGGCCCGACTTGCTTCCCTGCGTGATGGGTGTCTTACTCGTACTGAACTTTAAAGGTGGCGTCAGCGTTCGCGGTACCTGCTGTGGCAGCATCGGTAGCGAAGTAGCGAGCCTGGAATGGAATCACGTTGGTACCGTCGTTCAGAGCCGTTGCGGTGCTGAAGTCAGCGCCATCCAGCTTCAGTGGGGTACCGGTTCTGTCGAGGATCTGTACACCAACGTTGGTTGCGCTGCCCGCAGCGGAGCTTTGCAGCGCCAGTACGTCTGGGTTGGCGTTGTCAATGGCAGTACCGGAGAAGGCAACGGCGGCTTTGGTAGCAACGGAGGTGTCACAGTCGTTCAGCTGGATGTTGAAACCAACCGCTGAGCTGGTGTCACCCAGCGCGGCGAGCTTCGCTGAACGAACCTGGCCTAACATGACGGTCTGGTCCATTGAGCCAGCATCGACAGCACAGGCTGCGTTAACGACTTCACCTTTAAAGTGAACCGTACCGCCATTTACAGTCGTTGTCGCAGCCAGAGCAGCAGTAGAGGTCAGAGACAGGGCAGACAGAACAACAATCGCTAATTTTTTCATGATATATTTCCTTTATCATATTGGTGAGGCTATTACTCAGATGTAATAAGCCGGTTTTTTAAAAATAACTTATGGAACATAATTCTGTTTTCACATCCAAGCTTCATCATTAAATTTCGCCGGTGTGAGTAAATTGTTTTTAGCTTTACGCCAAGTTTTAAGGCTATTTCCTTGTTACTTTCTCCCTTCCTTAACATGTTGAGCATCTGTTTTTCACGATGCGTTAAGTTAAATTTAATGTGGTAATTCCCTGGTGTGTTCTCACTCGCAAAGAAAGACACGATTTCTTTCAGGCTGCTTCCTTTATCTAAAACGGCTACTTCCTCATAAAGTTCAGAGTTGTAATAGGCCAGGTCGCTGGATGCGAATGCCACCGTTTTCTTTCTGGATGCAGACAGGTCCTTACATTCATTTATGTCATTAAAATCCAGGTCAACAACCTGGTAAAATGCTTCAATAAAATCTGTGCCGAGCAGTTCCAGTAGGCCAAGAATAAAATATTGGTCGTGCGATAAAACATTCCTTGACTGTTTAGTGACTGATTTCAATTCCATGATATCGACTCTTATTCCCTGTGTGCCCGACATATCAATAACTCCGCAATAATTTACCACCTTAAAAATCTTCAGCTATGTCACAAGGTCAAAAGCAGTTAATTTATCTACTTGTAAGTCGTTAACTGGATGTAAGTTCCGTAATGTGTTTGTGTGTCGATTTTTAAGTTCGATTAACCTTCTTATTTAAGGATAATTCACTGCCAGATTGATAGGTTGTGATTATCGTTTAACTCAAAAATAATAGGCACACTCTTTGTATTGGAATTTTCTTAGGTAGTATTCCTCTACGCAACACTTTTTTTTAACGTTTCGCGCCTTGATGTCGTCATGTCTCCATGTTAATCACCTGCGCTACAGAACAACTTTACAGTCAATGTTGAGTAAGAACTTTCTAACACTAAGGTATTTAATCCCTGCTTCCGTATGTTTTTCTTTATCTGGCTGTTTTTCGTATACCAGCTGTTGAAATCGGCGTTCAGACTTCTTAACTGTGTGGTGGCCAATTTCTGCTGTTTTTTGTTCCTCATCAATTCACGCTGTTTAAGGATTCACGTCTGCAGGCAAGCGCTTTAATCAGTGTTGCTTTAAGGCTGCTGCGTGCATCTCGTTTCGATGGGGTAAAGATTATCACCGTGAATCCAAAATGGTTATTTGTATTTGTAATTTTCACTTATTTGGATTTTTATGCTGATAAGTGGTTAAATTATAAACTTTTTTAGTCAAAATAACTGCTGCGTTATGGTGTATTTTTACTTTTGAGATCTGGCACTTAAATAAATCAAAGGCTGAGGCATGATTTACAGGATTCAGGAGTCGATTTTTTTCAGGAATGATGACGGGCGAGTGTGGACAGATGACGATACCCGCGTAATTTTGACTGCTACGACGGGCAGATTGCTGGCGTATCTTCTGCAGCACAAAGGTAATGTGATATCGAAAGATGAACTGCTTGAAAATGTATGGGATGCTTATGGTTTATCAACGTCAAGCAATAGTCTTTACAAGTACATCTCAGATTTAAGAGCGGTGTTTAAAAACCTTGGCTGTACGGATGAAATCATCGTAACCGTACCCAAATTGGGTTTTATGATTTCTAAAGCCGTTCGCGTGGAGTGGGTTGATGACGACGAACGCTCGGGGGGAACAGTAATTGAACCCGACATTGAGCCGCCGGTTGAGCTCAATACCCGCGCCACATCAGAGCCTGATATGGCGCAGTATGAAGGCAACAATCGTGCCGAAGATGCTGCTGCAGAATCTGACGTTTTCAAAATTAATTCAACTGAATCTCAATACCACGAAAATAAACATCGCGAAAATACCGTAGCAGAAAAAATCCGCGCAGAAGAGTCTGTTCTGGTTAAACCTTCTTTCATGAAATTAAAGGTCGCGCTGCTTTCTGTCGCTTTGACTGTATTAGTCGCGCTTATTCTTGCTTTGTATATCATGGGGGATAGCGGCAGGCAGGAAGAGATGACCTGGTCTTTAGGTAATATAGATAATTGCCCGGTAAGAAGCTTTAATCCACACGAATCAGAAAAGTCTCTTGCGGCTCTGCAAAATGTTATCGCAACGAAGGGCATGTTGTGTTCCGGTAACAGTATTTTCTTCGTTCGCGTCTCTGACCCCGTATTGACCGATAAAAAAGGTCGGATTTTTATCTCCCGCTGCAACTATGTTGACGACAAACGCAAGAAATTCTCATCGTGTGAAAATTATTACAGAGCTGATTATGAAATTACGCGCTAAACTCCAGAGGAAATTAATTTACATGCTTTCCACTGCGGTGGTCGTGGCCATATTAATTTTAGGGTACAGGGTATACTCTCCTGCTAACAAGAACGGTTTCGACTGCACCGGCTACCTGATCGTGGATTCTGATGCTTTCAACTTCTCTGCCGGGCTCAACTCCTATCTGCTGATGGGCAATGACAACAAAGGCTACTTCAATATGTCGGGTACGGTGAAGTCGAATGCGGTTACCTACCAGGTTGAACGCTCTTATGGCTTTAGCTACCAGCGGCAAAGAAATGGGATTTATCATCTTACCGATATCACGATGTCGAAGCGCAGTGCGGATAACGCCGTCGATGAAGTGATGAGCAAGGTATTGATCAGCCCCGATCTTAATCACGGTCGCTATATCAAGATAAATGAATTGGGTAATGCATTTGTTTTGCAGGGCGTGTATTCGCCTGCGTTGATGTGCGTGCAAAAATGAGCAACGTCCGGCAGCCTGCGGCTGTGCAAAACGTCATTCCTGCCGTTTTGTCGAACCCTGTCGAGGGTTCTCACCCTCCCTGGCCGCGAAATATGCAAAAAAAAGCCTGAACTTTCGTTCAGGCTTTCTCTTTAAATATGGTGGTGAGGGAGGGATATCACGAGGCACTTCCCTGTGCCTCGCCCTGCGGGCAGCCTGCGGCTGTGCAAAACGTCATTCCTGCCGTTTTGTCGAACCCAGTCGAGGGTTCTCACCCTCCCTGGCCGCGAAATATGCAAAAAAAAGCCTGAACTTTCGTTCAGGCTCTCTCTTTAAATATGGTGGTGAGGGAGGGATTCGAACCCTCGATACGTTGCCGTATACACACTTTCCAGGCGTGCTCCTTCAGCCACTCGGACACCTCACCATATTGTTATCGCAACTGCGTTGTCGACGGGCGCTAATGTAGGGGAAAAGCCTCGCTGCGGTCAACTGACTTTCAACGCTTTTGCGTGCGTTTAATCAGTTTTAAATCACTTTGCCGATAAAAACGGCAGGAGAGAGGCCAAACCAGCCTGAAAATACGAATTCGCGACCATTTTTTTCTTGCCAGCTGTGGCGTTTTACCCGAGCCTTAAAGAAAAACAGGAGAAAAAACGTGGACATCATCTATTACCATCCCTCTTTTAACGCTCAGGCCTGGATTGACGGGGTTCAGCGCCGCCTGCCGGGTGCGCGGGTCCGACTGTGGCAGCCGGGCGACGATCTTCCTGCTGATTATGCGCTGGTGCGTGAACCGCCCGTCGCTATGCTGCAGGGACGCCAGCTGAAGGGGGTGTTCGCGCTGGGGGCCGGGGTGGATGATATTCTCGGCCAGTTAAAGCGGCATCCTGAGATGCTGGCTCCCGGTGTGCCGTTGTTCCGCTTGGAAGATACCGGCATGAGCCGCCAGATGCAGGAGTACGCTGTCTATCACGTACTCGGCTGGTTCCGCCGTTTTAACGAATATCAACAGCTCAAGCGTGAAGCTAGCTGGAAGCATCTGGAAAACAACCAGCGAGAAGCGTTCTCTATCGGGCTGTTAGGCGCAGGCGTGCTGGGTGGCAGCGTGGCGAAAAGTCTGCTGGACTGGGGCTTCCCGGTGCGCTGCTGGAGCCGATCGCCGAAGCAAATCGAGGGTGTTACCAGTTCCCACGGTCAGGAGCAGCTGGGTGAGTTTCTTTCCGGCACCCGTGTGCTGATTAATCTGCTGCCTAATACGCCGCAGACCGTTGGCATTATTAATCGTCAGCTGCTGAGCCAGCTCAAGCCCGGCGCATTCCTGATTAACCTGGCTCGTGGGCCGCATGTGGTTGACGACGATCTGCTGGCCGCGCTGGCGGCGGGGGAAGTTAAAGCTGCTGCGCTGGACGTCTTCAATGTTGAGCCTCTGCCTGCTGATCATCCTTTCTGGTCACATCCTGATATCGCCATCACACCGCATAATGCGGCTGTAACCTTACCCGAGGAAGCTATGGACTATATCGCAGGGGCGATTGCCCAGTGTGAAAATAATCAGATGCCGGAAGGCCGCGTTGATTTAGAACGCGGTTACTAAACGATAAGGGCCGCCCAGTGAGCGGCGCGGCCCTGAACATTAAGGAGTAAATCATGTATCCCGTTGACCTTCATATGCACACCGTTGCCAGCACCCATGCCTACAGTACGCTGCGTGACTACGTGCTTCAGGCACAAACCTGCGGCGTTAAGCTGTTGGCGATCACCGACCACGGCCCGGATATGGCCGATGCGCCGCACTACTGGCACTTCGTGAATATGAGAGTCTGGCCGCGGGTGATTGACGGCGTGGGTATTTTGCGCGGCATTGAAGCGAACATAAAAAACAACGAGGGTGAGATTGATTGCAGCGGACCGATGCTGGAAGCGATCGACATTATCGTTGCAGGCTTCCACGAGCCGGTGCTGCAACCGCAGGATAAAGAACATAATACCAAAGCGATGATTGCCACTATGGCCAACGGGCTGGTGCATATCATCAGCCATCCCGGCAACCCGAAGTATCCCATCGACATTCAGGCGGTAGCCGAAGCGGCGGCGAAATATAACGTGGCGCTGGAGCTGAACAACTCTTCCTTTACCACCTCCCGTAAGGGCAGTGAACCGAACTGCCGCGCCGTTGCCGCAGCGGTAAAAGAGGCGGGCGGCTGGCTGGCGCTGGGCTCAGATTCCCATACCGCTTTTACCCTTGGTAATTTCGAGCACTGCCTGCGCATCATGCGTGAGGTGGATTTCCCGAAAGATCGCGTGCTGAACGTTACGCCGCGCCGCCTGCTCGACTTCCTCGCGCTGCGCACCGGCAAAACGATAGAAGAGTTTGCTGAGTTTTAGTTTGGTTTTGGGGCGTATGGCTGCGATTGCTGATGCTTCAGCAATCGCAGGCGCTCAGCAGGCATAGAGAGCGGCTCTACGCCTGCTGTTCTGAATGCCTGCCGATCGTTGAATATCCTCTTTCTGTGTCTAATTGGTGACCATAGATCATATTTTATGCAGAAATTGAGTGTACTGGTCATTAACCTGATTGCACTTTTATTTATCTAAAACTTACAAAAGTATCGCCGCCTGGGGTGGCCCGTGATATTTTTTACAGGCGAACTTTCTGAACGGATAACGATGATGAGAAAGGCCCTACTGGGGTTAATGCTACTGGCCAGTACTGCCTATGCAGAACCCAGGATTCATTTGAATGGTGGAGCCGATATTCTTCTTCTTAACGAAGGAAAGAAGATCACGTTAAATGCATCAGAGCCGATGAACTATGAATACATCACAAGTACATATAACAATATAGACACGATGTCGGGCAGAGAATACACCATTGACGTGTATATGGATGAGCGGTGCAAGAAAAATAAACAATGTACTTATCCATTGCTGATGCTAGGTCTGTTCACCGATGCTAAGGGCGGCGGGTATGTTATCTATTATGATTTATTAAAGAAAGCGGCACATTCAACAATTGAATTTAAAAAGAGAGATGTTACTTATAAATAAATATGCGTTGTAATTTACTACGTATGGACGTTTTTTTTACACGGCGCAAGACATAAATTTGATTTTATTCAAGTGGTTAGATGAAGCTTTGCAGTGTGGCCTTTGGCTGCCTTATGGTGTGTTTTACTGCTGATGCAGCTTATTATATCAACATTGATACGAATAAACGTATGACGATAAGCGATGATTTCAAAAAGGCTGTGATAGTGGGTGTTGAGGAAAAACCATTGAGACTCAAGCCTTACAGCACGCACGATGATCAAATAGATAATCAAGGGCGGCCGTTCATGCTTCAAACATTCATAGATGAAGATTGTGATGAAACGGCTCCGGGAAGATGCAAAAATACCGGTGTGGCAATAAAGTTTTATTCAGATAAGCGTAGTGGGATGCATATATTTGGCATGGACCAAAAAAGTGGGGATATTAAGTGGTCTTATAATGTTGATGCTGAGAGTATTACTAAGGATTGATCGGCAACTTCCTCATGCTTCGTGCCGGAAAAACGCTTGAAGAGTTTACTGAGTGTTAGTGTGGTTATATGTCTGCCATTGCTGGTGTATCAGTAATTTGTCTGATATACGTCAATTTCCCGATCTGTCTTTACTACGCGCATATTTGGTTACTATTCCGTTGTTCATTTCGGATTTAGCTAACAGGATTTCGTTGATGAATGAGAATGGTTGCTCAGGGTTAGCCTCAGCGATGCTTCCACCCAGTCGCCGCCGGATCTATAGTATGATTCAGCCCTGACATACTTTTGGAATCGAACTAATGAATGAGTTTTCTATCATCTGCCGCATCCTTGGCTCGCTGTATAACCGCCAGCCGCAGGACCCGCTGCTGGTGCCGCTGTTTACACTGCTTCAGTCAGGTAAGCTGCAACAGCACTGGCCGCTGGAGCAGGATGAGCTGCTGACCCGCCTGCAGGAAAACAGCGATCCGCAGCTGCTGGCCGCTGACTATAACGCGCTGTTTGTTGGCAGCGAGTGCAAGGTGCCGCCGTACGGTTCGCAGTGGCCGCAGGGGCCGCAGGAAGTGGAGGTTCGCGCATTTCTGACCAGCCGCGGTATGCCGCTGGGCGAAGGACCGGCGGATCATTTTGGCGCACTGCTGTTGGCTTCTTCCTGGCTGGAGGATCAGTCCGAGGCCGATGAGTTCCTGGCACAGGTCACTCTGTTTGATGAGTTCCTGATGCCGTGGTGCGGCGCGTTTCTCGGCAAGGTAGAGGCTCACGCCTCAACGGCGTTTTACCGCACGCTGGCGGCAATCAGCCGTGAAGCCGTGCAGACGATGCGCGATGAGCTGGCCGAGCTGGAAGAGCAGCAGGGCGGCGAAGCCGAGTAAGCACCACGTTGCAGCGCAGCCTGTCCGGGCGTTATCTTTCCTGTTGCTGGCTGCGCGTGAGCCTTCAGTTGCTGTCTTACTGTGGCTACTGCGTGTTTTTCTTCAGGTGCTGTCGTGCTGTGGCTGGTTGTGTGTTTGTTTCAGGCACGATCCTGCCGTGATTTTCTAATCGCTTATGGGTTAACGCTGTTCACTCACCGCCAGCCATTCTGCTGTGGCTGAACCCAGCGGCGATGGCGATCGTGACCACAGCAGCGGTGTTCCCGGCAGCCGGAACGGCGCGCGAAGCTGGGCCGCAATCCCCCAGTGGGAAATCACCGTTTCCTGTTCTTCATCCTGTGGCTGTCTGGCACCCAGCCCGGCAGGCTGCTCATCGGCAGAGTAAGGGGAGTCTGACAGCAGGCTGGCGGTACGTGCCAGCGACAGGCGGGCGGCAAACCCGGTACTGTGCAGTCGCCGCTGGCGCATTCCTTCCAGCACCGCCGCCGCCATCAGATAGCCGGTTGCGTGATCCAGCGCCTGGACCGGCAGCGGGACCGGCGCATCGCCTCCCTGCCATTGACGCCCGCGATCGGCAATGCCGCAGGCCATTTGCACCAGGCTGTCAAAACCGCGCCGGTTTCGCCACGGCCCTGTCCATCCCCATGCGTTCAGGCTGACGTCGATCAGGCCGGGCTTCAACTTTTGCAGCATCTCCTGGTCGTAGCCGAGATTAATCAGCGCATCGGCTCGGTAGCCGTGGACCAGCACATCGCTCTGGCCCAGCAGGATTTCGAACTGACGCCGCCCTTCGGCTGATTTCAGGTCCAGCCGCGCGCAGCGTTTTCCCAGAGTAATCTCTTCTTCTAAAGACGGTTCCTGCCAGCCTGGCGGATCGATGCGCAGCACCTCTGCGCCCAGCCCGGCCAGGAAGCGTGTGGCGACCGGCCCGGCAATAATTCGCGTCAGGTCCAGCACCCGTACGCCGTACAGCGGGCGAGCAGGGGGGAGCGACCATTCAGGAGGTGGTCCGCAGGGTTGCAGGCTTTGCTCAATCAGCGCTTCACGACTGACGCTTTGCCCCTGCGGATGCTGCTGCCACTCCTCGCGGCTGGGTAACGCGGCCGCGCAGCCACCGGCATCCACCACGGCCTGTTCGAGCGTGAAACGGTCCCATCCCGTGACCGTGACGGCCAGCGCCTGACGGTTATCGTGCCTGCCCAGCACGCGCTCCATCGCCTCCAGGTGATGCGGCGCATTGGTATGCAGGCGGAGCCAGCCGTCAGCGCAGGCGTAATCCCCGGCAAACGGGTCCCACAGAGCGGCTGGCTGACGATTAATCGGACGAAGGGCGTGCTGGAACCAGCGGGAAGCAAGGGCACAGTCAACGTGCAGCGGCCGGGGACTGTCTATCAGGCTGGCTACGGCCTGTGCGGCCAGCGCAACGCTGCTGGTGGCCAGTTCACTGACCGGATAAGCGGACACCAGAGCCTGGCGACCGGAGAGGATAAGCGGAGGCGGAGGCGATAATGCATTGCGTAACCCCTGCCAAAGCTGCTGCCAGAGTTCAGTGGTTATCCGATCGTTCATCACGCCCTCCAGAAATGTTTAATGCCGTTTACTGCGCCCCGCATAGCGGAACCGCGCCAGTTTTGCATGCATACGCAGATTGCGCAGGTTGATCACCGCTATTGCCGTTCCGAGGATGACCAGCAGCGATCCCGCGACTTTAAAGCCGTTCATACTGTCGCCGAGCACCAGGACGCCCATAATCACCGCCAGCACCGGTGTCAGCAGAGAGTAGGGCATGATCAGATTAACGTTGTAGTGCTTAAGCAGGCTGTACCACAGCGAGTAAGCGATAATCGAGGAGCCTATTGCGCTAAACAGAATGGCAAACCAGCCGCGCCATGAGGCGTTTACCAGCAGCGTTATTTGATCGGACTCGGTCAGCCATGAAGCACAGCCGACAATCGGGATGGCTAAAAATGACAGCCAGCCGGTCATCGTCAGTGGGCTGATTGGCGGTGATTTTTTCACGATCATATTGCTGATTGCCCAGCCGAAGGCGCTCAGCAGCATCAGAACCAGCACCCACCAGTTAGGGATAGTCGGGCTGCCGGACAGCACCACCACCCCGCTGAGCGAAATGGCAATCCCCAGTAGCTGTACCAGGCGCAGTTTCTCTTTCAGGATGACCATCGCTAACAGCATCGCGATCGGCGTACCCAGCTGGACGATCACTGCCGCCGTTCCGGCATCGGTATTGTTAAGACTGATAAACATCAGCGAGAAATGCATAAAACCAAAGGTGAAAGCAAGTACGGCAAGATAGCGCAGCTGGTGAAGATTTACGCGGGTAAACGGCACCAGAATCAACGCCACCACCACGAATCGCAGGGTAGTGAGCATCAAAGGAGGAAGATCTAACAGCCCCCATTTAATGGCGATATTGTTAAATGCCCAGATTGATACCACCAGAAGTATCAGAAAAAAATGCCGCAGCGCCACCGCACAATCCTTAAAATAACGTTTCACTCCTGATTATCATGGCATGAAATGCAACAAATGAAGCGCTAAAGTGCCACTTTTTTTCTGCATGCCATCGCGCTAAAAGCGCGAAAAACGCAGCGGCTTAAGCTGATGCTTTGTTTACAATTTGCCAGAAAAGTTATAAGACAGTTAGCAAGCAAAGTGTCAGGATAAGAGACTGGGAATTGTACTCAGCCAGGAGAGATAAGCGTGAAGCTACCGTTAGCCATTATCCAACTTGAAACGCCGCCGCTGCCGGTCAGTGAGCTGGTGGGCGATCAGCAACTGTGGTTTGTGCAGGCGCTTGGCCTGTCGGCCGGTGAGTATATTGTTGTACGCCCGGACCTCGGCGAGACGTTGCCCGACCCGGCAACTATTTCCGCCGCCATTCTCAGCGGCTCCTGGGCGATGGTGACCGATCATGCCGACTGGAGCGAGCGAACCGCCGCGTGGGTGCGCCATCTGGTGGCGGAAAAGCTGCCGCTGCTTGGTGTCTGCTACGGTCATCAACTGATGGCTTACGCGCTGGGGGGGAAAGTCGGTGATAACCCCAACGGCTGGGAGCGCGGATTACAGCAGCTGGAATCCAGCGCGACAAGGCATCAGGACCCGCTGCTGGCCTCGCTGCCGCAGCATTTTTCAGCCTGGCTATCCCATCGTCAGTCGGTGCTGGCACCGCCGTCGGGCGCGCAGGTACTTGCCCGCTCTGCCCTGGAACCCTGCCAGATTATCCGCTATTCCCCACAGGCGCTGTCGGTGCAGTTCCATCCTGAGTTTACCGCAGAAATCATGACGGCCTGCCTGCATAACAGTCTTGGCGATGAGCAGGCTAAAAAACTGATGCGCAACCAGCCGGAGCCGGAATGGCCACGCCAGCTGCTGCAGGATTTCTGGCAGCAGTTACAGCCTGCGGCAAAACGCGCCTAGTTTAGCGACGATTCATCGGGTGGCTCTTCGTGAGCCACCTCACATCCGATCCGTAAAATCCACATTTCCTTCTGGCTTCGTCACAGTTTGCGCTGGTGCGATCTGACATTCTCATCTTTATCAACAATGTTAATAATTAGTTATTTCATTGTTAAATTAATGCCGCCGAACGATGTGTATTTCAACAGGAGAACGATGATGCGCTACGCTTATCCGGGCAGTAAAGATTCCCTGATCGTGCTTAAACCGCAGTATGGCAACTTCATCAACGGTGAGTTTGTGCCACCGGTCAACGGCCAGTATTTTACCAATACCTCACCGGTCAACGGTTCGGACATCGGCCAGTTTCCGCGCTCCGATAAAGACGATGTGGAAAAAGCGCTGGATGCAGCCCACGCCGCTGCCGATGCCTGGGGTAAAACCTCGGTGCAGGCGCGTTCTCTGACCCTGCTGAAAATCGCTGATCGACTGGAAGAGAAGCTGGAATACCTTGCCGTGAATGAAACCTGGGATAACGGCAAGCCGGTGCGTGAAACGCTGGCCGCCGATATGCCGCTGGCGGTGGACCACTTCCGCTACTTTGCCGGCTGCCTGCGCGCGCAGGAGGGCACCGCCGCTGAAATTGATGAATTCACCGCCGCCTATCACTTCCACGAGCCGCTGGGCGTGGTGGCGCAGATTATTCCCTGGAACTTCCCGCTGCTGATGGCGGCCTGGAAGCTGGCCCCGGCGCTGGCGGCGGGCAACTGCGTGGTACTGAAACCGGCTGAACAGACGCCGCTTTCCATCACGCTGTATGTGGAGGTCATTGCCGACCTGCTGCCGAAAGGCGTGCTTAACGTGATCCACGGCTACGGCAAGGAGGCGGGGGAAGCGCTGGCCTCTAATCCGCGTATCGCCAAGGTGGCCTTTACCGGTTCAACCGCTACCGGCGGCCATATTCTGGAACTGGCGGCGAAAAACCTGATCCCGTCCACCGTTGAGCTGGGCGGCAAATCACCGAATATCTTCTTCGAAGACATCATGCAGGCCGAAGAGTCGTTTATTGAAAAAGCGGCGGAGGGCGTGGTGCTCGGCTTCCTGAACCAGGGCGAGGTGTGTACCTGTCCTTCCCGCGCACTGGTGCAGGAGTCTATCTATGAGCCGTTTATGGCAGCAGTGATGAAACGGGTGAAAACCATCCGGCGCGGCGACCCGATGGATACCGATACCATGGTTGGTGCGCAGGCGTCGCAGCAGCAGTTCGACAAAATTCTCTCCTATCTGGACATCGCGCAGAAAGAGGGTGCGGAAGTGCTGACCGGCGGCGGGGTGGAAAAACTGGAGGGCGATCTTAACAGCGGCTATTACATTCAGCCGACGCTGCTCAAGGGCAACAACAGTATGCGCGTCTTCCAGGAGGAGATCTTCGGGCCGGTGGTGGGCATTACCACCTTTAAGGATGAAGCCGAGGCGATTGCCATTGCCAATGACTCGATTTATGGCCTGGGGGCAGGTGTCTGGACCCGTGATATCAACCGTGCCTACCGCGTGGGGCGGGCAATCAAGGCCGGGCGCGTGTGGACCAACTGTTACCACCTCTATCCGGCACATGCGGCGTTTGGCGGCTATAAGAAATCCGGGATTGGCCGCGAAACCCACAAAATGATGCTCGATCACTATCAGCAGACCAAAAACCTGCTGGTCAGCTACAGCGTGCAGCCGCTCGGCTTCTTCTGATCGTCTGCGTTTTTAAAGCCGGGATTCTCCCGGCTTTTTTTGTGGCTTAAAAACGCCTGTCTGACCGACGGACCGCTGTGCTGGCTGCGAGATCGCCATAATAAAGCAATGCAGCCGCTATTGCGGTAGGGGCCAGCCCGTGCGCTAAGCCAGCGCCACGACGCTCCGCAGGAGCTGATGCCGGTGTGGGGTTAACCCGCGCGGCGAGCCAGCGCTGCCAGCGCGTCCAGCTGCGCCGTCAGATGATGGCGGGTGCTCTCATCGCTGACCGTGCCTTTTTCCGCGTCGATGCGGCTGCCCGCCTGGCCGATCATGATTTCCGGTTTATTAATCACGTTGGCGTTAAGGAACACCAGACTCTGGCGAAGATGATATTGCGCGCGCGCGCCGCCGATAGCACCAGGAGAGACGGTCTGAATCGCCAGTGGCTTACCCGAAAGCGGACTGTCCGGCAGGCGCGACAGCCAGTCGATGGCGTTTTTCAGCGCGCCGGGAACCGAGTAGTTATATTCCGGCGTAACAACAATCACCCCGTCAGCGGCGGCAATCGCAGCACCCATGGCCAGCACGGCTTCCGGGAAACCTTCCGCCTGAATATCGGCATCGTAGTGGGGGAAGTCGGCCACGGAGCCAAGCGGACTGATTTCCACGCCAGAAGGCGCCAGTTCAGGCAGGCTGTTAGCAACAATGGCGTTCAGCGAAGCTTTACGCAGGCTGCCAAGCAGGGTAACGAATTTAAGCGGACGTACGTCAGACATAGTTGATTCCCTTTGATGTTCAGAATGAAAGTCAAAACGGCAGGAGCCGAAGCAGAATACCAGCCTCTGTGAAGGGAAGGGGGAAAAAATGTGAATTTTCTGTAGCTAACAAAGCACTCTGTGCCGTTAAGGCGCAGGTAATTTCCACAAATATTGTCATCTGCCGCCCGGAGGTATAGTGTTAGCGCACTATTCACTTTTATCATCACCGCCGCGTGATTTTGCCGGTGACTGAGTCGTTAAACCGAGGTTGTTTTGTCTACGAATTCTCTCATCCAGCGTCCAAGACGCTTACGCCAGTCCGCTTCTCTTCGCTCCCTGTTCCAGGAATCCAGCCTGAGTCTGAACGATCTGGCGCTGCCAATCTTCGTTGAAGAAGAGCTGGATGACTATAAGCCGATCGCCGCCATGCCGGGCGTGATGCGCATCCCTGAAAAGCGCCTGGCCTATGAGATCGAACGAATTGCCAAAGCTGGTGTGCGGTCGGTGATGACCTTTGGTATTTCACATCATACCGACGCCACCGGCAGCGACACCTGGAACGAAAATGGCCTGGTGGCGCGCATGTCGCGCATCTGCAAAGACACGGTGCCGGAGATGATTGTGATGTCCGATACCTGCTTCTGCGAATACACCAGCCACGGCCACTGCGGCGTGCTGCACGATCACGGTGTGGATAACGATGCAACACTGATTAACCTCGGCAAGCAGGCGGTGGTTGCCGCCCAGGCCGGAGCCGACTTTATCGCACCTTCTGCGGCGATGGACGGCCAGGTTGCGGCGATCCGCGGTGCGCTGGATGCAGCCGGTTTCACCGACACGGCGATCATGTCTTACTCCACCAAGTTCGCGTCATCCTTCTATGGCCCGTTCCGTGAAGCGGCCGGGACCTCGCTGAAGGGCGATCGTAAAACTTATCAGATGAACCCGATGAACCGTCGCGAAGCCATTCGCGAGTCGCTGATCGATGAAGCGGAAGGTGCCGACGCGCTGATGGTGAAACCGGCGGGGGCCTATCTGGATATCCTGCGCGACGTGCGCGAGCACAGCCGTCTGCCGCTGGCCGCCTATCAGGTGAGCGGTGAGTACGCGATGATTAAGTTTGCCGCGCAGGCTGGCGCTATCAGTGAAACCGATGTGGTGCTGGAAAGCCTGGGCGCAATTAAGCGTGCCGGTGCGGATATTATTTTCAGCTACTTCGCGTTGGATCTGGCGGAAAGAAAACTGCTGTAACGGCTGTTATCACAGTCGTTGACGTGTCAGGCGGGCCTTTCTGGTCCGCCTGTTTATTTTACGGGCTGGAATGTGTCGCCTGATATATGTTCAACTTCCTGCTCCTGCTCCTGCTCCTGCTCCTGCTCCTGCTCCTGCTCCTGCTCCTGCTCCTGCTCCTGCCCGCAAACGCGGTTAGCCCTTAACCACTACGTCTGAGATAAATTTAACCGACGTCACGTTGGTAAAATTCGCCACGTCGGCGGTAAATTCTTCCGCGTGCGGGGCCATCACCTGCTGGAACGCCTCAAGGCTTGCGCAGTAAATGTGGCACGCGGCGATAAACGGCGCATCTTCACCTAAGGGTTTATCAATCTCATAAGAGAGGCAGGCGTCACCCATCCGCGTTTTGATCAGCGGCAGATGCACATCGCGGTAGTAGTCGTGGTCGAAGTGGGCATCGCTGCGGTTGGGGTAAAGCACGCTGAATTTAATCACCGGGAAATCCTCTGGTTTAGGTAATAAGTTATATCTGAATGGGGCAAGTATACCCGTTGCGGACGCGGACGGATTAGCGGGATGAGTCCTGCCGATCATGCTGCTGCGGCTTATGTCGTGAACCCTCTGATTTTTCACTAAACCTGGCAGCTCCTCGATCCCTGACTATACTGAATGCTGATGTTATGCGCATTGAGGGGCGTCGGGGATGAGGGTAGTACTCCATCGCACAGAGTCTGGTTTTGATCAGGGAGAGCAACATCGTAGTCGAGAATTACCCCCATTCAGCCCTTTTTTATCCTGCCCGGCGATCGCGATTTCACTGAGTTTTCCCCTTTTTGCGCGGAAAGTTTGCCTATGTCTAATCAGGAGGAATGTGTGAGCAAAACAGAATTCGTTCCCCCGCTGGAACCGGCACGTTATGCGTTTTTTTTCGATGTCGACGGTACGCTGGCGGCGATTAAGTCACGCCCCGAGGAAGTCAGTATTCCCCCTGCCGTGCGCGACAACCTGGCACGCCTTGCCGCTTACAGCGATGGGGCACTGGCGCTGGTTTCCGGGCGGCCCATGCGTGAGCTTGATGAGCTGGTGGAGCCTCTGTCGCTGGCGCTGGCGGGCGTACACGGTGCCGAACGGCGCGACGGGCAGGGAAACATTGACCGTATTGCCTTATCCCCTGAAACGGTGCGTACGCTGACCGCCGAACTGGAGCCGGCAATCGCCGCGCTGCCCGGCACCCAGTTGGAAAGCAAAGGCATGGCGTTTGCACTGCACTACCGGCGTGCACCGCAGCATCAGCAGGCGATTCAACAGCTGGCGGATGAGCTGGTTGCCCGCTTTCCCGAACTGGTGCAGCAGCCGGGAAAATGCGTGATTGAGCTGAAACCGGACGGCGTCAGCAAAGGCGCGGCGATTAAATACTTTATGAAACAGCCCCCGTTTTCAGGGCGCATCCCGGTTTTTGTCGGGGATGATTTAACCGATGAGGCCGGATTTAAGGTTGTTAACGCAATGGAGGGCGTTTCCGTGAAGGTGGGTGCTGGCACCAGCGAAGCACGCGGCTATTTGCCGGATGTTAACGCGGTCTGGCACTGGCTGGAACTCACCAGATTAAAATTAGATCAGGGCGCGCAGGCGTCGGTAAGGAGTGAAAGATTATGAGTCGTTTAGTGGTCGTATCGAATCGAATTGCTGTTCCCGATGGCAGTAAGGTCAGCGCCGGTGGATTAACGGTGGGTATTGTTGATGCACTGAAAACCACCGGCGGCGTGTGGTACGGATGGAACGGTAATATTAACGAGATCGGTGAAGATGATGACGAGCTGTCGATGCTGGAGCAGGACGGCATCACCTACGCCTCCTTTGGTCTGAATCAAAATGATTACGATCTCTACTATCTGCAATTTTCCAACGCGGTGCTGTGGCCTGCCTTTCACTATCGTCTGGATCTGGTTAATTTTCAGCGAGAAGCCTGGGAAGGCTACAGCCGGGTGAATAAGCTGCTGGCACAGCGCCTGCTGCCGCTGCTGAAGCCGGATGACGTACTGTGGATTCACGACTATCATCTGCTGCCGTTTGCCGCAGAACTCCGTGAACTGGGCGTGACTAACCGTATTGGCTTCTTCCTGCACATTCCCTTCCCGACACCGGAGATTTTCAACGCGCTGCCGCCCCATGCCGAACTGCTGGAGATGATGTGCGACTACGATCTGCTGGGCTTCCAGACTGAAAGCGACCGTATTGCATTTCTGGAGTGTGTCTCTCTGCTGACATCGCTACAAACCGAGGGGAAACAGCATCGTGCCTTCGGCAATCGCTTTGCTACCGAGGTGTATCCTATCGGGATAGAGCCGGACAGTATTAAAGAGATGGCTGAAGGCCCGCTGCCGCCGAAGATGGTGGCGATGAAGAGGGATCTGGGCGATGCACAGAACATCATTGCCTGCGAACGTCTGGATTATTCCAAAGGGCTGCCGGAGCGTTTCCTCGCCTATGAAGCGCTGCTGGAAAACTTCCCGCAGCACCGTGGGAAAATCCGTTACTCGCAGATAGCGCCCACTTCGCGCGGCGACGTGCAGGCCTATCAGGATATTCGCCACCAGCTGGAGACCGAGGCGGGGCGGATTAACGGTAAATATGGCACTCTCGGCTGGACGCCGCTTTACTATCTCAATCAGCATTTCGACCGTCGTTTACTGATGAAAATCTTCCGCCTGACCGATATCGGGCTGGTAACGCCACTGCGTGACGGCATGAATCTGGTGGCAAAAGAGTATGTTGCCGCACAGGACCCGGACGATCCCGGCGTGCTGGTGCTGTCGCGTTTTGCCGGTGCGGCCAACGAGCTGACGTCGGCGCTGATCGTTAACCCGTACGATCGTGATGAAGTGGCAGCGGCGCTGGATCGTGCGTTAACGATGTCGCGCACCGAACGCATTTCGCGCTACAACGACATGATGGCGGTACTGCGGCAAAATGACATTGCCCACTGGCGTAAAACCTATCTGCAGGATCTCCAGGCGTTGAAACCACGCAGCGAGCAGGAGAACGAAGAAAAGAAGGTAGTGAGCTTCACCCGTCTCGCCTGATCGATAAGCCATAAAAAACCCCAGCCGGACTCATACCCGGCTGGGGTTTTTACTGCAGGACGGCAGGTGTAACGAACCTGCCTCCGTACACGAATTACATACGTTCTACGGTTTCAATACCCAGCGTATCCAGACCCTGCTTCAGCGTTTTCGCCGTCAGCAGCGCCAGGCGCAGACGACTCTGCTTAGTGGCTTCATCTTCCGCGCTGAGGATTGGGCAGTGTTCGTAGAAGCCTGAGAACAGACCGGCCAGATCGTACAGATAGGCGCACATCACATGTGGCGTACCGTCGCGGGCAACCTGGGTAATGGTCTCTTCGAACTGTAGCAGGCGAACGGCCAGCGCGGCTTCGCGATCTTCAGCGATTAGCGTTGAGCCGCTGATGCCGTTTTCATCAATCCCTGCTTTGCGGAACACCGACAGCACGCGGGTGTAGGCATACTGCATGTACGGCGCAGTATTACCCTCGAACGCCAGCATGTTGTCCCAGTCGAAGATGTAGTCGGTGGTGCGGCTTTTCGACAGATCCGCGTATTTTACCGCGCCGATACCGACGATGTTCGCCAGCTTGTTCAGCTCATCGGCCGGCATGTCCGGGTTCTTTTCCGCAACCAGTTTAGTGGCGCGATCCACTGCTTCATCCAGCAGATCGGAAAGCTTGATGGTGCCGCCCGCACGGGTTTTAAACGGCTTGCCGTCTTTGCCCAGCATCATGCCGAACATATGGTGTTCCAGCGGTACGGAATTCGGCACGTAGCCCGCTTTGCGCACGATGGTCCAGGCCTGCATCAGGTGCTGATGCTGACGGGAGTCGATGTAGTACAGCACACGGTCGGCATGCAGGGTTTCATAACGGTATTTGGCACAGGCGATGTCGGTGGTGGTGTACAGATAACCGCCATCCTTTTTCTGGATGATCACGCCCATCGGTTCGCCTTCCTTGTTTTTATACTCATCAAGGAATACGACGGTGGCACCTTCACTCTCTACCGCCATGCCTTTGGCCTTCAGATCGGCCACAATGCCCGGCAGCATGTCGTTGTACAGGCTTTCACCCATCACATCTTTACGCGTCAGAGTCACGTTCATGCGGTCATAAATCAGCTGGTTCTGCGACATGGTGATGTCGACCAGTTTTTTCCACATGGTCCGGCAGTACTCGTCGCCGCCCTGCAGTTTTACCACGTAGCCACGTGCGCGCTCGGCAAAGACCGGGTCTTCGTCGTAGGTACGTTTCGCTTCGCGGTAGAAGGCTTCCAGATCGGCCAGCGCGATGTCATCGTGATGTTCGTTCTGCTGTTTTTCCAGGAAGGCGATCAGCATGCCGAACTGCGTACCCCAGTCACCCACGTGGTTAGCGCGGATCACATTGTGGCCGAGGAACTCCAGCGTACGCACCGCGGCATCACCGATGATGGTGGAACGCACGTGACCGACGTGCATCTCTTTCGCCACGTTTGGCGCGGAATAGTCGATAACGATGGTCTGCGGCTTAACGTCAGTCACACCCAGCTTCGGCGCGGCCAGCACGCTGTCCACCTGCTGTGCCAGCCAGGCGGGTTCGAGGAAAATATTGATAAAGCCCGGTCCGGCGATCTCAACCTTACGGGCAATGCCGTTCAGGTCCAGCTGTTCCAGAACCTTTTCTGCCAGTTGTCGCGGCGGCATGCCCAGTGATTTCGCCACGGCCATCATGCCGTTTGCCTGATAATCACCAAACTGCACTTTGGCTGACTGACGCACCTGAGGCTCGCAGTCCGCTGGAGCACCCACTGCGATCATCGCCTGACTGACTTTTTCTGAGAGAAGGGCCTGAATATTCACCGAGTTACCTTAATTATGCTGAAGATGCCCGCACGCAAAGGGTGCGCGCCGCGATCGTAACGCCGCCAGTGAGGTAAAATGCACCCGCCGCTTGCGTCGTTAAAAAAACAAGGGGGGAAGTATACTGCATTTAGCGCCTGTTTTTCCAGGAACCTTAACGCGATGACGGGGTGAGTTTTTGCTGTCTTTTCGGGTAACATACGCCGCAACGACAGAAAGCGCATTCCGCGCCAGATGCCTTTACGGCGTGGCCGGAGCCGTAACCAGGATTTTTTCAGATGACCGATATCACTACTCAGCCCGAACTGCAGGATTTAAGCGCGGATTTGGCGCGTTTCGTTAACGCTCTTAGCCATCTGGCTGATCGCCTTGGTCTGGATCTGACCGCACTGGAGGCCGATCACATTGCGGTCCGCTGCCATCAGAACACCACTGCCGAGCGTTGGAAGCAGGGACTTTTGCAGTGCGGCGCGCTGTTTTCCGAAAAAGAGATTGCCGGCAGACCGATTGCCCTGTTCGAACTGCATACGCCGCTGAGCGTAGGACCGTGGCAGATCGACGTTGTTGAACTGCCGTGGCCGGGGGCGAAACTGTATCGTCACGAAGGCTGGGAGCACGTTGAGATCGTGCTGCGCGGCGATGAGGCACAGCTGGGTTCACGTGCGCTGGCGCTGATGGCGGATGAAGGGCTCATCCAGCAGGGTATTTCAGTGAAAAGCAGCGCGCCGAAAGGGGAAGGTGAACGCCTGCCGAATCCGACGCTGGCAGTGACAGACGGCCAGGTAACCATCAAGTTCCATCCGTGGAGCCTGAAAGAGATCGTCGCCAGTGAAATCAGTTGAAACCGATCGGGTTAACAACCGGGTTAACCGACCGGGCACATGCTGTAATCAATCGCAGGCAGCATTACTTAACCTGAGGCGGTGACGTTTCCGGTTCATCAGCCCGCCTCTCTGTTTTACCAGTCCGCCTGGCTGTGCGAAGACACCGCCAGCGTGATGCGGCGCAGTGCCTCGTCAAGCAGCAGACGATGGCAGCCGAAATTGATGCGAACAAAACGATCGTCACCAAAATCACTTCCTGCTGAGAATCCCAGCCCGTGGCGTTCAAAGAACTGCTGCGGGTTGGCGATGTTCAGCTTTCCGGTATCGATCCAGCCGAGATAGCTGCCTTCCGGCGATACCATACTCAGCGACGGCAGAGTGTTAATGTGGTTGACCAGCGTATCGCGGTTACGCTTCAGATAAGCCAGCAGTTCGTCAAGCCACGGCTGTCCGTCGCGCCAGGCGGCGGTAGCAGCGACGTAGGCCAGCACGTCAACATCCGGCACCATGCCTTTACGCTCGCGGGAAAAACGCTCGCGCAGTTCGCGATTGGGAATTATCGCCACCGACGCACCCAACCCGGCGATATTAAATGTTTTTGACGGCGACATCAGGGTGATGGATCGCTGTGCGGCATCTTCACTCAGGCTGGCAAAGGGAATGTGTTTCACGCCGGGTTCCAGCAGCAGATCGCAGTGGATTTCATCTGAACAAACGATCAGATCGTGGCGCTGGGCGAAACGCAGCTGGGCTTCCAGTTCTTCACGGCGATAAACCGTACCGCCGGGGTTTTGAGGGTTGCAGAGCATTAGCAGTTTTTCGCTGCCGTCCAGCTGCGATTCATGCGCGTCCAGATCCAGCACCCAGCGCTGCGCCTGCAACCGCAGAGGAACATTCAGCTGCGCGCGATCGGCGAGTTTTGCCGCCTGGCGGAATGGGGGATAGATTGGCGTCGGGGCGAGGGTACTTTCCTGCGGTGAGGTAAAGGCCCGCACGCACAGATTAAGGCCGCAAACCACGCCGGGTAAAAATACCAGCCATTCAGGCTGGATCTGCCAGCCATAGCGTTGAGCCATACGCTCAACAACGACTTCGATCAGCGCTTCCGACGGAAAACCGTAACCGAACACGCCATGGGCAACACGCTGCTGAAGTGCTGCCGTAATGCAGTCTGCCGAACGAAAATCGGTATCGGCCACCCATAGCGGAAGGATATCCCGATCACCATATTTTCGCCATTTAAGACTATCGCTGTGACGGCGGTCTATCCGTTGGTCAAAATCGAATGCCATGCTAATGATTCCCGTTAAAATATAAATCAGTAATGCTTCACGCCAGACTAGAGATCTGATGAGCTGGAATTATTTCGTAATGCGTTAATGTTTTTTGTACATTAAATTCATTAGCTTACAAGTGATATTGCCTCATTAGAACTTCGTGAGATATCGTCCTGTGCCATAAATGTGACAGTGTTGCTGTATTTGCTTAAATGTTCGCCACTCAGGTGCGCGTACTTATTGACCATCTCAAGAGTCTCCCATCCACCCATTTCTTTTAGCACCATTAGTGGGGTACCGTTCTGGGCGTGCCAACTTGCCCAGGTATGCCTCAGATCATGGAATCTAAAATCAACGATACCGCTTAATGACAAGGATCTCTTAAAATCTGTACGGTTGAAATCGCCTTGCATCGTGCCATCCGAAGAAAACAAGAATTCCTTTTTACGAGATATCTTTCTGATCAATGCTACAGCCTCATCATTGAGGGGGAGTGGTCTCGCTCTTCCTGATTTAGCTCTATCTGCAGTTACAACAGCTACTCGCCTGCTCAGATCTACATTCTTCCATGTCAACGAAAGCATTTCTCTTAATCTGGCACCTGTAAGTAGAGCGAAAGAGCACAGTTGCTTCATCCATTCGTGTTCAAGATTATCGATAAGAGATCTGGCTTCGTTTTTGTATATCCACCTTACCCGGACCTTGGGCTCACGCAATGATCGAGAATAAGGAATTTTATCAATCCAGCCATTTCTATATGCTAGAGAGAATCCTCGCATTATCAGAGCCCGATAACGGTTTTTTGTAGCATTCGCCAGCCGTTTTCTGGAAAGCAAACCATGAGTTGGGAGGTTGTTAGTAATGTCTTCACTTGTAATCGATGATATTAACTGATCTTACCCAGCAATAGTGGACACGAGACTAAGTGAGTAAACTCTTAACCAGAGGTGACTCATATGACAAAACCA
>NZ_JAPDNC010000017.1:0-87349 GCF_025947915.1 Erwinia sp. INIA01
CGGACGAGTACCGGTTGATGGCGGAAAATACGGAAATCTCAAAAAGTGCCTGGAACTAAATCCGGTCTACTTACAGTAGTACCTCTGAAAAGATTGTCCTCAGCATAAGTGTGGTAGGACTCACACTGAGGAACGCTCGTCCATTACATCACTTCGCCAACAACATCATTATCACTCAATAAATTATCTGTTTGTGCAAAAATAAACCGCTTCAAAAACTGATCAATACGAATATTAAGCTTAAATAGAGGTATGGTTACGCCATCTTGTTTTTCAAAATAGACCTTGGCTTTTTCCTTGTCTACCGATTCTTTTAATGCGTCGAAGCGACCAAAATCGTTTAAGTTTTTATCATTAACACTATCAGCCATTATTGCTTTGAGCCGTTCTTTATCTAAACCAAGAGCATAAACAACTGCATTTAATTGAGCATTTTCAGCGTTATCCTTGTAGGTGTTGATGTAGTCTCTGAAAGTATGGCCTTCAACTAACTGCGCATCACCGCGCTGCAAGTCGTGCAGGAACAACTTGGCATATTTTTGCTCAATTTGGGTGAGCGATGCAAACGACTTGTGCAGTTCATCTAATGTGGTTTCAATGCTTGCAGGGTCTTGGTGATTGTTTAGCTCTTTTAAATATTTATCAAAGCGGCTGTTCATATAGTCGGCATCGATTTTACCGGTATCTATTTCAGTTAAATAACCACTGATATCAAAAGGCACATCGTCGCCACCTGCAATACCGCCATCACTTTTTCCTGCCAGCTCTTTGTAACGAAGAACAAGGCTTAGGTAAGTTTGTTCGTCTATGGTCAGCGTTATTTCATGTTCTACATCATTTTCATTAAAGGAATAGACCGACTGTTCCCAATTCAAACCTTGTACTTTAGCTGCTTCCAGGTGTTGGCTGAAGGTGTTAAATAGTTTTGCGAATTGGGCACAGACTTCAATATCATCTGGCAACTTTTCAAAATTATCAATGCCGGCATTGATAAACAGCTGGGTAATATTATCTACTAATTCATTCATGGCTTTAAGATTGCCTTCTAACCTGTCAACAAATAAGCCTATAGGTCTGTCACCGGAATAGAGTTTTACTGCATCGTTAATATGCTTTTCCATGGTGTGTGGGTAACGATAATAACGAATAATACCGTGGGGCTTATCAGGGCCAAACAAGCGGTTAGTACGCGAGAACGCTTGAATAATATTTTGGTATTTGATTACCTTATCTAAATACAAGGTGTTAAGCCATTTAGAGTCAAAGCCAGTGAGCATTTGATCTACGACAATCAGTAAATCTAATTGCTTTGAAGGCTCAGTATGAATGCGCTCGTAGGGCTTTTTATGGGCAAGGCGTGCCGCTAAATCTTTTTTAAAGGCCGCGTGGCGGGCAAAATCAAAATCCTGACCGTAACGCTTATTGTAGTCGCCCATAATTTCGTCCAGGCCATCGCCTTTGAAGGTGGGGCCACGTTCGCCACTACCATCGTTATCAATGTTCGGGTCAAACAGGGTCGATACTTTAAGTTCAGGTTTGATATCTTTCAAAAGACGATGGTAATCAATGGCTTCAGCAATGCTGTTAGTGGCCAAAATGGCGTGGAATTTACTGTCCTGGCTGAGCACATCCCATTTATGCAGAATATCTTCCACCACCTTAGCCTGATGCGTTTCACTTAAATATTGGCTTTTAGGCACATAATCTTCAATGCCTTTGTGGTATTTCCCTGTGGCGTCTTTATAGCCAGCCATAGACACATCTTTCATAAAGTGGTTAAACTTTTTCTTTTTGGCAGGGTTATTCATGGCCTCCTTCACTGAATCAGCCCTGGCTTGCTCTAACGCTACCGCTTGTTTTAGGTCATCGTCTCTAAAAGTGGGCACTTTATAAGGGTCAAAGCCCAGTACATTGCCATCACGTATACCATCGGCAATGCTATAGCGGTGTAGCTCGTTGCCAAAAACGGTACTGGTGGTATTGCCGTTTTTTTCGTTTTCTTCTTGAATCGGTGTACCGGTAAAGCCAAAAAATAAGGCGCGCGGGAAGGTACGTTTAATAATAATTAGCATGTCGCCAAAGGTAGAGCGATGCGCCTCATCGACAATAAACACTAAACGCTTAGCACGAATTTTTTCAATATCCGCAGAGTTTGTGGCCGTGCCTTCATCGTCCACCGCTTCAAAAATATTACTCATTTTTTGAATGGAGCTAACAATTAAGGTATCGGCGGGAGCGGTGCTTTTTAGTTTGGTAATGAGTACGTGAGTATTTTCGGTGGATTGTACGTCTTCACCATCGCCAGCAAAGTTGCGGTATTCCGCGAGTGACTGGGTTCCCAGCTCAATCCTGTCCATTAAAAAAATGACTTTATCAGCATCTTTGGATTGTGCGATCAACTGCGCCGATTTAAAGCTGGTCATGGTTTTACCCGAACCAGTGGTATGCCACACATACCCCCCAAGACGATCGGGGTTATTGGTAGCGCTGCCCAGCTGTTGCCAGTTGGTTTTGGCCACTTTGTCAGATATCGCATTGGCGGCATAATACTGATAACTACGCATTACCTTAAGCACACCGTCTGTATCGTCGGCGACGGTATAAAAGCCAATCAACTGATGTGCCATAGGGATGGAAAGTAGGGTAGAGGCAATGTCTTTCCAGTAGTTCATGGGTTCGTTATTAAAATCGGCCCAGTTAAACTGATAATCAGGGTTAAACTTGCCGTCTAGTCCGGGGTTGGCAAAGTATTTGGTCTCGTTTGGCTCCATGGCCACAAATACCTGGATGAGCGAAAACAGGCCGCTAAATACACCCTCTTTGCTGTACTTTTCAATTTGATTTACTGCCTGGCTAACTGGAATGCCACTGCGCTTCAGCTCTACATGGATCACCGGCATACCGTTGATCAGTAATAGCACATCACCTCGACGGTCGTTACGCAAAGGGCTGCCGCGTTCAAATTTGGGTTGCTGCACAATCTGGTAACGGCTTTGGCCTGCGGCGATTTCCTGGCGATCGTATATTTTCAAGCTGACTTCCTTTCCCATATGCAAGGCATCGGCTGGGTTATCGCGCTTAATCGCCACAGTTTTACCGTTAATTAAACCGTTGAGCTTGAGCGGGGTTTTAAGCTCTTTTATTTGTTCAATAATTTGCTGCATTTCATTCGCGCTAAGCGGAACATCATTTAAGCGATCCCGCTGGCGATTGTTTTCAAATAAAATGTTTGCCCAGTTTTGCAGCAAATCGGCTTCGGTTTTGTTTTTGAGTATCTCTGTTTCCCAGCCTTTATGGGTCAGTACTTCAATAAAGGCCTGCTCAAACTGCGCTTCGGTTTTAAAAGTAATCATGATGGCGCTCCCTGTTAGACAAACATTTTGCTTAAGCAGGCCTGCTTAATATTAATGAGTTTGGTAATTTGTTGTTGGTGTTGGTTGATCAATGCATCGAGCTTTTGGAAGTAGTTGCCTATTTGGGTTTGTTCTGACTCAGAAGGCGCCATATAACTATAAATATTCAGTTCATCCCTATTTATCTTTGGCATGCCCGTGCGCGATGAAACTGAAACCGTGTACTTGTAAAAGTCTTCGGTATGAAGAATTGCAAATAAATAATTTTGAACTACTCCATTTTTGGTATTCAATACATATGCATCTGCACTAGCAAGCCCTTCAAAGGGTGCGATAACATACTTTGCTAGTTGAGGGTTAATTTTTCCATAAATTATATCACCCTTGTTAAAATGGAATTTTCCGCTTATTAAATTGCTGGATTTTACTTTTAATATATTATTGTAGAATCTTCCTGTGAAAGATTCGATATTTCCTGGGCCGACATGAAATAACTCACCATACTGGCAGTTTCTCGGATCTACCATGTTTGTTGAAATATCAACCGTGTCGCTCCAACTGCGTTCCACCCACTCCCCACTAAACCCTTTAAAGCGAATTTCAGGGATGGTTTCGCCTTGTTTGGGGAACATTTTTTCCAGCATGGCTTTTTTAATGTTGTTGAGCTTGCCATACTTTTGTTGGTGTTGATTGATCAGCGTGTCTAGTTTTTGGAAGTGAAAGCAGGCTGGTTGTGCCCCCGGGCGGGCAATCCACAGCGCTGAACGCAGAGAGGGAACCGCGAAGCGGCGCGAGGACGCCCGATCGGGGGCACAACCCGCCAGCGCCAACTCAGACTTTGCAAACAACCGACTGTGCCGATCCGTCCGGCTGACGAGCGAAGTGAAGGAACCGCGCAGCGGCGCGAGGACGCCCGACCGGGGGCACAACCCGCCAGCGCCATCCCAGACCTTGCAGACGACACAGCGAAAATGCGCATCCCCACCGGTCCGGCAGATTATCACCTTAGTCTTGCCACTACAGAGTTCAATCCGGCGTGAAAACGACCATAAACCTGTACATATGATCTATTTTTTGTAAAAGTTTGTCGCATCCCCCGATCCTCTGAGAAATTTCTGGATATTGCACTAGGCTTTGCAAATAAAGCCATGTAAATGTCAGGGGTAGCCTGCAACGATGAACAATCATGAAGACGAACTGAAAAGGCTACGGGAAGCCCTGCAGAACCGCCTGGACCAGCTATTGCCCGCCGGAGAACAGCAGGATTTGGTGTTTACCGCCATGCGCGAAGGCACGCTGGCGTCCGGTAAACGTGTTCGCCCTCTGCTGCTGATCCTTGCCGCCCGCGATCTGGGCTGCGCGGTGGAGCAGCCCGGCCTGCTCGACCTTGCCTGCGCGGTAGAAATGGTGCATGCCGCTTCACTGATGCTGGATGATATCCCCTGTATGGACAATGCGTTACTGCGCCGCGGTCGTCCAACTATCCACGCTCAGTATGGCGAGAGTGTCGCTATCCTTGCCGCCGTTGCGCTGCTTAGCCGCGCCTTTGGCGTAGTGGTGGAGGCACAATCGTTGCCTCCCGCCTGTAAAACCCAGGCCGTTGCAGAACTCTCGCTGGCGGTGGGATCGCAGGGGCTGGTACAGGGTCAGTATCTCGATCTCAGCGAAGGCAGCCGGGCGAGAAGCAGCGAGGCGATCCTGCTGGCTAATGAACTCAAAACCAGTCGTTTATTTGATGCCTCATTACAGATGGCTGCCATCGTAGCCGGATCTTCACTCCAAACCCGTCAGCGTCTGCGCTGTTTCGCTCAGGATCTGGGGCAGGCATTCCAGCTGATGGACGATCTCTCCGACGGGCTGAGCAATACCGGCAAAGACGCTAACCAGGACAGTGGCAAATCGACGCTGGTGGCCTTACTGGGGGCTGAAGCCGTCCATCAGAAGCTGCGTGAGCATCTGCGCAGCGCGGATGAACATATCGCCAGCGCCTGTCATCGTGGCCTCTCTACCCGGCATTTTATGCATGCCTGGTTTGACAAGCAGATGGCGCAGTTTGGCAAAAGCAGCACGCAGCCGGGGTGCTAATGAGCGATCTTATCCAGCGAAAAAGCGATCACCTCGATATCATTCTTGACCCTTCGCGCAGGGTGAAAACCCGTACAACCGGTTTTGAACGCTGGCGCTTTGAGCACTGTGCGCTGCCGGAGCTGAGCCTCGATCGCATCGATCTTCACACGACGCTTTTCGGCAAAACGCTGTGGGCTCCACTGCTGATTAGTTCGATGACCGGCGGGACCCGGCGCGCCAAAAGTATTAATCGTCACCTGGGGGAGGCCGCTCAGGCGCTCGGGCTGGCAATGGGCGTGGGTTCCCAACGCGTGGCACTGGAAAGCGAACAGGACTGGGGGCTGACGCGCGAACTGCGCCAGCTTGCTCCGGATATTCCGCTGCTGGCAAATCTTGGCGCTGCACAAATCGCCGGAAAAAGCGGTACGGAATATGCCCGGCGGGCGGTCGGAATGATTGAGGCCGATGCGTTGATTATCCATCTTAATCCGCTGCAGGAAGCCCTGCAGCACGGAGGTGACCGCGACTGGCGCGGGGTGCTGGCCGCCATCGCCCATACGGTTGAAGCATTGCCGGTGCCGGTGATTGTCAAAGAAGTTGGCGCGGGGCTGTCCTTACCGGTGGCTCGTCAACTGGTTGACGTGGGTGTAGCGATGCTGGATATCGCCGGCGCGGGCGGCACCAGCTGGGCAGCGGTGGAGGGGGAGCGGGCCGTATCGCCGCAGGCCCGGGCGGTGGCGATGGCTTTCTCCGACTGGGGTATCCCTACCGCGCAGGCGCTGACAGAGCTGCATCAGGCGCTGCCGCACGTGCCGCTGATTGCTTCCGGCGGTATTGCCGATGGCATAGATGCGGCGAAAGCGCTGCGCCTGGGAGCCGATTTAGTCGGCCAGGCCGCAGGCGTACTGAGCTGCGCAACGGTCTCAGGCGAGGCGGTGGTTGACCATTTTCAGGTGATGATTGAACAACTGCGCATAGCCTGCTTCTGCTCCGGCAGCGGCAGCCTTCGCGATCTCCGTCAGGCTAAACTGGTCCCCGCTGAATGAGTGCACCTCGCTGGGATCTGATACTGGTGGGTGCCGGGCTGGCGAATGGTCTGATTGCCTGGCGGCTGCGTCAATTGCAGCCAGGGCTGCGCATGCTGATGATTGAGGCGGATGCAGCGCCGGGCGGTAATCACACCTGGTCCTTCCATCAGCGCGATCTGCTGCCCGGGCAGCACCGCTGGCTGGCTCCGCTGGTGGCACACCGCTGGGCGGGATACGACGTGCGCTTCCCGGCGCTGAACCGCACGCTGGCGGGCGAGTATATCAGCGTTACCTCAGAACACTTTGCCATCGCGATTCGTCAGGCGCTGGGGGACAACCTGTGGACCGGCGCTCGAGCCGTGAGTCTGACGCCGGAAACGGTGACGCTGGATAATGGACAAACGCTGAGCGCGGCGGCAGTGATTGACGGGCGCGGCTATAGGCCCAGCCCCCATCTTATCGTCGGCTGCCAGGCCTTTTTAGGCCAGCAGTGGAGCCTGAGCCAGCCGCACGGTCTGACCCGGCCGATACTGATGGATGCCACCGTTGACCAGTCGGCGGGCTACCGTTTTGTTTACACCCTGCCGCTTTCCGAACATCGGCTGCTGATTGAAGATACGCACTACATCGATCGCGCTACGCTGAGCGGCGATCTCGCGCGGCAACAGATCCGCCAGTACGCGGCGCGTCAGGGCTGGATGCTTGAACGGCTGGAACGAGAAGAGCAGGGCAATCTGCCAATCGCGCTGGCAGGTGATGTTCGCGCGTTCTGGCAGGCACAGACGGGGCAGCCGGGCAGCGGGCTGCGCGTCGGGCTGTTTCACGCCACCACCGGCTATTCACTGCCGCAGGCGGTGGCGCTGGCGGATTTAATCGCCGCAGCCCCCGATCTGAACGCCGCTGCGCTGTTCAGGCTGATTCAGAATTACGCGCTGGCGCAGTGGCGGCGTCAGCGCTTCTTTCGCCTGCTTAACCGCATGCTGTTTCTCGCCGGGCCGCCGCAGGCGCGCTGGCAGGTGATGCAGCGATTTTATCAACTGAACCACGGACTGATTGCCCGCTTCTACGCGGGTCAGCTAACGCTGCAAGACAGGGTGCGGATTCTGGCAGGTAAGCCACCGGTTCCGGTTGGCGAGGCCCTGCGCGCCGCACTGAACTACTCCCCCCGGCTGCGAGTTTTTCACGATGAATAAAACAGTCGTTATCGGTTCTGGCTTCGGCGGCCTTGCCCTGGCGATCCGCCTGCAGGCCGCAGGTATCCCCACGCTGCTGCTGGAGCAGCGAGATAAACCGGGCGGCCGCGCCTATGTTTATCAGGACGAAGGATTCACTTTTGACGCCGGACCGACGGTGATTACCGATCCAACGGCGATCGAAGAGCTGTTCAGCCTGGCCGGTAAGCGTATTGAGGATTACGTCGAACTGCTGCCGGTCACGCCGTTTTACCGGCTTTGCTGGGAAGATGGTAAAGTCTTCGATTACGACAACGATCAGGCAAGGCTGGAAGCACAGATCCACCGCCTCAACCCGCGCGATGTGGAAGGCTACCGCCAGTTTCTGGCCTACTCGAAAGCGGTGTTTAAAGAAGGGTATCTGAAGCTGGGCAGCGTACCGTTTTTATCCTTCCGCGATATGCTGCGCGCCGGGCCACAGCTGGCACGGCTTCAGGCGTGGCGCAGCGTCTACGGCAGGGTATCGGCGTTTATTGAAAACGAACAGCTGCGCCAGGCATTCTCCTTCCACTCGCTGCTGGTCGGCGGCAATCCCTTCGCCACCTCGTCCATTTACACGCTGATCCACGCGCTGGAGCGGGAATGGGGCGTGTGGTTTGCGCGTGGCGGCACCGGGGCGCTGGTGCAGGGGCTGGTGAAGCTGTTTGAGGATCTCGGCGGCACGCTGGAGCTGAACGCCGAAGTGACCAGGCTGGAGGCGGAAGGCGAGCGCATCTGTGCGGTGCAGCTGAAGGACGGGCGGCGGATCGCAACGGCTTCGGTGGCTTCAAATGCCGATGTGGTACAGACTTATGCAAAACTTCTGGGGCACCACCCCATCGGCGCGGCACGCGGCGCATCGCTAAAGCGTAAGCGCTTGAGCAACTCGCTGTTTGTACTCTATTTCGGGCTGAATAAGCATCACAGCCAGCTGGCGCACCACACCGTCTGTTTTGGCCCGCGCTATAAAGCGCTGATTGATGAGATCTTTCACTCCCCCACGCTGTCGGAAGACTTTTCCCTTTATCTGCACGCGCCCTGCGTGACCGATCCGTCCCTGGCTCCGCCGGGCTGCGGCAGTTACTACGTGTTAGCGCCCGTACCTCATCTTGGCACGGCGGATCTCGACTGGACGGTGGAAGGCCCGCGCCTGCGCGACCGCATTTTCGCCTATCTGGAGCAGCACTACATGCCCGGCCTGCGCGAGCAGCTGGTGACGCACCGCATGTTTACCCCTTTCGATTTCCGCGATCGGCTGGGTGCCTGGCAGGGATCGGCATTTTCCATCGAACCGATCCTGCGGCAGAGCGCCTGGTTCCGGCCGCATAACCGCGACAGCCGGATAAGCAACCTCTATCTGGTTGGCGCGGGCACACATCCGGGGGCGGGCATACCCGGCGTCATCGGTTCGGCAAAAGCCACCGCGCGCCTGATGCTGGAGGATTTCCAATGACGAACAGCACGCTGATGGATCACGCTACCGAAACGATGGCGGCAGGATCAAAGAGTTTTGCCACCGCATCAAAGCTATTTGATGCTCCGACCCGGCGCAGTGCGCTGATGCTTTACGCCTGGTGCCGCCACTGCGATGACGTGATTGACGGCCAGGTGCTGGGCTTTTACCAGGTCGCAGCAGACGTCGACAGTGCGGCACAGCGGCTGGACTGCCTGAAAATGCAGACGCAGCGTGCTTTTGACGGCATAAAAATGGACGACCCGGCCTTCGCCGCGTTGCAGGAGGTGGCGCTAAGCCACGGCATTCCCCCTCGCCTGGCCTTTGAACATCTTGAAGGCTTCGCGATGGACGTGCGGGAAACGTACTACGTCACGTTTGAGGATACGCTGCGCTACTGCTATCACGTGGCGGGCGTGGTGGGTCTGATGATGGCGCGAGTGATGGGCGTGCGCGACGAATCGGTGCTGGATCGCGCCTGCGATCTTGGGCTGGCGTTTCAGTTGACCAACATCGCCCGCGATATCGTGGAAGATGCGCAGGTGGGGCGCTGTTATCTGCCCGCGCAGTGGCTGGCTGAGGAAGGGATAATCGCTGCTCAGATCGCCGATCCGGTTTATCGAGACAAACTGGCGCGCCTGGCACAGCGGCTGGTGGCGGCAGCGGAACCTTACTACGCCTCTGCCCGCGCGGGGCTGCCCGGCCTGCCTTTACGCAGCGCGTGGGCGATTGCCTCGGCGCACGGTGTTTATCGCGAAATTGGCGTGAAGGTTAGCGCTGCTGGTCCCCGCGCCTGGGATGTTCGTCAGGGGACCACTCGGCCGGAGAAGCTCGGGCTGCTGGCGAAGGGTGCTGCGCAGGCGCTCAGTTCTCGCCTCGCGAAGCCGATGCCTCGCCCGCCCGATCTGTGGCAGCGTCCCCGCTAGCCGCTGTTGTTTTGTCGGTTCTGTCGCTGCTGGTGTGTGCCTGTTTATTACGGCTGCGCAGCGTCGCCTGTAGCTTTGCCACCGGCGGCGCATAGAGAAAACCGAACGACACGCAGTGCTCTTTACCCCGCACCGCATGATGAAGCCGATGGGCCAGGTACAGGCGTTTTAAGTACCCCTTACGCGGAATATAGCGAAACGGCCAGCGCTGGTGGACCAGGCCATCGTGAACGATAAAGTAGAGCAGGCCGTACAGCGTCATTCCCGCACCAATCCACTGTAATGGCCATACACCCGCCGCGCCGGTGGCGATCAGCGCGATCGCCAGCGCGGCAAAAACCACGGCATACAGGTCATTCACTTCGAATTTGCCGCTGTGCGGTTCATGGTGCGAGAGGTGCCAGCCCCATCCCCAGCCGTGCATGATGTATTTGTGCGTCAGCGCGGCGATAATTTCCATTGCGGCGACGGTCGCCAGGACAATCAGGGTGTTCCACAGCACGAGCATTTGTATTCCTTGTTGTCCAGGGGCTGAGAGGGTATGTGCTCCGGGTGATTGATAAGTATAGCAATGGGGTGGGGGGCTGCTGGATTAGCTGCTGAGTACGCGGTGTTATTTGCTGTGGGATTAGCGATTTGTGTTGGCGGCTGGTTTGCGTTGAGATTAGGGATCGGGGCGCGTCCTCTGCGGCGGCCGGGCGGTCCTCACGTCGCTGCGCGATACCTTCGGTTACAGCTGCGGGTCTTACGGCTGGTTTGCGTTGCGTTGGGATTGGCGATCGGGGCATGTCCTCTGCGGCGTCCGGGCGGTCCTCACGTCGCTACGCGATACCTTCGGTTACAGCTGCGGGTCTTACGGATCGGCGCAGAGCGGGCGTCCTGCCCGCGCCGCGCCTGAGCCCAGCATCCCTGCTGGTCTCTCCGGCCCCACAGCCTGCACCTCAGCGCTGCGGATTGCCCGGCCGCCGCAGAGGACGTGCCCCTTTTGGCTAATTGTTCGCTGCCCTAAAAACTCTAAAGCCTGTTTCAGACTTTGTGATGGATCTTATATCCGTAGTGCCAGTTTATTGAATCGTGGTGGTGGGGAGTTTATCTCTGCTGGTCTCTTCGGCCTCGCAGCCTGCACCTCAGCGCTGCGGATTGCCCTGCCGCCGCAGAGGACGTGCCCCGTTTGGTTAAGTGCCGCTGTTTGAAGAACGCTAATTAGCACCGAATGTGGGAATCTCGCCAGTATTGTGAAAGAAGGAAGAGCTGATGAGTTTTTCAGGCAACACTGAAGTCAGAAAGCAGGCTGGTTGTGCCCCCGAGCGGGCAATCCGCAGCGCTGAACGCAGAGAGGAAGCCAGGATTCGCCCACAGGGAAGTGGGCGAAAGGCACAGCCGCGCAGGACGCGCGTCTGTGCCGGTCCGACAGGCTGACAAACGAAGTGAAGGCACCGCGCAGCGGCGCGAGGACGCCCGACCGGGGGCACAACCAGCCAGCGCCAACTCAGACTTTGCAAACAAGCGACTGTGCCGGTCCGACAGGCTGACAAACAAAGTGAAGGAACCGCGCAGCGGCGCGAGGACGCCCGACCGGGGGCACAACCAGCCAGCGCCAACCTCAGACATTGCTAATAACGCAACACAAATCTCGGGTAGTGCCTGTCTGCGACGTTCATTCAGGTACTTCAAACCGCCGGAGCATCCACCTCATTTAATCCCCCGTTAATACGAAAAGCCACCCGCTGCGGATGATTCACCGAAACCAGATACTCAATTGGCCGACGCTGCCGGTCGTAAATCACCCCGCGATACACCAGCGCCGGGCTCTCCGGCTTCGCCTGCAACAGCTGATGTTCCTCCTCGTTCATCGCCGCAGCGCGAAGCGTTCCTTCATCGTACACATCCTGAATCTGATAGCGTTCGGCCAGCAGGCGATACAGCGATCCGGCTTCTTCCAGCATTTCGGCACTGAGATCCACGACCCGCGCCCGGGGTAAATAGCTGGTTTCCAAACAGAAAGGCTGCCCGTCGGCCAGACGAAGGCGTTTGATCATTACCACTTCGTCACCCTCTGCAATATGTAGCAGGCGCGCAATACGGGCGCTGGCGGTGGATATATGGAAATAGATCAGATGGCTGCTGGGAACGGCACCGTTAAGCTCAAGGATCTTACCGATCCCCAATGCGGGCTGTAGCGGTCGTTCAATGGGGGTATCCAGCAGCCAGGTGCCCTGATTGCCCCGGCGCTCCAGCACACCTTCCTCAACCAGCTCCGCCAGCAGTTTGCGCACGGTCATCCGGCTGAGGGACAGTAGCTCACACAGCTCGCGTTCGGCGGGGATCTGATCGCCGCTGTTGAAATCGGGGGAATGGAGGATCTCCAGCAGTCGCTTACGTGCCTCAAGATAGCTTTTTCTGGGCTTCCTGGTCTGCTTTTCAGATGTACTCATGGTCTGTTTAGCTCTGATGTTGAAAATGAAACAGGTTGAATATCAAGGTATTGTTTTAGTGAACTAAATGCGTTTATTTGAAGCGATAAGTTGCACAAATAATAACATACCATCCGGATTTTTTTGGGATTTAATCAACAATAATTGTTGCTATATAAAGCACTAAAAGCGTATATCAATACTAATGGTATGTTTTTTGGTATAAATGCAACACCAGGGGAACAGCTATGAGAATAAAAACAACTATCGCATTACTGGCAGCCGCTCTCGCTCTGTCAGCAAGTGTCCACTCGGCAACGGCTGCGGATCAGCTCCGTTTCGGCATCGATCCCACCTTCCCGCCGTTTGAATCGAAAAACGCCAGCGGTCAGCTGGTTGGCTTCGATATCGATCTCGGCAATGCCATCTGTGCGGAGATGAAAGTGGAATGCACCTGGGTTCAGAACAGCTTTGACGGGCTGATCCCGGCGCTACAGGCCAAGAAATTTGATGCGATTCTCTCGTCCTTATCGATCACCGAAGAGCGTAAGAAAGCGATCGCTTTCAGCAACAAGCTGTTCAATACGCCGGCATTCCTGATCGCTGCGAAGAACAGCTCGCTGCATCCCACGGCGGAATCGCTGAAGGGCAAGCGTATTGGCGTGCAACAGGGATCGGTGTTTGAAACCTACGCCAATCAATACTGGCGTAGTGCGGGCGTGGAAGTCATTACCTATCCGGATGCGGAATCGGTGTATGCCGATCTGATCAACGGTCGCCTTGACGGCACGCTGGACGACGCGGTGGTGATTACCGAAGCGTTGCTCAACAAGCCACAGGGGCAAAGCTTCACGCTTATCCAGCCGCAGGTCAAAGACGATACGATCTTCGGGCCCGGCACCGGTATCGGTCTGCGCCTGAAGGATCAGGTGCTGCTGGCCCGTTTTAACCAGGCTATCGATACCATCCGCGCTAACGGAACTTACGATCGTTTAGCGAAAAAATACTTTAATTTCAACATCTACGGTGAGTAACGCCATGCAGACCCAAACCATTATCGCCTCCCTGATGAGCAGCCATTTCCAGACAACTCCGCTGCGTCAGATTTTCCTGGTGGCCTGCGGTGGCTCACTGGTGGATATGTATCCCTCTCACTATTTCCTCAGCGAGCAGAGCGACATCCTGCGTTCGTGGATGATGACCGCCAATGAGTTCGTTTACGCCACGCCGAAAGCGCTGGGGGCATCATCGCTGGTTATCGTCTGCTCGCACGGCGGTAACACGCCGGAATCCGTCGCGGCGGCGAAGCTGGCGAAAGCGCGCGGTGCGGCAACCGTAACGCTGACTCACAATGCGGAAGCGCAGCTGTTGCAGTGGGCCGACCATAACCTGCTGTACCAGTGGGGAGATGACACGCCGGTGACCGATAATCCAATGGCGCTGATCCTCAGTTTGTGTGTCGATGTGCTGCGCCAGGTGGAGGATTATGCCGGATGGCAGGATTTCCAGCAGGGCTTCGCGCAGATCGATGCGGTGATCCGCCAGGGCCGGACGCAGGTGGCCGATCGCTGTACGGATTTTGCGGACCGCTATCAGCATGATTCCCTGTTTTACGTGCTTTCCAGCGGCGCGTCTTACGGCCATGCCTATGGCTTTGCCATCTGCTCGCTGATGGAGATGCAGCGTGTTGATGCCGCCTCCATCCACAGCGGCGAGTTTTTCCACGGCCCGTTTGAAGTCACCGACAATCACGTACCGTTTATTCTACTGATGAACGAAGGCCGTACGCGTGAACTCGACCAGCGTGCGCTGTCATTCCTGAACCGTTACAACGATAAAACCGTAGTAGTGGATGCCCGGGAGCTGGGCCTGAACACGCTGCCCGCGTCGGTAGTGGACTACTTTAACCCGGTACTGTTTTACAGCATCATGTGCGACTACCGCGCGGCGCTGGCCGATATCCGTCAGCATCCGCTTTCAACCCGTCGCTACATGGGCGTCGTGGACTACTAAGGGCAGCGTAAGATGAAAGTGATTGGCGTGGGCGACAACGTTGTCGATAAATATGAGCACTGCCGGGTGCGTTACCCCGGCGGCAATGCGCTGAACTTCAGCGTCTATGCCGCAATGCTGGGGGCGGAATCTGCCTATCTGGGGATTTTTGGTGATGATAATGCGGCGGAGCACGTGCAGCGTGCGCTGGCCACGCGCAATATTGATACACGCTACTGCCGCCAGGTGTCGGGGGAAAATGGCTATGCGCGTCTGACCATCCAACAGGGTGAGCGGGTGTTTCTTGATTCCAATCTTGGCGGCGTGCGGCAGACAGAATCGATGGCGTTTATTTTGCCGCATCGCGACTGGCTGCAGGATTTTTCGTTGATCCACACCAGCAGCTACAGCTATATCGATGAACAGCTGCCCGAGCTGGCGCAGCTCCCCGGCTGGCTGAGCTATGATTTCTCGGATGATTTCGTAACCGAACAGGCGCTGCCGCTCTGCCGATGGCTGGACGCGGCATTTTTCTCCTGCGCGGATCGTTCACTGGAGGAAACGCGCGAACTGCTGGTTAAGGTGGTTGAAGCCGGGAGCCGCTACGCGATTGCCACGCGCGGTGCTGAAGGCGCACTGCTGTTCGACGGCAAAAACTGGTATCAGCAGGCACCGGAAGCGGTTATGCCGGTTGATACGCTCGGCGCGGGAGATGCATTTATCACCGCCTTTTTGCTGAGTTTCCGCCAGCAGGGGGATATTGCGGCAGCACTGCACGCCGGAGCGCAGTTCGCGGCGAAAATCTGCCTGCTGGAAGGCGCTTTTGGTGACGGTGAAGCTTACTGATGAAAATGTCATCTAGCACTTTATTATCTTTAAAAATGAGAGGGAATAATAAGACATTGCTCATTTTTTCTATTACAAGTTAGACTAAATACTACTGGCGATAGCCAGTATTAATGATTCAACTATTAGGCAAAGAGGCGATTTTTCAGTTTAATATTGAAATTTCGCTTTTTGTTACATATTTAATAAACCAAGTCATGAATTGAATTTGATTTGGACGTACTATTTAATCCATTACATGGAATGTAAGAGGTTAACTTATGGATACAGTTGAAGAATTAAATGGAACATACTTCTATGATGGATCTTCTAATCTTAGTGCCGGTGAGTTGTTTTTCTGGGTTATGATTGATGAAACATTAGACCATTTTGGTATATCAGACATCACTGCAGTGGCTGCAATATATATGGGTTCCAATACCGTTACGGTAGCAGGGAAGTTTTCAGGAGCGACACCGGGAACCTCTATTGCTTCTGTCTATTCAAGACGGTTATTCAGGGAGCGTATGATGCCAGTCAGGCTTCCAACGTGGGTGGGTTTTCCTCCTAATACCAAAAGAATAATGACTCAGAAATTAGGAACATTCGTTGGCAGAACCATTCCCGTTTTTGGATGGATAATCATGGCCGCTGATGTAGCGATTATTTCATTCAAAGCAGTGAATAAATATAATACTATCGCACGCACTTCCGATCGCTTATGGTAGAACTGAATGAGTGCCTCCCGCTCTATACAACAGCAAGTTATGGCCTGGTATGACGAAAACTGGAACAGCCGTGTGTTTCCTTTTTTCAAACGGCCGATGTTGACATTAGAAACCAGCCTGTCGACGGGGAAATATCCCTGGTCAGCTGATGATGCGATGGACATACTTGAAGATTACTTCAGTCGTTTTTCTGTCGACAGACAGACCTTCGCCTTTCACAGTTACTGGCCTAACGAAGAAACATTTATCCCGATAAATTTTTTACGTTCAAAAGAAAATAAATGGCAGTGGCTTGAACCCAAACCACTTACGTTAAATATGCTGGTGGAATCAGCTAAGGCTGGACGCTGGCTTTATGATTAAAAAGGAATTTGATTATGGCTATACCTGCACATCTGTGGCTCAGAGATGACGGCGATGCGTTGATTAAGGGTTCATCCGATGTCAACGAACGGGAAGGTAGTATAGAAATTATTGGTTTTGGCCACGGGCTACATATCCCTACGGATAATAACACAGGGAAAATCACTGGAACCCGCATTCATGCACCAATGATTATTGAAAAAGAATTCGATAGTTCAACACCTTATCTTTACAAAGCGGTTGCTACAGGTCAGTCACTACGAAGCGCTGAAATAAAATGGTATAGAATTAATGACGCTGGCCAGGAGGTTGAATATTTTAATATGCTTCTTGAAGGCGTCAAAGTGGTGGCGGTGATGCCGACGATGTACAACACAAAAACTGTAGAAAAATGTAATCATATGGAACGCATAGAGCTACGCTACGAAAGGATTACATGGAAATATAACGACGGAAATATTCAATATAGCGACGCATGGAATGAGCGCTCAACGGCATAAATGCACAGACCCGGAGCATGAGCTTTGGGTTTTTTAAACTATCTCAACGTTTCATGCAAAACATCTCGCCAAACTTCGGATCCAGCCGGGTTTTTTTTGTTCATTCAGGCAACACGGAAGTTAGAAAGCAGGCTGGTTGTGCCCCCGAGCGGGCAATCCACAGCGCTGAACGCAGAGAGAAAGCCAGGATTCGCCTGCAAGGACGCAGGCGAAAGGCACAGCCGCGCAGGACGCGCGTCTGTGCCGGTCCGACAGGCTAACGATCGAAGTGAAGGAACCGCGCAGCGGCGCGAGGACGCCCGACCGGGGGCACAACCAGCCAGCGCCAGCTCCAGACTTTGCAAACGACCCGGCGCATGTGCCAATCAGGGCCGGTCCGACAGGCTGACGATCGAAGTGAAGGCACCGCGCAAGCGGCGCGAGGACGCCCGATCGGGGGCACAACCAGCCAGCGTAATCACCTGGCTGGCCCGAAGCTGCAACCATCACCCCACATTAATATCCTCAGCGTGCGCCAGCAAATACTGCTCCGCCTCGCCGGACCAGATCCCATGATGCCGCTCCAGAATCGCCGCCAGCTCAGGATCGGCAATCTTACCCAGCGGCGTCAGCGGCAGTGATTTACCGGTGTACACCAGCTTTTTCCCGCCGCCTACCGCAGGCAGATCCAGCGTCGTTTCCCCGGCCGCATTCAGCCCCAGAATATGCGTGACGATCTTCGCCGCGTTCACTTTCTTCGCCTGCATCAGCTCAACGGCGGCACGCATATCGTCGGTATTACCGCCGGAAGTACCGACGTAGTGGGTAAAGGCATAGTGCACATCGTAGAAATTAACCGGCGCGCTGAAGGCCTTATCCTGCGGGCCGGCGAAGAAATTAACGCAGCCGTCCGGGGCCAGCAGCGAAGAGGAGAGGGTCAGCAGATGCTCCTTCGGAACGAAAACGAAAATATCGTCGAAGCCCTTGCCGTCGGTCAGCGCCATCAGCGTATCGTAATCGGCCTCGTTGCCGTCGATATAATGCAGTTCGGTCTGCGGCTCTGAATGATAGTGCTGGCGCGCATAGCTCATCTTCGGCTTGTTGGTATCGGTGACGACCAGCAGCGACGGGTTGATCGGGCCGTGCAGGGCATAGTCGATAGCCAGCAGCCCCATCGGGCCGGTGCCGCCGAGGATCAGCGTGCGGCCCTGCGGGCGAATGCCCATCACGTGGTTATAAGTGCCTTCCTGCAGGTGATAGTTGGCGTTAAACGCGCCGATCACGCAGGAAAGCGGCTCGACCATCGATCCTTCAAACCAGGTATCGCCCTCCCAGGAGAGCAGACAATCCTGCTCCATCACCTCGTTGGGGATCACCACGTGAGTCGCGCCACCGCCGATCCACGGGAATGAATAGCCAGGGCAGTCGGGGCGATCCGGTAGTTGCAGGTTGGCCTGGATCACGTAGCGCTGACCGGCGTGGAATTTATGCTGCCACTTCTTGCCGACCGCAAGGATCTCGCCGCAGAACTCGTGGCCGATAATGATCGGATTAGTTGCCACATCGTCCGGCACCTTTTTGTGGTCCGCGCCCAGATTGGCCTCTTTCCAGGAAGAGAGGCACAGGCTGTCGGTCACCACGCGTGCCAGAATTTCATCGTCCTGCATCTCCGGCAGCTCAAAGGTTTCCAGGCGCAGATCGTGTTTGCCGTACAGGCGTAAAGCTGTTGTTTTCATAAACCACCTCATTGTTTAGTGTGCCCCGCCAGCGATGCGGGGCGGAAAATCAGGACAGGAAGCCCAGCGCGTTGCCGACAATCCCTAAGCCAAACAGGGCGAAGATCAGCCACACCGGGTTAATTTTTTTGTTGAGAAGGCGCACCATCAGCAGCGTCAGGCCCAGCGCCAGCAGGCCGGGGCAGAGCTGATCGAGGATGTTCTGTACGGTAGTCGTCACCGTGCCACCGTCCGGGCCGGGCGTTTGGGAAACGATCACCGGCACGCTGATGCTGGTCCATTTGGTTACCAGCACCCCCATCACAAACAGGCCGAGGATCGATGCTCCTTCGGTCAGTTTTTGCAGCAGGTTACCGCCCATATCGCTGACGATGTTGACCCCTTTGCGGAAGCCCCAGGTCAGGCCGTACCACTTCAGAGCCAGGCGCACCGCATTGAAAATAAAGAAGAACAGCAGCGGGCCGAGAATATTGCCGGACAGCGCCAGCGAGGCACCCAGCGCGGCGGTGATCGGGCGCAGCGTGCCCCACACCAGCGGGTCGCCGACCCCGGCCAGCGGTCCCATCAATCCCACTTTGATACCGTTAATTGCACCGTCATCAATATCGGCACCGTTGGCGCGTGCTTCTTCCATCGCCACCGTCACGCCAATCACCGGGCCACAAACCGCAGGCGTGGTATTAAAGAACACCAGGTGCCGCTTCAGCGCCGCTACCTGATCTTCCTTCAACGGGTACAGGCGCTTGATGGCGGGAACCATGTCGTAGCAGAAGCCCAGCCCGTGAATACGTTCGAAGTTAAACGACGCCTGCTGCAGGTTCGAGCGCAGAAACATTTTAATCAGGTCGCCCTGGGTGATTTTTCTCTGTTCCATTGTGGTCACCATCAGTCATCAAGCTGGTCGAGGGAGGAGGAAGATGTGGTGGAAGCCTGAGGTTCGGCCTTGCGCCACTGCGGATTAAGCTGGATATAGATCAGCGCGATAATCACACCGACGCCGCCGAAGGCCAGCAGGCTGAAATTGAGGTAGCCGCCCGCGAGGAAGCCGAGGAAGAAGAAGGGCATCAGGTATTTCACGCCCATCATGCGCAACACCATGGCGTAACCGACCACCACGATAAAGCCTCCGGCGATTTGCAGGCCGCGGGTGACGAATTCCGGGATGGCGTTCAGCATATTGCTGACCATATCGGCACTGACAAACATCGAAACAATCAGTGCCGGAACGGCCACGCGCAGCGCCTGAACGCCCAGCGCGGAAACGTGCAGCAGATCGATGGTGCCGAACTTCGCTTCTTCTGCGGCTTTATCCGCTGCGTGCTGGAACACTACGGTAATGGTTCGGGCGAGCACCGTCAGCACCTGGCCCGCCGCGGCGACCGGCAGCGCAATAGCAATACCGGTGGCGATGCTTTGGTGGCCGACAATCACCAGAATGGCGGAGATGATGCTGGCCAGCGCGGAGTCAGGCGACTGCGCCGCGCCAACGTTCATCCAGCCCAGGGCGATAAGCTCCAGTGTGCCGCCGAGCATAATCCCGGTTTTTAAATCCCCAAGAATTAAGCCAATAACGGTACAGGCAATTAACGGACGGTGGGTCTGGAATTCATCCAGCACGCTGCCCATTCCGGCAATACAGGAAAAAATAAAAATAGCGATTATTTGTAGGGTACTTATTTCCATCGTTTTCACCATTGAAATATGACGGTACCTGCCTGTCACGGCATAAATACAGGCGCTGTTGTTTTTTATTCTGTGGCAGCGTGTTCTTTAATCTTGTCGAGGATATTCACCGATGGATCGGAAGCCACCACGCGTAAATCCAGTTTTACACCCAGCTTATCCAGTTCGGTGAAAGCCTGAATATCCTGCTCATCCAGAGAAACCGCTTTGGTTAACTGTTTTTTCCCCGGTCGCCATGCCATGCCGCCAATATTCAACGTGGCAATTTTTACGCCCTGTTTAACCATCGCCAGCGCATCCTGCGGATTGGTAAATAAATAGAAGACGGTTTCATTCTGATATTGTGGGTTGTGATAAACCGCGACGGCTTTTTCAATATTCACCACGTTCACTTTCATACCCGGCGGCGCGGCCTGGCGCAGCAGCGTGCGGCGGACTTCATCGTTAAATACGTCATCATTGCAGATAATAATGCGCTGGGCGTTGGCCACTTTCGACCAGACGGTGGTGACCTGGCCGTGGATCAGGCGGTCATCGATGCGGGCAAGCGTAATGTTCATTATAAATCCTCCTCAACGGTTTCCGGCAGCTGCCAGACGACGCAGCACTGACTGGCTATGGCCGTCAGGTGTTCACACAGGGCATCAACGTTCATTGCGTCCTGGTTATCCACCACTTCCAGCGCCAGCGGTAACGACAGGCCGCTGATGACCCTCAGTCGGGGATTGTGCATGGCCAGTGCTGCCGCCGCATTCCACGGGCTTCCGCACTGTAAATCCACGGCTATCAGCCACTCCTGTTCATTGTGAGCACTAACTAACTTTTCCAGTTTGGCCGTGATATCCCCGGCGTTCTCACCCGGCACAAATTCCACCGCCGTGGCGTTGACCTCGCCGTACACCATCCTCACGGAATCCAGTACGGCGCAGGCAAACTGGCCGTGGGCACAGAAAATAACGTTGACCATTTTTCTCTCCTTAACCGCGAGTTTTACCGCCAGCGATGTTAGTGGTCACTCCGGTTATATAGCTTGCACGCTCTGAAAGCAGGTAACAGGTGAAGTCCGCGACTTCGCTCAGGCGGCCAGAGCGGCCGATCGGGATGGCATTTTTGCTGTAGCCGTCGCGCAGCTGCTGCACACTGATATTGCGCGTCCAGGCCAGCGCCTCTTCATATTCCGGGGTACGCAAACCGGTTTTCTCCAGAATGCCCGGCGCAACGCCCACTACGCGAATGCCGTGTTTGCCCAGCTCTTTTGCCCATGAGCGGGTAAAGCTGTTCAGCGCCGCCTTGGTTGCCGCATAGCAGCTCTGGCCTTCGGAACCTTCCAGCCCGCTTTCCGATGAGACATTAACGATCACCCCTTCGCGCTGTTTGACCATCTGCCGCGCGACCGCCTGCGACATTAAGAACACGCCTTTTTGATTGATATTGACCATTTTCTCAAAGGCCGCTTCATTCAGTTCATAACGGCCCGCCGGTGCCTTTTCATCGACTAATAAACGCGGGAAGTTGACCCCGGCGTTATTGACCAGGCCATCAATGCGGCCAAATTTTTGAATGATATTTTCTACGCTTTGATTAACGTCAGTCGCGCTGGAAATATCGGTTGGCCAGAAATGATAATTCTCGCCATTATGATATTTATCACCGCCGTGGATATCGGTCATCTGCACGTTAGCACCCTGTGCCAGTAATTCATCGACGATTGATAAACCAATTCCCGATGCGCCACCGGTGACGATAATTATTTTCCCTTCCAGGTTTAACCATGTGTTCATTTCATGCCCCTCGTTTTTTAGATAAAGGGATTCCCCGCAGAAAAATCTGCGTGAAATCACGTTGTTATTTTTACTTCAGTAACGACTCGGCAGTTTCTCTATTCGTTATCAGACCATTAATATATTTACCGTGCAGTGCGCCAAGGATGCCCGCGTATTTGGCTTCCCCCATCGCAATGCCGATGCGATAGCGCGCCTGTTTTAGTTTTTCCATTTTTATCGACAGCGTTTTTTCATTCATATTGGTTTCAACCATTTCGCCGTCGATATCGTAAAAGCGCGAACAGATATCGCCGACCACGCTGCGGGCGTTGAGATCGTCACTCTCTTCGCTGCCGTAAAACGCGTGCCAGTTTGCTCCGTCGCGGATCGCCGGGGAGCCAATCCCGACCAGAGCGACATCCAGATTGTCCCAGTAGGAAGAGATGGTTTTAAAATGCTCGGACTGCATAATACCGTTGCGAATCAGTGTGTTGTCCAGCAGCGCCGGGAAATCTGCCAGGTGAGACTCTGCTTTTAACTTTGCGGCGGCGTCGTAGGTTAGCGTATTCACGTGATAGCGGCTTTCCAGTTTCCCGGACGGGCCGCCGATAATCGGTACGCAAATCGTATGCCGCGACTGGCCGGCCTGCGGCAGATTGTCGACCAGTGCACGTAAGGCCCGGCCCCATGAAAAACCGACGATATCGCCCGGTTCCAGCAGTCTGTCTACCAGCTGCGCGCCGTGCTGGCCGATGATGTTCAGCTGGTCGTCCTCCAACGGCGATTCACAGGAAGCGACCACTACCTCTTTCAGGCCGAATTTCTGTTTTAGCTGCTGTTCCAGCCACAGGTTTTCGTTGCAGTCGTAGTTGATGGCAATCGTCACGATGCCCTGATCCCGGCCGCGTTTCAGCAGGCGGCTAATCGTGGTGCGGTAGATCCCCAGTTCGCGAGCAATTTGTGCCTGCGTCATATCCTGCTCGTAATAGAGCTGGGCGATTTTTACAATCAGGCGGATATCGTCGCTGGTTTCCATCGTCATCCTCGGGTTTCTGCACATTTGTGCAAATCACGTTTTCGCTGTCCTGATCTGATATAACCCGATCGATGAACGACTTAAAAGTAATATTCACGTGTTTCAGGCCAGTTTTACGGAGCTTTGTCTTGCACATTTGTTTAATGATTGGGTGTTTTCCGGCACGTTTGTGCAGATGGTGCTAATCAATTGATTATGCTGTTTTTTGCCGGGCAAGTTTGCACGAGGTGGTGGTGGGCACTTTTGTGTAGAAAGGTGTAATGGATCACATTTAGTTCGACAGGTAATGGTTTAGGCAATTTCTTCGCCATTTCAGGCGCGAGGCGGATAGTGACTTTTTACAGCTTATGAGCTGTTTATATTTATTACAACTTACAGGCTGTATCAGATTTTATACAGTCTTTAAGCTGTATTTTGCATTAACAGCCTATCGGGTGTAAAGTGGCAGGGCCGCTTATAGTTTGTACAGATTTAGAATGAGGGTCGAAACTCTATGAATACTGTTTATCCGTTGAAGACCCTGAATCAGCTGAGGCCGCTGCTGGTTGGTTTCCGTAAGGAAAAAGGGATGACGCAGAAGGATGTGTCAGAAAGGTTGGGTGTAACACAGCAAACCTATGCTCGCCTGGAAGCCAATCCTGCCAGCGCCAGCATCGAACGTCTGTATAAGGTGTTTACTGTGCTGGGCATTGAAATGGTGCTCTCTGCCGGACCTTATTCGCCGATGGTCACTGCTGCGAAGGAGCCAATGAAAGAAGTCTATTCGCCTGCCAGACAGGAGAAATGGTGAAACTATGCGGCGTACTCAGCAGCGTTTAGCTATCTGGATGAACGGCATTCATGTGGGCATGCGACAGCAGTGCGGAAGACTGGCCCAGAACACATAAAATCCGACGCGCTCACAGTAAATCCATCTGCCCGCCATCTTCCTGATATTTTTTAACGACTTTCCCTGTTTTCCTGATTTTTTCCGGCGGAGCAGGCCGCTGCATCTCATGGTTAATCCAGTGCAGAATAACTTCGCAGACCCACTGCTGCTGCCGTTCAGTCATCGGTTGATGCTGAGGGATATCATGCCATTTACTCAGGCAGCCACGGCAGCAGGTGGCGGTGGCGTGCTGGGCGACAAACACCGGATGGCCGCGCATCGGCGTCTGTTTTCCGTCATTGGCCGGTTCTGCCGGTGCCAGTCGGGCACGGACAAACTCTGCGGTATGCTGCTCGACCAGCGCCCGGCCTTTCTCCTGGCAATAGCGATATTCCGCGCTGCCCAAATGAAAGCGCTGACGGAACGGGGAGCGGGCAAGCCGCTGGAAGAGGTGATCGAGAGTATTCATAGCCGGGTCGTTTCAGGATTAATTCGTCGGATTGCCATGCTTATAAAGTCGTTCGGTTGCCACTGTTATCGTGCTCGAAAATTTTGTGCTGAATGATGCGATTTCGCAGCCAGTTAAGCGAATTGCCCACGTTCTTTTTCTTCGACCAGAGCAAATCGACGCCAACCACCCAGTCCGTATGAGGATATTCCTGCTGGCGCAGTTCGACAAGCGTACCTTCGCTAAGCTCTTTCTGAACAAACAGACGCGGCAGAGATGCCCACCCCAATCCCGCGATGGCAGCGGCAATCATGGCGTTATAACTTTCTACGCGCCAAAGCATCGGACTGCCAAGATATTCTGTCGTCGCAATATGCTGTTCCTGGAGGCCAAAAGTGATATGCCGCCAGCGATGCAGATCTGTAAATGAGACGGGGCTTTGATTCACCAGTGGGTGTGAGGCACTGACGACATGAACCATAATTAATTTTCCCAGTTGAATAAACTGGAGCCGATCGCTATCAATACGCCGGGAGAGGACAATTCCCGCATCAACTTCTCCACGGCTCACCAGGCCCGCAACATCGCCGTGATGGGGTTCTCGGATATGGATATCAACCTGGGGAAAGGTCATAGCAAATTCATATAAAACAGGCGCAATTGTTGGGTAAGGTACTTCAATCGCCAGGGTGATGCAGGCCTCAGTCTGAATGTTGTAATCCGCCACCCTTTGTTCAAGGACGTTGCATTGTTCGAGTACGGTTTTTATATACTCCCGCAATACCGTTCCTTCCCCGGTTAATGTGACCTGGCGGGGAGAACGCTCAAATAAGCGGACATTAAATTCATCCTCAAGATTACTCATTGCCATGTTCACCGCTGACTGCGACCGCTTCATATTTCGCGCGGCGGCAGAAAATGAACCCGATCGGGCAACCTGCTCGAACACCATAAGCTGTTCCAATGAATACTTCATATTAGCCCCGAGATTTCAATAAAACTGAAAGCAGCTAACTAACTTATATCATGTTTACCCACATATAGTTGGCCATCTCTTTCCTTTGCGAGTTCATTAGGGGATTAACATGGCTAATATTGTAGACAACCAGAACACCGCTGACCCGCTGACAATAAAACGTATTGCGTCTCTGGGGATTCAGCATGTTTTAGTGATGTATGCCGGTACGGTTACCGTACCGCTGATTCTGGCGGCCGTGCTGAAATTGAGCAGCAGTCAGACGATTACGTTGATCAACGCCTGCCTGCTGACTTCGGGTCTGGCAACGCTTTTGCAGGCAGTGGGTATTGGGCGTTTCGGCAGTCGTTTACCCTTAATCCAGGGATGCTCTTTTATCGTACTGGCTCCGATGATTATGATTGGGCAACAATACGGTATTGCTGCTATCTTCGGATCGGTGATTGCCTGCGGCCTGTTTACTATGGTGGCTGCGCCCTTTTTTAGCCGCCTGGTGCGTTTTTTCCCGCCGCTGGTTATTGGCTGCGTGATCTCTCTGATTGGCATTTCCCTTATGCCTGCCGCAGCGATATGGCTGGGAGGAGGGAACCCTGATGCCCCTGATTTTGCACAGCCGCAAAATTTGCTACTCGGTTTTTCCACCCTCGCTATCACTCTGTTGTTTTATTGCAATACCCGTGGAGTGATGCGCAACTTCAGTATCCTGTTCGGCCTGCTCATCGGCACTTTTATTGCCTGGCTGTGCAACATGACTCACTTCAGTACCGTGGCAGAGGCTCCCTGGGTCGGTTTTAGCCTGCCGTTTGCCTTTGGTAGCCCACAATTTTCTATCGCACCGATGGTGGTGCTGTGTCTGTCGATGCTGATTGTGATGACTGAGACGACGGGCAATATTTTGATGATAGATAAACTCATCGGGCAGCCAACGACGTCACGGCGTCTGGCCGATGCGATTCGTGCCGACGGACTGTCCACCATGCTTGGCGGTTGCCTGAATAGTTTTCCCTATAACGCCTTCTCACAAAATGCGGGCCTGCTGATGTTGACCAAAGTCACCAGCCGAAGCGTTCTAATGGCGGCTGGTCTTATCCTGGTGCTTATGGGGCTGTTTCCAAAACTCGGCGCTATTGTGGCGTTAATCCCGAATCCGGTGCTCGGTGGGGTGGCTGTTTTAATGTTTGGCATGACCCTGGCGGCGGGTGTTCAGGAGTTGAAAAATGTTGATTTTGGCGATGAGAAAAACGTCCTGATTGTCTCCGTCTCTATTGCGATCGGCGTGCTGCCGGTGGCATTTCCTGCCCTTTTCCAGCACTTACCGGCGTCAATAAGACTGTTTATGAGCAGTGGGATTTTTATCGGTGGATTCACCGCCGTGCTTCTCAATTCGTTACTTCATCGGCGCGCGCTTAAAACGGAGGTTTCACTGTGATTACCCCTGATGATATTCAGTTTCTCCGATTATCTAATGAGGTGGGTCGCCGGGCTATCGCATTGGGTCGACATCCCTTCGGTGCCGTGCTGGTTGCCCCTGATGGCAGCACCGTATTATTAACGCAGTGCAACATTGATACGGTTAATCACGCTGAATCGACGCTGGCCAGAATTGCTGCCAGCAACTACCCAGCGGAATATCTCTGGCGATGTACGCTTTATACGGCAGTCGAGCCCTGTTGTATGTGTGCTGGCACGATCTACTGGGCGAACATCGGTAAAGTGGTTTATGGCATGAGCGAGGATAAGCTGCTGGCCTGCACGGGTGGGCACCAGGAAAATCCAACGATGAGCATCCCGGCTTCCTATATCTTTAGACATGGGCAGAAAGACATCGTGCTACTTGGCCCGGTTGCGGAAGTCGAGGATGAAACGCTGGCCTTGCAGCGTGAATTCTGGCTGGCGCGGTAATCACAGCGAGCGGCTCACGTTCTTACGCCTCCGCCAGCCCGATAAAGCCCATAAATGCCAGCGACATCAGACCGGCGGTAATCAGCGAAATAGGTGCGCCTTTGAAGGGGGCGGGCGTTTCAGCGTGTTCCAGTCGTTCACGAATGGCGGCAAACAGCACCATCACCAACGAGAAACCCACCGCCGCGCTGAAGCCGTAAAATGCGGCATGCAGGAAGCCGTGCTGATGGTTGGTGCTCAGCAGAGGAACGGCGAGTACGGCACAGTTAGTGGTGATCAGCGGCAGGAAAATACCCAGCAGGCGATAGAGCGCCGGGCTGGTTTTGCGGATCACCAGCTCGGTAAACTGCACAACCACCGCGCTGGCGGTAATGTAAACCAGTACCCGCAGATAGGTCAGCTCCAGCGGTACCAGGATCAGATGATTGGCGATCCATGACAGCACCGCCACCAGGGTCAGCACGAAGGTGGTCGCCAGCCCCATGCCGATGGCCATTTCCATCTTCTTTGATGAACCCATAAACGGGCAAAGCCCGAGAAATTTTACCAGCACAAAATTGTTAACCAGCACGGTGCCAATAAAAAGTAAAAAGTATTCCGCCACGGGCTCTTCCCCTGAGAAAAGGGGAAGTATCACCCAAACAGGAATCGTTCTCAATTGTCATCTTTGTAAAGTTAAGTACAGCGAAGCCGCCGATCGTTCAGGCTTCATTCTCTTCAGACATCCTCTTTTCTGACAGGATTGCAGAGCCAAACGGACTAACGCTGCGGGGGCGCATCGGGATAAAAAAGCCACGCTCCGTGACCATTTCTGGCGGCGATGACCGCTCCCGCGTATCTTATGGGCAAATGGCAGTTGCCCTATTTGAACAGAACGATTCCGAAGGAAAAAAGATGAATTCAATCGGCCTTTTTTGCGGTTCAGCTGAAGGATGTTCCCCAGAGTATATGAATGCAGCGCACGCCACGGGCCAGCTGCTGGCGCAAAAGGATATCGCCGTGGTTTATGGCGGTGGCCGGGTGGGGCTGATGGGCGCGGTCGCGGATTCTGCCCTGCAGCACGGCGGACGCGTGACCGGGGTGATCCCTCATGCGCTGTTTGAGCGAGAAATTGGCCATACCGGGCTGACCGAGCTGGTGGTGGTGGAAAATATGCACCAGCGCAAGCAGCGGATGGCCGAGCTGTCCTCCGGGTTTATCGCGCTGCCAGGCGGGGCCGGTACGATGGAAGAGATCTTCGAACAGTGGACGTGGGCGCAGCTCGGTATGCATCAGAAACCCTGCGCATTTCTGGATGTGAACGGTTTCTACCAGCCGCTGAAAGCGATGATTGAGCGCATGGCCGCTGAAGGATTTATCAGGCAGAGCTATATCGATATGCTGCTGTTTTCCGACAGCCTGGCGGAAATTATCGACTACTTTAACGACTACACGCCGCCGGCAACCAAGTGGGCTCCGCCTGCGGGGAGCCAGCATGGTTGATAAGAAGAAGATCCATATTGCCGCTGCGGTGATCGTCGACGATGCCGGGCGTCTGCTGCTGGTGCGCAAGCGTAACACGTCCTACTTTATGCAGCCGGGCGGTAAGCTGGATGCCGGAGAGTCGCCGGAATCCGCGCTGATCCGCGAACTTCGGGAAGAGCTTGATTTGGTGATTACGCCGGACGATCTGACCCCGCTTGGGCAGTTTACTGACGTTGCCGCCAATGAGCCGGATCATCTGCTGGTCGCCGATATTTTCCGTATTCAAAACGTGAGCGGAGAGCTGCAGCCTGCGGCGGAGATCGAAGAGGTGAAATGGGTGTCTGCGGCAGAGTTCGACAGCGTGATGCTGGCACCGCTGACCGCGAAGCAGATTATCCCGCTGGTTTATGCCCCGGTCTGATAATTGTCTGGCTGAATGCTGAATGCTGAATGCTGAATGCTGAATGCTGAATGCTGAATGCTGAATGCTGAATGCTGAATGCTGAATGCTGAAGGCGTGTGAAAAAGGCGTGCAGAGCGCGCCGAGTTTCCGATCTGTTGAGGGTAACGGCATCGCCGCAGCCATGTCGTTACCCCTATCAATTAGGCTTTGAAGCCTTAGCCTGAGCCGATTTAGCGGCTCAGCGTGGCGTTCAGCGCATCAATCGACGTCTGTAATCCCGCTTCCACGCTCATCGTCAGATCTTCCATCTCCAGAGATACGTAGCCGTCGTAGCCGGTCATCCGCAGCACCGAGAAGAACTCCTTCCACCACAGCAGATCCTTGCCGCAGCCCACCGCCACGTAGTTCCAGGTGCGGGTTTTGGTGTTGGTCACCGGCTGATACTCCATCAGGCCGTCAACGTCCGCCAGGCCGCGCTCGATGCGGGCATCTTTACCGTGAACGTGGAAGATCGCGCCTTCCAGCTTGCGCGCCGCTGCGATCGGGTCTGCGCCCATAGCAATCAGATGCGAAGGATCGAGGTTCATACCGATCATCTCATCCACTTCGTTACGCAGGCGCAGCAGCGTGGACGGGTTGTACACCAGCTGGCACGGGAACTCTTCAATGGCGATCTTCTCGATCCCGTGCTGCTTCGCGTGCTGTACGAATTTTTTCCACCATGGGATCGCCACTTCATTCCACTGGTAGTCGATCACGCCAGGCATGTAATCAGGCCAGGAGATGGTCGAGGTGATCCAGTTCGGCACGCGATCTTCCGGTCCGCCGCCCGGCAGGCCGCTCATCATCACGATTTTTTTCACGCCCAGCTTGCCCGCCAGCTCAATGGCGCGATAGCTGCTTTGAGTGTGCTTCTCGCCCAGCTCGCCCGGAGCCAGCGGGTTGCCGGAACAGTTCAGCGCCACGATTTCGATATCGCGCTTAGCCAGCTCCGCCTGGAACTGGCGCAGTTTTTCCGGCGAGCCCAGCAGCTCTTCGGTTTTCACATGCGGGCACGGCGACCAGCCGCCAGCGGTCATTTCCACGCCGGAAATACCGTAGCCTTTCACTTTATCCAGCATATCCGGGAAGGAAAGATCGGCCAGAACATCGGTACATAATGCGAGTTTCATGCTACATCCTTAATAAAAAGATTAATGCTGTTCAAACTGGTCAATAAATTCACGTTTAGTTTTGGCGCTGGCGAGGATTAACGTATTGGCATCATCCCCCAGCATATCGGCAATATCCGCCAGTACCTGAACGTGTTCATTTTTCGTCGCCGCCACGGCCACCATAATAAACACCACCTGACCCGCTCCCCAGCTGACGCCGTTTGGAAACTGGAAAATCAGGAGGCCGGTTTTTTTGACCAGATCGATATGTTCTTTGGCACAGTGTGGAAAGGAGATGCCCGCGCCGATCCAGGTCGAGACGTCTTTTTCCCGCTTCAGCATCGCCTCAAAAAAGCCGGGCTTAACGTAGCCCGCTTTTTCCAGCTCATCCGCAGCGATTTTAATTGCCTCGGTTTTATTCGCGGCCTGGCAATCCAGATAAATAACCTCTTCAGACAATTTCAACATGGCGTTCTCCTGACACTGACTGTGTTATGCCAAATAAAGAGCAGGGCACTCTGGAATAGTGACATCGTGTTTCTGGCCATCTTTCAGCGATGCCAGACCGGCATCACACACCAGCGCAACAACATAGCCATCCCACGATGACGGGCCGGTCATGGCGCTGCCGCGGGAAATATTGTCGACAAAGTTCTGCACTTCACGGTCGTAAGCGGTGGCGAAGCGCTCCATGCAGGACTGGGAAATATGGCGGCTAACGCCGTTGGGTGAGCGGGTGTAGGTCAGCGCCTGCTCGGTCAGGCCACTAATAGCGTTCTCACCGATCACTTCACAGCGAATGTCGTAGCCGTAGTTGCAGTTAACGAACAGCTCGTCATCAATGCGCACGCCGGACTCGGTTTCGAAAATCACAATCAGCGGGTCCTGCAGATGCGGATACGCCCGGCTGGTTTTCTTACGTGGTTTATCCACGCGCACCGAGACGATATTTTCATTCAGCAGATAGCGAATAATGTCGATTTCGTGGGTGGCCGAGTCGTTGACCGCCATTTCCAGCGTATAGCTTTCCGGGACCGACGGATTACGGTGCGCGCAGTGGATCAGCATGATCTCACCCAGTTCACCGCTGGCGATGGTCTGCTTCAGGGCCTGATAGCCCGGGTCAAAGCGGCGCATAAAGCCCAGCTGCAGCAGGCGCTTACCGGCCGCGACTTCGGCGGCGATAATTTCCTGCGATTCATCTGCGGTTGGCGTTAGCGGCTTCTCGCAAAATACCGGCTTGCCGGCTTTAAACGCGGAGAGGATCTGCGCTTTATGCACCGGGCCAATCGAGCAAATAAATATGGCATCAACCTGGTCTGAGTTAATCAGCTCGTCGGCATCATAAAACGCCGTGGCGTGATATTCGGCGGCAACGGCATCGGCGGCTGCACGGTTAATATCACAGACTGCGGTAACCTGCGCGCCGGTAATGACATTGTTAAAACGCTGAAGATGGTCGCGGCCGATCATACCCAGGCCAATTAAACCGATTTTTACCGTCATTTTATTTCCCTTACATCTTTAAGTTAAAAACGAAACTTTTTCTCGATTTGTTCTAACGTCAGCCCGCGCGTTTCCGGCAGATATTTCACCAGCAGAACCAGCATGACGATATTCGTGGCAGCGAAGAAGCCGAAGGTCATTCCGCCGCCGTACTGGCTGAGCAGGACCGGGAAAATAAGCTGGATAATAAAGTCGAAGATCCACAGGCCGAATACCGCAAAGCCCATTCCCACCCCGCGCATCCGCAGCGGATAGATTTCTGCCAGCATCAGCCAGAACACCGGGGCAATCCAACCCTGCATAAAGACCAGGAACACCAACATTAAGCCGAGAATGATGTAGCTGGCGCCGTCGAAGTTCGCGTGAAGCGTGTCAACGCCGTTGAGGGTTTCGGTGTGGAAGAAGACCTTAAAGGACAGGCCGATTAAGATCAGGCTGATGGTGACGCCCGCCTGACCGGTAAAGAACATTTTGCGCCGCGAGTGTTTGCCGATGAGTACCATTCCCAGCAGCGTTGCCAGTACCGATACCACGCCGTTGGCGACTGCGCCGGTAACCGCTGCCGCATCGCCAAGCCCGGTCGACTTCAGCACCGTCGGTGCGTAATACATAATGGTATTAATGCCGGTCACACGGGTGGCAAGGACGATCATTAAACCGATTAACAGCAGCTGTACCACCCAGCGCTTTTTCAGCTCTTCGAACAGATTAAACTTCACCGCATCGGCTTTAATGACCTGCTGGATCTCTCTGATTTCACGCTCAACTTCTTCCGGTGCGCGAAGGGTCTTTAATACGTTAATGGCTTTTTCGGTTTCGCCGCGGCGCATAAAGAAGCGCGGCGATTCCGGCATCATTAACATGCCGATCCACAGCAGCGCGCCCGGTAGTGCGGGAATGGCCAGCATGATGCGCCAGTTGTGGCCCATATCCGGATAAAGATTAACGATGGTGGCGTTGACGCTGTAGGCGAGGAACTGCCCGGTCACAATCATCAGTTCGTTAACCGTCACCAGCCGCTCACGCTGATCGGCGCGCGCCAGCTCGGAGATGTAAATCGGCACCGTCACCGAGGCACAGCCGACCGCCAGGCCCAGAATAAAGCGCGCCACAATCATTGAGGGCACATCCCAGGCAAATGCCGTACCCAATGCACCAAACATAAAGATAGCGGCAACCCACAGCAGGTTTTTGCGTCGCCCCTGTTTATCGGAAAGATAGCCGCCAAATAAAGAGCCTAACGCCGCACCGAACAGCAGGAATGAGGTAATAAAGCCTTCTTCTGCAGGCGTCAGATTTAAATCATATTTCATAAAGATTAATGCGCCGGAAATAACCCCGGTGTCATAGCCGAAACACAGACCGCCTATCGTTGAGACGATAGTAATCATCCGCATCCGTTTATTATTTTGCAGGTTTGTAATATTAGACATAACTGTTCCATCTGGTTATAAGGTAAAACAGGGACGAGCCGATATTATCGATTAGGTTATGATTAATTAATTTTTATAGCGCAAAGCTGGCGCTAAATATTCAGTCACCCTTTTCTGAATGTGAAAGACAGAGTGGGAATCTAATTTTCACCGGTTGTTACGTAGTGAAAGTGCTGTCGTTGAGGTTACGTTACATCAAAGTGAAAATAAAAAACCATGAGGGCGAAAAGATAAGATTTAAGAACGTGCCGGAGATCATAAAATGCGCATGATATTGCGTATTTTGAGTGACACCAATCACATTAACCATCGTCATGATTGACAAAGCAAGAATGAAGATGTGCCGAAATTGATGTTTCGAAATTCACTTTAATACATATACCGTTTTGATGATTTTTAATTATTTCCGCGTTCCACCGGATAAAGTGGGGGATTTTTGAGCGACAGATCGTCAGCGATTTTTCTCTATTTACACATTTGTATTAAAAATGACTTTGTCCGGTGTGATTTATGAACAGATTTAAAATGTGACGGCGATCATGTTTCCTTTTCTGCAAAATTAGCGATAGCAAATTTATACATTTCTGCCACTGGCGATTATTTTCAAAACTTTTAAACTCAACAGGTTAAATAATCATAAAAAGCAAAAATGATGACTACTGCCGTCATTGATGATGCAAGAATAGCGGCACACCCACTGGAGACATCATGCAGATCTACTGCCTCAACCCACAGTCCTCTTCCCGCTTCTTTGAGCAGGGCACACGGCCAAAACTGGCTTTTGTCTGCAAGGCTGAAGGCATGGAGGCCGCCATTCCGCGCGTGATGCACCAGCATGATGACCGCTTCGAGCTGATGTTTATCGCTGAGGGCAGTGGCATTTACAACATTGACGGTCGCGGCTATCACGTGACGCGCGGCGACATTCTGCTGTTTAACCACGGCATCCTGCATGATGAAAATCCCCATGCCTCAGACGATCTGCTGATTTTTAGCTGCGGAGTTGAACAGCTGAAGTTTGACGGGCTGCCGCTTAATTTCCTTACCGCCCGTTCGCAGGTTGCGGTCATGCCCAGCGGTGAGGCTTACGCCGAGATTTGCGGAATGTTCGGACAGATGTGGCAGCACGTTAGCAGCAGAAGCTTATACGGGGAAGAAATCAGCCAGGCATTGCTCAGCGCACTGTTACTGCTGTGCCGCAGTATCTGGGTTGCCAATAAGCAGGAAAAGGAAACCTCGGAATCGCTGCTGGGGCAGAGAATTAAAGATTACATCGACAGCCGCTATAAAAGTGATATTGCCCTTAAATCGATTACCGCTGCGCTAAATATGAACCAGTTTTATCTGGCACACGTATTCAAAGCCTATTCAGGCTATTCCCCTAAGCAGTATCAAACCCGACGGAGAATAGGCGAAGCGCAGACGCTACTGCTCAGTACCGATTTAGGCGTAACGGAAGTCGCTAATGCGGTGGGCTATGACAACGTGAATAACTTCCACCGAATCTTTCATAATCTTGTTGGCATACCGCCGGCCCGCTATAAAAAATTCTGGCTTACCGGTCAGATAAAATCCTGATTTTTAATATTCAACTGGAAAGTGGATTAAATCATTCCGGTACAGTCTGAATATTTTATCAATTTAATTTGCATTTTCTCCTTTGGCTCCAATAGTATTGTCGCCTGACATATTGTTTTACGATTTGCAGTATTTTGAACAGGCACCTTAATACGATCGCAGCCTGCTTTCTGGTTTGGAAAGCGAAAGGCGAGGTGCCGTCATGGATGACAACGCAAGGAGCAGGGAATGCGCCAGGACTGCGCTCAGGGTTTATTACGTCTTATCCGGTGGGGATGGCTTGGCCTGTCCGTCGCCGTCACGCCGGTATTGGCTTCACCCAACAGCCCCGCGCGGGAAGCCGCCTCGATAGATGCGCAGGAACAGCTACGCCAGCAGGAGCGCGAGCGCGTGCTGCGCGAGGAAAATACCCCGCAGCCCGATGCCCGGCTGCGCCGCCCGGATGTGGCTCTGCCCGATTATCCGCAAAATGAGTCTCCCTGCTTTATTATCAACAGCCTGCGCCTGACCGGGGATTCCGCCGATCGTTTTGGCTGGGCGCTGAATGCCGCAAAGGGCGCAAAAGGGCGCTGCCTCGGTAGCCAGGGTATCGTGCTGACGATAAACAAGGTACAGAACGCCATTCTGGCCGCAGGCTATGTCACGACGCGGGTGATGGCGCAGGAGCAGGATCTGACGACCGGCGTGCTGACTCTGACGCTGCAGCCGGGCCGTATCGGCCAGGTTCGCTTTGACGATACCGTTTCGTGGCGCGGTCGGCTGTGGAATGCCATTCCGGCCTCCCCCGGTGAGATCCTTAACCTGCGTGATATCGAACAGGGTCTGGAGAACTTTAAACGCGTTCCCAGCGCCGCCGCCGATATTCAGATCGTTCCCGGTCAGCAGGATGCGACCAGCGATCTGCTGGTGAACTGGCAGGAAGGCCGCCCGGTACGTTTGAGCCTGGGGCTGGATGACAGCGGGTCGAAAAGCACCGGCCGCTACCTGGGATCGGCTACACTGGCTGTGGATGCTCCCTTTGCCCAGAACGACTTGTTCTACGTGAATGCGGGCAAAGACCTGTTTGAACACGGGCCGTTTGGCAACCATTCTCATGCCCTGAACTACTTTTTCCCGTTCGGCTACTGGGCGCTGTCGGCCAACTACAACAACTATACCTACCACCAGAATATCCCTAACGCCAACGAGGTGCTGACCTACAGCGGCAAAAGTAACAATGCCCAGCTGACCCTGTCGCGGCTGATTTTTCGTAATCAGTCGTACAAAACCACGCTGAATCTGCGCGGCTGGCGCAAGCGTTCCACCAATGCGGTCGACGGCATCAATATGGATCAACAGAGCCGCCGCACCGCCGGATGGGAAATTGGCGTTAATCAGCACAGCTACCTCGGCGACAGCACGCTGGATGCCAATATCAACTGGCATCGTGGTACGGGTGCATTGGGCGCGAAGCGCGCCCCGGAAGAACTCACCCACAGCGGCAGTGCCCGTACCGGCATCCTGCTGGCGGCTCTCAGTCTTAATCAGCCTTTCGCACTGGCGGAACAGCCGTGGCGCTACTACACCGCGGTGCGCGGCCAGTGGAGCAGCAACGCACTGACGCCGCAGGAGCGCATGGCCATAGCCGGGCGCTATACGGTACGCGGCTTTGACGGCGAGCAGATGCTCTCCGGCGAGAAGGGATTTCTGTGGCGCAACGAGCTGGCGTGGAACGTGCTGGCACAGGGGCAGGAGCTGTACCTGGCTGCGGACTACGGGCGCGTAAACGGACCCGGCACCCGCTATCTGGTTGGACACCAGCTGGCGGGCAGCGCCCTTGGCGTGCGGGGATCGCTATGGCAGCGGTTCAGCTACGACCTGTTTGCCGGCGTGCCGCTGTATAAAGCGGACAGCTTCCACACCTCAGGCGCTACGGCGGGTTTTAGCCTGAACCTGGAAATCTGACACCGCTGATTATCCTTTACCGCTGGCAGGAAACGCCACGGCGGCACCAAACGGACTGGCTTTTTTCACGGACGAAAATCATGAATAAACATTGCTATCGCCTTATCTTCAGCCGCACTCACGGAGAGCTGCGGGTGGTTTCCGAGCTGGCCCGCAGCTGCAGTACCGAACCGGGGCAGAGCCGGGGCAGCGCTGCGCCACGGCTGTGGGTGACCGTTCGCCGTGCAGTGTGGATGCTGGGGCTGGCTATCGCCGCCGGACCTGCCATCGCCGGTGGGATCGTGGCCGACGGCAGCGCGGCTCCCGGCCTGCGTCCGCAGGTGATTGCCACGCAGAACGGGCTGTCGCAGGTCAACATTACTGCGCCGAATCAGGCGGGCGTCTCGCACAACCAATTCACGCAGTTTGATGTCGATCGGAATGGCGCGATCCTCAACAACTCATCGCTGATGACCTCCACGCAGCTGGCCGGGATGATCCAGGGTAACCCGAATCTGAAGCCGGGCAGTGCGCCTGCACGCGTGATCCTCAACGAGGTGAACAGCAATAATCCCAGCCAGCTGCGTGGTTTTCTGGAAGTCGCGGGCGGGCGTGCTCAGGTCATTGTTGCCAACCCGTCGGGGATCGTATGCAGCGGCTGCGGCACCATCAACGCCGGGCGAATGACGCTGACTACCGGTAAACCACAGCGGGATGCCAGCGGAGCGATCTCCGGCTATCAGGTCGAGCGCGGCACGATCCGCATTGAAGGCGGCGGCCTGAATGGCGATGCCCGTCACGACACAGGCTATGTCGATCTCCTTGCCCGTGCGGTTGAGGTCAATGCCGGCATCTGGGCTAACGATGAACTGGCGGTGATTGCCGGCCGCAACCGCATCAGCGCCGACGGCAAGTCGGTACAGCCGATCTCCGGCGGCGATGCAAAGCCCGAGCTGGCAATCGATATGGGCCAGATGGGCGGCATGTACAGCGGGCAAATCCGCATGATCGGTACTGAAACTGGCGTTGGCGTGCGGAATCAGGGCGGGCATCTGCAGGCGGGAAACTCACTGACCGTTAGCAGCGCCGGGCGTCTGGTGTGGCAGCCGGGCAAGCAGGAGGCGTTCACGCAGGCCGCTGGCAACATCACGCTAACCGCGCAGGACAGCATTGAGCATCACGGCAAACTGCACAGCGGCGGTACGCTGACCGTCGAAAGCCGTGGAGGCGATATCCGCCAGTCCGGCACGCTGGCCGCCGCCGGGGATGTGCACCTTAAAGCGGGTGGTAATATCACCAGCAGCGGGTATCTGCTGGCGGGCAGTAATGCCAACAGCCAGCTGGTACAGGCGGCGGATCTGACCTTAAAAAGCCAGGGGGATATCCGCGCCAGCGGCAGCCTGCTGAGTAAAAAAGAGGTCAGTCTGAGCGCGCGGCAGGTCGATATCAGCCAGAGCCAGCTCGCTGCCAGCCACGCCACGATAGCGGCGAAAAGCGGCAGTGTGGCGATCCGCCAGGCGAAGATTGACAGCGGCAGCCTGGACATCAGGACAACGGGAAATATAGAGGCGCAGCAGTCGCAGGTGAAAGCCGAGCGCTGGGATATCAGCGCCAGCAACCTGCTGAACCACGAGGGTGCCTGGTCGCAGTCGGCAAGCGCGGAAAGCCGCTTTACGATCAGCGACACGCTGGACAACAGCCACGGCACGATCGAAGCGCAGCGGCTGGCGTTGAACAGTGGCAGCCTGATTAACCAGCACGGGCGGCTGGTTTCCCTGGATGGCACCGCGCAACACTGGCAGATCGCGGGGGATCTCAATAACACCCGTGGTGAACTGGGCAGCAATGGCGATCTGGCACTTGATGCTTCGCGCCTGATAAACCAGAGCGGCACCCTCGTCAGCCAGGCGGCGCTTACCGTCAGCACTGAAGGTGATATTGATAATGCCGCCGGTCAGCTACTGGCGGGAAAACGCCTGACGCTGAATACCGCAGGCGCGATCGATAACCGTGGTGGTACTCTGAACGGCGGCGAGCTGAAGATGACGATGCAGCAGCTGCACAACGCGCAGGGCAGCGTGATCAGCCAGGGCGATCTGAACCTGGCTTCTCAGCAGGGCCTCGATAACCGGCAGGGGATGATTGGCGCGGGCGGCAGACTGACCATCACCACGGAAGGCGACTGGCACAATCAGGCCGGTACGGCGCAGGGCGAAACCGAGCTGAGCGTATCTGCGCAAAATATTGATAACGCGGGCGGCAGGCTGCTCTCCGGCCAGCGGCTGGCGCTGAATGCCCGTAGTGCGCTGGACAACCGCGACGGCGAAATCGGCGGTGAAACGCTCAGGCTGATTGCCGGGAGGATCGACAACAGTAACGGGCGGATTATCGGCCAGCACTCGCTGACGCTGGAGGCCCGCCAGGCGCTGCAAAATACCCTCGGGCTGCTGGCCGCCGGAAAACAGCTGGATCTGGCGGCTCAGCGATTTAATAACGCCGAAGGCCGGATCGTCGCGCAGCAGGATCTTAAACTGAACGCACAACAGGCTCTGGATAACACCGGTGGACTGCTTGAGGCGGGTGAACGGCTGTCGGTCAGCAGCGGCGGAGAGTGGGATAACCGCAAGGGTACTGCGCAGGGTGGAACCGCTGTTATCGCAGCCGCTGCCCGCCTTGATAATCGCGGCGGCAGATTGCAGTCCGGCGGCGATCTTCAGCTCAGCACGTCGGGCGATGTGCTGAATCAGGCCGGGCGGCTGACGGCGCAGCGGGCGCTGGGCTGGCAGGGCGGTGCAGGCAGCGGCCTGAATAATGACGGCGGTTCACTGCAAAGCGGCGGCTCGCTTTCCCTGACCGGTGGCCAGCTCAGCAACCGCCAGCAGGGCGTGGTGTTAAGCCAGCAGGCACTGTCGCTGGCACTGACGGGTGAGTGGAATAACCAGGACGGCACGCTGACCGGCAGCGGCGATACCGCGATCCACGCCGCTGCGCTGAACAACGAGCAGGGGGTGATTAATGCGCTCGGCAGCCTGGATATGCAGCTTAGCGGGCGGCTGGATAACGGCAGCGGTCGCATTTTCAGCCAACGCTCGCAGGTGCTTCAGGCGCAGGATATTTTTAATATTCAGGGCTGGATGGGTAGCCAGGGCGGCTGGCGTGCCGTCAGCGGCACTTTCGATAATCATCAGGGCAGCGTGCAAAGCCAGCAGGATGTCACGCTTGTCGCAACCAGCCTGAACAACGGGCTGGGCATGATGCAGTCCGCCGCCGGGCTGGCACTGCAAATCACCCGGGATATCGTTAACCATGCGGGGAAAATCAGCGCGGGCGGGCAGCTGAGCGTGCAGGGAGAAAATGCCACCGCGGCCGGTCGGCTGAATAACGCCGGTGGGCAGCTGCTGGCGGGTGAGCGGCTGACCGTATCCGCACGGGAAGTGGATAACCGCCAGAGCGGCCTGCTCTACAGCCAGCAGCAGATGATGCTGATGCTGGGCGGGGGGCTTGATAACCGTACGGGCCAGCTGCAAAGCGGAGAAAGCCTGACGCTGGTGGCACAATCCCTGCTGAACGGCGACGGAGCGATAGACAGCCAGCAGCAGCTGGCTCTGCGCATTCTCGGCGAGATCGGCAATGCCGCCGGGGCAATCCGCAGCAACGGCGATCAGCACATTACCGCGGGCCAGATCGATAACCGCAAGGGCGTATTCAGCAGTCGTGGCGGCATGGAAATGACCGCCGTGCGGCTGGAGAATACCGATGGCACGGTGATTAGCCAGGGCCGTGGTATTTACCGCGTTGAAACGCTGAATAACCGCCAGGGTAAGATCCACAGCGGCGATACGCTGACGCTGACCGCCACGCAGGTAAGCAATCAGAGCGGGCAGCTGGTTTCCACCGGAGCCCTGGCCCTTCATACCGCACAGCTGGATAACAGTGCAGCAGGAACGATCAGCAGCCAGGACGCACTGAGCGTGCAGGCGGAGCGACTGAACAACCGCGACGGCGGCCTGCTGCTGGGCAGCGGGCTGACGACACTCACCGTGCAGACACTGGATAACACCGCTGGTCGGCTGCAAAGCGCCGGTGCGATGACATTCAGTGGACTCAATACGCTGGATAATCGGCAGGGGCGTATTCTGGCTAACGGCGCGCTCAGTTTTAATGCCGGTGCCGTGGCTTCTGCCCTCGCACTACTCAACCAGGGTGGCACCATCCAGAGCGGCAATACGCTGCACCTCAATACCCGCACGCTGAACAATCAGGGCGGCATGCTGCAAAGTCAGCAGGCCCTGACGCTGGCAGTACAAACGGACTATACCCATCGCGCAGGCGATACCCTGAACAGCAACACCGCAGTCACGCTGACCGTGGCCGGTGTGATGACCAACCTCACCGACTGGCTGCTGCCCGGCAGCCTGACCATTAACAGTACGCATCTGACCAACCGCGGATCGCTGGTGGGGAAAGTGCTGCGGCTGACAACCGGCATGCTGGTCAACGGCGGGCGACTGGAGGCCGACCGGATGACGCTGAACGTCGACAGTCTGGATAACGCGGCTGCGGTGATGGGTGATGAGATAACGATCCATGGCCGGATCGTCGATAACCACGGCGAGGCGGCAGCGATCGCCGCCGTGCAGGATCTGGATCTGCAGGCGACGCAGCGCATTACTAACCGCGACGGATCGCTGATCTACAGCGGAGATCGTCTGCATCTTGGCAACGGCGATCTGATCGAAAACCGCGCCAGCTTTATCGAGGCCGATGGTGATATCACGATCGAGGCCCGCCGTCTGGAGAATCTGCGCGAAGGGCTGGAAATTGAGCGTGACGCGGAGAAAAGCGAATACAAGTGGCATCGGTATAACTACTACTGGCGATCGTATGGATCTGAAATAGGCACCGATAAAAACACCATGGCACCGACTACACAGCAGCTGACGTTCCGGAATGATGATGCGGTGCAAAACAACCGTTACGGTACGCTGTTAGAGATCGATGCGGCAGGAAAACGGGCCAAAGTAAGGGTGAAGTTTGACCAGGGGGCTGTGACCGAAATTTGGGTGAATTATCTCTCTCTGGTCCCCCATACCGACGGTAGCTATGCCATGACGTTTTATGAAACGCGAGGCTTCCGGCAAAACAGCGTGCCAACGCCTTATCACAACACATTCTGGCGTGAGCACAATCGCGGGCGTCTTGAACAATGGGACCCTGAAAGGCATCTGGACATCTTTGATGCGCCGTTTGTAGACGATTACAACAACCTCCGCGAGCGTTCCGTTACCGGCACCGCATCGCGCGACAGGCTGATCTCGGAAGGCACCGGCGCACGTATCCTGGCGGGCGGCAGTATGGCACTGCATATCACCGACAGGCTGCTGAACGATGCCAGCACCATTTCCGCCAACGGCAATCTGTCTATCGGCGGCGGTGGGACGGTGGAAAATAAAGGCTATTCGGTTAATGAACGCCGCCAGGAATACATCGTTGACCACTACGATCGTAATACCAAACACTGGTATCCCACTTTCAATCGTGATGAAACGACGGCGCTGACCACTATTGACGGCATCATTACCGGCAACGGTAACGTCACCATCAGCGGTGCCAGCATCAGCAACACCACGGTCAATCAGGCGCAGATTAGCAGCGTGGAAGCGGCGCTGAAGGCGGCGGAAGCCGAACGCGCCGAGTGGCGGCGCAATCCGCTGGCCTTTGAGGTTGAAGGAGCAGGCCGTCAGGAGGGGGAAACGCAGCTTGCGCCGGGCAGCAAGCCATCGGAGACGATAACCTTCCCCGGGCGGCCGCTGCTGCCAGCTGAACTGGCGCTCACCGAAAAACAGCATCTGGGTGACGTTGCGACCTCAATACCGAATAACGGGTTGTTCCGCCAGGATACTGCCGCTGGCTCTCCGTTCCTGATCGTCACCGACGAGCGTTTTACCAGCCGCAGCAAATTTATCAGCAGCGACTACATGCTGGAGCGGGTGGGCTACGACCCGTCCCGGGTACAAAAACGGCTGGGCGACGGCTTCTATGAGCAGCGCCTGGTGCGGGAGCAGGTGTTGAAGCTGACCGGCCGCGCATCGGTCCGGGGCGAAGACGCCATGGAGCAGTACCAGCAGCTGATGAATAACGGCGTGAAGGTGGCGGAGGCGTTTAGTCTGGTACCGGGTGTGGCGCTGACGCCGGAGCAGATCTCGGCACTTCAGCAGGATATCGTCTGGCTGGTCAGTGAAACCGTACAGACCGCCAGCGGCCCGCAAACGGTATGGGTTCCGAAAGTGTACCTGGCGCAGAACACCCTGCGGCTGACCGGCGACGGCGCGCTGATCGCCGGGGGGAATCTGCAACTTTCCGCCGACAGCGTGCAGAACGCGGGCAACCTGTTCGCCGATCGGGCGCTCAGCATTGATGCGACAGACTTCCGCCATCAGGGCGGAGAGATAAAAGCCGACAGCATCAACGTGCAGGCCGACAGTCTGTCGATAAGCACCAATCTGCAGGATGCCCTGCGGCAGGCAACGATGAGCGCCGGGGATATCTCTTTGAGCGGTAGCGACATCAGCCTGCAGGGCGCGAAGCTGGATGCCACGCAGAACCTCAGCCTTAGTGCGCGTAACAGTCTGGATATCTCGGCGGCGAAAAGCAGCCACGCCGCCAGCCTGGAGGTGATCTCCGGGGCGATGGGCAATCGTAATACCGGCGTGACGGAAGAAGCCGGTAAGCGGATGGCGCAGGTCAGCGGCGAATGGCAGCAGGCGCAGGGCAGCCAGCTCAGTGCCGGGGGCAACCTCAGCCTTCAGGCCGGGCAGGATATCACCCTGCAGGGCAGCCAGGTTAAAGCCGGAGAGCAGCTTGGCGTGCAGGCGGGCGGCGATATCAAACTGCTGGCGGACAGCACCAGTAATAAAACACAGCTGGAGGCCGGAGCGCGTACCACATCGGTCAGCAACAGTCGTGAAGAGGAACGCCTGCTGCTCAGCACGCTTAGCGGCGACAAAGGCGTGAGCCTGCATGCGGGTAACACGCTGCTGGCTGCAGGCGCACAGGTTGACAGCACGGCGGGCAGCATTGGATTAAGCGCCAACGATGTGACCATTAAAGAAGCGCATCAGCAGACGCAGGATCTGGACAGCGAACGACGGGGCGGAGGGAAATCCAAAAGCAGCCGCGTGGTGGACTCTTCGCGCGATGAGGTCACAGGCAGCACCTTCAGCGGGCGTGATGGCGTCACCGTTATTGCGCGTGAGGGCGATATCACCGCCACCGGCAGTACGCTGCATAGTGAAAAAGGGGGCATTGCGCTACAGGCGAAGAACGATGTGCTGCTGAACAGCGCCACGGAGCAGCAGTCGGAATACGTTGAATCGCACTCTCAGAAAAAAGGATTCCTGAAAAAATCCACCACCCATACGGTGCAGAACGATCGCGTGACGCGTAAGCAGGGCACCTTGCTGAGCGGCGACACGGTCAGTGTGGTCGCCGGGAAGGATCTAACGGTCAGCGGTTCGGCGATTGCCGCCGACCGGGACGTGGCTCTGCAGGCCGGTAACAACGTGGATATCCGCGCCGCCACGGAAAGTGAATCCCACTACCTGCTGGAGGAGAAGAAAAAAAGCGGGCTGATGGGCAGCGGCGGCATTGGCTTCAGCGTCGGTAAACAGTCCACGCGCCATGAGATCGATGAACAGGGCACCCGCCAGAGCCAGAGCGTCAGCACGGTGGGCAGCAGCCAGGGCAGCGTCAGCATTACGGCGGGCGATAAGCTGCATATCGGTGGTGCCGATCTGGTGGCGGGGAAAGATCTGACCCTGAGCGGCGACAGCGTGCAGATCGATCCGGGCTACGATCTGCGCAACCGCAGTGAGGCATTTGAAACGAAGCAGAGCGGGCTGAGCGTGGCGCTGTCGGGAACGGCAGGTAGTGCGCTGAACACGGCGGTCAGCACCGCGAAACAGGCGAGGAAGGAGAGCGACGGAAGGCTCAGCGCGCTACAAAATACTCAGGCTGCACTCTCCGGCGTGCAGGCGGCACAGGCGCTGGAGCGGGACGGACTGCTGACTGAAGCCGCGAATGCCAGCAACGCCGCAGCCGGTCTGCAATCGGGCGACAACGGCGCGGCGCAGGGTGCCACTAATACCGTGGGGATCAGCGCATCTTACGGCAGCCAGTCGTCGAAAAGTGAAACGCGCAGCGAAAGCCGCCAGTCGCAGGGCAGCACGCTGACTGCCGGGCAGAACCTGTCGATCAACGCCACCGGGAAAAACAAAACCGGCGGAAGCGGCGACATCACCCTCAGCGGCAGCGCGCTGAAGGCGGGCGGCGGGATGACGCTGGACGCCGCGCGGGATATTAACCTGCTGTCGGCGCAGAACACCGAACGCACCGAAGGCAGGAACAGCAGCCACGGCAGCAGCATGGGGGCGGGCGTGGGCGTGGGGGCTGGCGGTACCGGCCTGAACGTTTCCGCCAGCGTGAATGCCGGTAAAGGTCATGAAAAAGGCCACGGCCTGACGCATACTGAAACCACGCTGGATGCGGGCGGTGGCATCAGCCTGACCAGCGGGCGCGACACCACGCTGAAGGGCGCACAGGTCAGCGGCGAGAAAATTACCGCCGACGTGGGCCGTGACCTGACGCTGCAAAGCGAGCAGGACAGCGATCGTTACGACGCGAAGCAACAGAACCTCAGTGGCGGTATCAGCGTGCCGGTGGGGGCAGGTAGCGGTTCGGGTTACCTCACCGCCAGCCGGGACAAGCTGCACAGCAACTTCGACAGCGTGAACGAGCAGACCGGGCTGTTTGCCGGTGACGGCGGCTATCAGATTACGGTGGGTAAGCACACGCAGCTTGACGGTGCGGTGATTGCCAGCACGGCGGATAAAGCAAAAAACAGCCTGGACACCGGTACGCTGGGCTGGAGCGATATCGACAACCGGGCGGACTTCAGCGCGGAGCACAGCGGCGGCTCGCTGAGTTCCGGTGGCCCGGTGGGCAAAGACCTGCTGACCGGTATGGCCGGTGGAATGTTGTCCGGCTGGAACAACAGCGGCCATGCGGCAGGCACCACGCAGGCCGCGGTCAGCGACGGTCAGCTGACCCTCCGCGACGGAGAGCATCAGCAGCAGGATATCGCGGAGCTGAACCGGGACGTGGAGCACGCCAACGACGGCAGCATCAGTGCGATCTTTAACAAAGAGAAAGAGCAGAAACGCCTGAAGGAAGCGCAGCTGATCGGCGAGCTGGGGATGCAGGCGATGGATATCGCGCGGACGCAGGGAGAGATAGCGGCGCTGGAGGCGCAGAAAGATCCGGCGAAGCTGGCGGCAGCGCGTGAGCAGCTGTTGAGCCAGAGCCGGAATAACGGCCGGGACGTGACGGACGCAGCGGTGGCGCAGCAGGCGTATAACAATGCGCAGGCGGAGTGGGGCACCGGCAGTAACGTGCAGAAGGCGATGCAGGCGGTGACGGGAGCGCTGACGGCGCTGGCCGGGAATAACCTGGCGGGGGCGCTGGCGAGCGGCGCATCGCCGTATCTGGCGACGGAAATCAAGAAACGCATCGGCGAGGACAACGTTGCCGCCAATGCGATGGCACACGCGGTACTGGGTGCCGTTACCGCCGAACTGAATAACCAGTCAGCGCTGGCCGGTGGCGTGGGTGCAGGCGGCGGTGAGCTGACGGCCCGGTTCATTATGGAGCAGCTGTTCCCGGGTAAACAGCCGTCGGAGCTGACTGAAAGCGAGAAGCAGCAGGTCAGCGGCCTGAGCCAGCTTGCGGCTGGGATTGCCGGAGGGGTGGCGTCAGGGGATATCTCCGGAGCGGTAACCGGTGGGCAGGCTGGTAAGAATGCGGTTGAGAATAATTCTCTGGCCGGGGATAAAGCACGGGAGTCGGTTAAAGAAAGTACCGAATACTGGAAAGAGAAAGTCAGAAAAGCCATGGGAGAAAACACGGCTTCCCAGTTAACAAACGGTCTGCTCAACCTGGTGAGCGGTACTGGCGACGGTGCGATACTTGCTGCGGATACGGTGTTTGATGTGACGGCAGCGCTGGCTGCCTGTGCAACGGAAAACCCTTACTGTACGCAGGCAAAAGAGGATTTAGCCAAAAAAGATAAGGCAGCATTCCAGACACTAAACTCGCTGATAAACGGCAATGTGTGGAACAATGTCAAAAACGGGGCGATAAAAGCCGCTCAGGGCGATCAACAGGCGCTTGAAAATCTGGCGGGGATTATTACCGGGGCACTGATACCGGGGAAAATAGTATCTTCGGGTGGAAAGGCCGGGGGTGAGGCAGGTACTATTTCGAAAGGAAGCAAGCCTTCCGCTGAGTCTGTAGCGGCTGATACTGCGAAGAACACTCAGCTATCAACGGGAACTGTCTTTGATTCGATTAAGGCAACTCAGCCAGTACATCCAGGATCTGTAATTCCCCAATCCTTTGAAATGTTATTACCCAATGGCCAAAAAATATGGGTACATGGAAATGCAACTGAGCATATGGCAGAGTATGCGGCATCTAAAGCTGTTACACATACCCCCGAGGCTGTGAGGCTTGCCAGTCAGGAAGAGTTGAGAAGCTTCCAGGCTGCTGTTAATACGGCAACTAAAAATCGTATGCCGTATGGTGAGAGAATTACTGTCGATGGTTGGCAATTGGAGATTAAACCACCCCGTGCGGCCGGTGAGTTACCAACGATCATTCATGCCAGATATACAGGATCAAAGTAAGTGGATATAGAAATTAATAACCCTATACGCATGACATTGGATGTTATAGAGCTTGATGACCATCTTCCTTCAATGAAGTTTAGCGTTCATATGCAGGTGGAAAAATTTGGTGGCTATAATTTAAATATCAATACATTAGTGTGGATAGAATGTCAGTCTTTTGACAATTTTATAATCAATATGCGAAAAGGAGAAGTAGCTCTTCTCAGGGATATGAATAGTAATTTTGAGCTACAAATAGATCCCTTCCGGGGATGTATTGAATGGTCTCTTCTTAAAGAAGCTCTGGATGGATACAGTACTTCGGCAAGAGGATGTGAGAAGTTAACTGACGAGTCAAAACGTGCATTTTATGATGCGTTTAATAATTATCCGAAATGGTGGTAATTAACAAAAGATCCCAGCTTTTAGCCGGGATCTTTTTACTGTTTATTTATCCGCATGTCGTATCACCAGTTTGCACTGTTCGACGGCAACGGTAACCGGCGTATCTGTTGTAAATCCGGCTTCTTCCAGCCAGTTGCCTTTAAGGTGCAGGCTGGGGAAACGGCTGTACCATGTTGCGGTGATATCAGTACGGCTTATGGCTGAAAAAGATACAAGGCATGCTGATTTAAAGTTATATTCGTAGTAATCCCGGCTACCATGCCGGGATTTTTTTATCTGTCTTTCAGTTAGTTACTGCTCCTGGTCTGTTGTCGGCAGATCACCTCAATCAGCTCCGTCACCTGCCGCTGTTTGCGTGACGAAAGCTTACAGACCCTCCTCAGCGTCTGCATAATCACCGATCCTGGCGGCGCTGCCGGTTTTTGTGCGGTCAGTACCAGACAGCCCGTTACTCTTTTTCAACGCCACCGGGAAAAATAAAACCGGCGGAAGCGGCGACATCACCCTCAGCGGCAGCGCGCTGAAGGCGGGCGGCGGGATGACGCTGGACGCCGCGCGGGATATTAACCTGCTGTCGGCGCAGAACACCGAACGCACCGAAGGCAAGAATCTCAGCCACGACGCCCGACTCCGGCCCGAAAATCAATCAGAACGTCACCGGCGTATTCACCCACAGCACCTTCGCCACCGACTTCCCGCTGTTGCGGTAGCCGTGCGGTACGTTGCTGGGGAAATAGAATGAATCTCCGGCGGTAAGGGTGTATGTCTGCTCGCCTAAAGCCAGCTCGATTTCGCCTTCCAGCACGTAACCCATCTCTTCGCCGTGGTGCTCAATCTGCCCGTCGCTGGCCACGCCCGGTTCGATAATATGAATATTGCCCTGCAGCAGGCTGCCTTTGTGGTGATGGGTCAGGTTCTCCAGCTCAATGCCGCCCTTTTTGTTGCGGGCAACAAAGCGTTTGCGCTGGCGCTGATCGGGCTTCAGTACCGGGGAATCCGCCACCCAGCTCTCGGCCATCAGATCAGAAATATTGGTTTCCAGCGCGCTGGCCAGCCGGTGCAGCATCGCCAGCGAAGGCGAGGCCACGTCATTTTCCAGCTTGGAGAGCAAACTCTCCGAACAGCCGACCTTCAGCGCCAGCTGCTTCAGTGTAATCTCCTGCGCTAAACGCGCATGGCGCAGGCGCATGCCCAAATCAGGTAAAACAAAGCCACCGCTATCGCCGTTTTTTTTCATAAGTGTTTATCTGCAACCCTTCAATCCGTAAACGCCCGGCATTCTGCGGCCGGGCACTGTTGCACTGGCCAAACAGGCCGGTTACTCGGTCACGCTAAAGTGCACTTCCTGCGGATTCAGGCCGTTGATCGGCACGATATCCTGCGGGCAGGCGGACATAACCACGATGCAGTCCAGTTCGGCACGGATCTCTACGTAATCACCGGATTTGCTGACCGTTGGCAGCCAGGAGATGGTGTAATCCGGGTTAACCGGCGTGTTCATCCACAGGTTCAGCGGCTGCGGCACTTCGCGCGCGCGCAGTCCGATGGCATTCAGCGCCAGGCGCATGTTATCCGCGCAGCTGTCATGATACTCGGTGATGCCCATATTGCTGTAACGATACAGATCGCAGGCGGCAATCATCGTGTCGTGCACGCCCGGCGAGGTATCGGTCAGCAGGGTGCCGATGGCGCGGCGCTGATTCGTCACCAGCACATCGCCCGGCTGCGGGATGATTTTATTGATAAAGGCGCGGGTATGCTCCATCGAAGAGAACTCGCTTAAATCCGCGCTGTTAAACAGCCAGGTATCGCACACCTGGCTGCCCGGGGTGTTGATGATGCGAATAACCTGCCCCTTACTCAAGCGTACCGCGCGGCCACAGCGGGCAGGGACGGTGTACAGTTCGCCGATAACCGGCGTGCCGTCTGCGGAGATCGGTTCGCCGATGGTGGCGTTGGTGCCCAGCGCGCTGCCGTTATCTTTGTCGCAGCAGGAAGGATAGGTATGGGTGCTCATGGGGTAACTCCTGTCGTTTGATTGGCCAGTTCTGTCAGGCAGCAGGCAAGTGCTTTTGCGCCAAGGTACAGATACTGAGGGTCGGTGTACTCAGCCGGGTTGTGGCTGATGCCTTTATGGCTGGGAACGAAAAACATGCTGGTCGGGCAGTGGCTGGCCAGGTGCATCGCATCGTGAAATGCTCCAGAGGTCAGCGTTGCCGTCGCGATATTCAGCGCGTCGCTGCAGGCGAACTGCTGTGCCAGTAGTTGCGAATGAAACGCCACCGGCGGGTTATTGAATACGCAGGCCACCTGCACGTTATCGGCGGCAATCTGCTGCATCCAGCGGTCAAACTCGGCCAGCACCTCAGGGTCGGCATGGCGGAAATCGAGGGTAAAAGTCACCCGTCCGGCGATGGTGTTGATCGCGTTGGGTTCCACTTCCCAGCGGGCGAACGTCAGGCGCAGCTCGTCTTTCGGCAGCGCTTCTGCACGCTGCTCCAGCTGGCTGACGATACGGCGGGCGAGGGTCATCGCATCCTGGCGGTCGGCCATCGGCGTGGTGCCGGCGTGGGCCGCCTGCCCGATGCAGGTCACCTGATACCAGCGCACGCCCTGAATGCCCTGTACCACGGCCAGCGGCAGTCCGGCCTGCTCCAGCACCGGTCCCTGCTCGATATGCAGTTCGATAAACGCGGCCATTGGCACGGCGCTGCGGTGCGGCAGTGCGGGAAAACGCTGATGACAGCGGGTCAGCGCCTCGGCCAGAGTTACGCCCTGCGCATCCTGATGGCTGAGGTAATCAGCCAGCCGTTCCGGCTGTACAAAAGCGCTGGAGCCCATTGCGCCGGGTGCAAAACGGCTGCCTTCTTCATTCATCCACACCGCGACTTCAATCGGGCGCAGCGTCTCAATCCCGGCTGCCGCCAGCGCGCTCAGGCACTCCATTCCGGCCATCACGCCGTAACAGCCATCGAGGTTGCCGCCCCCGGGTTGAGTATCAATATGACTGCCGGTGACCACCGGCGGCAGATCTTCGCGGCCCGCGCGGCGGATAAACAGGTTGGCGCAGGCATCGGTAAACACCTCGCAGCCGAGGGTACAGGCCCAGTCAATCAGCCAGGCTCTGGCATCCAGTTCAGCTTCCGACAGCGCCTGGCGGTCAACGCCGCCGTTCTCCAGCGCGCCGAAGCGGGCCAGCTGCGCGAGTCGGTCCATCAGCCGCTGCTGGCTGATGGCATTAGCGGCACGCAGCGCGATAGCATCAGGCATGGAGGGCCTCCGCATCATCCAGCTGTAGCGGGCGTTTAAACCACGGCGCAAGGAACGATTTCAGGCGTTCGGTCTGCGGCTGGCGGAACAGCGTGGCGGGCGCGCCGCTCTCAATGACCGAGCCGTCGGCCATAAACACCACGCGGGAGGAAATTTTGGCGGCGAACGACATCTCGTGCGTCACCATCACCATCGTCATGCCGTTGTTCGCCAGCGCTTTAATCACATCCAGCACCTCTTCCACGCGTTCCGGGTCCAGCGCTGAGGTGGGTTCATCCAGCAGCAGCAGCTCCGGCTCCAGCGCCAGCGCGCGGGCAATACCCACTCGCTGCTGCTGGCCGCCGGAAAGGCGTGTCGGGCGTGCCTGCGCTTTCTCCAGCATGCCGACCTGCGCCAGCGCCGCCGTCGCTTTTTTGCGGGCGTCATCGCGCGACATCTTCTTGCCCAGCACCAGCGGCGCGCAGACGTTCTCCAGCACCGTCAGATGCGGCCACAGATTGAACTGCTGAAACACCATCGCCAGCGGGCGGCGCACGTCGGCAATCAGCCCGGCACCGTCGCGATGTTTCAGTTCCCGGCCGGTGCCGCTGTAGCCCAGCAGCTGGCCTTTAATCAGGATTTCGCCTTCGTCGTAGGCTTCCAGAAAATTCATGCAGCGCAGCGCGGTAGTCTTGCCCGAGCCGGAAGGGCCAATCAGGGTGACGATCTCCCCGGCATTGACGGCCAGATTGATGCCCGCCAGTACCCGGTTGCTGCCAAACGATTTGCCGACGTTGCGTAATTCTAAAATCGGTCCGTTATTCATCATCTTATCCCTCTGTTGCCTGACGGCCGAGCAGCCGCACGCCCACGCTGACACCCTGCGCCAGCAGCCAGTAGCTGAGGATCAGCAGGGTGTAAGGCACGATGTAGGTATAGGTACTGGCGACGATCTGCCCGGTGGTCATGGTCAGCTCCGGTACGGTAATAATCGAAGCCACTGCGCTCTCTTTAATGGTCAGAATGAACTGGTTACCCAGCAGCGGCAGGCTGAACCGCAGCGCCTGCGGAGCCTGGATATGCCAAAAGCTCTGCCAGGCGGAAATATCGTGAACCTGCGCCGCCTCGAGCTGGCCACGGCCAATGCTCTGCCAGGCGGTACGGAAGATCTCGCCGAAGTAGGCCGAGCTGTAGATCGCCAGTGAAATCACCGTGGCCTCGACGGCGCTTAGCGTGATGCCCACGGCGGGCAGGCCGAAGTAGAACACCGCCAGCTGCGCCAGATACGGCGTACCGCGGATCAGCCAGACGTACGCGCGCCACGGCCAGAACAGCCAGCGGCTGAGGCTGCCGACCGCCTGCAGGATAAATCCGCCACAGGCACCGATCAGTGCGGCGCTCAGGCTGATCGCCAGCGTCACGCCCAGCGCGCGGGCGAAGTCCGGCAGATAAAGGATGAAATCGTTCATCGGTTCTCCCTGTTCCAGCGCCGTTCAACATAGCTCCCCAGCAGTGCCAGCAGGCTGGTCAGCACCAGGTAGGAGAGGGCGATAGCGATATACACTTCTAACGGGCGGTAGGTGGCAGAGGCCAGCTGCTGCCCCACCCGCATCAGGTCGGTAATCGCAATCACCGACACCACCGCCGATGCCTTAATAACGTCGATCAGCTCGGATATCAGTGACGGCAGCGTCAGCCGCAGCACCTGCGGGATCTGGATATGCCACAGCGTCTGGCGCGGGCTGAGCCCGCAGATCGCCGCGGCTTCCAGCTGCCCCGGCGGGATAGCCTCAAAGCCGCTGCGCAAAATCTGCGACTGGTAGGCGGCGGTATTGAACGTCAGGGCCAGCACCGCTGCCATATAGCCCGGCAGCGACAGCCCAAGTTCGCCGGGCAGGTAGAAGCAGAGTAAAACCTGCGCCAGCACCGGCGTGCCGCGAAACAGACTGATATAGAGACGGGCGAAAGCTCTGCCGACCGGTGAATGGCCGTTTTCCATCAGATAAATCACCACGCCGACGGCAAAACCGGCCACGATCGCCACGATGCACAGCGAGGCCGTGGTCACCGTGCCGTTAAACAACATCGGCAGCCACGAGGTCAGCAGCGGAAGAAATTCGCCCATCATCACTCCTCTTACAGCGCCGGTGCCGGCATTTTGTCCGCCGGAATATCCATCACGAAGCCAAACCACTTCTGCTGTAGCGCTTTCATGGTGCCGTCACGGTTCGCTTCACTGATGCCGTCGCTGAACAGTTTCACCATGCTGGCGCTGTCGGAATCTTTGCGGCCAACCCAGCCAAAGTAGGTGGTCGGGCCTAACATGGGTTTCAGCGTGGTAAAGATCCCCGGACGGGCTTTGATCAGCGGGCCAAGGTTCGCCAGCGACTGGGCAACGCCGTCCAGGCGCTTGTTCGCCAGATCGGAATAGGCCTCATCGAACGATACGTACTGTTTGATCTCTTTGATCCCCGGCTTGCCGCTGGCCTTCAGCTTTTCATTGAACTCCTGCAATACCTGCAGCTGGCCCGATCCGGCCTGCGAACCGACGATTTTGCCGCTGAGATCGTCCAGAGTGGCAATCGATCCGTCGTTGTCACGCTTAAGCAGCGCAACGGTGGATTCGGCAATCGGCACGGTGAAAGCGAAGTGATCCATACGCTGTTTGTTGACGGTAACGGCGGTGATCACGAAGTCGAATTTTTTGGCATCAAGGCCGGGAAGGATGCCCTGGAAAGGCAGATCCAGCTGTTTAACCGCCACGCCCGGCAGGCTTTTCTGCAGAATGTGGTTCATCAGATCCACGTCGTAGCCGACGATCTTGCCATTCTCGATCGACTCAAACGGCGCATAGCGCGCCTCGGTGGCGATGGTGATCGCCTTGTCGGATTTAATGCGATCCAGCAGATCGGCGCTGTGTGCTGCCGCAGAAAAGAGCCCAGAACACAGCATGGCCCAGCAGAGAGAACGTGTTGTTTTAAGTTTCATGATGACCGCCCCGGTGAAAGTGGTGTGAAGTGTATTCAAGTAACTTGAATGTAATGACATAAGCATGAAGCGTGCCATCTGGGGCGATGCGATAAAAATGGCGAGAAATAAGGCAATAAGGCGCTATATTTAAACGAAAATTTCTCAAAGCGATATTGGTGGCAATAACGGGAACCCTGCCGCAGCACCAGGAACGTTGCCGATAAAGCTGCACATAAAAAGTGCAGGTGTGGCAGTTTTGTGTGCTAATGATGTGCAAAGGCGGGGAGGCAGCGCGGGTCCGGCTGTCGGACGTCATCGTCGTTCATCGCGGACGGTTAATGGTATTTGCTGAACGTTTATCAGGTTACAGGAGAGAGGGATGAATAAGTTATCGGGGAGCGTGCTGGCTTTATCATTGAGCCTGGCGGCGACCGCACAGGGCCAGTCGCCAGCGCCTAACGGCGTGCTGGTGGATAAAGCGCCGCTGCCGGAAGCGCATGGGTTGCAGGAGGCGTCATCGCAGTACCTTATCCGCTACACCTCAATCAGCGGCGTCGATGGCAAAACCCACCGCGAGGATACCGGGGCGGTATTCCTGCCAAAAGGCCCGGCACCGCAGGGTGGCTGGCCGGTAGTGGTCTGGACGCACGGCACCATTGGCGTGGCGACGCAGTGCGCGCCGTCGTTGAATCCCCGCTCCGATCGTGACAAGCAGTACCTGAATACCTGGCTGTCGCTGGGCTTTGCCGTCGTGGCACCGGACTATGCCGGGCTGGGATCGTCGGGATTGCACCATTACCTGAATGCCAGAGGCGAAGCCTGGAGCGTGCTGGACAGCATCAGTGCCTCGCTGAAAAACTTCCCGCTGAGCAATAAAATATTCATCGTGGGGCAGTCGCAGGGCGCACATGCCGCCTTTGCCGCCTCCGGCTATCAGCAAAGCTATGCGCCGAAGCTGCACGTTATCGGCACCGTACTGACCGGCACGCCTTACATTAATGCCGATACCTCGGTCAGCGACATTTTCAGCGGCGGTACATCAACGACAGACGCGGGCGATCCGAAAATCCCTTACGCCTACTACATCTTCCTTTCCGCCGCCGATACCAATAAATCATTAAAAGTTGCGAACTACTTCCAGAAGGATGCGGTGGCCGACGTTGAGCTGGCGAAAAACCTGTGCATTACCCCTCTGACCCAGCACGTTATGGACAATAAGCTCAACGCTAAAAACACCTTCCTGCCTAATTTCCAGGAGCTGCTCAACACCCAGCTTGCGTCCCTGCGCTACAACACGCTGAAAATCGATCATCCGGTGTTTATCGGTATCGGCCAGCAGGACGTTAACGTGCCGACGGCGATGCAGCAGCGGTTCGCTCAGGATGTGAAGGCGGCGGGCACCCCGGTTGCCGTGCATGAATATGCCGGTATGAACCACGGCGAAACGGTGAACGTCTCCCTGCGCGATTCGGTGCCGTTTGTGTTTAAGATCCTGGCTGAAAAGCCGTGATTTCTGGCGGGCTGTTTCAGGCAGCCCGTATTTTCCCGCCTCAATCATCCGCCTGTAAATCTACAAAACGTTACTCATTCTCAGATAATCAATATATGGAAATATTATTAGTGTGACGGGGTGAATTCTTTTATATTAACTTTAATATTGAAATATTCTTGCCCGTCTGGAGTTATAACCATGCTAGCAACGCATGACATTGTCGATGTCTTTGTTGACCTCCATCCGACATTACAGCGGATTGTCACCTATCGCACCGGTTCACGGCAGGTTGCTCAGGATCTGACGCAGGATATTTATTTTCGTATCCTTAATCTGGCTAATCAGTTTCCGACCCACGACGATGCGCGAAATTATCTGATCCGCATCGCGATGAATGCCTCTACGGACTATGTACGCACCGAACAGCGCCGCAGTCAGCTACTTAAAGGCACCTTCGAGCTGTTTGAAAACCACATGCCTACCCCGGAAGAAAATCTGCATTACAAGCAGAAAATCAAGGAGATAGATGAGGCGCTTTCTTCGCTTCCTGAGAAATCTCGTGAAATCCTTTACATGAGCCGCGTTGAAGGCATGACCCATGCGCAGATCGCGGAAAAGCTCGGTGTGTCCCGCAGCCTGGTAGAAAAATATGCGGTAAAAGCGGTGCTGCACTGCCGGGAAGTTTTGCTGAAGAACCAGTCATAATTTAAAATAGGTTATCATTCCCTTCTTTATTTATTCTCTGCCGACTTTATTCCCCCCGGTAAAAATGAAATATTTTCGCTTTTTTAATTCATTTAATTTTATACGGACGTAAATAATCGCCACCGCCGCATAACGACGATGACGATAGTTTTATATTATGCCTCAGCTAAACATTGCGAATAGCAAATGACACCGGCACCACTAATTCCATTCTGTCCGATTGCGTAAATGCGCTGGCCGGCGGTTTTGGCAGCGGAGATGCGCGCTCCAGAAGCTGTAGTGACTCTCGATCCAGCGTCGCATAGCCTTTACTTTTCTCAATGGCGGTTTCCAGCACGTTGCCGTCGCGGTCAATAGTAAAGCGCACCATCACCGTATCCTGCTGTTTCATCCGCAGCGCATAGCCGGGATAGCGTTTTTCACGCTGAAGCTGGGCGAGGATCAGTGATTGCCAGCTCTGTTTCGCCGAGGCGGCCTGATTACTGGCGGCGCCGACCTGCGGTGCCTGATTCTGCCGCGAAAGCTGCTCGCTGCTGTTGCTGCGCATTGAGTCCGGGGTGGTGACCGGGGCCGGTTTTTTCACCTCCACCTTTTTCGGCAGCGGTTTCACCTCACGCGGCTTAACGGTTCGCTGCGGCTTGGGTGGCTTTGGCTCTGCCTTCGGCTGCGGCTTACTGTCGTGTACCACCGCTTTGACTTCGGCGTTTTTCACCTCTTTCTCCGCCGCGTCCAGCTTAGCGGGGGAAGGCGGCGGTGCCGATTCGTCGGGCTGGCTGGCCTGCTGCGCCACGCTTTCCTGGCTGGAGATCTGCGACGTGGTTGGCATCACCGCCATGGTGATCACCATCGGGGCCGCCGCCGGGCTGGGCATCACCATCGGCGGTGGTGCCGGTTTCCACAGCAGGTACATCAGCACCAGCAGATGGGCGGTGACCGCCAGCAGAGGACCGGTTGACCACAGCAGCTTCTCGCCGCGCGGTTTCGCGGGCGGCGGCAGGGCGTTATCAAGAATAAAGCTGGTCATGGCTTGGTCCCCGCAGCCTCTCCGGGCAGGCCAATCAGCGCCACTTTGGTATAGCCGCCGTCGCGCAGCAGATCCATAAAGGTCATCAGCCGGGCGTAGTCGATATCTTTATCCGCCCGCAGGAAAATCCGTGCGTCCTTGTCGCCGTGGGTGCCGCTATCCAGCTCGGCGATAAAACGCGCCCGGCTGACCGACTTATCGCCGATATATAGCTGGTTATCGCTCTTCAGGCTGACGGTAATCGGTTCCGGCGCGGGCGTCGGCTGGCTGGATGTGGTCGACGGCAGATCCAGCGGAATATTGGCGGTGGAGAGCGGTGCCGCCACCATAAAGATGATCAACAGCACCAGCATCACGTCGATAAACGGCGTCACGTTGATTTCGGCCAGCGCGTTCAAATCGTCGCCGTCAGCGGGTTGAGAGGAAAAGGCCATCGCTATGCTGCGCTCGTCAGAAGAGGGTGGGCGTTCTGTTCCAGCGCATCCAGATCGTGGCTGAGCAGGCACAGGGTCAGGGTCATCGATTCGGCCAGCAGCAGGCGATAGCCAGTAATTAGCCGTCCGATCACGTTGTAGAGGATCACCGCCGGGATGGCGACGACCAGCCCCAGCGCGGTGGCGAACAGCGCCTCGGCAATACCCGGTGCCACCACGCTGAGGTTGGTGGTCTGCGACTGCGCGATAGAGATAAAGCTGTGCATGATGCCCCACACCGTGCCGAACAGACCGATAAACGGCGCAACGGCACTGGTGGTGGCGAGGATGCTGGCTCCCCGGGTAGCCCGTCGCGCTTCTGCCGCCTCAACGCGCTGGATGCGGGCGACAACGCGGTCGCGCAGCGCCTGTAGCGCCTGAGCTGAGAGGCGGCTATCTGCACGATCCAGTTCAGTCAGTGCCACCTGACGCATCTGTTCACAGCTTTGCGCGGAGAGTTCGCCGCACTGGTGCAGTGAGCGTTTACCGGCCAGCAGCGCGAGATTTTTTCTCAGGCGGCGACCGCGTACCAGCAACTCAAGAGTTTTGCCGGACCAGATGCTCCAGCTGAGTACGGAAGCGAAAATCAGGATCAGGATCACCGCTTTCACTATCTGGTCGGCGTGGTGATAGAGGGCGAGCGGTGAAAAGTCGGTCAGCACCGGCGGCTTCGCGGCTGCGGTAACGGCAGTTTGTGGCGTGCCGGAAGTGGGTGCAGCCCCGGTGGACTGTGCCACATCGCTGGATGTAGGAGGATTCTGCGACTGAGCTGAAATCTGAGACGGTACGCGCTCCGTATTCACCGACCGGTTCTGACTCTGTGCCTGCACCTCAGTTCGATCGGCCGTCTGCACAACAGCCTGTTGTTGAGCCTGGTCGGTAGCAGGAACCGCCGTTTGTACCGTAACCCGATCGCTGGCGGAAACCGTATCGACCGGCGTGGCCGATGTTTCGGCCTGCACGGTCGTCGAGGCTGCGAAAGCTAACAGCAGCGCCAGGCCGACACCGACGCGGATTTTTGCCGCACCCGACGCGTCGTCAGATTTTTCAGAATTGGTATGCACGCTCACTCACTCCTCACCACACTGGCAGAAATCATTCGGGAAGCCGCAGGTCAGCAGAGAGCACAGCGGCGATATGAGGAAAACGACCCTGCCCGCCGTTTTCATCACTCGCCGCGGAAAAATAACGCGATATTTTTAATGTCGTATAATTTGTGGTGTTTTTTTCTCCATGAATCGCAATGGTTAGATAATTGTGCTGATTAGATCCGCCTTCAGCGTAAGCACCTTTATATCCTGTTGATTAACCGGCGGCAGAAAATATTTTTCACCGCCGCTGCGAATAATCACTCGTTCAGTCGTTTCTCTCTCGCCCGGCCCCTGAGCCGGTCTTCCCTGAATGCCGCCTGGCGGCGTTCTGATATGTCATGGCACAGCCGAGAGAGGATTGATTTTGACTACGCAGTTCACGCCACAACCCGCATCGGATAAGCGCGAGCCTCTGGCCGATATCGCTTTTCCCACCGGCACCTTCACGCTGGATAACGGACTGACGGTTATCGTGGCTGAAAACCGCGACGTGCCGCTGGTGTCGTATCAGCTGATCTACCAGGTCGGTTCTAAAGACGAACCCGCAGGGATGACCGGTTTCGCCCATCTGTTCGAGCATCTGATGTTCGAAGGCAGCGAGCATGCGCCCGGCTCGTTTCTGGAACATATGACCCGCGCCGGGGCCACCAATCTCAACGCCTATACCAGCACCGATCGCACCACCTATCACGCCACGCTGCCGACCGGGTCGCTCGACTATGCGCTGTTTATGGAGTCGGACCGCATGGGGCATTTCTGCGACAGCATCAGCCAGGCGTCGCTGGATCAGCAGCGGCGGGTGGTGCTCAATGAGAAACTGGAAACCGAAAGCGGCCCGTACGGCAAGCTCTACGAATTTAAATCGCGGGGCTGCTTCCCCGCTGAACATCCCTACGCGCATACCGTTATCGGTGAAAAGGCGGATCTGGTTGCCGCCACCCTCGACGATGTGCAGCGCTGGTTTCGCAAATACTACACGCCGTCCAATGCGGTGCTGGCGCTGTGCGGCGATCTCGATCTCGCTACCGCGCGGGAAAAGGTTAGCCACTGGTTCGGCGATATCTCCCCCGGCCAGCCGCTGACCCGGCCCGACAGCTGGATCGCCGATATCACCCCGCAGCGCCGCGATCGCTACCAGGCGAACGTCGCCAGCGGCACGCTGCTGCTAGTGTGGAATATTCCCCAGGCGGGCAGCCCGGATGCCACGCTGCTGTCGCTGGCGGCGGACTATCTGGCTTCCGGCCTGTCGTCGGTGCTGGTAAAAAACCTGGTGTACGTCAGGAAAATCGCCAGCAGCGTGCAGGCCGAAGTCGCCGACGGTGCGCTGTGCAGCCAGTTTATTCTCAGCGCCACCGTCGCGGAGGGGCAGTCGCTGGCCGCGCTGGAACAGAGCCTGCTGGATGAGCTGCACGCTTTCCTTGCGCAGCCGTGCGATGGCCCGCGCCTGCGCGAAGTGAAAAACGATGCGCTTAACCTGTTCCGCGACAGCTATAAAACGTCGGCGCAGATTGCCGCACTGCTCTCCGTCAGCCGGGTCACGCTGGGCCATGCCGATGCTTTTCGCCAGCAGCTCAGCCAACTGGACGAGGCATTGCCAGACGAGCTGCATCAGGCCGCGCAGCGCTGGCTGAGCCGCCCGCACTACACGCTGGAAATTGCCCCCTTCAGTGCCAGAACCGATGAGTCGGCCACCGCCGCGCTGCGCACGACACCGCCAGTAATTCAGCCTCCGGTGCCGCTGGTGCTGCCGCAGGCGCAGCATGCCCGGCTGGATAACGGCGTCCGGCTGGTGCTGCTGGAGCGCCACGGTCAGAACGATATCTATCTCGACCTGCTGCTGCCTGCGGTTGCACTGCCGCATCCCGGCCAGCATCAGCTGCTGAGCGAACTGCTTAACCAGGCCGGAGCCGGTGAACGCGATGCCTTTGCCTTCAGCCAGGCCTGCCGCGATCTGGGCAGCCGCATGGGGCTGCGCAGGCGGCTGCGTCATCTTTCCCTGCTGCTTGCCTGCCGCAGCCCGCAGCTGCCCGCTTCGCTGGCGCTGCTCAGCGATCGCCTGGCAAGCAGCGTGCTGCTGGAGGCCGATTTTGAGCGCCAGCGCGCTATCCAGCTTGATGCGCTGACCGAACAGCAGCAGGTGGCCAGCGCGCTGGTCGAGCGCGTTCTGCCGGGCCTGATCTATCCTGCGGGCCATCCCTGCCGGGTGCCGGGCGGGCCGGAAGGGACGATTGCCGGGCTGGCGCAGATCTCCTGCGACGCGCTGACGGCGGCGGTGCCGCAGCTGCTGAATATTCAGGATGCCACACTGATTGTCACCGGCGACACCACGCTGGAACAGCTGCTGCCGCTGCTGAATGAGTCCGTGGGGCGGCTGACCGGGCTGCCACGGGATAACGCTGCGGTGCCGCAGGCCAAACAGCCGCTACAGCCGCGCATCTGGCTGCTGGATATTCCCGGCGCGGAGCAAACCGCCATTGCGGCGGCCTCGCTGCTGCCGGGCGTCAGCGGCACCGATGAAGCCGGATTTGAGCTGCTGAATGCGGTCTTCGCCAGCGGCTTTACCTCCCGCATTAACCTCAACCTGCGGGAAGACAAAAACTGGACCTACGGCGCGAAAGGGCGGCTGATTAACGATTTTCAGCAGCGGGCGCACTACGTACTGACTGAAGTGCAGGCGGATCGCACCGGTGATGCGATTCGCGAGATCCTGGCGGAATACCGGGCGCTGATCGCCGAGCGTCCGGTCACGGCAGACGAGCTGGAGGAGGTGCGCCGCACCAGCCTGCTGGGCTTCAGCAGCAGCGCCGAAAGCCTACCCGGACTCAATAACATGATCTCCTGGCTGGCGCGCAGCCAGCTGGCCGACGACTTCTGGCAAAGCCACCAGCAGCGCATCGCTGAAATCACCCTGGAACAGATTAACGACCTGGCGCAGCAGCTGTTTTCCCCCGAGCGGCTGACGTGGGTCGTCGCCGGGGATATCAGCCTGTTCCGGGACGAACTGGCCGCGCTGTTCCCCGCTGGATTGCAGTTTATCAACGACGGCGGCGATGCCCTGTATGACTGAACAACGCCGCTTCATTACACCTAATCTTGTTCCAACATCATGGAGTAACTATGTCTGACCTTATTACTAACCTGACGGACAGCACGCTGGACGACGCCCTGAACCATGCTTCCCAGCCGGTACTGCTGGATCTGTGGGCACCCTGGTGCGGCCCCTGCCTGGCTATCGCTCCGCTGCTGGAGAAAGTGGCGGCGGCAACCGAAGGGCAGCTGACGGTGGCCAAGCTGGACGTGGAACAGTATGAACATCTGCTTCCGCGCTTCCGCGTGCGCGGCATCCCGACGCTGCTGCTGTTCCGCAACGGCAGTGAAGTAGCACGCAAAGTGGGCGTTGATTCCCTGTCCGATCTCAACGGCTGGCTGCGATCGCAGGGGATCGCCATTGAATCCGAGGGGGAAGTGGTGGTGCCGGAGGTGCAGCCGTGGTCGTCGTTCTACGGCGATGATGCGCTACGGCAATTCCTGACTAACCGCCTGAAAGCGACCGCGCTGGCGGCTGAGATCTCGCACTATGCCTTCCCGCGCCCGCAGGATCTGTTGACCGCGCCTTACGTGCTGGCCGGGCAGGAATCGCTGGACGTTTTCGAGCGCGTTACCGGTCTGCCGCCCGCGCTGGCGCTGTGGCTGGAGGTGCTCGACTTCGTGACTCCGCAGCAGATCGATGAGCTGATCGCCGTGCTGGCGAGCGGCAAAGCCTACGGCGATGCCCCACTGCACCTGCTGGTACAGTGGCTGGAGGATGCCGATGTCCGCTGGGCAAGCGTGCTGTCCGCGCCGCTCAACGCGCTGCGTCTGCGCTGGCTGGCGCTGACCCACAGCTATCTGAACGGCCAGCAGACGCCTCGCCAGGCGTGGCTGGCGATTCAGCAGGAGGCCAGTGCGCATCACGATGGCTGCCAGAGCGGGCAGGATCTGGAGCAGCATCTTTGTTCGCTGCTGTTTATCCTCTCTCCGCCGTCGGCACTCAACGATACGCAGGCATCGAGTACCATTCAGCATCACTGGTATCAGATCCAGTTCCACCTGGGGCAGATTAACGCGGGATGGAGCAGCGAGGAGCTGGCGCTGGCCGATCGGCGCTGGGCGTGGATCGAACCACAGCTGGCGGCAATCCCGGAAGAGGAATCAGAAGGGGCATTAGAATCACTGCATCTGCAGTGGCGGCAGCAGTCACCCGAGTTTGCCGACTATGTACAGAAGGAAGCGTTGTATCACGAGGACTTTGCCGCAGGAGAACCGCAGCGCACCCAGCTGTTCAGAGAAAGGTTCCTACAGCTGCTGAAGCAGGCACCGGACGCCGAATAATCCCCTGAAATAAAAAGCCTGCCCGCGGGCCTGATGCCATGGTTTTAAGTGACCGGTATCAGTCCCGGGGCAGGTTTTTTTTCGTGCCGAATTCGACACATAAAAAACCCCGAATCACGATCCGGGGTGCAGCAACAGGCGATAACTGCCAACGGAGTAGCCGGTTAGTCAAAGGTGCCGCTAATTGACAGCACAAAGTTACGCGGATCGCCATACCAGTAGCCGCCGTTTAAGCTACCGACGGTGGAGTAGTACGTTTTATCGAACAGGTTATTGCCCAGCAGGGCCACGTTCCAGTTACGGTTGATGGCGTAGCCGATCCTGGCGGAATACACCGCGTAGAATGCGGTATTGGCGTTATATTTATGCAGGTTAAAGTCATCATCGTACCAGGCACCCACCTGTTTGGTTTTGCTCTGCGCCTGCACGCCAACGCCAAAGCTGAACTTGCTTAAGGTTTCCCCGGCATCGTTAAACTGGAAGTCGTTCCACCATTTGATGGTGTGCTTCGGCGTAAACACACTGATGCTGTCATTCAGGCCGTCTGAGGTTAATTCAGAGGATTTGTTAAAGTTATAGGTATAGCCCAGCGAGGTCTGCCACCACGGCTGCACGCTGCCGGTGATCTCCAGATCCACGCCCTTGCTGATATTCGCATCCGGCGCGTTACGGTAGTAGCCCTGGCGGCCGCCGCCCAGATCCACGGAGTTTCCGCCAATCAGCTGTCCCTGATTCACCAGGCGGATTTGATACAGCGACAGCGAGGCGTTCAGCAGGCCGCCCGGCTGGGCGTACTTGAGTCCGGTTTCCAGATTGCTGCCGGTTTCCGGATCGATCTGCTGACCGGAGGGCGAGATCATATTGCTCTGCGGGATAAAGATTTTGGTATAGCTGCCGTACCAGCTCAGATCGTCGTTGATATCGTAACTGACCGAGTAGTAAGGGCTTTCCCACTTGCGGGTGAATTCGCTGGTGTCGCTCTGGTCATTGGCGGTGCTGGTGTGGGTATTGCTTTTATAAGCGTTCAGCCGCAGGCCAAGGCCAAAGTGCAGCGGCTTCCACGGGGTGAGCACCAGCTGCGAATACATCCCCCAGTTAATGGAGGATCCGCTGCTCAGGTAGGCGTAATAGCCTGACGGAATGGACGGTGCCGGTACCGAGGTATCCCAGTTCCACGGATCCATCTCCGGCCCGGTGTTGCCGAACCAGCCGCCGGTATTGCTTTCAGCATCCGGCGAGGTCATCCAGTAGCTCTGTTTGGAATAGTTGGCACCCAGGGTCAGCTTCTGTGGCAGGCCGAAGACGTCAAATTCACCGCTCAACGTCGAGTCAAAAGAGAACTGCTTGTTGTTACTGTTGCTGGCGTCGGCGGCGATCGGTTCTGATGAAAAAAGACCGGTATCCGGCATAATTTGTCCGGCTACATTGGAGAAGATCGTGCTGTTGCGCTGATAAAGCCCGCTGTAGTTCAAATTGAAGTTCCAGCGGTCGCCAATTTTCTGATCCAGTTTGGCGAAGACTTCACGCGTATCGGAGTCCGACTTTTCCCATGGAAACACCCATGCAGTTTTGCGGCTGAAGTGGGGGTCGCTGCCATCCGGATACAGGGTCAGACCGTTGGACAGCGGCACGCCGCGAATACGCTGGTAGCTGCCGCCGAAGGTCAGCAGAGTGGAGTCGGTGAGATCGGCTTCCAGCATGCCGTAGGCCACGGTTTTTTCATCTTTTGCGGTGCGGTAAAAATGGTGGCTGTCCTTGCGGGTTAAAACGGCGCGGGCGCGCAGCGTACCGGCATCGTTCAGCGGTGAGCTGAGGTCCAGCGAGTTCTGGTAGTTATCCCAGCTGCCCGCAGAGCCGTCGTACTTTAGCTGAAAGTGATCGAGCGGGCGCTTGCGCACCAGGTTGACCGTGCCGCCCGGTCCGGTGGTGCTGAAGCCGTTAAACAGATCGTCGGCACCGCGCAGGATCTCCACGTGATCGTACATCGACATATCAAAAGAGGGCGAAAAGCGTTTATTGAAGTTGGTGCCGCCGGTGATATCGATCGGCGATCCGCCGTCGATGCTGGCGCGGGTGATCTGGAAGCCGCGCGAGTAAAATGTCTGCTCGCGCGAGTTATTCCCCTGCTGCACGGTGATGCCGGTGGCCTTTTGCATCGCATCGTTCAGCGTGCGTATGCCCTGCTGCTGCATGGTTTCACTGGTGATCACGCTGACCGACTGCGGCGTGTCCTTGACGCTGGTGGCCCCCTTCGATCCGACAGTGAGCATGCTGCCGTTCAGGCTGCCGGAGCCTTCGGTGGCGGTCATATCGGTACTGCCATTCACCCCGACGGCGTTGGTAGCCTGGTCCAGCGCGCCGTCCACCTGGACTGCGCCTAATACCTCGGTTCCGTCGCTGGATGCCGTAGCGGTACTGTAGATCTGGATAGTGTTGGTACTGACGTATTTAAAGCCCAGTGAGGTCCCCGACAGCAGCGTACGCAGTGCGTCATCCGCCGGGTAGCTGCCGCTGACCCCCGCGCTGGAAAGTCCGTTGGTCAGTTCGCTGGGGGCAATCAGCTGCAGGCCGCTTTGCTGACCAAAGGCCAGCAGCGCCCCGGCCAGCGAACCGCCTCCGGGGATGCTGAAGTTATGTCGTAGTGCCTGGGTAGCGCTGTCTCCGGCGGGGGCTGCCTGCTGCGCCAGCGCGGAGCTGCCGCCCGCCAGGTTCCCGCCCAGCACCGCCAGCATCAGCCAGGAGTGGTAGTGTTTCGATGCCATAAAGTGTGATTCCAGTCATGAGTTAGTGTTATCTCTGAGTGAACGAATCAGCGGCGAAAACATCGCAACGAAAAACCGGCGGTGAAAAAATTTATTTATACAGCTCCTCCGGCTGAGGCGGGAAATGCCCGGCGGGCAGCGACAGAATGGCCGACAGTTCGTCGGCAATCGCGCTCACGGAGCCTTCAATCAGCCATTTTCCATACCCTGGTGCGATCGCCTGGTGCAGCAGGGGATCGATGCGATCCACGCTTAAGCCGGTGATGTCGTCCAGCAGCCGCTGGCGGTAATCCTCCGGCAGCCCCTCGCGCAGCAGCGACTCCTGCTGGCACAGCGCCTCGAAGTCATTGCCCACCGGGCGGCTCAGCCGCAGCTGCTCGATCTGGATCAGCCCGGCCAGTTCCTGTGCGGTCAGAGGGCAGTCGCCCAGCAGGGCATCGCATTCGCGGCGAATGGCGCGCACCGCCGCCAGCGTGTTCTCGGCGGCCACGTTCAGTTCAAAGCCCAGCAGGCGGCTGCCTGGCAGCGACTGCATTAGCGGCGTGACGTTGTAGGTCAGGCGGTCCACCTCGCGCAGGGCGAAGTTAATGCGCGAGGCAAAGCTGGCGGCCAGCAGCGGATGGATCAGCTGCACGGCGGCATCATGGGGCGATCCGCTGCCCGGCAGCACAAACCACGCCTTCAGCGTGCTCACCGCCGCTGCAGGGTTATCGATCAGTAGCAGTGCACCTGTGGTATCGGCTGGGGGAATCGCCGGTTTTTCAGGGGCAGGTACTGCACCGGACTGCCACTGCGCCAGGCTGTTTTCCAGCAGCGCGATGAGCTGTTCAACGGGCAGCGAACTGCGCAGCAGCAGGGTGGCATTGTGCGGCTGATAGTGCCGCTGATAAAACGCACTCGCCGCCTCGGGCGTCAGCTGTGCCAGGCTGTCAGGGGTTCCCTGGATAAACGCCGGGCGCTTCAGCGGGTGCTGCGGCGGGAAGCTAATCGCCGGTAAGGCCCATGACGTGTTGTCGAGATCGTTGAGTACCTGGCGGTAATGCTCGCGGTGCGCCTCCACGCTGTCCGCCAAGGTCGGGTCACTGCGCAGCACCGCGCTCAGGTGATGGAAAACCTGTGCGGCGTTCGGTTCCGGCATCTGCATTCTCAGCGCGATGCTGGCTACGCCAACGTCCAGCGCGATGCCCGCGTCCTGTGACCACAGCCACTGTTCCAGGGTAATACCGTCGTTTTCTCCACCGGCGACCAGCCCGGCAACCAGCTGCGCCAGGCCGTCGTGCTGCGGGGGATCGAACTGCGATCCGGCGTCGACGATCAGGCTGGCGCTGAGCAATCCCGGCTGGATCGCCGGCACTACGACGATCTTCAGGCCGTTTGACAGCACCCGCCGTTCGGCAACCGGCGCAGGGGCCAGCGGTGCGATGGTAATCGGCGGCGGAGTCAGGGCGGGGGCGGGAGCGCGGCGGGCGGCCACGGCGGTAATTGGATCGACGGTGACCACCAGCCTCCCCTGATGCAGCCAGCGCCGCGCCGCCGCAACCACGGTTTCGGCAGGCATTGTCAGTGCCTGAACCACGCGCTGGCGCAGGCCTTCGGCGCGCTGCGGCGAGTGTTCGTGGCGGCCCAGCGCGGCGGCCAGCCTCAGGGGATCGGCCCACTCCGATCGCGAATTTTCCAGCAGCAGCTGCTGGCTGTGCTGGAGCAGGTCAGGGTTCAGCGGGGTGGTGCGCATCTCATCCAGCGCCGCGAGGGCGTGGCGCTCCACCTCGTCCGCGCTGACGCCCGGCTGCAGTTCGATGCGCAGATTGAAATAGCTTGCCAGCATGCCGGATTCCACAAAGGCCGAAATCTCGGTGGCAAGCTGATTATCCACCATCAGCCGCACCACCAGCGGCGACCAGGCGGTATCGGCCAGCACCCCGGCAAACAGCTCCAGCGCGGTGGCATCCTCTTCCCCGAACGGTGGCATCGTCCAGCAGATGCGCAGCAGCCGGTTGTCGATGTGGTCCTCCAGCCGCAGGCGCTTTTCCTGCGCCAGCGCAGGCAGCCAGCGCTGCACGGTTTCCCGCGCTGCGCCCGGTGCGATATCGCCAAACCAGCGCTGCACTTTTTCCCGCGCTGCGCCCGGTGCGATATCGCCAAACCAGCGCTGCACTTTTTCCCGCGCGGCGTCAGTGGTGACCGCCCCCGCGAGGGTAATCACCGCATTGTCAGGCCGGTAAAAACGCTGGCTCCACGCCTGCACATCGGCAAAGCTGACCTGCTGTAAATCGGCACGCTCACCGGCCACTTTATGGGCATACGGATGCTCTGCCGGGAACAGATGGCGCAGGATCGCTCCCTGCACCGCGCCCAGCGGTTGAAGTTCGTTCTCTTCCATTTCGCGGGTCACCACATCGCGCTGCACCTCCAGCGCCTGCGGCGACAGCCCGCCCGCCAGCCAGCCCATCCGGTCCGCTTCGGCAAACAGCGTGTAGTCCAGCGATCCCGGCGGTACCGACTGGAAAAACTGGGTGATATCGGCGCTGGTCACGCCGTTCAGCCCTTCGGCTCCGGCACGCTCCAGGTGGCTGATATAGCTGCCCGGCAGGGTGGCACTGCCGGAAAACATCAGGTGCTCCATCAGATGCGCCAGGCCAAAGCGACCGGCGGGCTCATCCTTCGCGCCAACGCCGTAGGCCACGTGGACCGCCACCGTCGGTGAATCTGCGCTTTCATGCACCAGCAGGGTCAGGCCGTTATCAAGGATAACGCGCTGGAAAGGGATCTCGGGCAGCGCGGCCGCGAGATTTGGGGCGGTGGTGACGTCGTTCATGCAGGCTCCAGAAACAGGGGATATATCGGGAAAGTTCGGTGCAGACAGAACGAGTCAGGCCGCGTTTTTCCACAATTTTCCCTTACGTTTGTGGATTAATCGCGGCTTGATCGTTCTCTGGATATCTGGAAACCCTGTGGATATTTGCCATGTCAGTTGATGAACAACCTGCTGCCACCCGCAGCTATAAACTGAACGCGCTGTTTTTTCGTCGGCTCTGGACGCTGAGCGCCCCCTACTGGTGCCGCCGCGAAGCCTGGAAGGCGTGGGCGATTATGGCGATGCTGCTTTCCTCCGCCGCCGCCTTCAGCCTGGTCGGCGGCTATATCTCCAATCTGGTGGCGGACTCCACCAATGCGCTGGTGGCCAAACAGAGCATCTACTGGCGCATTATGATCTGGATGACCTTCGTGGGCCTGATGCAGACCCTGGCGCTGCAGGTCACCAGCTGGTTCAGTGCCTGGCTGCTGCTGGACTGGCGCAAATGGATGACCCACCACCTGCTCAATGCCTATATGCACAACCGCACCTACTACGAAATTGAGAAAGACGGCTTTATCGATAACCCGGACCAGCGGTTACAGGAGGAAGTGCCGTCGGTGTGCCAGACGGTAATCGGTGTCCCGCAGTTTATTCTCAGCTCGCTGATGACCATTGCGGTGCAGGCAAGCATTATTGTGCAGGTTTCGCCGGGCATGTTCTGGGCGGTGGTGATCTATGCCGGAGTGAACACGCTGGTCTCTATGTGGCTCTATAACCCGACGATCCGGCAGAGCTGGGATTTGACCGTGGCCCAAGCGCGTATGCGTACCGGGCTGATGCACCTGCGTGATAACGCGGAAACCATCGCCTTCTATCGCGGTGAAAACAGCGAAAGGAAGGGGCTGCACCAGCGGCTGCGAGATGTGGCAAAGGTCAAAATGACGATGATTTTTTACGGCATCCGCATGAGCGTGGTGAATCAGGTGATGGGGCTGATTTTCAGTCTGCTGCCGATCTTTTTTGTCGTACCGCTCTACTTCAGCGGCAAGGTGGCCTACGGCTCGATCGATCAGGTTGGGGCGGCGGCGGCGATGGTGCTCTCCGGCCTGTCGGTGATCTCTAACTTTATTCCCACCATGACCAGCACCATGCCGAGCGTGGTGCGGCTATCCGAGATCCAGGAAAAATTTAACCAGCTGAACGATCCCCGGCGGGCGCAGGAGGCAGCACGCATCCGCCATCGCGAAGGGGAGATCGTGGTACTGGAAAACGTGGATGTCGCTACGCCCGGCGGCGAGCAGCAGCTGGTGCGCAACCTTTCCCTGCGGGTGGCAGAAGGCCAGCATACGCTGATCGCCGGCCAGACCGGGGTGGGGAAAAGTTCTCTGCTGCGGGCGATTGCCGGGCTGTGGCGGCGCGGCGAAGGCGAGATACAGCTGCCGCCGTATCAGCAACTAATGTTTATTCCGCAGAAGCCCTACATGATCCTCACCGATTTACGTTCCCAACTGCTGTACCCGGAACCGGCGGAAAGCGCGGAGGATGTGCGGATACAGCAGGCGTTTGTTCGCCTCGGCAGGCCGGATTTCCTGGCAAAGCAGGGTGGGCTGGACTGCATTAAAGACTGGCGCAAGGTGCTTTCGTTGGGCGAGCAGCAGCTGGTGGCGTTTGCCCGCATTTTGCTGCGCCAGCCGCGCTATGTGTTTCTGGATGAGGCCACCAGCGCGATGGATGTGGAAACCGAACGCCAGGCCTATCGCGCGCTCGGCGAAGCGAATATCACCTGCATCAGCGTCGGGCATCGTGAAACGCTGATGCAGTTCCATCCGCAGAAGCTGCACCTGCTGGCTCACGGCGAGTGGCGGCTGACGCAGCATCGCGAAGAGGCTCCGCAGGGCGCAGATGTCGATTCTTATCACTTTCAGGCCCGGGCGGTCTGATCTTCTTACTTTTCGCAGGGTAAAAACTGATGGCTGTAATGTTATCGGAACTGAAAAACGATCAAAACCGGCACCGGTTAAATCGCCTGTTCTTTCGCCGCGTGTGGCAGCTGGCCGCACCTTACTGGACTCGCAAAGGAGCGTGGAAATCCTGGCTGACGGTGGGCATTCTCTGCCTGATGATGGGCGGCTTCAGCCTGGCAGGGGCGAAATTCACCCAGCTGACCGCCGATGTCACCAACGCGCTGGTGGATAAGCGCACCGATCTCTACTGGGAGCTGTTTACCTGGCTGACGGTGCTCGGCGTGCTGCGCTTCGGCGCGGATCTGGTGCAGCAACTGATTGATTCGATGCTGGCGATGCACTGGTGGCGCTGGCTGACCGAATACATTATGGATAACTACCTCTATCGTCACGCCTATTACCATATTTTGCAGGATGAGAAGATCGACAACCCCGATCAGCGCATTCAGCAGGAGGTGGAGCCGTTCTGCGGCACGGTGGGCGCGTTCCCTCGCCAGTTCCTCGGCTCGCTGATGGACATGGGCGTGCAGACCACCATTATGATGAGCATCTCCACCCCGATGTTTTTCGCGGTGATCGGCTTTGCGCTGTTCCAGGCGGTGGCGATGTATTACATCAACCGGCCCACCATCAAACAGAACTTCGATATCACCGTGGCCGAAGCGGATTTGCGCTACGGGCTGACCCACGTGCGCAACAACGCTGAGAACATTGCGTTCTATCGCGGCGAAGCGGTTGAAGTGGGGCATATTGGCACCCGGCTGCTGAACGCCACCCGCAAACAGATGCGGGCAAACGTCTACGGTATTTATATGCAGCTGATGAACGAAGGCGTTGGTCAGGTGTGGAACTATCTGCCGCTGATTATCCTTGTGCCGGTCTATTTCCGTGGCGATATCAGCTACGGCAGCATCGCACAGGCCACCGCCTCCGCCACCCTGCTGCTCAACAGCCTGTCGGTGTTAACCACCTACATCCCGATGCTCAGCCAGACCGTGCCGAACGTGGTGCGGCTGGCGGAGATCCACGAAACCTTCCTTAAGCTGCAGGAAAATCAGGTCGACGAAAAAAATCATCTGGTGATGAAGCCCGGTAAAACCATCCAGCTGAACAACGTCAGCCTGAAAACGCCCGGCGGCGAGCAGTCGCTGGTGCAAAACCTCAATCTTGAGCTGCCGGAAGACAGCCGGCTGATTATCGTTGGCCGCACCGGGGTGGGGAAAAGCTCGCTGCTGCGTGCCATCGGCGGACTGTGGCAGACCGGGCTGGGCAGCGTCACGCTACCGCTGGAGGAAGGAGCCTGCCTGTTCCTGCCACAGCGGCCCTATACTTTTGAGGGCGATCTGCGCAGCCAGATCTGCTATCCCGCAGCGCAGTCGCCGGTCAGTGACGACGAGCTGGCGGCGTTGCTGGATAAGGTGTGCCTTGGCGATCTGCTGGCGCGCCACGGGCCGCTGGATCGGGTGGCCGACTGGTCGCGCGTGCTGTCGCTGGGCGAGCAGCAGCGCATTGCCTTCGCCCGCATGTTGCTGATTAAGCCGCGCTATCTGTTCCTGGACGAGGCGACCAGCGCCGTCGATTTACAGACCGAGGCGGCGCTGTATCAGCTGCTGGAGGACGTGGGAACGGCGTGGATCAGCGTCGGGCACCGGCCAAGCGTGATGCGCTTTCACCGCCAGGCGCTACGGCTGCATGAGGGAGGAAGCTGGGAGCTGTTGACCATGGAGCAGCTGAACGAACTGGCGGATAGCGACTGAGGTCAGCGCGCCAGGGCAACGCTCCTGGCGCTTATTTACGCTCGCGCAGCCAGACCACCGGACCGACCCGGCTGATGTTCACTGGCAGCGACTGCTGCAGGCCGTCGTACCAGTCGTCGAGATGGTTGATGTCGATAATGGCGTTGAGCTTAACGGCCGCCAGACGCTCGCTGTTAAACACGATCACCCGCTTATCGTAGCGCTTCAGCGTGGCGAGAATGGTCCCCAGCGGCTGCTCCTCAAATACCAGCTGCCCCTGATGCCAGGAGAGCACCTGGCCGGCATTGACCGTGGTGATTTTCGCGCTGTTCTGCCCGCCATGCAGCTCCGCTTGCTGGTTCGCGTTCAGCTGCATATCGGGATGATCCCTGCGGCTCAGTTCGACCCTGCCGCGCTCCACGGTGACCACCATGCCGTCGCCGTCGCGCTGTACACCAAAGGCGGTGCCCAGCACTTTCACTTCGCCAACGCCTGCATCAACGATAAACGGCTGTACCGGGTTATGCACCACGTCGAAGAAGGCTTCACCGCGCGCCAGCCGCACGAAGCGCTGCCCGGAATTCACCCGTACATCCGCCGCGCTGTCGGCATCCAGCCACATGCGGCTGCCGTCATCCAGCGCCAGCATGCGCTGCTCCCCGCTGGAGGTATAGTGGTCGTACTGCCAGCGCGACAGCCAGTTTTGCGTCATTACCACCGAGAACAGCAGCAGGCCTGCGGTGGGCAGCATAATCTGCCAGCGCCACAAGCGGCGGCGCGCCTGCTCGTGCGGGGAGATACCGCTCAGGGCATCCGGCTGATAGTAGTTTTCCAGCGACATCCCCATGCTGACCCACAGACCACGCGCATCGGCCAACGCGGCTTCATGGCGGCTGTCGGCGCTGCGCCAGCGCTCAAAAGCCGCCAGCTCATCGCTGGTGATATCACCCGAGGTCAATCGCACCAGCCAGGTTACGGCCTGCGTATTGATTTCCGTCGTGTGCTCTGTGTTGTCCCCGGTCGCTGGCATCGATCAGCGCCGGTCCGCGTTAGATTGGGTGGACATCCGGTAACTCCCTTTGGCAGAGTTTAATGGCTGCAATAACAGCAGGTTAAGCATAACAGAGCCTTCCTGGTGGCAAACCCTTACTTTACCCCTGTTTCATAACGGTAAACAGGGCTTGTCCCCGGCGATAGCTGCCAAGGATTGCCGCGAACGGCCTCAGTTATTGAAGAAACGTGCGAAACGGACATTTTCATCAAACCGAATGAAAAAATATTGAGGTAATCCGTTCACGGCTTCTTTCCCGGCGTGACTATTTCAGACAGCTGTTGCTGAACAAACTCGCTGACTTCATCTGCAAAGGCATTGATAACCTCAACGGAGTCGGGTTTTGGATAACGGTGGGTCAGCTGATAGCAAACGAACAGCGGCGGAGGCGTCTTTAATCTGAACCACTTCAGATTTTGAGTTTCCTGCAGCAGCTTAATACAGGTCATGGGCGCAATGCTCCAGTAGCCGGGTTTGTTCAGATAATGCTTCAGCATGGAGCCGGTATTTACCCGCATCAGCGGCCGTTGGTTGGCCCAATAGCGATCATGCCAGATTTCAAAATCACTTCCCCAGCGAATGAAAATCTCTTTTTCCGGTGATAATTGGTCGAGCGAGATATCATCCGTGTAGGGGCTGTCCACGTGGCAGACTAAAAACATCTCTTCACTGTATATCGGCCTGGCCGTGACGTCCGGGAAGCGTTTGATACCGTAGGCGAAGCCGATATCGATGGTCTTGTTTTCCAGCAGGCCGTACAGCTCACTGGAGTGATGGGTGCGGATATCCAGACGGATGCCGGGTTTCAGATCCCGGTGCTGCTGGTAGAGTGGCACAAAGGTATAGCTGTTAATAATATCCACGCTGCCAATCGTCAGTATCGTGTAATTCCGACTGTTTTTAAGCAGTTGCGTTTCGCGCCATAGCGAAAGCCAGCGGTGAGCAACGGGAAGAAATGATTCACCAAACGGTGTCAGATAGAGATTTTTGATGCCTCTTTGCCTGTTGAACAGTCTGCCATCAAGCTCATCCTCCAGCAGCTTGAGCCGATGGCTGATTGTGCTCTGACCGAGGTAAAGCTTTTGTGCCGCCAGCGATACGCTGCGACATTCCGCGACCGTAAGAAATGTCTCGACCAGTTCAAGCTTCATTGGGGTTATCCAAATATCAATAACGTAGATATACCATATCAATAAATATCATTTTTTTCAATATATGGTGTTTGTTATATTCGGTCATGTTGAATGGTTCAGGCTAATTCAATCCTCATTATTATAAATTTATAAATATATCTCCTGTGGAACCCTACAATAATGAATAAATTCTATGTCATCATACCGTTTATCCTTTTATCACATGAAAGTCATTCCGCCGTTGTCTACAGTAAAGAGAGTAATAAATTAGATATTTACGGGAAGATATCTCCCCGCCACTATTTTAGCGATCTGTCCTCACTGGACGGTGATAAAACCTATTTCCGTATTGGTCTTCGTGGGGAAACATCACTGTCTGAACGCCTTATCGGTTTTGCCCGCTGGGAAATGGAACTGAAAGGAAATAACCCTGAATCGACCAACCAGGGGGATAAAACACGCTATGGCTATGCGGGTTTGAAAGACACCACGTTTGGCTCAATTGATTACGGGCGTAACCTGGGGGTTCTGTATGATATCGGTTCATGGACAGATATGCTGCCGGAGTTTGGTTCTGACACCTGGTCGCAGAATGATGTTTATATGGCCAAGCGCACGACCGGTGTTTTAACGTGGCGAACAACTGACTTTTTTAATCTTGTCAGTGGCTTGAACCTGGCGATTCAGTATCAGGGAAAGAATGAACAGGGCAGGAACGATCTGAGAAAGCAGAACGGTAACGGTGTTGGGGCGGCCGTCACCTACAAAGTTTCCGATCTCTCTGCCGGTTTGACCTATGCTGCCTCAGACCGCACTCTCGGGCAGAAAAATACGACTGAAGCGCTGAATGCGACCGGGGAGCATGCAGAAGCATGGGCCAGCGGCATTAAATATGACAACGGCCATCTCTATGCGGCGGCGGTCTATGCCAACAGCAAAAATATGACCACTTTTGGCCCCTACATCGCCAACGAAGCGGAGAATTTTGAAAGCGTTGTGCAATACCAGTTTGAAAACGGTATTCGTCCGTCGATTGCTTATCTGAGATCTCGCGGTCACGACATTAAAGGTTATGGAAATCCAGACCTGGTTGAGTACATCAGTATTGGTGCTTTTTATTATCTGACCAAAAACGTTTCTGCTATTGTTGATTACAAAATCAATCTTATTAATGCGAATGACTTCACCCAAAAAGCAGGAATAAATACCGATGATGTTCTTGCTCTGGGCCTGACGTATGCATTTTAAATGTGATCTCTGTTCCACATATTCCACTTTTTAACCGAGTCATAAACTGGACGTAAATATTTTATGAGTATTGACAACATTAAGTCAGGGTATACGGGGTCGTTTCCTCCGGAGTTTCTTTGGGGAGGCGCAGTTGCGGCAAACCAGTGTGAAGGTGCCTGGTCAGCTGATGGAAAGGGGCTGGATTTAGCCAGCTGTTTTCCAAATGGTATTCATCATCATTATGTCGGCCATCCTGAAGCGGGGCGCTATTATGCCCTTGAAGACGGTATAGATTTTTACCATCGCTATAAAGAAGATATTCAGTTATTCCGTGAGCTGGGGCTCAAGATTTTCAGAACCTCAATTAACTGGACGCGCATCTTCCCGCAGGGCGATGAAAGCCTGCCCAATGAGGCCGGGCTGAAATTTTATGATGACCTGTTCGATGAACTGCTCAGGAATGGCATTCAGCCTCTGATTACTCTTTCGCATTATGAAACCCCAATGGGGCTGGTTGAAAAATACGGCAGCTGGAGAAACAGACAGCTGATCGATTTTTACGAAAACTACTGCGCGGTGGTGTTTAACCGCTATAAAGACAAAGTAAAATACTGGATTACGTTTAACGAAATTAACAACATGAGAAGGAACCCCGACTATGTTGCCGGGATCCTTTTAACGGAAGAAGAGCAAAAGAATAAAATGGAGATTGTCTATCAGGCCAATCACCATATGTTTGTGGCGAACGCCAAAGCGGTCAGACTTTGCCGTGAAATTATTCCTGATGCGAAAATCGGCTGCATGCTTGCATCCAGTAACGTTTACCCGAACAACTGTGATCCTGTCGCCGTATTTGAAACGCAGGATTTGCGTCGCCGCTCGTTGTACTTCTCTGACGTTATGCTGCGCGGGTATTATCCAACCTATGTTTACCGTCTGTGGCACGAGAATAGCTGCTCTATTGCCATGCATGACGAAGATTTAGCGCTGATAAAAAATAACACCAATGATTTCCTGGCGTTCAGTTACTACAAGACCACGACACACGAAGCCGGCCAGGCCTTTTTCGGCGACACCGGCGGTGATATTGGCACCCCGAACCCCTATCTGGCGTCCACTGACTGGGGCTGGCAAATCGATCCGATGGGCTTCCGTTACACCCTGAATGAGCTCTGGGATCGCTATCAGGTTCCGCTATTCCCGGTGGAAAACGGCCTGGGTGCCGTAGATGTGCTTGAAGACGGGAAAATTCACGATCCCTATCGTGTGGATTACCTGCGCTCACATCTGACCGCACTGAAGCAGGCGATTCAGGATGGCGTTAACGTGATGGGATATACGTGGTGGGGGCCGATCGATATTGTCAGCGCGGGCACCGGCGAGATGAAAAAAAGGTATGGCTTTATCTATGTTGATAAAGATAACTCAGGGAATGGCACGCTGAAGAGAATTAAAAAAGACTCTTTCGAATGGTATCAACGCATAATTAAAACTAACGGTACAGAGCTTTAAGGATAGTCACCGATGAACCCTACAAAAACAGCTTCAGACATTATTCATTCATCTGGCGGATCGGGGAATATTATCTCCGTAACGCACTGTATGACACGGCTAAGATTTGTTATTGATAATAATGAACTGGTTAATCAGGATGAAATAAAAAAGATCCCCGGCGTTTTAGGCGTTGTGAATGCGACCGGGCAGTTGCAAATTATTTTAGGTAAGGATCTTATTCCGGTCTACGTGGAGGTTGAAAAGATGTTCAACGGCCACGCTGATACTCAACCGGCGGAAACCGTTCCGTTGGCACCCAGGCAGAAAAAGAAAGTCACGGCGTTGGGTATACTGAATACGGTTATCGGCTTCGTTGCCAGTTCCGTAACACCTGCCGTTCCGGGATTTATTGCCGGCGGGATGACGCTGGTTGTGCTGTTAATCATTACGCTCATTTCTCCTGAATTTAAAAATTCGTCAACCTATTCGCTGTTGTATTTTGTATCACACAGTGCGTTTTATTTTATGCCGGTGTTCATTGCGTACGGTGCCGCCATGAAGCTGGGGAGCACACCTATCTATTCGATGATCGCCTCGTCGGCGTTGATCCACCCCGGCTTTATCAAAATAGCCGCTGCGGGTGGGGACGTATCCTTTATGGGCCTGCCAGTGCTGTTGGATACCTATGCCAGCTCATTTTTACCTGCATTGCTTATCGCACTGGTTGCCGCAAGACTTGAATATTATCTGAATAAAGTGATACCGGGCATATTCAAGGCGGTGTTTGTTGGTACCTTTACGATTATCATCGCAGGTGGGTTAGGATTCTTAATTCTTGGCCCGCTCGGTGCCTACATTGGGAAATATATTATTAATTTTCTGATGTTCCTGCAAAATACCTTTGGCGCATTATCTGTCGCGCTGTTAGCCGGTATGATGCCATTTATTATCATGGCAGGCATCCACCATTTATTTAGTCCGATTATTATCCAGAGCCTGGCCTCCACCGGAAGTGATAGTTTGTTTAAACCAGCGTTAATTGTTCATAATATGGCGGAAGGTGGTGCCTGTTTCGGTGTGGCACTGAGAACGAAGAATAAAAAATTACGTGCAGAGGCCTTAAGCTCTGGCATCGGATGTATTCTTGCTGGCGTCACTGAGCCTGCGATATATGGTATTAACCTGAGATTAAAACGCCCTATGTATGGTGTGATGGCGGGGGGGGCTGCCGGAGGATTAGTGGCGGGACTTTTAGGTGCGAAAGCCTTTGTGATGGGGTTTTCTAATCTGCTTTCAATTCCTATTTTCCAACAGACACTCTTTGCTATTGTCGCCGGTATTTGTACTGCAATCGTTGTTTCATCACTGGTGACCTACATTCTCGGTTTTGACGATATTCAATAACTCTTCCTGCTGATGACGCTTGCCTTTCCTTTCCCCGTAATGGCAACGGGGAAAGGAATAAAAATTATGGAGAAACCCATGCTCAATATTATTCATACGCGACCTGTTGTTGCCCAGGACGTGCTGGCGAAATTTAAAGATGAAGACGTGGCAACGATTCATGAAGCCCTGGGACGTCGGGGAGCAATGAACGGTAAAATTCGGCCACTCAAAGAGGGGATGAAGTTTTATGGTCGGGCTCTGACGGTGAAAAGCCATCCGGCAGATAACCTCATGTTGATTAAAGCCATTAATATGGCCAGCGAAAATGATGTGATTGTGCTGGATATGGGGGATCTGGTTCATTCAGGTCCATTCGGCGAAGTGCTGGCCGTAGAGTGCGCGGTAAAGAAAATCGCAGGTCTGGTCTTCTCCTGCACGGTTCGTGACAGTGCCGCGATTAAAAAACTCAACTTACCGGTGTTTTCCTCCGGAGTTTGCGTTGAGGGAACGGCAAAAGCCACTCTGGGCTATATCAATCAACCCGTCACGGTGGGCGGTGTCATTGTTCATCCGGGCGATATTATTATCGGTGATGATGACGGTGTGGTTTGCGTCCCGTTCAGTGAGGCGGAAGCGGTGCTGTCTGCATCAGTTGAACGGCGTGAAAAGGAGAGCGTCATTATGCAGCGGCTGCGCAACGGAGAGTCGCTGTTTGATATCTATCATTACCAGCAGACTCTGGATTTATTACAGTGCCGCGAGGAGTCGGTGACGACGATTGATAAATCGTGAGCAGGCGTGGCGATGATGAAAAAAAGGAATGGATCGCGTGCCTGAAGCAGTTGATGCCTGAGCATATTTTGGTAGTGAACCCTCGCTAAGGCATAATATGGCGTTCTGACTACATTGATTGTTGAACGCCATGACTCTAAACCCTGAACAGCATACCCGCCGTCGCCTGCTGATGCTGTTGGCGTGTTCGCCGCTTTTTGCCACGCCAGGACTCCTGGCTGCGCCTGCCGATCCCCACCGGGTTATTGCCCTGGAATGGCGGCCGGTGGAGCTGCTTCTGGCGCTGGGGATTATGCCGCTGGCGGTTGCCGATCTGCCTAACTATCGCCGCTGGGTGGTGGAGCCTGAACTCGCCCCGGATGTTATTGACGTCGGGCTGCGCAACGAGCCCAATCTTGAGCTGCTGCAGCGCCTGAAGCCGTCGCTGATGCTGCTATCGCGCGGCTTTGGTCCAAACGCCAAACGCATCAGCACGCTCTCGCCGCAGTGGACCAGCCAGTTCAGTACCGCAGAACGCGGGCCGCTGGCCAGCACCGTGGCCGATATTCGTACGCTGGGCAGCCTGCTGGGCAGAGACGCCGAGGCCGAACGCTATCTGGCCGCCATGGATCGGCGGCTGAATACCAGCGCAGAGCGGCTACAGGGTTATCGGCAGGAAAAGTTGCTGATGTTCAGCTTCCTCGACAGCCGCCGGGTGATGGTATTCGGCAAGGGCAGCCTGTTCGGCGATATTCTGAGCCGTCTGGGGCTGAACAGCGCCTGGCAGGGGGAAACCAACCAGTGGGGCAGTACCATCGTCGGGATTGAACGCCTGGCGAAGATGGAGGGTGTGCGGGCGCTCTGCTTCCTGCACGGCGATGACGATCCTATGCGCGAGATCGCCCATGCCCGGCTGTGGCGCAGCATTCCGTTTGTGCGCGAAGAGAAACTGCATCTGCTGCCGGCGGTGTGGTTCTTCGGCGCTAACTATTCCGCGCTGCGTTTCTGTCAGCTGCTGGAACAGACGCTGGAGGCCAGGGTATGAGCCGCGGGTTATGGCTGGTTTTACCGGTATTAGCGCTGGCGCTGATGGCAGGAAATTTTATGCATCAGCTGGATTTTCAGCTGTGGTGGCAGGCGATTACTGCACCCGATGAGAGCGACGTCAGCCAGATGCTGTTTCACTTCAGCCTGCTGCCCCGCACGGCACTGGCACTGTTGGTCGGCGGCGGACTGGGCGTGGCGGGTATCCTGTTCCAGCAGATCCTGCGTAACCCGCTGGCCGAACCGTCAACGCTTGGCGTGGCCGCCGGTGCTCAGCTCGGCCTGACGCTGGCGATCCTGTTTGCGCCAGCATGGGGAGAGACGGGCCAGCAGCTGGCGGCGCTCGCCGGGGGCTTAACCGCCGGGGCGGTGGTACTGGCCATCGCTTGGGGGCGGCAGCTCTCGCCGGTCACGCTGATCCTTGCCGGGCTGGTATTCGGTCTTTACAGCGGGGCGGTAAAAAGCCTGCTGGCGCTGTTTAACCACGAACGGCTGCAAAACCTGTTTATCTGGAGCAGCGGCATGCTGAACCAGTATGACTGGAGTGCGGTGCAGTTTCTCTGGCCGCGTATGCTGGCGGCCATGGTATTGATTGTACTGATGATCCGCCCGCTGACGCTACTGGGGCTGGACGACAGCGTGGTGCGCAACCTGGGCATGCGGCTGGCGCTGGTGCGCATCAGCGGACTGCTGCTGGCCGTGGCGCTGAGCGCGCTGACCGTTGCCAGCGTGGGGGTGATTGGCTTTATCGGCCTGTTCGCGCCGGTGCTGACCCGGCTGCTGGGCGTGCGGCGGCTCGGCCCCCGGCTGTTCTGCTCCGCAGCGCTGGGGGCGGGCCTGCTGTTGATTAGCGATCAGGCGGTGATGCTGCTGGCTCGCTACTGGCGCGAGCTGCCAACGGGCGCGGTGACCGCGCTGATCGGTGCGCCGCTGATGCTGTGGATGCTGCCGCGCCTGCGCCATACCAAGGTGGCTAATGCCGTTGCCCCGGCCACCGCACGTGAGCGCGGAACCTCGCGTTATCTCCCGCTGCTGGTGGCGGGCGGACTGCTGCTGCTGATCGCCGCCGCGCTGTTCAGCGGCGACGGCGGGCAGTGGTTGATCTCCGACCTCTCATTACTGCAGTGGCGCTGGCCGCGCGTGCTGGCTGCTGCGGCGGCGGGGGCGATGCTGGCGGCGTCCGGCATGCTGATACAGCGGATGACAGGCAATCCGATGGCCAGTCCGGAAGTGCTGGGTGTCAGCTCCGGCGCGGCCTGCGCCATTGTGCTGCTGATGTTCCTCGTCTCCGGTGATGTGGATAGCTGGTTACTGCCTGCCGGAACGGCGGGGGCGATGCTGACGCTGGGAGTCATGGTGATGCTGTCCCGCCGGGAAGGGTTTTCCGCCACCCGGCTGCTGCTGGTGGGGATCGCGCTGAGTACCGTTTACGGCACGCTGCTGACCCTGTTCCTCGCCAGCGGCGATCCGCGTAGCGGCGTGGTATTGAGCTGGCTGGCGGGGTCGACCTATCGGGTGACCGGCGAGCAGGCGCTGGGCGTATCCCTGCTGGCCGTGCTGCTGCTGGCGCTGATCCCGCTGCTGCGCCGCTGGCTGACGGTGCTGCCGCTGGGCGGCGTCACGGCATCCAGCGTGGGCGTGCCGATGCTCAAGTCACGATTGTTGATCCTGCTGCTGTCGGCCGGACTGATCGCCGCCGCCACGCTGATGATTGGCCCGCTGAGTTTTGTTGGTTTAATGGCACCGCATCTGGCGCGCCTACTGGGCTGGCACCGGCCGTTACCGCAGCTGGCCGCGGCGGCTACCATCGGCAGCGGTATGATGCTGCTGGCGGATCTGCTGGGCAGGGTGGTGATTTTTCCCTATCAAATCCCCGCCGGTTTGCTAGCAACCTTTATCGGTGCCCCCTGCTTTATCTGGTTGTTGCGCCAGCGATAATTCCTTCCTGCTGCAATCCCTCTCCTTAACCGGGGAGGGCAATCCTGTTTCGCAGCGCGAATTTTTAGCTTGATCTGGAAAGAATGAGTCGGATAATCGCAAGCTCAATAATAAGTATTATCATTCCATATACAGACAGGATAAGAGATGTCCGCTTCATATTCCCCCTCTGGCCGATTCCGCCTGAAACTGCTGGCGCTGGCCGTCGGCGCTGCAACGTTGCCAGCCATGGCAGCAACCGAAACCAGTCAAACCGCAACCTCCCCAGCCAGCAACGAGCAGACACTGACGGTCACCGCGACTGCTGATTCTCAGTTCACTCCGGGCGGCGATAAGCTGGTTCCGGCCTACCTGGACGGGCAGGTGGCTAACGGTGGGCGTATGGGCATGCTGGGCGAGCAGGACGCGCGTAACGTGCCGTTTAATATCGTCAGCTACACCTCCAAACTGATTCAGGATCAGCAGGCCAAAACCATCAAGGACGTGGTGGCTAACGATGCCTCGATCCAGAACGTGCAGGGCTACGGTAACTTCGCGGAAACTTACCGCATTCGCGGCTTTGACCTCAACGGCGATGACATGACCTTCGGCGGCCTGTCCGGCGTGATGCCGCGCCAGGTGGTGTCGACCCAGATGGTGGAGCGCGTGGAGGTGTTCAAAGGGGCCAATGCGCTGATGAACGGCAGCGCGTCGAGCGGTGTCGGTGGGATGATCAACCTTGAACCGAAACACGCGGACGATGTGCCGTTGACCCGCGTGGGCGTGGACTACACCGGTAAAAACCAGCTGGGTGCCAGCATTGATGCCGGTCGCCGTTTTGGCGACAACAATCAGTGGGGCGCGCGGGTTAACCTGCTGGATCGCGAAGGTGACACCGCGGTGGATAATGAGAAACGCCGCACCACCCTGGCTTCCATCGGCCTGGACTATCGCGGCGATCGGCTGCGCACCTCCCTCGATATGGGCTATCAAAAACAGGCCTTCCACGGCGGTCGACTGGGCGTGAACGTCAGCGGCGTGGATTTTATTCCTGAAGTGCCGAAAGCCACCAGTAACTACAGCCAGGACTGGGTATACAGCAACCTGGAAAGCGAATTCGGCATGGCGCGCGCGGAGTATGACGTTGCCCAGAACTGGACGCTGTACGGCGCACTCGGCGGGCAGCATTCCCACGAATACGGTGCCTACGGCACGCCGAAACTAACGGATGCTAACGGCAATGCGGTGATTGGCCGTATGGATACCAACAAGTTTGTCGATGCCTTCAGTGGCCAGTTCGGCATTCGCGGCCAGTTCGCCACCGGGGTGGTGAACCACAGCGTTAACCTCGGCTATTCGGCGATGAACCGTCGTGAGAAAACCTCCTACGGCATGGCGAAAGCGGCCGAAGCCGTTGCGACCAATATTTATGAGCCTTCCGCCATTAACCCGCCGGATATGACCTCCTTCGGTGGCGATCTCAACTCTCCGCGCCCGACCAGCCGCGTACGCAGCCAGGGATTCCTGCTGTCGGATACGCTGGGGATGTTTGACGACAAGCTGCTGCTGACTCTGGGTGCCCGCCATCAGAAGGTGGTGGTACGCAACTACAGCTACGGCACGGCGGCGGAGAAGGACAAAGAGCGCTTCACCAAAAATCGCTGGACGCCTGCCTACGGCATCGTGTTCAAACCGTGGGAGCAGGTTTCCCTCTATGCTAACCACATCGAGTCGCTGTCTCCGGGCGAAACGGCACCTTCAACGGCAATCAACACGGGTACCGTTTCCGGCATCTCGCTGGCGAAGCAGAACGAAGTGGGCGTGAAGTTTGATTCAGGCCGGGTCGGCGGCTCGCTGGCACTGTTTGAAATCAAAAAGCCAAAAGGGCTGACCAACCCTGAAACCAAATACTTTTCGCTGGAGGGCGAACAACGCAACCGTGGCGTGGAGCTGAACGTCTTCGGCGAGCCGGTATTCGGTTTGCGTCTGAACGGCAGCGCGACCTGGCTGGACCCAACGATGACGAAAACTCAGAACGGTACCAACGACGGTAAAAAAGCGGTGGGCGTGGCTGAGTTTTACACCGTGCTGGGCGCGGAGTATGACATCAAGCCGATCGACGGCCTGACCGCCACCGCGCGCCTGACCCACTCCGGTTCACAGTACGCCAATGCGGCGAACACCAAGAAGCTGGATGCGTACACCACGCTGGATCTCGGTGCGCGTTACCGTATGAAGGTGCAGGACAACGATCTGGTCTGGCGCGTGGGCGTGGATAACGTCACCAATAAACGCTACTGGTCCGGCGTGGAAAGCGGTGGCACCTATATTTACCAGGGCACGCCGCGACAGCTGAAAGTGTCGATGTCATACGACTTCTGATGACGTAAGTATTTAAAATACTGCACGACTGCGGAAATGCCCGGCCTTAACAGGCTGGGCATTTTTTTTAACTGAATGAAGAAGAGGGAGAGATCAGCGTTAAAAACGCCACGTAACCCCAATAGCCGGGCCGCGCAGCAGGGTGTCATAGACGTGGCCATTATGGTCGTAATCCACTTTCAGCGCCTTATAGCCTACCGAGGCCGAGATATTATCCGTAAAGGTGTAATTGATGCTGGCCAGCACCGACCAGGTGAGGTCGGCCCCCACACCAAACCCGCCCACATCGGCCTCTGTCTGGAACGAAAATTCGTTCGTCAGCGGCAGGAACACGCGCGCGCCGACCAGCGGATCGACCCAGCTGAAACTCTCGCCGTACGAGGCGGTTCGACTGCCAATCAGCGAATGGCTGGCCGACACGGTGATATCATTAGACACGTGCCATACGCGCATGCCGCCGAGCAGATCGAGAGTAAAATCAGGCGTTTCCATTACGCGATAACCGCCCAGCAGAGTGGCCATAAACTGTCGGCTATCCACTTTTGCGTCAACGTTAGATCCGGGCGGGATAGTCACGCCGAATCCCGGGATCTGGAATGCGGAGAGCGGCCCGCTGGCGTGGCTGTCGGTGGTATCGACATACATCAGATTTCCGGAGAAGACGAAGCGATCGTAGCGTGCCCAGATATCAAGGAATCCCCCAAAGTTCAGATCGTCCATCACCTCTGAAAAAGGTTTATCCACGTCCACCGTCGAACCGCGCTGAAACGGCGAGATACTGCCGCTCATGCTTGCCGCCCACAAAAACGGCGTGACCTGAAAGGCCCAGTCCGGTTTTTCTGATGTGTTGATGAGCGGTCGGTCGGGAGTAGTGAGGGCTGAGGGGGCCGCACCGGCGGCCTGAAATCCGTAGAGAGGCAGTATGGCTAAGACGGCAAGTCGTTTCAAAGCATCTTCCCTTTTATAAAATTTATTAACGGTATTGGGTAAAATAATGCCAGTTACTGTTACATTAACATACCGTTTTTGGGAACTTCACACAGAAAAAACACAGGCAAACAGAACGATGATTTTGAAAAAGAACTCATTTTTTGCGAAGTGTAGTGCCGCGCTTCTGACGATGGGCATGCTGATGCCGACGGTGGAAGCATGCACGCGGCTTGTCTATCTGGGCGCAAACGACCAGGTGATAACCGCGCGTTCGATGGACTGGAAGGTCGATGTCGGCACCAATCTGTGGATTTTCCCGCGCGGCATGCAGCGCACCGGTGAAGCCGGGCCAAATTCCGTTAAGTGGACCTCGAAATACGGCAGCGTGATCGCCTCTGGCTACGATATCTCTACCACCGACGGTATGAACGAAGCCGGGCTGGTGGCGAATGTGCTGTGGCTGGTGGAGTCTTCTTACCCGAAATACGACAGCAAAAAACCGGGCCTGACGATCGCCGCCTGGGCGCAGTACGCGCTGGATAATTTCGCCACCGTTCAGGAAGCGGTTGATGTACTTAGCAAAGAGCCGTTCAGCATTGTCACCGACAAAGTGCCGGGGGAAGATCGTCTGGCCACGCTGCATCTTTCGCTGTCTGACGCCACCGGTGACAGTGCGATTATCGAATATATTGATGGTAAACAGGTTATTCATCACAGCCGCAGCTATCAGGTGATGACCAACTCACCGATTTTTGAGAAACAGCTGGCAATGGAAGAGTACTGGAAGCAGATCGGCGGCACGGTGATGCTGCCAGGCACCAACAGCGCGCCGGACCGCTTTGCCCGCGCCAGTTTCTACGTTAACGCGATCCCTAAATCTGAAAACGCGGTTGAAGCTATCGCCAGTACCTTTAGCGTGATCCGCAATGTGTCCGTGCCTTACGGTATCTCAACGCCCGGCCAGCCGAATATCTCCTCCACGCGCTGGCGGACCGTTTCCGATCAGAAGCGCGGGCTTTACTTCTTCGAGTCTGCGCTTACGCCAAATGTGTTCTGGACCGACCTGAAAAAGATCGATTTCTCGGAAAAAACCGGCAGGGTGATGAAGCTCGATCTGGGGCCAAATCAGACCAACATCTATTCAGGAATGGCTAACGACCATTATAAAGAGGCGAAGCCGTTTACCTTCCTCGGTTTGAAAATGTAGTTTTGCCCTCTGGAATAACGGTGTCTGCGCTGGCTGGCTGATGCCCCGGTTGGGCCGGTCCTCGCGCCGCTTCGCGGTGCCTTCACTCCGTTCGTCAGCCTGTCGGACCCGTTCAGACGGGCCATCCGTGGCCCGGCTGAACTTTTCATCCGCGTCCATGCGGATGAATCCTGGCTTCCTCTCTGCGTTCAGCGCTGCGGATGGCCCGCTCGGGGCATCAGTCAGCCTGCTTTGTGACTTTGGTATTGCCTGTGTAAGTAGACCGGATTTAGTTCCAGGCACTTTTTGAGATTTCCGTATTTTCCGCCATCAACCGGTACTCGTCCGGC